>DATFZQ010000138.1:0-13057 GCA_035314345.1 Candidatus Acidiferrum sp.
AGGATTTCCCACCGTCTCGCGCGAATCCGCAATCGCTGCTCTCGAAGAAGCGAAACACCTTCTCCTCGGGCGCCCCTAAATGCGCATTCTAATCGACGAGTGTATCGACGAACGATTCCGGAACTATCTGCCCGGTCACGATTGCCAAACAGCCCGTTATGCCGGACTCGCCGGACTGAAAAATGGCGAATTCTCGCAGCAGCTCTCGCCGACTAGCCCAAAGAATCTCCACGAACTCGCCAACCGCCATACTTGGAGAAATGGGGTAGACTGTGGTCATGAAGATTCATCTGCGCCCCGAGCTGGAAGAAATGGTCAAGACGTTGAGCGCGGGCCCTACCAAAGCGTGGATGAGTTCATTGAGCACGCCATTTCCCTGCTTCACGAGCAGGAAGCCTGGCTGGCCGAGCACGGCAGCGAAATCCGGTCAAAAATTGAGCAAGGATATGCGGCCGCGCAGCGCGGTGAGTTGATCGATTCCGGCCAGGTTCGTTTCAAGCTCGATGAGAGGAAACGTGCTTGGCTCGCTGAAAAACGCAAGGCATGAGCAGTTACCAGTTCGCGCCGCAAGCCGTCGAAGATCACTCCCCGCCCAACTCCCTCAATCCTCTCCACTTCCGCCACGCTGATTCGAATCCGTCCCTCCCGTTCGAATAAGCATTCAGTAACTGAGCGTCGCTATTGACAATCGGTAACTATCTCTGCTACCATTCCCCATGCTTGCCCTGAGCCTCGAAGGGTTTCGCCCACATCCTCGCTTCCCGCCCCCGCCGCTTCCCTCGAACTCGTCTGCGTCGCTCCGCTGACCTCTGTGTGCTCTGCGTCCTCTCCGTTAAAACCCTTCTCGGCTCAGCCGCCGCCGCTCTTTGCAAGAGTCCCCAACAATATCATTCCATGGGACTTGCGTTCCCTTTGTTTTCATACTCTTACGCACACTTTTGCCACCGGCAAAATGCCAAGCCCTTTATTTTCAGGCGATTCCGCGCTCTTTGGCAAAAACACCGGGGGGTTACTGCTAACTACAAATCCCACGAAGGATTTGTATCCCGAGCGACCATCGGGAGCGACCGAAGGCTCCGACCTTGTCGGAAGGGACCTCTCCGTTCTGCGGATCAGGGCGCACTCTTCCGCTCAACTTTCAAACCTTTCAACCTTCAAACCTTCCAACGCCGCCTTTCCACTACCTACAATTCACTACTCACGGTCCTCCCCCAGAACTTCTACCCTCCCGCCTCTGATTTACGGCATAATCCCGCCGCACAGGGGCAGCACCCGCATCCCATTCCGCAAACGGGGAGGATTCAGTGACTGATCGTCCATGGAGTTCCACGGCTCCTCCAGGAGAATTTCGCACCTACATCTCCGCGGAGGAGACCGTCAAGGAATTTACGATCCGCGCGGTCATCCTTGGCTCGTTGTTTGGATTGCTCTTTGGCGCGGTCAGCGTCTACGTCGGTTTACGCGCGGGCCTCACGGTTTCCGCATCCATTCCTATCGCCGTTCTTTCGATCAGCATCCTGCGCGCCTTCGGCCGCTCGACGATTCTAGAAAACAACATCGTCCAGACCACTGGCTCCGCGGGCGAATCGCTTGCTGCGGGCGTCATGTTCACGATTCCCGCGCTGATCTTTCTCGGCTTCGGCTCGGAATTCACTTTCTGGCGCATCTTTCCACTCGCGCTGCTCGGCGGATGGCTCGGCGTGCTGCTTATGGTTCCGCTGCGCCGCCAGCTCATCGTCGGCGAGCACGGCAACCTCGCCTTTCCCGAAGGCACCGCTTGCGCTGACGTCCTCGTGGCGGGCGAGCGCGGCGGCTCGTTTGCGGGCCGCGTTTTTTGGGGACTCGGTCTCGGCGGCGTGTACACCTTTTGCATGAACACTTTCCAGGCCTGGACCTCGCAGCCGGAAAGCCGTCCGTCCTGGTTTCCTGGCGCATCCTTCCGCGCAAACATCACCTCCGAGTATCTCGGCGTCGGCTACATCATCGGCCCGCGCGTTGCCGGTATTCTTTTCGCGGGCGGCATCGTTTCCTGGCTTTTGATCATGCCCGCCATAAAATTCTTCGGCCAGCTCTCTGGCCACACAGCCATCTATCCCGGCACAATTCCTATTCCGGACATGACTCCCGATCAGCTCTGGCGGACCTACATTCGGCCGATGGGCGCTGGCGCTGTCGCTGCTGCTGGCGTCATCACTCTGATTCGCACATTGCCCACAATTATTTCCGCGCTGCGTTCGGGCCTGAAAGACGTGCGCGCCCAGGGCGGCGGCCAATCCTCAGCCGCGAGCCGGATCGATGAAGACATGCCCATGCGCACCGTGATCATCGGTTCCATCGTCATCATCGTGATGCTCTGGGTTTTGTTGACCTTTCATCCGATGAAAGGCGCAGGCACGTTCTGGTATCAGAATCTCTTCGCAGCCATTTTCGTCGTAGTTTTCGGATTTCTGTTCGTCACCGTCGCGGCGCGCATCAGCGGATTGCTCGGAAACTCTTCCAATCCCATTAGCGGAATGAGCATCGCCACGCTAATGGCCACCTGCGCGATCTTTTTTCTCGCCGGATGGACCGCGCCAAACTACGCCGTGCTCGCACTCATGATCGGCGGCGTGGTCTGTATCGCCGCCGCCATCGCCGGTGCCACCTCGCAAGACTTGAAGACCGGCTATCTCGTCGGTGCTACTCCCTACCGTCAGCAGTTGGGCCTTCTCATTGGCGTCACCGTTTCGACCGTCGCCATCGGCGCCACGCTCAACTTGATGAACGTGGGCCTCGAAAAATACATCCCCACGCAAATCCCCGTGAACATTGCCGCGCTTCCTTCCGGCGCGAAAATCGAGAGAGAAGGCTTCGTCTATCGCGGCAAGAGCTACACGCTGATCAACGCCCTCAGCTCCGGCGTTATCCCCGATGGCGAATATCTCTACGACAGCGACACAAAACAAATCGAAATCCAGTGGGCGCAAGGCATCGGCAGCGACAAAGCTCCCGCTCCGCAAGCCCGCCTCATGGCCACGGTCATCAACGGCATTCTCAACCAGAAGCTCCCCTGGCGTCTCGTTCTCATGGGCGTCGCGCTGGTTATCGCCGTCGAAATCCTCGGCGTGCGATCGCTGGCCTTCGCCGTCGGCTCGTATCTCTCCATCGCCACTACGGCCACCATGTTTGCCGGCGGCCTGGTCCGCTGGCTCGTCGAAACCAGTTCCAAGGAGAAAAAAGACGAAGGCGAAGCCAGCCCCGGCGCGCTCTATTCCAGCGGACTGATCGCCGCCGGCGGCGTCTTCGGTTTGCTCGGCATCATCATCAATCTTTTCCAGGATCCGGAAATCGCCACGCACGTCCCCGGCTGGTTCGGCAGCCTGCTCCGTTTGCCCTGGCGCCCCGACCTCTTCTCCATCGGCCCCAAGTTTTGGCCCATGCTTAGCCCGAACGACCAGACTCCGCTGCCAACCCACGTCCAGTCGCTCTTTGGCGTCGTCATGTTCGTCCTTCTCGCAGCCTCTTTGTTCCATTTCGCTCGCAAAAAATTGAGCTAAGGAGTCGACCGGAGAGTCCAAAATTTCATCAAAAAATCACGAATACCAGCCAAAGCGCCACTTTGACGCGCGCATCCCAACGCCGTAGACTTTATGTATGGGAACTTCGTTCCGCGCCCGGCGTTACAACTTCGATTGGCGCGGCTTTATTACGCCCGGTGTCAAACTCCTGGTGCTCATCTGCGCCGGCGTGTTCCTGGTCCAGACGCTCGTCGACATCTTCCTGGGCGTAAAAGCTTCGTCTTGGATGAACCATTTCTTCGGGCTGGTCGCCCTCGGTCCTGTGCCGGGCCTGCGACTGTGGCAGCCGTTCACCTACATTTTTCTCCACGGCGGCTTGTTGCATTTGCTGATGAATATGCTTTTTTTGTGGATGTTTGGCCGTGAGCTGGAACTGGTTTGGGGGAAAAAGCGATTTCTGAATTTCTTTTTTCTGTGCGGCGTCGGCGCAGGCCTGATCGAAATTCTCGTCAAGGTCATTCCGATGTCATGGGGCCACATGCCGTCGGACATTCCGACGATCGGGGCGTCGGGCGCGATTTTTGGAATTTTGATGGCGAACGCCATTCTGTTTCCGGACCGCCGCATTTGGCTTTTCCCGTTGCCAGTGACAATTCCTATGCGGCCGTACGTCGCGGTGATGGGTGCGATTGAATTTTTCGCCACGCTGGGAGCTGGCGGCGACGCGGTTGCTCACGTCTGCCATCTCGGCGGAATGCTCGTGGGATACATTTATTTGCGGCGCGGATCATTTTTATACAGCGTGCGAAACAGCGTTTCGGACTGGCAGCACAAACGCAACCGCAAGCGATTCGACGTGTATATTAACAAGCACAAGAACGAACCTCCTTCCCGCCCAGACCGCTGGGTCAATTAGATTTCCGGAGAATCTTCCCATTTGGATTGAAGTGCCTCGGCGGTGCAAATGCCGGCCCTGCTACGCGGGGCCGCCGACAATGTGGAACTTCATGAAGTTTGTGGTGCCGCGTATGCCCATGGGCGTGCCCGCGACGATGCCGATGACGTCGCCTTTGCGAACGAGGCGTTCCTCGAGGAGGCGCTTTTCAGCGATGGCCGCAAGGCCGTCAATTTTTTGAACATTGGGAATATGGCGCGGCATCACGCCCCAGATCAAGGCCATGCGGCGGCGGGTTTCTGCCTCGGGGGAGAAGGCGATGATGGGGACCGCGGGGCGGTAGCAGGAAACAAGGCGCGCAGTGAAGCCGCTGTGCGTGAAGACGGCGATCAGCTTCATGTGCAGTTCATGCGACGCGTGGCATACGAGTTCGGCAACGGTTTCCGCTACCTTCAGTTTTTCTAGCGGCACGCGCGGCGGCGTTTTCCAGTCGCTGGCTTCCGCCTCGGCGATAATTTTCGCCATCATGCTGACAGCTTCGACGGGATATTTTCCGGAGGCAGTTTCCGCAGAGAGCATGACGGCGTCGGAGCCATCAAAAATGGCATTGGCTACGTCGGAGGCCTCCGCGCGAGTGGGGCGGGGATTCTCGGTCATGGACTCGAGCATTTGCGTGGCGGTGATCACGGGCCGGCGGAAGTGGCGTGCGCGAGCGATGATTGTTTTTTGGACGACGGGGACGCGCTCGGGGTTCATCTCGACGCCCAGATCGCCGCGCGCGACCATCACGCCATCGGCGGCGCGAAGGATGTCGTCCAGATTCTCGATGGCTTCTGGTTTTTCGAGCTTGGCGATGACTGGGGTGTTTTTGCCGGCCCGCCGCACGAAAGATTTAGCCAGGAGAACATCTTCGGGGCGCCTGACAAAACTTACGGCGATGTAGTTCGCGCCGTGTTTCAAAGCAAACGCAAGATCTTCGCGGTCTTTCAGCGTGAGAGCGGGAACGCGCAACTTGATTCCGGGCAGATTGATGCCTTTGTGTTCTCCGAGTGCTCCGCCATTTACGACTTCGCAGATTACTTCGGGGCTTCGAACTTGCAGGACACGAAGTTCGATCAAGCCATCCGAAAGCAAGATGCGATCTCCGCGGTGGACTTCCTTCGGGAGCGGCCGGAAAACGGTGCTAACTCGTGTGGAATCGCCCAACACCTTGGCGGTGGTGATGACGAAGTGCTGCCCGGTGCGGAGCATGACCGGCCTGCTTCCGGCGAGCGGCCCGGTGCGAATCTTTGGGCCCTGCAGGTCCGCAAGAATGGCGATTGGTTTTTCTTGTTCGACAGCGGCAGCACGCAAGACGGCGATATTCTGCGCATGCTCGGCGTGCGTGCCGTGAGAGAAATTCAGCCGGGCAACGTCCATCCCGGCTTCCAGTAAACGGCGGATCATGCGGGGTGAACCGCTGGCCGGCCCGATAGTGCAAACGATTTTTGAGTGACGAAAAGCCATACTTTCTCGTGAAAGGGAGTTTACAACCTTCTGCGCCCCACTGGGCAGAAGACCTACCGGCATTCGGTTTGGTTATCTTGTGGCGGCGAATTCCGTGACGATGCGCGCGAGGAAATCAACGCCTTTGTCGAACGAAGCGAGCGGCATGCGCTCGTCATCGGCGTGCATGCGGCGGGAATCCTCGTCGGTCATCGGGAACGGGGAGACCCCGTAGGCTTGCACGTTGTGCAGCCGCAACTGAGCGGAATCCGTCGCGCCAGCCGATAAGAAAGGCAGCGCCGGGGCGCCGGAAAACTCCTGCGAAGCAGCTTTTGTGATTGTGGCATAGAAGTCGGACTCGAGCGAAGACGGCGGCGCAGCCAAGCCGGCATCGGGCTGAACTTCGAAACGGATAGTGGGATCGTTCACCAACTTTGTGAGGTCAGCCAGCAGAACGTCGATGGTGTCGCCCGGCAAGAGACGGACATTGAGCATGGCGCGGGCTTCCGAAGGAATGACATTGGCGCGCACGCCCGCCGACAACATCGTGGGAGCGATGGTGTCGCGCAACATGGAATTCCAGAGGGGATTGGTGTCGGAAATGACGTGCTGCGCGTGTTCGCCGCGGTCCGGAGTATCGAGCGAGCGAATCCACTTGGCGAGTTCATCGTCTTCGAGCGGCGCGAGCTGTTCGAAATAGCGCCGCACAATAGTGGTGAAGCGGACGGGCGCAGTGTAGCCGCCAATTTTCTCGACGGCTGCAGCCAAGTGGACAACGGCGTTGTCCTTGGTGGGAACGGAGGCATGACCTGACGGCCCGCGCGCGATCACCGCGACGTCCACGGGTACTTTTTCGCTGGCTTGTACGGCGACGTACTCGACCTTGCCGTTTTTCAGGATGACTCTGCCGCCCTCGTTGAGGGCAAAGCCCGCGGCAAATTTGTCCCAGTATTTGGCGATGAGTATGCGGATGCTGGCTTCGCCGCCTTGCTCTTCATCGGCGGTGGCGAGAAAAATGATGTCCCGGTTGACGCGGGCGTTGGAACGCTTAAGGGCGATGAAGGCGGCGAGGTTTGCGGCGAGCATGCCTTTGTCATCGATCGAACCGCGACCGTACATGTAGCCGTCTTTGATCGTGGCGGCGAAGGGGTCGACGGTCCACTTGGACTTGTCCACGCCGACGACGTCCATGTGCGCTACGAGCAGCAGGGCGCGCGACGGATCCGGCATGGCGGCGCTGCGGAGACGCGCTACGAGTGCGCTGCGGCCCGGAGCGAGATCCAAAAATTCCGAGTTTATTCCTTCTTTGGTCAGGATACCGGCCACGTATTTTGCGGCGGCTTGCTCGTTGCCGGGTGGATTCGAGGTGTCAATGCGAATGAGATCGGCGAGCCAGCCTTCAGCTTCCTTAGCCAGCGCGGTGGTATCCCCGGCCGGGGATCGCGTCGACTCGACGGTAGGCATGGCGGTGGACGGCACTTGGGACGCCAAAGGCAAAGCCGTGGCCAGCGGGAAGAGTGCCAGGGCCGTTGCGGGCACAAGAATGTGCATTCTGCGGTTCCAATTCACGAAGACTTCCTCCGTCTCAGATGCGGCCTGGGTCTAAAATGCCCGGCTCAGCAACGCTTTGCAGTTAACGCGCTTCATACTAACATGCAGGTGTGGGGGCAAATCCGGGGGCTTGGCGGCGCGTTGCGTAAATTCAAACGGCGCGCAGGCATACCCAGTGTGGGAAAAGCGGCGGCCAGGCAAACGGGTTGAACTTGAAGGCGAATCGAGGGGTGAAATGAAGACGATTGTTTCTCTGGTTTTACTGACATTTCTCGCGACTGTGATTATTCTGCCGCTGGCCGAGCAGCCTGCGACGGCGCAAGCGCCCACGGGTCCTCAAGGGAGCGTACCACCTCCGGCAGGCGCGACGGCGCCCCAAGCCCCCGCTACGCCACAGCAGCAGGCTCCCCAGGGCGGCGTGAGCATCGCGGTGGAAGTGCCGGTCGTAACGCTGGATGTGATCGCGACCACAAAAAATGGCGACATCCTGACAGGACTGAAGAAAGAGAATTTCCGGCTCACGGATGAAGGCGTGCCGCAGACCATCACCAACTTCGGACCCACGGACGCGCCGATTACGATGGTGTTGTTGCTGGAGTTCAGCAGCCGAGGCTGGGGAGGATTTTTCGCCTCGTACGCAAAGTATTGGTCCCAGTACTTGTTTCCTCAGCTCAAACAACAAGACTGGGTGGCGCTGGAAACATTCGACATGAAAACTCGCGTGGATGTGGACTTCACGCAGAACAAAGAAGAAGTAATGGACGGGATACGCCACCTTTACTTTCCTGGCTTCAGCGAATCGAACGTTTTCGATGCGCTGCTGGAGACCACGGAGATGTTGAAAGATGTAAAGGGTAAGAAGGCTATCGTGCTGATGGCCAGCGGGGTCGACACGTTCTCAAAGCACAATCTCGACCAGACTATGAAACAGTTGCGGCAGAGTGATGTGACGATTTTTTGTGTGGGTTTGGGCCAGGTGTTTCAGAATGCGGCGGACATGAACAGGGTGGGCGGGATGGGCAGCATCCAGCGAATGAATTATCTGCAAGCGGAGAATCAGCTGAAAACATTCGCGCACGAAACGGGCGGCGAAGCATGGTTCCCGCAGTTCGAAGGGGAAATGCCGGGCGTCTTTCAAACCGTGACTTCTTTTTTGCGGCATCAGTACAGCATTTCGTACACGCCGACAACCGGGGCGAAAGACGGAAAGTTTCACAAGGTGAAGATTGAGCTGGTGAAGCCCGACGGGAGCCCTCTGGAGGTAGTGGACCAGAAGGGCAAGAAACAGAAATATGTTGTGTATGCTCGTGAAGGTTACGAGGCAGTGAAAACCGGCACGGGAGACTGAGCTGCCGGTTCGGCGATCTCTCTAGGGTGCGGTTGTAGAGTGCGTTGACCGGTTAGTAGCCGCGGGCGAAATCTACCTGATTGAACATTTCGCGGCCGTCAAACCATCGTTCCAGAAGATCCATGAGAAGAGCTGTTTCGCGATGCCAGAGGCGGTCGCTTACGGCACTGGTGTGCGGCGTGATGAAGAGATTCGGTGCACGCCAGAGGGGGCTGTTGGGTGGAAGTGGCTCGACGGAAGTTACGTCTAGCGCGGCGCCGCCTAGAGCGCCGGTTTCTAACGCGTAGATTAGCGCAGATTCGTCAAGGAGTGATCCACGACCAACATTGATCAGGCGGGCGCCGGGCTTCATGCAGGCGATTTGCGCCGCGCCGATGAGGTGACGCGTTTCGCTTGTTTCCGGCGCAGCGATGACTACGTAGTCCGCGTGCGGCAGAGCTTCTTCGAATTGGGAGACGGGTACGATTTTTTCTGCGTGCGTGGTGTCGCCTTTGCCGGAGTGGGTTACGCCCCAGACGCGCATGTCAAAGGCGCGCGCGCGTTTGGCGAGTTCGCGGCCGATGGAACCGAATCCCACGATTAAAAGGACTTGGCCGCTTAGTTCGGTGAGATGCTGCGGCTTGTCCCAGATGTCTTGCTGACCCCAGTGAGAGCGGTCTTGATGACGGGAGGAATCGGGGAAATTGCGGGCGAGCGCGAGGAGGAGGCCCATAGTGTGTTCGGCCATGGGTGGAGAAAAAACGCCGCTGGGGTTGGTGACGACGATTCCAGAAACGCGGAGCTCGGGATACATCAGTTGCGCGACGCCGGCGGCGGTGGAGTGAATCCACTTCAGTTTATTTGCATGGGTGAGCTGTTCGGCACGAAGGGAATAGCCGACGAAAATATCGGTGTCGGGTAGTTCGGCGGGGAGGCGGTCGTAGTCGGGCAAGTGGAGGACGCGCATTTCTGGCCAGCGGGCGCGGATGGTTTGCGGCATGACGGACTGCGGGCGCCAGTAAGTGAAGGGATGCCAGACGCAGATGACGAGTTTTGTTTCGGCTGGGTTGGTGCGATTCATTCGCGGGAGCCGCGGTGCTTCCAGTAGAGGAGTAAGCCGACGATGAGTCCGAGGCCACCGGTGCCGAGAATGAAAAGGTGGGAGAGCGGTAGAGCGAACCAGCAAATTATGACTAGGCCCACGGAAACGATGGCTCCGACTGGCGTGCCGGGAATAGTGATCGTACCGAAAGATCGCGGGCGATTTTGGCCGGGCTCGGCAGGTTTTTGCTTAACGGGTTCGTAGCTGAGAGTCATATTACGGCCTTTTGGCGACGCGCAAATCTTGGCCGGTCATATCCGGTGGTTCGGGTTGGCCGAGGGCGGCTAGCATCGTGGGGGCAAGGTCGCGCAACGAGCCGCCCGGTTTCAATTGTAGCGAATCGTTATCGCTGACGAGAATGAGCGGGACGGGATTCGTCGTGTGATAGGTGTGCGGGCCGCCGTTGGCTGGATCGATCATCGTTTCGGCGTTGCCGTGATCGGCCGTGATGAGCCAGACGCCACCCCGCGCTTTCAGCGTTTGATAAATTTGGGCGAGGCCAGCGTCAACGGCTTCGACGGCCTTGATCGTGGCTTCGAGATTGCCTGAATGGCCGACCATGTCGGCATTCGCGTAATTCATGATGATGGCGTCGAACTCGCCTTTTTCGATGGCTTTTACTACCGTGTCCGTGATTCCTTGCGCGGACATTTCCGGCTTGAGGTCGTAGGTGGCGACTTTCGGTGACGGGACTAAGATGCGCTCTTCGCCGCCGAAGGGTTTTTCAACGCCGCCATTGAAAAAATAGGTGACGTGGGCGTATTTTTCGGTTTCGGCGCAGCGGAGGTTCTTGTATTGCAGCTCTTCGAAAACTTGCGCGAGGATGTGCTCTAGTTTTTCGGGAGAGACTACGTATTTCAGCCAGGGCCAGTTTTTGTCGTACTGGGTCATTGCGACGTAAAAAAGATTTTTGGGGCGATTCGCGTCGGTGACTTTGTCGAAGCCAGGTTCGACGAGGGCGCGGGTCATTTGACGGGCACGGTCGGCGCGGAAATTGTAGAAGATGACCGCGTCGTCATCGTGAATCGTTCGTACTGGCGCGGCCGCGGCTCCGACACCTTTTGTGATGACGATGGGCTTTATGAACTCGTCGGTGACTCCCTGCTCGTAACTTTTTTGAAGAGCGGCGATGGGATCGTTCGAATGCGTTTCCGCTTCGCCGTGGACTACCGCGCGATAGGCCAGTTCAACGCGCTCCCAGCGGTTGTCGCGGTCCATTGCATAGTAGCGGCCTGTAAGGCTGGCGATCTCGCCCACGCCGAGTTCGCGAATCTTTTGCTGCAAATGGCGGACGTACTCGCGGCCGCTGTTTGGGGGCGTGTCGCGGCCGTCCATGAAGCAGTGGACGAAGACGCGATCAACCTTCTGTTGCTTGGCCATTTCGAGCAGGGCGAAGAGATGCTGGATGTGGGAGTGCACGCCGCCGTCGCTCAAGAGTCCAATCAAGTGCAATTGGTGCTGCCGCCCGCGCTCCATGGCTTGCTGAAAGAGCGGAACGTTTTGCAGTTGTTTATTGGCGATTAGAAGGTCGATGCGCGTGATGTCCATGTGGACGATGCGGCCAGCGCCGATATTCATGTGGCCGACTTCGCTGTTGCCCATTTGGCCTTCGGGTAGGCCGACGAACGGTCCCGACGTGTGAATGAGCGTGTTCGGAAATTTCTTCAGAAGGTCGTCGTAGGCGGGTTTGCGCGCTAAGGCGATGGCGTTGCCTTTGGTTTCGGCGCGGTAGCCCCATCCATCCAGCACTGTCAGCACAATGGGCTTTGGTCGTTTGGCCATAGATTATCGTGCTGCAATCTCCCTTAACGCCACGAGCAGCCGGTCTACTTCTTCTGCGGTGTTGTAATGAACGAGGCCGATGCGCAGAAGGCCGCCTTTGGCTTCCACGCCGAGGCGCTCGGTCAGATTCAGAGCGTAGTAATTGCCATCCCACGTGAAGATGCCGCGTTCGCCGAGAAACGCGGCGATTTCGGCGGGTGAGTGGTTGGCCAGCCTAATGGAAACTGTCGAGCAGCGTTCATTGAAACGCTTTAGATCGCTAATGCCGAAAAACTGCAAATCGGGAATAACAAACAACCCTTCCACTAAGCGCAAAAACAGCGCCATTTCGTGATCGTGCGTTGCGCGGTAGGCGGCCAGAAGCGCGCTGCGCCGATTCGTCGCTGATGCATCGCAATGCCTGCCCAACTCTGCGAGGTAGTCTACCGCCGCGCCGATTCCGGCAATTAACTCCTGCACCTGCGTGCCAGTTTCCCAACGATCGGGGAGCGAATCCAGCGCGGGACGTACTTTGTACGGCTTGAATCGCAGCAGATGTTCGCGTTTTCCGTAGAGCGTTCCCATGTGCGGGCCGAAAAACTTGTAGGGCGAGCAAACCAGGAAGTCGCAATCGAGGGCCCGGACGTCGATCGGCCCGTGGGGAGCGTAATGCACCGCGTCGATGAACATCAGCGCGCCGGCCGCATGCGAGAGCTTCGTGATTTCGGCGACGGGATTGATTGTGCCGACGGCGTTCGAAGCGTATCCGACAGCCACGAGCTTTGTGTTCGCGTTGATCTTGCGCTTCAAATCTTCGAGGTTAAGGGTGCAATCCGATTCGTGAATGTCTACTTGGCGAATCACCATGCCCATCTCTTCCAACGCGCGCCAGGGCGCAACATTCGCATCGTGGTCCAGAGTGGTCACGACAATTTCGTCGCCGGGCTCGAGCGTCCGTCCGATGGCGCGGGCCAGAGCGAACGTGATGGTCGTCATGTTCTGACCGAAGATGACCTCATCTTTATCGCAATTGAAAAAATCGGCCATGGCCGCGCGAGCGGAGGCAATGATGGCGTCGTTGCTGCGGCTGGTGGCAAACGCCCCGCAGGTGTTCGCGTTCGATTTGAGATAATAATTCTGGACCGCGTCCATCACTTGTTTCGGGACTTGCGTGCCGGCAGGTCCGTCCAGAAATGCCGCGGCGTGCCCATCCACCTGCAATTGCAACGATGGGAATTGCGCCCGCACCCAGGCGACATCCAGCGGCTTGCTTTCTGCTCCGTGCATCACGGGTGTACTCATTGTTTTCTCCAACCGCTAGTTTCTCACAGGGCGGGCCGAGGATGAAGCTGTGCGCAACCGTGTTAGCATTTAGTTGGTTGTTCCTCACTCATGCCGCTTTGGCGCCGGCTACAAATCAAATGAGCGGCCACGAACCG
>DATFZQ010000139.1:0-63346 GCA_035314345.1 Candidatus Acidiferrum sp.
AACTATCTCATTATACGGTGGTTTAGTGTATTTCGCAATTGTGCGGAATCTGCGCTTCGGTACAAGACAGCAACTTCTCCGGTCCACTTACTGTCCACGATCTGGTGAATCAGAGTTCCGTCTATCGCGGAGGGTTCAGCCCACGCAGCGTCAAGATGTACTGGCTCAGCCAGGAAGTGCAGTGTTTTCGCGTCGATCCGATCAACAAACAGGCCACAATGGGGGCCGCTCGAAGATAAACTCCTAAAAAGCAACGAGCCCTACAGTTAGGGAATTGAGCTTAGAACGACGCCGAGATCGCGGCCACCTGAGCTCATAACTCAAAACAATTCTCGGCGTGGTTCCTCATCGGCTCTAAACCCCATTGAATCCGATCGACCCGGAACGAGAGTACCTGCGGTCCAACTTTTAAATTCCCGATAAACTGGAAGCTATGTAGCTCGATGAGCCGAACAACGACGTCCCCGCTGGTCGTAGTCGATGAGATGGAACGCATCGGAGAGGCGGTCTAGTTCCGGCAGGAGATAGCTGTGATCGAAATCGGGCCCGCCGTCGAGGACGATGACTGATGTACCCTTTCCGATTTCTCGGGCATACAACTCAGCGCCTCCGACCGGGACGCGGCTTTCTCTCGGCGTGCCGGTCTGTCCGCCCTTCAGCCTAGCCGTCGAACCGGAAGGCGCTCATGCTGCGTATGCGCACGCAAGGATCGCAAGGACCAGCGTCGCTTTCATGGCGGTGAAGCCTATAACACCTTACGGCAAACCTTTGTCTTAATCGGGACGACGCCCCGTGTCACGGGCAACTCTGCCGTAAAGCCATTAGGTAAGGGTTGCCGACATTACCGGCCAATCTCTGCCCATTCTCGCGCCTCTGCTTACGGGTATTGTTTTGTGGAGTGACCTGCACATGGTGGAAGAGGGCAGATCTCTAATGAGCTACGGTTTCTTTTATTGCATTTTCCGCACCGCTTGAGCTCTTAAGATCTTAGCGGTAAGCGGAGCTCTTTCCTTCTAGAACAAAAATCCAACTGAAAAAGAATAACACTTCCCACCTAAACCTCTTTTAGAAAAGTAATTCAGAAGATTGGCCGGTAATAATCGACAATCCGGGAGCCATCTCGCGTGGTGTCGCAGATCGAGATGCCAAGTGCGACCACTTCTGCGGGTAGCGCCTCTACCAGGCATAAGCCCGGCGTTTTTCCGCCTGCTATAGTTTCCATCCGGCGATTCGGCTATAAGCACCTTCTCCGCTCGGTTGGAACAGCATCATCGATCCACACAGGGGCACGCTCGGCACTGACCTGTTGTTTTCCCAAAGGAAGTGTGCCATCCTTCCTGTTGGAAACCAAAATGGCGGTGCATCGTTAATACTATGAAGCAAAAAACGGACGTTCTCCAGGGCACGCTGGCGTTGATGGTCCTCAAGACTCTCGATGTCCTGGGACCGCTGCACGGCTACGGCATCGCGCGGCGCATCGAGCAGATCAGCGGAGATCTGCTGGCCGTGAATCAAGGGACTCTGTATCCCGTGCTGCTGAAGCTTGAGCAAGAAGGCGCGATCGCGTCCGAGTGGGGCGCTTCAGAGAATAACCGCAGGGCGCGCTTCTATCGGCTCACGCGCGAAGGACGCAAGCAGTTGCAGGTCGAGACCCAAGATTGGGAACAAACGGCAGCGATCATCGCTCGGTTCTTCGAAGTGAAAGCGGAGGATTTTTCATGAAATCTTTGAGGCGCTTCTTCACCCGGCTCGTCAGCTTTGCGACAAGGCGGACACAAGAAGAACGATTGCGGGAAGAGATTGAGGAACATATCGCTCTGCAAGCCGCCGAAAATCTTCGCGCCGGCTTACCTCCCGTTGAGGCCCGCCGGCAAGCCATGCTGAAGTTTGGCGGGGTGGAGGCGATGAAACAAGATTATCGAGCCGAGCGAGGACTGCCATTGATCGAAGATTTTCTACAGGATCTGCGCTTCGCCCTGCGCCTGCTGCGCAAATCTCCCGGCTTTACCGCGGTGGCTGTTGCGACGCTGGCAATAGCCATCGGCGCAAACGCAGTCGTCTTCGGGGTATTGAATGCGTTAATTCTGCGCTCGCTGAATGTGCCTCAGGCAGAGAGCCTTTTCATAGTCCAGCACGGGAGCGACGTCGGGTCCCACTCCTATCCCGATTATCTCGATCTTCGCCAGCGCAATCGCAGCTTCGACGATGTGGCTGTTTTTGCTATCCGTCAGTCAGGGCTGGATACGGGCAAAGATCCATCCAATGTCTGGCAGTACGAAACCAGCGGAAACTACTTCGACGTATTGCGCATTCAACCGTACCTTGGCCGATTCTTCCACGATTCCGATGAGCAGGGCCCAAACAGCGCGCCCTATGTCGTGCTCTCCTACGCATATTGGCACAGCCATTTTCAGAACGATCGCGGCGTGGTGGGCCGCGTTGTTCGGCTCAACAGGCATCCATTCACCATCCTTGGCGTGGCGCCTCCAGGGTTCCAGGGGACCGTCTTGTTTTTCGCTTCGGATATCTTCGTGCCCATCGTGAACCATGAGCAGTTATCCGGCGAGAAGATCTTGAACGCGCGCGAGATCCATTGGATGTTTGAGATGGTGGGACATCTGAAGCCGGGAGTCACTCCGGCGCAGGCCACTGCCGATCTGAACTCCGTGGATTCGTATCTGAAAAGAGGCTATCCCAAAGAAGAAGGTAATGAGCCTTATACGCTGGCGCGGCCTGGTCTTCATGGCGACTATTTGGGGGGGGCAACGCGGGCTTTTCTCACCGGATTGATGCTTCTTTCGGGTTTGATACTGTTGGCGGCCTGTGCCAACCTGGGCAGCCTGTTTGCCGCGCGGGCCGCCGACCGTTCTCGCGAAGTGGCCTTGCGCCTGGCTCTTGGTTCGAGCCGCAATCGCATTTTGCGCCAGCTGTTCACCGAATCCGTGCTGCTTTCGCTCGCTGGAGGCGTAGCGGGACTTATGGGAAGCATTGTGCTTTTGCGCCGGTTGAGCGTGTGGCAGCCATTTCCGCGATTCCCCCTCCATGTGCCGGTAAGTCCGGACGCTAACGTTTATTTGGTAGCTTTGGTCTTGGCGTTGGTCAGCGGAGTTCTATTCGGAATTGTTCCGGTACGCCAGATCCTCCGGGCCAATCCGTATGAGATCGTCAAAGCGGGATCGACAGGCGCGTTCGGGCGCCGAATTACCGTGCGGGACGTAATGCTTGTCGTCCAAATTGCGATCTGTGCCGTGCTGGTCACTTCATCGATGGTTGCTGTGCGTGGACTCATGCGCTCCATGCACAGCAACTTCGGTTTTGAGCCGCGGAACGCGATGTTGGTAGATACTGATCTGACGACAGCAGGCTACAGCGGCGAAAGAGTACCCGCAATGCAACGGCGCATGATCGATGCCATACAAGCGATTCCTGGCGTAGATTCCGTAGGATCGGTGAATTATCCGCCGTTAGAACCTCCCGGTAGTTGGCAAGGGATCGTCTATACCGACACAACCGCGGATCTGAGCCCATCGAATGCCGCGGCCGACCCTTATATGTACAACGTATCTCCAGACTACTTCCGCGCATCCGGGACATCTTTATTGGCGGGCAGAGCCTTCTCATGGCGTGACGACACAAACGCCCCGCGCGTAGCAGTGGTGAACCCGGAGTTCGCAAGCAAGATACTGGGCTCCATACCGGACGCTATCGGCCGGTATTTCAAGATGAGGGATGGAACGCGCGTGCGAGTGGTGGGTCTGGTCGAAGACGGAAAATATAAGAATCTTACCGAAGACCAACAGCCCGCGATGTTCCTCCCCCTCCTGCAGTCGCCGGCTAGTTGGACATGGCTGGTGGTGCGCTCGAGTCGCGACCCGCAGGAACTTGCCGTGGCCATGAGAAGTGTGCTCCGGGACATCGACCCTGGGATGGTTCTGGCGATTCGCCCGTGGAGCACAGAACTAGGCGGAACTTTGTTCCCCTCGCGCATGGCGACAGTATCGCTGGGTGTGCTGGGCATGATGGGCGCGATGCTTTCGATCACGGGCATCTTCGGAATGGCTGCCTACTCGGTGAGCAAGCGGCTCAAGGAGTTGGGAATTCGCGTGGCTCTCGGCGCGCAACGCAAGGAAGTGTTGCAGGCCGCGCTGGGACGTGCGTTCAAACTGTTGGCGATTGGTTCGGGGGTTGGATTGGTTCTGGGTCTGCTTGCGACGAAGGTGCTGGCTTTCATTGTGTATCAGGCCACGCCGCGCGATCCCCTGGTATTGACAGGTACTGTTCTCGCGATGGCGTTGCTGGGGCTAATCGCTACGTGGATTCCGGCGCAACGCGCGCTGTCGGTTGATCCTGCGATACTTCTGCGCGAGGAATGACTCTCTCTATTGAAAGAGCTGATCGTCGGATGGGCCTGGCTTCTGATAGGACCGTGTACTCGTCGAAGCGAAATCGACCACTGCTGCTTTACGGACGCCTTCTTGATGATTCGCGCCCGAGTCACGGGCTAACCGCAACTAACCCCGATTACTTCCTGTTTGCCGACAATCCGCCCAGAACTCTGTCTTTCATTTCCCAGAACGCCATCTGGCCCGTGATGGGCACTTGATTGCATTCGAGTAGAAGAGAGATGTCCGGTTTTCTGATGTTGATAGGGAGTCGACGACTGTGTGTAACGCCCGCCTAAGGCAGTCAAGATCCGAAATACACCTCTGACTTGGCGACGAGATGCCAGAATATAAAACGAATGCTCATATTTAATTCGACGCGTAAGAGTTGGCAGAATTTAGCCTCATTCGTCTTTGTGTCTCCACTTGAATTTGGCGAGCCTGACCGGGAGTGAAGGTCAGGGTTCCGGTCATAGCTTGCCGGACCTGTTTACGTTCCCAGCGGGGCTGCATGATCCCAGAGCCAGAGTGACTGTTCGAGCCGAGAAGCAGATGGCCGAGCTCATGGGCTATGACACAACCCAGAATGACGGGCAGCTCGAAATCGGCATTGTCACTTCTTGCGAGGCGCACCGGATACTCATAATAGATAGTGGCGAGAACGGGATGGACCGCAAAGCCAAAAATAGTATCCTGAAACTTATTCTGGGAGGACTCAGAGACTACACGCAGCTCGATGTCGGTAGGTTCGAGCGGGTCCTGACAGGGATCTTTCATGACGGTGGGAGAATGACCTTTTGGGCAATCTAACCAGACGGTCCGCAAACCAGCAGCGTCGAAGATTCTTGCGGCTTCGCGTTCAGCCCTGGCTAGCGCGCCCGGTAAAGCTTGTGTGTAGTTGTCGACGCGAACTCGGATTGCTGGGGTGGGTTTCTGCGCACTTGCGGAGTGAACTCCTGGGAAAGCCAAGCCCAGGAGGCAAACCAAACCGGTTATGACCCAGCTTCTCAGCCGGAGCCAGACGAGTGGTTGAAACTTGATGGCCTCGAATGGAGCTGCTTGCTGCTTGCTGATGTTTGTTTTCATTTCGTCCTCGTCCGCGGGATGCGCGGTGAGGGCGACGTTGGACTTCGGGGGTAGCTACCTCAATGCATGGGAACTCTATTGATCGTCAGTAAGAGGACGAAAGAAAGTCAGCGGGTAACTTGCTGGAATCAAAAGAGCTTGAGGTACAGATATGTAGTCTGCGAGCAGGCTATGGCTTGTTTAGTGAGGAGCCAGTGTTAGACTGGCGGCACTTGAGGCACAGGTCCGTGGAAGAAAACGTCCAATCCCATCGGTTAGTCCGGTTCGGAACGTTCGAAGTTGACCTTCACTCGGGAGAATTGCGCAAGGGTGGACTGAAACTGAAACTAAGCGGTCAGCCGTTCCAAGTGCTGGCAATCCTGCTGGAAAGGCCCGGCCAAGTCGTGACCCGGGGCGAATTGCAGAAGCGACTGTGGCCGGACACTTTTGTCGATGTCGATCACAACTTAAATACCGCGGTCAACAAGATTCGCGAGGTGCTGGGCGATTCGGCGGAAAGCCCGCGTTTTATCGAAACGCTACCCCGACGGGGCTACCGTTTCCTGGCCCCCGTGGATGCGGCTGCGGTGGGTCTTTTGCCGACTGCTTCTCCCCAAGCATACGCGGGCCGTTTCAAGAGCTGGAAACGGCAGCCCGTGGCGACCGCCATTTTTGCGGCATTTGTCATGGTGGCTGGAGTTGTTTTCTGGTTCTACAGTCAGAGGCACTCCCCAAACGCGTCGTCTTCGCCCTTCAAGATATTTCCGCTAACCGGGTCGGCCCTCGGCGAAGCGGACCCAGCTTTCTCGCCAGACGGCAAGGAGCTTGCCTACGTCGGGCAAGACGACGGGCGGCGCAACTTTAACGTATATGTGAAACTGATTGGTGCTGGACTACCTCTGAGACTTACGTCCAATGCTGAGAACGAAAGATTTCCGGCTTGGTCGCCCGACGGCCGCTACATCGCGTTCCTTCGGCAGATGCAGCAACGTAATGACGTTTATGTTGTTCCTGCACTGGGCGGGTCGGAACGTAAGCTGACTTCTGCGGCGCTCTATTGGAGCAGGTTGTCCTGGTCGCCTGACGGAAAGCTCCTGGCGATAGCGGACCAGGCCTCCCCGGAAGAGCCCATTAGTATTGTCCTCGTCTCTGTTGAAGATGGCAGAAAGCGGAAAGTCACGTCGCCACCCACAGACTCTATGGGGGATATTTATCCGGCGTTTTCTCCTGATGGGCGTACATTGGCGTTCGTCCGGCTGCGCGGAGCTTGGGGATCCTTGAACAGCGGCGTAGACGGCGATGTCTATGTTCAAGACATCGCTGGTGATGCACCGGCAACGACCGTACCACGACGGCTCACGTTCGATAACGTGGAGGTGGCGGGCCTCGACTGGGCTGCTGACGGGCGCAGTATCGTGTTCTCGTCTAGCCGCTCTGGAAACCTGCGGCTGTGGCGAATAGGCCTAGAGATCTCAGCGTCCCAGCCGGTCGCGCCAGGCGACAACGCGGTTTTCCCTTCCATTTCACGGAAAGGTGGCCGGCTCGCTTACGGTCAACATGTTCTAACCTTCGGTGTGGCACTGAGAAGCAGTGGATTCATCTCTCAGATGAAGCTCGCCGGCCCCGCGAATGGCCCAGCTTCCACCCCGTTTTGCCCTTCCTCGCAAGCAGACATCAGCCCTCAATTCTCGCCGGATGGTGCAAAAGTCGTTTTCGCATCCCATCGGTCGGGCGACGTGGAGATCTGGCTGTGCAAGAACGATGGCTCCAGCGCTACGCAGCTGACCACCTTGGGTGGTTTCTCAGGAAGCCCGCAGTGGTCGCCTGATGGCAAGAGGGTGGCCTTTGACCATGCGCAGAGGGGCCGCTTTGACATCTGGATTGTCGGTATCGACCAGGGTGTGCCACTGCGCCTGACCTCCGGGAATTGGAATAGTGTGCGCCCCAGTTGGTCGAACGACGGAAAGTGGATCTACTTCTGTTCAGATGCCAACGGAATCCAACAGGTGTGGAAAATACCTTCGCAAGGCGGGGTCGCCCTGCAAGTCACACGGCACGGAGGATTCGAGGCTAGGGAGTCGCCCGACGGGAAGTTCGTTTACTACGTGAGGGAGTTCTATCGTGACGGTTCCGGAATCTGGAAAGTTCCCATCGGTGGCGGCGAGGAGACCCGCTTGCTGGATCACGGAATATCCGGACTGTGGACCGTCTTGTCGGGCGGCGTCTACTTCGTTGTTCCGTCATCGTCCCATGGGCCGACCGTCGAATTCTTCAACCTCAGAACACAGCGCATCACGCAGATTGCTTTGCTGCCTGAGGACACCCGCTTGAATACGATTGACCCGGCCTTCGCCTTATCGCCAGATGCACGGACCATACTGTACGGTCAGACAATTCCACCGGGCAACATCATGGTCGTCGAAAACTTTCGTTGAAGCTCATTCTCGATCTCCTCAAGAGCGGCTTAACTACCTCGTGTCGCCAGAAATCATCGCAACGAGGTCTCGCGGGATTGTGCCCGAGTGACGGGCAACCCAGAAGTAATGTGGCATGTTCCTCCCAGCGTTGTGTACAAGTTGTGTACAAGAAGGCGGGTTTGAAGGGCCTGAAAATGGACCTAAGCAACGCAGAATCAACAACAGACTCTTAAGCTACAGGCCCTTCTTACAGCGCAGGGAAGTAGTTTAACACGCCTCGGCGCTTGCACAAGACGCGGCCCACTATTTATGGTTACTTATCGCCGTTTCCGAATATCCAAGGTCAGGCTTTCCGTCGTTCCCACACTGCCATTACTGTACGAAACCCACATTCGGCGTCGGCCCGCTTCCTTCTGGAGCTTCCTTGATCGGCCCGAACTGCGCTTCATAGCGCGAGATATTTTCCGCCAGCGCCCGCAGAATGCGCTTCGCGTGTCCTGGACTCACGATCACGCTGCTCAATAGCTTTCCCTGCGGCCCATTGGGGAAAATGTAAATAAAATTTAGCGTGAACTCTTCCAAATTGTGATGCAGCATCACCAAATTGCTGTACTGCCCTTGCAATTCCTTCTCGTCCGCTTTGATCTGCACTTGCCCTGGCACCGGCCGCTGCTCTTCCATCGTCTTCTCCCTTTAGTTGTCTTTCCGTTTCATGGCTTGTTTGAAGGTATCACAGCGCTTCGCCTTGCGCTCGCCCGCAGGGGACACGCCCGGTTTGCTCAGACCCTGAGGAAGGAACAATCCGTCTGAGTCCTATTGACAAATTTCTTTGTTAAGTCTAGTTTAGTATGAACATTTACCTTAGTTAACAAAAATTCAGTTACTGAGTATCAGTAAAAAAGCATCATGTCACCTACGTTCCCGCCCCAACTCGAAGCCGAAACCGCAACCAGCGCTGAATCCACGGCCACTTCTTCGTCCTCTTCCGCCAATTCCCGCGTGGCGAGCTTGCCCTCGCTGCCCGAGTCCCATCGGTCCATCCCTATCTCGCACACTGCTTCCTGGATTCGCAAAGTTCTCGCGTTTGCCGGGCCAGGTTACCTCGTCGCCGTCGGCTACATGGATCCCGGCAACTGGGCCACGGACATCGGCGGCGGCTCGAAATTTGGCTACACGCTGCTCAGCGTCATTCTCATCAGCAATCTGATGGCGATGTTTCTCCAGGCCCTATCCGCCAAGCTTGGCATCGCCACGGGCCGCGATCTAGCCCAGGCTTGCCGCGAGCGTTACTCTCGCCGCACTTCGATCGCGCTTTGGATCGTCTGCGAAATTGCGATCGCCGCGTGCGACCTCGCGGAAGTTCTTGGCTCCGCTGTGGCACTAAAACTGCTGTTCGGGCTGCCGCTCCTCGCTGGCGTGATTATCACTGGGCTTGACGTGTTGATCGTCCTCGCCTTGCAGGGCCGTGGCTTCCGCATCATCGAGGCGTTCGTCGTAACTCTTATTGCGACCATCGCTGGCTGTTTTGCTTACGAAATCTTTTTCTCGCATCCCATCTGGCGCGAGGCCGTCGTCGGCCTCATCCCACGCGCGGAAATTCTGCACAACCGCGAAATGCTGTACATCGCCATCGGAATTCTCGGCGCTACGGTCATGCCGCACAATCTCTATCTTCATTCCAGCATTGTGCAGACGCGCGCCTTCGGCAGCTCCGTTCGCGACCGCCGAGAAGCCATGCGCTATGCCATTTTCGATTCCACGGTAGCTCTCGGCTTCGCCTTGTTCATTAATGCCGCCATTCTTATCCTCGGCGCAGCCGCCTTTCACACTCGCGGTCTGCACGACGTAGCCGAAATCGCCGACGCTTATAAACTGCTTAGTCCTGTTCTCGGTGTCAGCCTCGCCAGCACTCTCTTCGCCTGCGCGCTTCTCGCTTCCGGCCAGAACTCCACGCTCACCGGCACGCTCGCCGGCCAGATCGTCATGGAAGGCTTTCTGCAGATTCGTCTCAAGCCGTGGCTCCGGCGTCTAATCACCCGCTCGATCGCCATTTTGCCTGCCGTGTTTGTCATCGGCATTGCGGGAGAAGGCAAAGTCACTTCGCTGCTCATCCTCAGCCAGGTCGTTCTCAGCTTCCAGTTGCCCTTCGCAGTCATCCCGCTAATCCAATTCACCGGCGACCGCAACAAAATGGGCGAATTCACCAACTCCCGCTTCACGGTAGTCATTGCCTGGATCGTCGCGGCCGCCATTCTCTTCTTTAACGCCGAACTTCTCTGGCTCATCTTCCGCGGCCAGTAAGCCCAGCCGCATTCGCTACTCCTTGGCTCTTACGTCTTCGCATTCTATCCGTGCTCCCCGCGCCCTCGTGTTCTCTGCGTAGTGTCTCGTCTTTCTTTGTTTCCGTCTTCAAATGCGGTGTGCGAAAATTTTGCTATGCCAACTAACTCAGGGAACGCGGCGCTCAGGCGCAAACTCTTTCTAGCGCTAATACTCGTCACGCTCTGCGTTGTCGCCGTCTTTGCTTACTATGAAAACAGACCGTGGAAAGTCCCCGAAGAAGCCAAGCTCCGTCCGAATCCCATCCAGCCTTCCGCGTTAGCCTTGGCCGCTGGCCGCACCATGTATATGGACAAATGCACGCAATGCCATGGCCAAACCGGGAAAGGTGATGGACCAGACGCCGCCAGCTACTATCCGTCTCCCACGAGCCTGGTCGATGCCAATCATATGAACAGCGTTACGGACGGCGAGATCTTCTACCAAATCAGCGAAGGCAGAAAACCCATGCCTGCGTTTAAAAGGAAGCTCACTGAAGAGCAGCGCTGGCAACTTGTCCTTTACGTTCGTTCCTTTGCTCCCGCCGCGCCTGCCAGCCACTAGCCACACTAAACCTCTCTTTGTTTTCGAGAGCAGGGCTCACGCATTTCCAAAATCTGGCTCAGCGATATATCCTCTCTTGTTCGAATTCGTGCCTCACGGAGAACACATGCGCAAAACGCTGCTAGCCCTCATGGTTTGCCTCTTTTTTGTGCCGTTCGGGAGCGCTGCACCCGGCGCCGTCCGTTGCGGCAAACTTCTCGACGTCCGCGGAGGCCACATGCTGAGCGATCAAGTCGTCGTCTTCGACGAAACCGGCATAATCGTTTCCGTCAGTGCAGGCGCCGACGCTAAATTACCGAGCGGCGTCACGCCAGTCGATCTCTCGAGCGCCACTTGCCTTCCCGGCTTGATTGATGTACACACGCACATCACGTTCGATCCGTCCGCCAACGGGTACGCAGGCCTCGGCATCTCCGTGCCGCGAGAAGCTGTTACCGGCGTCAAGAACGCGCGCCTAACGGTCCGCGCCGGATTCACCACGGTTCGCAACGTCGGTGCAACCGATTACACCGACGTCGCCGTGCGCGACGGAATTAACGACGGAGAAATCGAAGGGCCGCGGATGCTGGTTTCCGGACCTCCGCTCAGCATCACCGGAGGGCATTGCGACAACAATCTTTTGCCGTTTGAGTACCACAACAAAGCGGATGGAGTGGCCGATGGCCCGTGGGCCGCGCGCGAAAAAGTCCGCGAAGTCATCAAGTACGGCGCCGATGTCATTAAGGTGTGCGCCTCCGGCGGCGTCCTCAGCAAAGGCGACCAGCCCGGCACGCCGCAATACTCTTTCGAAGAGCTCCAAGCCATCGCCACAGAAGCGCACAAACTCGGCCGGAAAGTGGCTGCTCACGCGCACGGCACGCAGTCCATCAAGGACGCCATTAATGCGGGAATCGATTCCATCGAGCATTCGAGCCTGATCGACGACGAAGGCATCGCTCTCGCCAAGCAGCACGGCACGTATCTCGATTTCGACATTTACAACGACGATTTCATCCTTCAAGAGGGCGCAAAGGCCGGCATGCTCCCCGAATCCATCGAAAAGGAAAAGAAAATCGGCCGCCTGCAGCGCGAAAATTTTCGCCACGCCTGGCAGTCCGGCACAAAAATGGCTTTCGCCACCGATGCCGGTGTCTATCCGCACGGCGATAACGCCAAGCAGTTCGCGAAAATGGTGGAGTGGGGAATGAAGCCCATCGACGCCATCCAGGCCGCCACGATTAGCGCCGCGGATCTCCTCGGGTGGTCCAGCAAAGTAGGCGTCATAGAGACCGGCCACTACGCGGACATTATCGCCGTTAACGGCGACCCGCTGACCGACGTGCGCGTTCTGGAATCGGTGAAGTTTGTAATGAAGGGCGGAGCGGTCGTTCGCAACGACATCGCCTCAAAGTAACCGCAACTCATGCGTTTCTTCTCTGTGAACTCTGTGTCTCTGGGTTAACTCATTCCTACGCTGTTGCCGCCTTCACCGACGATAACGCCGCGGCCACTTCTTTCAAATCGGGCACAACCGGAATGTCGTAATCCTTGGACCACGCGACCTTCCCCGCCTTATTGATGATCACGATCGACCGACCTGTGATCCCTTTGTCTGCCAGGTATACGCCATACTTTTCGCTCATCGCCCCGCGTGGCTGGAAATCCGCGAGCAAGGAGTACTTAATGCCCATCTTCTCGGCGTACGCTTTGTGCGACCAAACGCTGTCCACGCTTACACCAAGCACTTCCGCGTCCAGCGTGTCGAACGACCGCATGTCATTCACCATGCAGGCATGTTCCGACGTGCAGGTCGGGCTCCAGTCCAGGGGATAGAACATCAGCACTACATTCTTTTTCCCCGCAAAATCCGAAAGCTTCACTTCCTTTTTTTCCTGATTCATCAGCGTAAAATCCGGCGCCGTTTGTCCGACCGCGATACTCATAAACTTTCCTCCTCATTTCGCTAAATCCCGTCTCACATCTTACCAATCCCCCAGTCTGGCCACAAACCAGGTGGGTACAGGAAAAATATTTTACACGGAGGGCGCGCGAAGGGCGCAGAGTTTACAAAGCATGGAAAGAAAAGTGCCGGGCTGAAGCCCGGCACCTACATCCATTGATCTCTTTTGTTGGCGGGCTGCTCGCAGTACACTGCGTGCAGAGCTATCCATGAGTGCCGAGCCCGCTCGCCGCATCAGTTCCATGACGCTCCGACAACTTGTCGACCTCTACCTCTCTTTGGGCGGCCAATTCGGCCAGCCCGTCGCACTATCGGGGTTCCAACTCTCGCTAACTGAAACCGAACAGCTTTTTTCTTCCTACGACGAGGACTACCACATCAGCCGGTTCTTCCATTTTTCCGAAAGCGACGGGGTCAAATTCAGCATCAACGGAATCCCCGCAACGCATGTCTCCATCGACTCTGAGATCGATTCCATCCTTTAGAAATCGATTGCAAGCGGTCTACGTCTCGGGGAGAAATTCAAAGCGGCAAAGCAGACTGTCGCTGTTGCAGGAATCGGCGGACGGCGGGGTCGCGTTCGAGACCGATGGCGATTTCGTACGCCTGGCGCGCTTCGGCGTGTGCGCCAGACTTGGCCAGGAGCTCGGCGCGCGCGGCCCAGTAAGGTTGGTATTCGGCGAGTCGCGCATCGGTGTCGGCGTCCGGCATGGCATCGAGAGCGGCGCTGGCGCCATGCAGCTTTGCAATCGCAAGCGCGCGGTTGATGGCTACCACCGGTGAACCCACGAGCGAGAAAAGTGCGTCGTACAGATGCACCACGTCGGCCCAGTTGGCGCGGCCTGTGCGGCCACGAGAAACATGCGCTGACTGAAGCGCAGCTTCGAGTTGATAGCGCCCAATCGAGCCAAAGGTGCTGGCGCGAAGGAGCAGGGACTCGGCCTCCTCGATCAACTGCCAGTCCCAGAGTGTAGGATCTTGTTCGGCGAGGGGAACGTATTCGCCGTCTGCGTTGCGGCGCGCGCGGCGCCGAGCCTCCGCATGCAACATGAGGGCGAGTAGGCCAAGCGCCTCAGGCTCGTCCGGCAGGAGTTCCGTCACGAGCCTGGCGAGAAAGAAAACTTCTTCGGTGAGATCGCGTCGAGCGACATCGGTTCCGCCAGGGTCAGTCCAACCTTCCGTGAACGCGGCATAAATAGCGTCCAACACGGTGTCGAGGCGGGCAGGAAGCTCCTCGCGCTCGGGAATGTTGAAGGGGATGCCAGCTTGCCGGATTTTGTCCTTGGCACGGACGAGCCGCTTGCCCATAGCCACCGGAGACACGAGAAACGCCGAGGCAATCATCGCGGCATCGAGTCCGAGCACTGCCTGCAAAATCAACGGCGCCCGGATTGCGGAATCGAGTGCAGGATGTGCGCACGCAAACATCAGTGCGAGACGCTGATCCGGGATTTCCGATTCGGCCGCGGCAGCGTCCAGGCCTTCCGCCATGATGCGTATTTGTTCGCCAGCGATCTCATGCCGGAGTTTTCCTCGGTGCATATCGATCGCCTTTCGGCGGGCCACGGTTAGCAGCCAGGCTTCCGGATTTGACGGACAGCCATTCCGCGGCCAATCCGCCAGCGCCGAAGCGAAGGCCTCGGAGAGCGCGTCCTCGGCCGCTGCCACATCCCGCGTGCGCGCCGCGAGAAAGGCGACGAGCTTGCCGTAACTGCGGCGCGCGACGGCGTCTGCCGTGCTGCGCGCCTGCTCATCGCCATCATGGAAGGTCATGCGATCACGCCACGGATCACGCGGGCATTCCCCAGATGGCACGCACCTCGACGACACCGTGGCTGACGGCCGGGCAGCGGGCAGCCCACGAGATGGCAGCATCGTGATCGGCAACGTCGATGAGAAAGTAGCCACCCAACTGCTCTTTTGATTCCGCAAAAGGACCATCGAGCACCTGCGACTTGCCATTGGCAAGCCGCACGGTCGCCGCCGTCGAGCTTGGCTGAAGGCGGTTGCTGCCCGTGAGGACGCCTGCCTTTGTCAAAGCTTCCCTGTACGCGGTGTAAGCGGCCATGCCTTGTTCCTGTTCGGCCTTCGTCATTGTGGGCCAAGCAGATTCGTTCACATAAGCCATCAGCAAGTATTGCATCTCGAGTCTCCTCTATTGGTATCTGGCGGGCAAGTTGCGCCGCTACTAGAATGACGTGCGGCCGCGCGTGATTTGGACAATTGCGGCGCGCTGGCGAGACGCGTTTTCGCTCATGCGGCCGACTGGTAGCACACGAAGACGGTGCCGTTGCCAAAGGTGCGCGACGTCGTCAGCTTCAAGTTCAGCTTGTCCTTAACGGTCTCAAAAAGAGTGCGGCCCTTGCCAAGCACGATGGGGCTAAGAGCAAGCTGGTATTCATCGATCAAATTTTGCTGCGCCAATTGGGAGACGATGCTGCCGCTTCCCAGAATGACCATGTCTGGCCCGGGTTCTTCCTTCAACTTTCGCACTTCTGTTGCCAGGTCGCCCTTGAGCAGCTTCGTGTTGTTCCACGAGGCCTTGTCCAGAGTGCGCGAAAAAACGATCTTTGGCATATCGTTCATCCCTTTGGCGACCACCGGAGAATTCTGGAGCGCCATGGGCGTCGGCCAGTAGCTTGCCATAAGTTCGTAAGTAATCCTGCCGAAGACCAGCACGCCGCTGCCACTTGCATTCCCGCTGACGAAAGCGTTCCACTCCGCATCATGTTTGTGGGCCCAGCTCATATCGCCCTTGCCGTCCACAAAGAAACCATCCAGCGACACCATATTAAAAACGATTAACTTACGCATGATCTGTCTCCTTTGGTTTTGTTGACTTGTAGTTTTGATCGTTCTGAAAACTGCACCGCACCGCGGTTCATTCTGGCTTTACGAAATCGAGGATGTTCCTGGTCAGCCAGGTTCCTTCAACGACTGGACGCACCTCGATGACACCGTGCAGCGCGGTTGGGCTGCGTGCCGCCCAGGAAATCGCTGCATCGAGATCGGCCACCTCGATGATATGAAAGCCCCCCAGCTGCTCTTTCGAGTCGGCATAAGGACCGTCCAGCACTTGGGTCTTGTCACTCCTGATCCGCACGGTCGTCGCTGTCGAAGTAGGCTGAAGGCCTCTGCTGTCTTTCAGCACTCCCGCCTTTGACATTGCCTCCATGTAGGCTTTATAAGCACTCAACCAGTGGATTTGCTCGTCCCTTGTCAATTGGGGCCAGCCAGCTTCGCCCACATAGTCCATCAACATGTATTTCATTTGCAGCCTCCGTTATGCTTCTTTGGCGCGCATTTTGTTCCGCTACTAGAATGACGTTCGAAACGCCGCGATTTGGACAGGCACGCCAAGATTTCTTTTTCGGTGCCAGTTTGCCACATTGCCTACACCGTGCCAGCCAAAAGCAAGGCGGCCGCCGCAAGCTTTACGAACTCTTCTACACCGAAGAACCAGCAGTGGTGACCAAGCAATATCGCTGCGACTGTCAGCACGATTCCGATGACCAGAAAGGTTTTTCCGATGCTCATTGCCAATCTCCCAAGCCTCCGTTATCCCTTTCGAAGGCGGTTTGTTCTGCTACTAGATAGACGTTCGAAAGTTGGCGATTTGGACAGTCGATCCTTTTGGCCGCTCGGCCTGCTCTCTGAATTAGCCGTTCCGCCGCGTCTTGGATATAATCCGTTTGCCACACTTTAGAAGCTGACTTACTCACTGCCACCCTGGAGGTCCCTAGATGGCTGGCTCGCCAACCCTCTTGCCCGAATCGCGGCTTGGAAGCACGCTGCGCCGCGACGCCTGGTGGGTCGAAATCATTCCGATCATCGCGCTGATGGGCGGGTTCAGCATCTACGCCACGATCCGCGCCTTCGAAGGTAAGTTTTACGAATGGGGGCCCTATCTTTCGCCTTTCTATTCGCCGCTCATCGACCCGCTCCATCACTGGTGGCCTCTCTCTCCTGCGTTGCTTATTCTCGCTGGGCCGCTCGGTTTTCGCGCCACTTGCTACTATTACCGCAAAGCCCTCTATCGTGCCTTTTTGCTTGATCCTCCGGCTTGCGCCGTAGGCGAGCCCTCTGAGCGCGGCTATAAAGGCGAAACCGCTTTTCCCTTGATCCTTCAAAACATTCATCGCTATTTCTTCTATCTCGCGGTCGTGTTCATTCTGTTTCTCTGGCATGACGCCGTTCGATCTTTTTTCTTCGATGGGCACTTTGGCGTTGGCGTTGGCACCCTCGTGCTGACCGTGAACGTGACCTTGCTCTCTCTGTACACGTTCTCTTGCCATTCGCTCCGCCATCTCGCGGGAGGCAAGCTCGACTGCTTTTCTTGTGCGACGTTCGGCCGCTCTCGCTACTCAGCCTGGCGCGGCGTCAGTTTCTTGAACGAGCGTCACATGATCTTCGCCTGGTGCAGCCTTATCTCCGTCGGCTGTACTGATTTCTACGTGCGCCTGGTGGCCAGCGGCGCCATCCATGACCTGAGGATCCTGTGACCACTAGCTACGAGACCCGCGAACACGACGTTCTGATCATTGGCGCCGGCGGCGCTGGACTGCGTGCTGCCATCGAAGCCCTAGCGAAAGGCGCGAGTGTTGGCGTCGTTTGCAAATCCCTTCTCGGAAAAGCGCACACCGTCATGGCCGAAGGCGGCATCGCCGCAGCCATGGCTAACGTTGACACCGCCGACGGCTGGAAGCTGCATTTCCGCGATACCATGCGCGGCGGGAAATTTCTTAATAATTGGCGTATGGCGCAGCTTCATGCGCAGGAAGCTCCCGATCGTGTCCGCGAACTGGAACAGTGGGGCGCGCTCTTCGACCGCACTGACAGCGGCGCGATTCTCCAGCGCGCGTTCGGCGGCCACACGTACAAACGGCTCTGCCACGTCGGCGACCGCACCGGCCTGGAAATGATTCGAACGCTCCAGGATCGCGGCGTGCAGCTCGGCTTTGACGTTTACATGGAGTGCACCGTCACGCGCCTGCTCACCGACGGCGGCCGCATCGCGGGAGCCTTTGGCTACTGGCGCGAAAATGGGCGCTTCATCGTTTTCAAAGCCAAGTCCATCGTCATCGCCACTGGCGGTATCGGAAAAGCCTGGCCCATCACTTCCAATTCCTGGGAGTACAGCGGCGACGGCATGACGCTCGCTTACGAAGCTGGCGCCGAACTGATGGACATGGAATTTGTTCAGTTCCATCCCACAGGCATGGTTTGGCCGCCTGGCGTGCAGGGACTTCTCGTCACCGAAGCGGTTCGCGGAGAAGGCGGCATCCTGCGCAACAAACTTGGCGAGCGCTTCATGGAAAAGTACGACCCCAAGCGCATGGAGCTTTCCACGCGCGACGTCGTCGCTCGCTCCATCTACACCGAAGTGAAGGAAGGCCGCGGCACCGAACACGGCGGCGCTTATCTCGACATTTCTCACAAACCCGCGGAGTACGTGAAGAAAAAACTTCCCAGCATGTATCACCAGTTCAAAGAGCTCGCTGACGTGGACATCACCAAAGGTCCGATGGAAGTGGGTCCCACATGCCACTACGTTATGGGCGGCATTCACGTCGATGCCGAAACGGCGGAGTCCACTTTGCCCGGACTTTTCGCCGCGGGTGAGGCCGCTGCCGGTCTCCACGGCGCGAACCGATTGGGCGGAAACTCGCTCTCCGATTTGCTCGTTTTTGGTCGTCGTGCAGGTATGGCAGCCGCGGATCACGCCAAACGCGCTTCCAGTGCCGGAGTCTCCGATGCGCAAATCGCGGAAGCCGAAAAGGAACTCCTCGCGCCGTTCTCCAATCCTAGTGCCGAGAGCCCTTATGCCGTTCACCGCGATCTGCAGAAGGTCATGCAGAGCCTCGTCGGAATTTTCCGCACGGAGGAAGATCTGAAGAAGGCCTTCGCCGAGCTTGAAGAACTGAAGGCGCGTGCGGCAAAGGCCAGCGTCGAAGGCTCGCGCCTTTTCAATCCCGGCTGGCATCTTGCCCGCGAACTGAAATCCATGCTCACCGTTTCGGAAGCGGTCGCGCTCAGCGCGCTCGCACGCACAGAAAGCCGCGGCGCGCACAGCCGCATCGACTATCCGAATTACGATCCCGTGTGGGAGAAAAAGCACAACATCATCGCCCGCGAAGGCGCGGAGATGAAGCGGCGCGAATCTCCTGTCGAGCCCATGCCGGAAGATTTGAAGCAGTTCGTAATGGCCGAGTAGGTTTGGTTGAGGTGTGATGTTCGCGGGAATTTTGTAGACGCCGGGCTTTAGCCCGGCAATGGTTCACAGCAATCTCGGGCTCGTCGGCCCGAGCGCAGTTTGGAGAGCTCATCGATGCCTGACGCAACGTTACGAGTCTTCCGCGGCGAAGGCGCCACCGGCGGCCAAGCGGTCGACTACACTGTGCCCATCGCTCCTGGCATGGTCGTTCTCGACGCGCTCCATTACATTCAGGGCCATCTCGCGCCCGATCTCGCCGTCCGTTGGAATTGCAAAGCCGCGAAGTGCGGCTCCTGCTCCGCCGAAGTCAACGGCCGGCCCCGTCTAACCTGCAAAACACGCGTGGACTCTTTCCCCCTTGATCAGCCCATCACGGTCATGCCGATGAAATCTTTCCCGCGCATCAAAGATCTCGTCACCGACGTTTCCTGGAATTACGCCGTCAACAAAAAAATTCCCGCCTTCCGGCCGCAGCAGAATACGGACTGGAAAATTTCCCAAATCGACGTCGATCGTGTCCAGGAATTCCGCAAGTGCATCGAATGTTTTCTCTGCCAGGATGTTTGCCACGTCATTCGCGAGCATGACGAAAAGAAATCATTCGGCGGTCCGCGCTTTTTCGTCCGCGTCGCCGGCCTCGAACTCCATCCGCTCGACGCGCTCAATCGCACCGCCCTGCTCAAGGACGACCTCGGCATCGGGCTCTGCAACATCACGAAATGTTGCACTGAGGTTTGCCCGGAAGATATTCACATCACGGACAACGCCATCATTCCGCTCAAGGAGCGTGTCGTCGACCAATTCTACGATCCGCTAACCATGCTGTTCCGCAAAATCATGGGGAAGTAGCATAATCCAGTGGCACAGACTTTAGTCTGTGTCACCGACGCCGATCATGGCGGCCATTCAATCAGGAGGTCCCATGCCGCACCAACTCAAATCCATCTCCAAAGCAGGCATCGCGGAAGCGATCGCCAAAGCCGAGCTCTACCGCTACCTCAACGAACCTGAGGAAGCCGAATCCATCTGCCGCGATATTCTCGTCGTCGACGCCGATCATCAACTCGCTCGCCGCATGCTGGGCCTCGCCATCACCGACCAGTTCGCCGGCGCCGCCGCCGACCGCTACGGCGAAGTCTTCTCCATCTTCCAGTCCCTCCACGATCCCTACGAGCGCCACTACTATTCCGGCCTTCTCCAGGAACGCCGCGCCAAAGCCCAACTCCACTCCGGCTGTTCCGCCCACATCCTTCTTCCGCTTATCGAAGAAGCCCTCCACCATTTCGCCGAAGCCGAGAAAATCCGCCCCGCCGGCAATGACGACAGCATCCTCCGCTGGAACCGTTGCGTCCGCCTCCTGGAGTCCCGCCCCGAATTTCACGCCGTGCATCCGGGTCCCGTCGACTTCGAGAGCGAAGACACTCCCCCCGTCAACGTCCCCGTCCGCCGCACCACCAAGTAGCAGAGTCACTGCTGGTTGTGCGCCTTTGCTTCCTTCATCCACCCAACTTTCTTCGTGCTAAACTTCTCCAAAGAGGCCATCACTTGAAGCCCAAAAACAAATTTACCGTCCTGATCGAACAAGACGAGGAAGGCTATTAGGTCGCCACCGTTCCCGCACTTCGCGGTTGCCACACGCAAGCCAAAACGTTGGACACCCTCATGAAGCGCGTCCGCGAAGTAATCCAGCTCTCCCTCGAAACCCAGATTACCTAACCCCGCTCTCGAACACAGGGGGTGGGGTACATCCCTTCGCTTCTCCTCGCCACTTCCAGTTGGTCTCTCGCTTACCTGGACTAACCCCTTTAGAATCACATTCTTTGCAGACCCCCACGCACTAAGTCCCATGGAATCACATCTTTCCGAAAAGCAGGGGGGGGGTCAAGCTTCAAATGGTCAGTTCGATTTTGCCGTTCGTCCGGCAAAAACTGCCAGCGGCCGGCTCACGGCTGCCGAGTCCTTCTTCGACGCGCCCGCGCCGGACGGCGAAGCCTTGTCGCCAGCTTTGGCGCTCGGAGTGCCCATCTCGATCGCTCGCCGCATGGCGCTCATCGGCGCGTCGTCCTTCAACACTACCGTTCCGCCGCTGGCCTCCATTCCCAACTCTTTCCACATCGCGGGAAGATCAACCTCCACTGGCTTGTCTTTCCACTCCGCGTACAATTTTTCCAATACGTCGACGCCAGCGGCGCTGTCGCCGGTCTTCAGCGCCTTCTCCAAATCCCAATCTTGGTTGATATCGCCGCCCGCATTCAGGATTCCGCGCAGCGCGTCTTCCAGGCCTTTTTTGTTTTTGGTTTGCTTGCGAATTTCCACGTCGGCGACAAAACAAAAGAGCGCACCGCCCCAGTATGTTCTTCCCCAAGTGTGCGTGTGGTCCAACCCCGCATCGCCTTCTTTGGGAAGGCCTTTGGGCATGTCGCGGACCAGGTCGCTCCACATTTGCAGCGCGGTCCAATGGCCGGCGCGAATGCGCGCGATGGGCTCGACGTACACCGACAGGCCCTCTTCGATCCAGTGGTGCTCATCGGCCATCGACGGAAATGCGAGATGGATCATCTCGTGCGTCAACATCCAGTCTTCGGCAAACTCCGCGGGCGTGGTTTTGTTGCCGGCGTGGATGACGATCAGGCCGCCATCCCTGCCCCAGGTCATGCCGTGGCGCACACCAGTTCCGTCGAACGAAATAACGCGGAGCGTGAGATGAGGAACGGGGAAGCGTGTGTAGTAAGCGGCGACGGATTCCGCCGCGAACTGCACCCATTTCATCACGTCGGACTGCGAAAGCGGCGCGTCGGGAGTTTCGGACGATTGGATGGTCACGTCGATGCGCGAGCCGCCGATCATCAGCGTCGAAGTCACATCAGCCGCCTTTGTGGCACGAAAGGGAACGAGCAGAAGCAGAAGAATAAGGCAAGCGCGTTTGCGAAAGCCAAGGATAGTTTCCATCCGGAGCATGAATACCCGGAATCCATCCTATCCCAATTGCAAGAATTGCGCGTGCAAGAACTGCGGAACGATCTTCCCGCCATTCTAAGCGGGAGTCTTAGTCTCCGGCGGAGTTTTCCAAAAGAATCGGCTGGCGAGCGCGTCCACGGAAAATATTCCGGGGCCAAAGACGAACACGATGAGCGAAGCAATCAGAAAAACGTAGGGAGCGGCTGCGGTGAATTTGTCGGGATCGGAAAAAATGGAATGAAGCGCTTCCTTGTCCGCAGTGATGTAAGCCATGAGCATATTGATGGTCAGCACAAATGAAATCAGACGGGAAAACAAGCCGATGGCCAGCAAGAAGCCGCCAAAAAATTCGAGGCTGGAAATGGCCGTAGCCGTAAAGCCCGGAGCCGGTAAGCCAAGGCTCGTAAAAAAATCCGTCACTTTATCGAGGTTGTGCAGCTTGCCCCAGCCGCTCTGCATGAGTTGAATGCCCCAATACAGCCGCACAAAGAGCAGAAACGGATGCTGGAGATAATCGGCGTAATGGCAGAACTTGTCGTGCCAGGCCTTTGTGGTTGTCAGTATTTTGTTCATGGAAGATCGGCCGTCAGCAGTTTGTTCATGAGAGGTCAGATGTTGTTCCACAGAAATTAGTCGCCAGAAACGTCTGCGGGGAATCGTGAAATTTGGATGCGCCAATGTACAACAAGATTCAGCTGGCCGCGCGTTTTTTCTCCGGACGGCAGAACCAGCCCAGCGCGGCCCAGGTCTGAAACCAGGTTTGGACTTTCAGAGGCCGCTCTTCCGGCGGGACCGCGCTTTTGCGAAAAGCAGACTCGACGGCGGCGCCCAGTGTTTTGCCTTGCCGCAGCGCGGTGAGAATGAAAAATTCTTCCTGATCGAGCCGGCGGAAATAAACGGAGTAGTCGATGCGATGCACGGCGAGGAAAATTTGCCCCGGCTTCAGCTTTGCGACGGCGCGGACGCGCTTGCGCTTGCGATGCTCCGTGAAAGTGTTGCTGGCGAAATCCGTGTCTTCGTCCTCTTTGCGAACTTCGAGAAGGAGATCATCTACGGGATAGCGAAAACTCAGCAGGCGCACATACGGCTGAATGGTTAGTTTCAGCCGCGGGCCCGCCGCGCTCGCAAGATCTTCGGGGCGCAGAGCGGGCTCGGCTTTTCCGTCGAAGGCTTCGATGTCTGCCCATTCAAGGCGCACGATATCCATCGCGAGATTTTGATTTGCGCCGGCCCACTTCGGATTTTTTCGCAACCACGATTCCATGCGCGCGCTGAGATTGCGCAACGTAAATGAGCGCGAAGGATTGGCGATCAGATAGGCCTTGGCCATGGCGTCGAAGCGGCGCTCGCCGAGAACAGCGCGCAGGCCGGGGAAATCCTCACTGAGCGCGGAGAGCACACGAAACCAATACTGGCGATTGTAAATCTCGAGGCGCTCGAAAGAAGTGAGGCGGTCGTTGGGCTTGATGAAGCGCGATGCATAACGCTTCATTGGGCCGCCATCGGGAGCGCGGCGCTGCATGCGTTCGGAGGAAGTGAGCGGCTGCATCACGGCGCGAGCCATGGTGCGCTGGAGTTGCATCAGTTTCATACGGCTTCCGCCAGCGCGGTGGCGCGCAAGAATTTATTGGCTTTCAGCGCCTCGTCGTGAACTTCCTGGAAAGTGGGAATGCTGTCGTCCCATTCGAGGAGCGTCGCGGTGTGGCCAACGCGCTGGATGGCGCGCTCGTAAAGTTTCCAGACGGGATCGATCACCGGGTGGTCGTGCGTGTCGAGAATATATTTTCGATATTTCGAGTGGCCCGCGATATGAATCTGCGCGACGCGCTGCGCGGGCACGCTGTTCACGTAATCGAATGGATTGAAACTGTGATTTTGCGAAGAGACGTAAATATTGTTGACGTCGAGCAAAATCCCGCAATCCGCGCGTTCGACGACTTCGTTCAGAAATTCCCACTCGGTCATTTCCGAATCGTGATATTCCGCGTAGCTGCTCACGTTTTCGACGGCGATAGGAATTTCGAGAAAATCCTGAACCTCGCGAACCTTTTGCGCGGTAATACGCGCGGCTTCGAAGGTATAGGGCATGGGCAGCAAATCGTGCGTGTAGCGCCCGTCGACGCTCCCCCAGCATAGATGATCGGAAAGCCACGGCGTTTTGGTTCGCTGGACGAGATCTTTCAAGCGGCGAAGGTGTTCGCGATTCAATTTCTCCGCGGAGCCGAAATACATGGAGACGCCGTGCTGAACGACTTTGTACTGTTCGAGGATCTGATCCAGGATGTGCAGCGGACGGCCGCCATCGATCATGAAATTTTCCGAAATAATCTCAAACCAATCGACGACCGGCTTGCGCGTGAGAATGTGATTGTAATGCGGGGCGCGCAGCCCGATGCCGATACCGTAGTCCGTGAAGCCATTAAAGCGATTCGCTGACATTCAAGTCTCCGGGAAGGGGAAAGACGAAAGGGCCAGTGAGAGCCACCAGCCCCCCATCATTGGTTACGTGCGAGCAGTTAGCTATTTTACGAGGGCTTCTTTTCGTCCGGCATCTTGGAGCCATCGGTCGCGCAGCCGCCCTTGCCCTTGCAAGAATTCTTGGCTTTGCATCCGTTGTCGCTCGATTTGCAGCCGCCCTTGCCCTTGCAAGAGTTCTTGCCCTTACAAGCGTGCTTTTCCTTGTCGGCGCTGTCAGCCTTCTTGTCTGTGTCTTGGGCGGTGGCCGAAGCCTTTCCCCCATTGAGCAGATTAGAAGCCTGAATGCTGGCTCCGGTTCCCGCGAGCAAACCCGCGATGGCCGCGCCAGTGATAAGGAACTTATTCGACTTTGTCATTTCTCTCTCCGACCTCCTGTGATTTTTAATTCAACTGCTGCCCTTCCGGCGGATTGCCCGCCGTGAAGATCAAATGTTCCAGCAGGGTGCGAGCGTCGCTATCGCGAGGCATCGCCGCGCTTTCCTGTCGCACCCCTTTTGTCGCCCTGCTGCTGCCTGTCTGCTCGCCGCGGACAGTTTCCGTCCGGGTTAGACGGTACGTCAGAGCAAACGATTCAGCCTCTCACAAAGCTAGTCCACGCTATGAAGATCGAGAATCGTTCGCTTCATCTCCCGGGAATTGCATTCGAACAGCGTCCGCACACACCTCCACGCTAACTTACGGACCTGCGGGCGCCCGAATTTATTCCGTGCCGTCGTAAACCGAGTACGAATTGATTCTGCTCCAAGGACTTCGGGAGGGCAGGGCCGCACACAAGCACCCTGACTTGAACCCCGTCCCTCAATCCGGGGCTGTGGTACATCTGGTATCCTCCCATTGCGAGCCGCCGTCAAGCGAAAAAATCGAGAGCAGTCTGGAACCTGGATTACCAAACCTGCCCTTCGCGCTTGGAGGAGCAAGAATTGCTAGCCCTCTCCTCTATGTACGGAGTTTCTTTCGATCTGGATGTAGCTCGAGTCAGCTGGGCTTGGTTTTGAAGTAGGCGATTACAAACAGGAGGCCGAGCAGGCCATCGGTAAGAGCGAAAACCAGGTCGGAGTTGTGCATGCGGCCTTGCAGGACCAGGGTAACGACTGCGATGGTCCAAGTGGCCTTTTCGAGAATGGAAGGAATCATCAAGGGCCGGAAGCGGACGGGATCGGTGGCGATGAAGCAAAACGCGACCTGCCAAGCAAGAGCGCAACCCACGAAGCCATAGAAGAAGCCGGGATGCGTGATGGGAGGCGGATCTTTTTGGCCGATAATGTCGAACAGGAAATAGAGCGGTGTGATGACCAGAAGTCCCCAGATGCCCGCAATCGAAAAGATAATTTTTGCGAATTTCACGGTTGCCTTCCGACGCCCGCGCGTCGCTTGGATTTTATAAGAGGAGCGGCCGCTCGGGATTCTTGTTGAGAAACAGAAGCATCACCGAAGTGGCTTTCTTAACGCTTCCGCGATCCCAGCCTCTGCAAGTGGCGCCATGAGATCGTATCCGGCTTTATTGGGATGAACGCCATCCGGGCTCAGCTCCGCTTTGAGGCCACCTTCGTTGTTGGCCATGGGCGAGTAGTAGTCCACGTATACGAAACCAATTTTCGCGGCGTAATCCTTCATCCAGGCGTTAAGCGCCCTGATCTTCGGAGCCGGCTCGAGACCCTTGTGCCAATGAAAATCGCTCGCCGGCAATACGGAGCACAAGACAACACGAATGCCATTCGTTCGGGCAAGCTCGCTCATGGAGGCGATGTTGTTGCCAATCTCCTCGATCGTTTCCTTTCCGGTGTTCTCGGCTATGTCATTTGTACCGGCCAGCAAGACAACTACTTTGGGCTTCAAGAGAATGACGTCCTGGCGAAAACGTACCAGCATCTGTGGTGTAGTTTGCCCGGAAATACCGCGATTGATATAGGGCTTTCCGGGAAAAAACTCGCCACGGCCGGGAGAAGTTGGCGTCGCCTTCATTCCCCAGCCTTCGGTGATGGAATCTCCCATAAACACAACTCGCGTTTCGCCTGGCGACGGCTGCGGCAAGAGTGTATCGGCCTCTCGAAACTTTGCCAGGAACGGCCAGTCATTGTAGGTCCGCTCCAGTTGCGATTTCTGATAAGGCGTAAGCTGTTCCCAAGCGGCTAGCTGGTCTGGAGGTATCTGGTTTTGAGCGGGAGCCACCGGTGTGGTCGCCTGCGAGAATGCCAACGGGCCGCACACAAGCATTGCTGCCGTCAGTAACAAACTACAAAGTGCATAAGGAAGTTTCGCATTTCTAGCCACCGAGACGCCTCCTGCTAATGTGAACGACCAGATTCTACCGCAGGACCCGCGACAAATCGCCAATTAGCAGAAAATACGGCGTTTACCAGACCTGGCTGCATGATTCGTGACTTTGGGGGTCGGTTCCGACTTGCCAAGAATCAGGGCGCTCCCATGCGGCTGAGTTTAATCAGGCCAGCAATTCTTTGCCCCTGCCTACATGCACTATAGGATCCCTGGACCCAAGAAAAGAATGTCTCCTTGAGAGTGCGGCTCTAGAATTGAGCAATGAACTCCATGATTTCGAAACAACTTGCGCTGAGTATATGGGCGCGAGCGCTGCTGAGTGCAGGTCTTGTTTGTATGGCTTCCTCGTCAGGGTTCGGGCAGACGCAGCCCTCGACGAATCGATCGAGGCCCTTTGGCCCTGACGCCTGTGGTCCAACAGATCCTGCTTACATCCGCGCGGCAAATGAAACAGGTGGAGTACCGATGTTTTTGCAACGCTCCGAAGCAACCAAAGCCTTTCACCTAGTGCGCGAATCAACGAGGGACAACGTGGCAACGGTTTTCTGGGCGGCCGGAACGCTCGACGGCCAACCAAAAACCGTCAGAATTCCCGTGGACTCGGTGACCAAGAGAATCACATTCACGTTTTCGGTAGATACAAAGGGCAACGCGCTCAAACTGACGCAACCTTCCGGGGGAGCAATTACCGAGGGTACAGCAACCACAGAGGTCACGGAATTAAATTGCGGCCGCATTGTCACGGTGAGTTCGCCGGAAGCGGGAGAGTGGCGCGCAGAGATAAGCGGCACAGGCAGGTACTGGCTGAAAGCGCAGGCGCAGAGTGATATTTTTTTCGTCAGCGCCGAATTTGTGAAGAGAGGTGGGCGCCCCGGTCACGAAGGACTGTTCCGCATACAGGGGGAGCCCGTCGCAGGCACGCCAGCCATGCTTCAGGCATCTCTCCCTGGCAGCGCAACGGAGACGACCGAGTTCTATCTCGTTACTGAAGAGGGCCAGGCCATTCAAGATTTCCAAATGCACGTGGTGAATTCCGACCGCCAGTTTTTTGAGTTCGTCGGAAGCGTCGACCTTCCGGCCCTGCCATTCCGTGTTGCGGTGAAAGGAAATGACTTGAATGGCAAGCCATACCAGAGATTCTTTTCGAATTTATTTCACGTGGAGAGCGCGGAGGTTTCCCCACAGCTGGACTTTGATGAGTTGTCTCCAGGAAGCACCAAACAGGTCGCGTTCACAATACGAAACCTTGCTGTACCACGTACGTTCAGAATTACAGTGACGGACACGCATCAGTTCGTGGGCAAGGTAGAACCGAAGGAGCTGACACTTGGAGCGGGTGAGTCCGGAACCGTCCGGGTGGATTTAACTGTGCCAGCGGGAACAGCGCTGGGTATAGGAGAAGATGTTGTGTTCGTTGCTGCCAGCATCGCAGGGCCAGCTACGTCAAACTCCAGCATAGTGCACTTTTCGGTTTCCTCGGCAGCAACTCAGAACCTTCGTTGATTCGGAATTGCAGCCGCCTGGGGCGACTGTGCCCGGCCTCGCTGATGAGCTCGGTAAGTCGTGCGTTAATCGTCCAAGCAGAGTGGTCCCGAGTGCGCCGCGCCTGGAAGGCGAGCCGAGGGGCAGTGATGATCCGCGGAGGACACCACTCCCATGACAGGTCGAACAGCGTGAAGCCACCTCATCCCAGCATCTACATCGCGAGCCTTTAGGAACTCCGGTATGCCCATCCGGTAAGACATACATCCTCGGCTGCTAGTCGCAGCATCCGTAGTAGGATATCGCGCAAACGGTCATATCAATCGCACTGGAGAAGCCCCAATGAAAGCTAGAGCAGGGAAACTGCTCCTAGGTGCTGTAATTTTAGTGGTTCCTTTTTTGATATGTGAGCGGTTGCGCGCACAGGACGCCGGCGCCATACTCTCCGGTGTCATCACCAACGCATCCGGAGCCGCTGTTCCAAAGGCAAAACTCTCCCTCAAAAACCTAGCCACCGGTCAATCAACGGAAGCTCAGTCCGATTCGGCCGGCTTATACAACTTCTCCAATCTCGCCCCTGCCGATTACGAGATCTCCGTGTCCGCCGAAGGCTTCAGCACCAACGTTTCAAAGGTCACCGTCGCCGCGGGAGCCAAGCAAACGCTCAACTTGACGCTCAGCGGCGTCCTCTCTCTCAGCGACCTCGGTTTCTCCCAAGATCAGACTCAGGGAAACGCCCAGGATCAAGCACGGCTCGACAAACGGTCACACATGCTGAAGATTCATCAGCGCCTCGGTTTGATCGATACCATTCCTCTCGTCGCCACAGTCATTGCTGGCGCAGGCGCTGGTGGCAAGCAGACCAGCACCTCCGATCGTTATCTTCACCTCGCGCTCGGCTCTGTCACCGGCGATTTGTATTTCCTCAGCGCCTACTACGCCATCCGCGCCCCCAGAATTCCGGGCACCCAAACGCGCGGGCCCATCCGATGGCACAAGGCTTTAGCATGGATTCACGGCCCTGGTATGATTTTGACGCCCATCTTAGGCGCGATTGCCTTCGACCAAAAAAGTAAAGGCGAAAAGGTGCATGGCATTGCCCAAGCTCATGGGCCGGTCGCCATCGTAACCGCCGCGGCGTATGGAGCCGCCATCTTGTCCGTTTCCATAAAGTGGTAAAGAGACCTCATGGCAAAAAAACTTCTTCTAGCTTCTTTGCTCTTGGCTGTTCCCACTCTCGCCCAAACCGACAGTCAATGGACTCTTCAGCAATCCACTCTTACTTACCACGTCTCTCACCCGTTGCATCAGGTGGATGGCATAAGCCACGCCGCCCGCGGCAAGGGCGTTTGCCACGCAGGACAATGCGATTTCCTGATCGCCGTGCCTGTTAAATCCTTCGATTCCGGCGACAGCAACCGCGATCTCCACATGCTACAAGTCACCCGCGGCGGCGAGTTTCCGATGGTCACCGTCCGCACCACTCTCCCCGAAGACGCTTCCGCCTCCTCGACCATTCACGCCGATATCGAGGTCCAATTTGCCGGCCAAACTGCCAAGTACAAGCAAGTCTCCTTCGAGCAAACCAAACAAGGCACAGAAACAAAAATTTCCGGTACCATTCCAACCACTCTGACCGATTTCAAAATCGACCCACCCTCCCTTTTGACGGTCGCTGTTAAAAACGAAATTCCCGTCCGAGTCGAAATGACCTGGCAAAGGCAGAAATAACATGTCTATCTATCGCTCAATTTTTATCGCCTCTTTGACTTGCGTTTTCGCCATCTCGCTGCGTGCTCAGGATGCAGCTTCGCCCAACGATACCATCCCTCTCTCCGTCCCCAAGGGCACCGCCATTCAAGTCGTTCTCGTCAAAGAACTCCGAATCCAAAAAGTCGGCCAGTCTGTCCACGGCCGCGTCGCTGAACCCATCTACGCTTTTGACAAACTCGTCGTTCCCGTAGGCGCCGAAGTCACCGGCCAGATCACTCAACTCCAAAGCGTCTCCGGCGGAAAACGCACTCTCGACGCTTTGAATGCCGACTTCACTCCCTCTCGCAAGGTCCAGGTCGAATTTAACGATCTCCAACTCCCCGATGGCCGCCACATTCCTATTCACACCACCGTCACTCCCGGCTCCGGTCAAGTCATCCAGTTCGTCACCAACTCCCCTGACAAAAAAAAGACCGCGAAAGACACTGCCTCAGAGAGAGCGGACCAAGCCAAGGAAGACGCCAAACGCCAGTGGGACGCGGCCATGAAGCAAGTCCATGAACCCGGTAAGCTCCACAAAATAGAGAGGTATGCCGTTGCCCAGCTTCCCGTTCATCCGCAATATATCGACGCCGGGACTGTCTATTTCGCGGAACTGGAAGAGCCGCTCGACTTTGGCACCGAACCTCTAACTCCCGAAATGGCTGCCTCACTTACCGCTCCGCCTCCCCCCGGCAGCTCTGTCCACGTCCGCCTCCTGACGGCTCTCAGCTCCGCGACTGCGCAGCAAGGCCAGGATGTCGAAGCCCTCCTCTCGCAACCGCTGTTTGACGGAAACCGCGTGGTCCTCCCTCAAGGCAGCCGTCTGAAAGGCTCCGTCGTTCAAGTGCGCCCCGCTCGCCGCCTCAGCCGCAATGGCCAACTCCGCATCGTCTTCCACGAACTTGTCCTGCCGGATGGCGTTGAGCAAAAAGTAGAAACGACCTTGGCGGGCGTTCAGGCCGGCAAAGGCCAAGACGTCAAGCTCGATGCGGAGGGCGGCGCAGAAGCCAACACCCCCAAGACTCGTTATCTGGCAACCGGAATCTCCGTATTGCTGGCCCTGGCGTCTGCTCACACTGACGCCGACGCCCGTCCCGGCGACGTTGGCGGCAACACCGGCAATCGCGCAGCCGGCGGCGCTGGCGGATTCAAGCTAGTCGGCCTCGCCATGGGCGTTTTCGTCCACTCGCAGCCGCTCGGCATGGCCATGGGCGCCTACGGCGCTAGCTCGTCAATCTATTCCCACTTCATCGCTCGCGGCCACGAACTCGTCTTCCCGAAAAACACGGCCATGGAAGTGGCTATCGGCCCACGTCCATCTGCCCCTTCAACAAACTCACCAAAACCCGTCGATACAAAGCCTGAACACCCGGGCTCACCGAGCGCGGACTAATTCCTCGGGTCCCGCAGCGACCGAAACATCTCAAAGCTAAGGGATACAACTTCCTTTCGCGTTGGCCCCGACACCTGTCGCAACGCCGCCGACACCATTACTCTTTCCCCTGACCAGATGGTCGCTGCAGAAGCGACTCTAGGCGCGCGATTTCGGAACACTGCCCAGACGGGGATAGCTATCGGGAGGAACAGGACCATGTTCAGCACTAGTGCCACAGGCCAGACCACAATAGGATGGTGATCGGCGAATAGCCCTTGCCGGACCGGCCCGCTAGGCGAGTGCCAGATTGAGATTCTCGATGGCCTCGTCGATCTCCGAAGTGTTCTTGTAGCCGACGGTAACGCAATCGACGCCCGCGTTCCTGAACGCGAATCTCATGGCCGCCTTGCGGTCCTCGCGGTTGAACGTACCCTCTCCCACAAGTTTCATGCTGATGACGCCCATTCCTGCTTTGCGGGACTGCTGGACGTGAGTGACGACCTCGGGCACGTTGCCCAATCCGTCGGTGTTGTAGTCCTCGGCATCCATTCGGGTGCCCTTGTGATTCATCCGGATCATGGCGACGTCGAGCCACTGGTTTCCGGGAACTTGGCGCAACGCCGGGAGCCCATGAACGGACGCGCCGTGACTTACGATAGCCTTCCTCGACTGCGCCTCCAGAATTCCATCCTGCCACCTGCTCGAGTCCGCGGGCCATGTCGCGGTATGTTGCCAGTGCAACAGCATGATGTCGAAGTATTCGGTATTCGCGAGTTTGCGCAGTTCGTCGAATTTCTCTTGCGGATTCACGCCTGGCCGCGTGGTCACCTTCGACATGATTCGATAGCTATCGCGCGGAATGCCCTGGAGGGCCACGCCGAGCATCCTGTGCATCTCGTTGTAAGACTCAGCCGTCTCAAAAAAGCGAATGCCGTTGTCGTAGGCGTAGCGCACCAGCCTCGTAAAGCCGTCTTGTCCCAAGTCGCGCTGTACCTGCCCGCTAAAGCTGCCCGTGCCAAACGCGAGCCGCGTCACCTTCACTCCAGATTTTCCCAGCGCTACCCAATCTGTCGCGGTTTGTCGCGCCGCGTGAAGCGGGAGGCCTCCGGTGACGGCAAAGGCGCCGGCGGCGAGTCCAGTTTTCAGGAAATCACGTCTGGTGTAGTGAGACACGGATGCACCTCGAATTGGGCGAATGATAGCGCGAGTGTAATGGAGCGGAGAAGAAGCTACGTCGGGGACCGACTGAGTATCCAAAGGCCATGACAGGACAATCGTATTACGAAAGTCGAATATCAGGTATACCGAACCTTTCGAGCACTAGCCGGGACAATCGTCCGGTAACCGCGTTGCCAGGACTTACGTCGATTGGTGACGGAAGCCTGCGGCCAAGGCTGGGTAGAGGATGTCAGAGAAGGAGTTATCAGGTCGGCTGCCCGCAAGATTACTCGCCTATTTACGAACTAGCTCCGCAGTTAGCGCGCAAGCGGCGAACTTGCGGAGACCTCGCCGAATTTTGTGCCAAGTTTTGCGGGACAATTTGTTATTCTGCGTCGCGTGAAACGTCCATTTCTGATTGATACCGATACAGCTTCCGATGATGCCGTTGCGCTGATCATGGCGCTGCGCTCTCCCCAAATCGAGGTTCTGGCTATCACGACCGTTGCGGGAAACGTGGATGTCCACCAAGCCAGCCGTAATGCGCTCTATACGGCGGAGCTTTGCGATTCGAATGCGCCGGTGTTTGCAGGAGCGGAACAACCACTTAAGCGTCCACATATAAGCGCCTCATGGTTTCACGGACGTGATGGCCTGGGCGATCACGGCTACCCGCCGCCACGCCGCGCTCCGGAGAAACAAAGTGCTACCGATGCCATCATCGACACGATTGAATCTCACCCAGGCCTGGTGATGGTGACGCTCGGCCCGCTTACGAATGTCGCGCTCGCCCTGCAAAAGAAGCCGGGCATCGCCGCGAAAGTGAGCCGCTGTGTGGTCATGGGCGGCGCGCCCTGTTGTGAAGGCAACGTCACTCCCGCGGCCGAATACAACATCTGGTGCGATCCGGAGGCGGCACGCATCGTGGTGAGAAGTGGGCTTGCCATTGAACTCGTTGGCTGGCATCTCTGCCGCGGCGAAGCAGTACTCAGTCCATCCGACATTCAGCAAGTTCTAAGTTTCGGCAACCCCGTCGCCAAATTTGCTATCGAGTGCAACAGCCGCGCGCAACAAGCTTTTCTCGAACAGTCTGGCGAACACGGAATATCTCTACCAGACCCTGTCGCTGTGGCCGTCGCCTTGGATCCGTCCATTGTCACTTCGCAATCGGAGCATTTCGTGGACGTCGAAGCGGAGAGCGAACTCACCCGCGGCATGACCGTGGTGGACCGACTAAACGTCGCGCATGACGAACGCAACCGCGAAGTCTGGGCCGCAAGTCTCGCCGGGGGACACAAAGCGAAGGTTTTCTGGACCATCGACAACGCCCGCTGGAAACAATCTCTCTATGCAGCGCTGAGGAGATCCTTACCCGCGATCAGCTGAGAAAAAATGTCCATCGAGAATGCGCTGGTGAGCCTCATCGGAGAGTTGGAACAAGATCGTTCGCTGCACGAACCGCGGCATCTGCGCCGCCGCGTCGAGGCCCTCGACGACCTTGACGCCTACCTCTCGGATGGGCAACCCCTCGGAACAGCGCTTCATCACCGGGCAAAGGCCATTTACGCTGAATTGGAGTCCGTTAATTTCAGACTCTACGAGGCCATCCGTCGAGATATTCAGCGGGGCGCAGGCGGGGCCAGGCTGCTTGAATGGATGCCCGACGGGAATGGGGCAGCTAATCTCAGGAATTCCAGAGGCTATGACTACTTGGACGAATTGGTCAGCGGAGTCTTGCAGTTTGAAGAGCCGTCGGCTGGGGTCGTTCAGTTAGAGAGCGAAATGGTGCCTTATCAGCCGACCCCTGCGCGCCATATCTTTGATCTCATCGGCCGAACGACACTCACGGAACGGGACTTCCTGATCGATCTTGGCTCCGGGCTGGGTCACGTTACGTTGATGACTTCCATTTGCACCAGCGCCAGCTGCAGTGGGATCGAACTTGAACCGTCCTATGTCGATTGTGCCCGGAAGAGCGCTCGGTCGCTGAACCTGAACAACGTGAGGTTTATCCAGGGCGACGCTCGCGCGGAAGACTTATCCGATGGCACGGTATTCTATTTGTATACGCCCTTTATCGGTACGATCTTGCGAGATGTGCTGAATTTGCTGCGAAAGGAGGCCCTTAGGCGAGAGATTCGAATCTGCACGTTTGGTCCGTGCACGCTGGTGGTCGCCGAAGAGCAGTGGTTAAGCGTAATTGGAGCGCTAGAGATGGAGAGAATCGCTACATTCCGCAATTGCGATTAGACAAGCGCCACTCGCAGCGAGGAAAGTAGCTCTGCTCGATCAACTCGGCGACGCTCTACTCGGGCCGTGGCGAGGCCGACGTCGTTTTGACGAGACTGTTTCGGTGTTTTGGAGTGGGCATCGTTCTCATCGGCGCCGCTGTTTACGAACGTGAATTCTATCAGTGGCGCTCTATTTCCTCACGGCCCACGCCATGCCGTCCGGCTGTCCCAATGGGGTGATCTCACCTGCTACCATGAGGCTTTTCAAATCCACGATTGCGACCCTGTTTCCACCGCTTACTGCCACGAATGCGCGCGAACCGTCCGGGTCTATAAGAATGCCGGCCGCGCCTCCGCCCAGACTCAACTGCTTCACTTCCTTGCGGCTCGCTGCGTCAAGCACGACAAGATTAGCCGCGGACGGTGCCGCGCCAGGTCCCATTCCCAAACCAGAAACCAGCACGAGCTTTCCATCCGGCGTGAACTTCAGCCGGTTCGCTCCCTTCACTGAAATCGGCGAAGTCTGAATTACTTTCTTACTGGCGAAGTCAATGATGCTCACCGTACCGTCTTGCGCGTTGCCCGTCCATATCTCCTTGCCGTCAGGCGAGACATCGAATCCCTCGGAGCCGCGGCCCACCGAAACGTTCGTCACTTCCCACGCTTTCTGCGTGCCGCGCCCAGGGGGTGGTCCGCCCTGTGGTGCACCTGGAGGAGGCGTTGCACCCGGCGGCGGCCCGAATCCCATGTTTGGCTGCGAAACCAATTCGATAATGCTGATCGTCGCTGAGCTGACGTTCGAAGTCACAATCTTGTCCAGACTTGGAGCCACCCAAACCATGTGAGTCCGATCCTGGCCGGTGCCCATAACCCAGTCGATCTCTTTCGTCGAAGGATTGTAACGCCCGATCACCTTGTTGGTCTCCGCAGTGAAATAGAGTTCGCCACCCGCGAAGTCCAATCCATGGGTTCCGTGCAGCGCCCCTAGATCAATGGGGGCCAGCGCCTTCTGCGCCACCAGATCGACCACAGAGATCATATGCAGCGAACTTTGCGCCCCCCCATAGTTTGAAATGTAGGCCATCTTTCCATCCGCCGAAGCAATCACCTCGTGCGGGTCTTGTCCCGCCGGCACCTGCGTCATTATTTTCAAGCTCACCGGATCAATAAGGTCGAGCTGAGTCCCATTCTTTTCCAGGACCAATAGCACCTTGGAGGGTGTCTGCGCCGCAGCGGAAAAACCTATGAGCAAGAATGAACCCACGCACCCGATCATTGATTTGAAAACCCTGCGAAGTTCCATTAGATTTCCTCCCCGCTGCTTTTCCCCGGTAATCCAAACAAACGCTCTGTGCACGGTACGCTACTACTGCCCTCGACACAACGGACCTGCTACGAAAGCACGCCCGGGATGGCTTGGCGTGGGCGCAGCGAAAGTAGCCTTTAAGAAAACGCGACCGCCCAGGACGGACTTCCGCGGGTTTCACTCCTTCTTTCCAAATTTCGCGTGAGCCGCTTCAATCAGCCATCGCTTTAGCACCGTTAAATAGTGGGGATTTACATTCTGAAAGCCAACGCCCATGCCTTGGTTTGGGTGAGAGTAGAGCACGCTGCCTTGAGTCTCAAGAAATCTGCCCTCTTGGTAGACCTTGAGGATAACTTGGGTTCCTTTTGGCCGCGGGTCGGGCATTTCCACGTAGCAACCGTAAAGGCTCAGCTCAGTCACACGCGCGGCGACGCCGGCTTGCGCCCCTTTTTCAAGGACCTCGACTGTCGCGATAAAGGGATACCTGGGAGTTCGGCGCCGCTCGTCTTCCACGCGAATTCACCCCCGATGGCAGTGGCGGGATTCTATCGTTAGTTGGGCAGGTTGGGGGCCAAAATAATGGCCAAAACAAGGCGAAAGTAGGGGAGAAAGTGATAAGACGGGTCGGGAGGTGTTGGCACCTAGGCAACTTCACCCCCAACAAAAGGACTTACGTACTATTAGAATTTCCCGCCTTTCTGCCGATGATACGCGAGTATGCCCAACCTCTACTTTTGCCAGCCCCACGCGAAGAATCAAGGGATGCTACGAGCCGTGCTTTCCATAAATGAATGCGAACGAGTGGTCAGCAAGCATCCTGTCACGTTCTTTGGTGATAGTTTCCCCAGCCTTTCCGAGGGACAGACCGGCGCGGTTGATTTCGCTGTTCTGAAATTCGCAGCGGAAGAGACGGTCGGAGACTGGCGCCCCGGCTTTTACCGGCTGGACTCAGACCTGGTGGCACTAAATGATGCCTTGCGAGATCTGCAGAGATAAGTTCGAGTTTTCTTTCCTCTCCTAACTCTTCTTGCAGTCAATACTGGGCGGCGCGAACGGATTTCTACTCAGCTTTCCCGAATAATTCAAATCAAAAGCCATATCTAAATCTCCAGTGAGCCACGCGCCGGAGAGCGAAGACCAAGTCCGCACCAGTTTGGAAATTTTCGTGGTGTGGGCGAGTGCACGAATTCAGCAGAACGATCGGTGAATCAGCTGCGAAACCGTTTCCTCTTTGGTGTCCAATTGCGAACAGATTTACGTCACCCGCAGCAGAAAAATGGTATTGTTATTCTGCCTATCAGGTTCGACACACCAGGCAGTCACGCATTCAATAAAGAAGATAGCCGGAGAGATCATGGAATTAGTCGCCACACAAGAAGCACGGCCGTGGGAACGTCCCTTCTGGAAGCCAGTCCACGGTAAAGAGGGCGTCTTCGCATATCTCGTCCTGATTCACGGGCTTGCGATCGTTGGATTGATTCTGTTCCCGCTTCCCAGCCTGAAAGTGGTTGGTTTGGCGCTCCTCTTCATTGCATTCGGAGGGCTCGGCACAACGGTCTGCTATCACCGGCTGCTGGCGCACAAGACACTTAAGGTCAATAAGTTTGTCGAGCAGTTCCTCATTTTTTGGGCGGTTTTCAATGGTTCCGGCCATCCCGCGAGCTGGGTCGCTTACCACCGGCTGCATCATTCCGTGACCGACACGCCGGACGATATTTCCAGTCCAAAGCAAGGCGGATTCTGGTGGGCGCACCTGCGCTGGCTGTATCAAACGCTACCCGCGGATAAACACCGCTGGGCTCCCGAATTGACGCGTGGCATGTATACCGCGTGGGGCTGGCTTGAATCTCCCGTAATCATTCTTTCGATCTTCTCTGGATTTCTCCTCGGTTTCGGTTGGATGGGTTTCTTTTGGATCGGCGCGATTCGTTTGGTCTACACCCTGCACATGCAATGCTTCGTCAATAGCCTCACGCATCTCGGACATGCCAAAGAAGGCATCGAGGACTCCAGCATGAACGTGTGGTGGCTTGGTCCCTTCCAAATTACGGCTTGGGGCGAGAATTGGCACGCGAACCATCATTCGCACGCCGGTTCGGCGCGCCTTGGCTTGCGCTGGTGGCAAACGGACATCGGTTGGTACTTCATCTGGGCGCTCGAGCGCGTCGGCTTGGCGCACAGCGTTAAGCGCCCGCGTATTTCCTGATTAGCCGTTAGATTCGTCTCGTCAGAAACACACTCGCCGCGATGTTATGATGGCGGAGTGTACGCGCAGAAATTCAAAGTAAACGTAGTCATTCGCGGCCAGAGCCGCGCCTGCCCGCTCGATTGGCTCGATCAATTCTGCATGCGCAATTTCACGAATTCCGCCGTTTTCGACGACACGCTTCCAGTGGCGGATGGGCAGGTCGAAGCCAGCTTCCGCCTGACGCCGGAGCGCTTTGCCGAGGGCCTGGGCGCGTGGCTTACGCAGCGTGGCAAAGGCGAGGGTGAGCCTGTGGTCGTGCAGGTCACGCCGGAATGATCCGTAGCAAACACTTGAACCGGAATCGGGCTTGCTAGTAATGGTTGCTAGGCTGCGGAGTCGCACTTTTCGCCGCTGATGGCTGCGCGAATCTCTGGCAGAGCGGCCAGAGTGGCTGCCGCGCCCGCCGCGACCATGTCCGGCGTCCTGGTGAAATCATCCCAAACAAAGGGCTTTACGTCAGGCTCAATAATGACGTCAGCTTGCTGACGCCAGGTAAGATCGGTGTGCCGCTGGATGATGTTAAAGGAACGGCTCAGCACGTCGGTGAAGGTACGTGGCTGTTCGAGGTTGCCAGCTTCGAGATAAACGGCGATCACGACATCTGCTCCAAGAAGCAGCGCGCCTTCCACGGGAACGGGCGAGGTCAGAAAACCATCCACCAAAGTCCGGCCCTCATATTGGATGGGCACGAAAAGCCCCGGATATGCACAAGACGCGCGCAGAGGCAGGCCGATAGGGCCACGCGTGTAGTACACGGAGACGCCCGCGTTGATGTCCGTCGTGGCGATCGCCAGCGGAATAGCCATCTCCTCGAAAGTCTTCACTCCGGTGAACTGAGCCAGAAATTTTTCCAGGCGCTGATTGGTGGCAAGGCCCAACCAGGAAGGCGTCCAGCGGCCGAAATCCGTGAAGCTGGTGGTCGAGCCGATGCGCTCCATGTCCTCAAGCGAGGTGCCCGCGCAATAAGCTGCGCCAATCAGAGCGCCAACGCTTGTGCCGGCGACCACGTCGATGGGGATGCCCGCCTCGCGCAGGATACGCAAGACCCCAATATGGGCTATACCGCGTGCGAATCCGCCCGCGAGCGCGAGGCCAACGCGAGGGCGCTCGGTCGATTTGCGCTCATCGGGCTCGGCCAGTGAGAGCAGCCTGTCTTTGGCGGACTGGAGCCAGCCGATGGCGTCTGTCACTTTGCCTGGGCTCATTCTCACCATACTGTAACGCGGGCCTTGCGGCAGGGCCATAGTCCGTTTGACCAGGGGATGGCGGTTTTGTAACCTGTCCAGTCGTCTCAGTGCATAAAAAGGGCTCCGGAAAAGGCAAGCCATGAAACGTCGAATCGAGAAGGCAGCCGTATTGGGCGCGGGAACCATGGGTTCGCGTATCGCCGCGCATTTAGCCAACGCGGGCCTGCCGTGCATCCTGCTGGACATTGTTCCGCCGGATTGGAGGTCCGGTGCGCCCGCCGGAGACCGCCACAAGATTGTGCGCGCGGGACTCGAGGCCGCGAAAAAATCGAAGCCCGCCGCGTTTTTCGTGCCCGCGCTGGCGGAGAAAATCTCCATCGGAAATTTTGAAGACGATTTGGCGCGTTGTGCAGAGGCGGACTGGATCATCGAAGTTGTGGCGGAAAACCTCGAGATCAAGAGGAATTTGCTGTCGCGTGTGGCGCAATTCCGCAAGCCAGGCGCGATTGTCACCACCAACACTTCCGGTTTGCCCGTGCATCTGATCGCGGAAGCGATGAGCGAAGAGTTTCAACAGCATTGGGCAGGCACGCATTTTTTCAATCCCCCGCGTTACATGAAATTGGTGGAAGTGATTCCCGGTCCGAAAACATCTAGTGAAGTGATTGAGACACTCCACGAATTTTGTGACCGCAGGCTAGGCAAAGGCGTGGTGATTGCCAAGGACACGCCGAACTTCATCGCCAACCGCATTGGAACATTTTCTATGCTCAATGCCATTCGGCTTATGACCACGCTGGGGATGAACGTCGAAGAGGTGGACGCCTGTACGGGGCCGGCAGTGGGCTGGCCGAAATCCGCGACGTTTCGCACCGCCGATCTTGTTGGGTTGGACGTGCTGGTCCACGTAATCAAAAACATCTACGAGACCGCGCCAAACGATGAGTCGCACGAAATGTACAAAGTTCCGCCGCTGATCGAAGAAATGGTCCGTCGCGGATGGCTGGGCGACAAGACCGGCCAGGGCTTTTACAAGAAAGTGAAAGGCGAGGGCGAAAAGGAAATTCTGACGCTGGACGTCAACTCCATGGAGTACCGGCCGCGGCAGAAGGCGAAGTTTGCTTCGCTCGAGATGGGAAAAGCCATTGAGGATACGCGAGAGCGCCTGCGCGCCCTGGTGGGGCCGGTCCTCGAAGGACAAAAAGGGGATAAGGCGCAGCAGTTTATCTGGGGCGGACTCTCGGAAATGTGTCTCTACGCAGCGCGGCGCGTGCCGGAGATTTCAGACAGCGTTGTGGATGTGGACCACGCGTTGCAGTGGGGATTCGCCTGGGAGATGGGGCCATTCAAGATGATGGACGCGATCGGCGTGAAAGCCTTCGCCGCGCAAATCCAGAAAGAAGGACGCGCGCTTCCTCCTACGATCGAGAAACTTCTCGCAAGCGGCAGAAAGGGATTTTACGAATCGGAGAAGGGCAAGACGACGGTCTTTGATGTCACCACCAGCACGGCAAAACCGCTCGAAACGCCGCCGGGTGTGATCATCCTGAAATCGCTGAAGGAGGCCGGCCGCGAAGTCGAGCGCAACTCCGGCGCAAGCCTGATCGACCTAGGCGATGGCGTCGTGTGCTGCGAATTTCATGCCAAGATGAACGCCATCGGAGCAGACTTAATGTCCATGCTGCACAAGGGGCTGAAACGGCTGGACACCGATTTTGACGCCATGGTCATCGCCAACCAGGCTGTGAATTTTTCGGTTGGCGCGAACGTGATGCTTATGCTCGTCGCCGCCCAGGAACAAGAGTGGGACGAGCTGCACATAGCCGTGAAACAATTTCAAAATGTAAATCTGGGATTGAAATATGCGCCGAAGCCGGTCGTCGCCGCGCCGCAGGGTATGGCGCTCGGCGGTGGATGCGAAATCGGCCTGCACGCTGCGAAAATTCAGGCAGCCGCGGAGGCCTACATCGGTCTGGTGGAAGTTGGGGTCGGTTTGATTCCTGGCGGTGGCGGAACGAAGGAGATGCTGATTCGCGCGAATGAACACGCGGCAGGCGGCGAAGATTTGGATTTATTTCACGCGATGAAGCCGGTGTTCGAAACGATTGCCACTGCCAAAGTGGGCACGAGCGCCGAAGATAGCCGCGCCCTTGGATTCTTGCGTCGCGAAGATGGCGTCTCAATGAATCGCGACCGCCTCGTAGGCGACGCCAAGGAAGCCGCACTGGCGTTGGTGCGCGCAGGATACAAGCCGCTCGCAGCCAGTTGGCAAGAAGGCGCTCAGACCACACAAATCAAAGTGCTCGGCGAACAATTTTTGGCCGGCGCGAAGCTGGTGATTCACATGATGCAGCGCGGCGGGTACATCACCGACTACGACGCACACGTTGGCCGCAAACTCGCGAATATCCTCGCGGGCGGCCCGCTGACCTCGCCGCAACTCGTTAGCGAACAATACGTGCTGGACCTCGAGCGCGAAGCCTTCGTTTCCCTCTGCGGCGAAAAGAAAACCCAGGAACGCATGGCGTTCACTTTGAAAACAGGCAAGCCGCTAAGGAATTAGGCTAGGGCTCCCTTCAGCGGGATTGCCTCAGTGGCAGTCCCGGCCTATGATTGTTGGTGGATATGGCAAACACAACACTTTCTGCCCGGAATGGCCAAGGCGAGATCACGCTGAGCGCGTAGGGTGTGGAGGGAAGGCACCAGCTACATCGCCTACTCCCCGGAACTGGATATTTCCAGCTGCGGCAAAACGGCTGCACAAGCCAAGTCCCGTTTGCGCCAGGCCGTTTCCCTCTTCATGGAAGAGGCTGCCCGCATGGGAACACTCGCCAAGATACTGGAAGAATCTGGATTTGAACGCCGAGGGATGCACTCCCGGTATTCATCATAAAGAACGTACTGAGGACCGCCCAAATCAGTCGCGAGAGGTACCTGGAACTTATGGATCGGCTCTAGCTTTCACCAACAACAGACGGCACTAAGCCACTGGCACCGAAAAATGTTCGTGCGCGATGCGCAGTTTGCCGGAGGCGTCTCGATGCATGACGTGCGTCGCTCGCACGATTTCCAATTTCTCCGCCATGCGTTTGCCGCCAACGTCGCGGCCGCTCGCTTGGAACTGGAAAGTGTAGCTGGCAACGCCCGCATCGTTTCCGCACAAAACAATGTCGATCGGGCTCAACTTCAGCTCCATGCGCGTTTCCGGGTGGAAGTATTCGCGCGAACGGCGCATCGCGCCCAGCCTGCCTGGTTCGCTGCGGCCCATAGCCACCTGAAAAACGGTGCTGCCCGGCGCGTAGAAATTGTTCAGTTCTTCTTCAGATTTGGCCAGAAACGTAGTCCAGAAAAGTTCGACGGCCTGGCGAACGTCCTCAGCGGTCAGTTTGGTGGTAACGAGAGACATGAGTGGCCCCCAACTTGCATTCCAACACTCTTTCTTTGTTACTCTACGCGACGACGGGGAACTCCAGTGCGGCAATTCGATGATAGTTGCCGAAGCGATAAAGGGCAGAACGCCAGAGCCTGGTAAAGAATAACGGATAGAAACGCATAAAAACGTACTACAATGGCGGTTTCCATTTAGAGAAAACGGAACACCGTGGTTGAGGAGAGTTTGATGTACCGAGCCGCACTATTACCGCCGCGAGAAGCGTCGAGGATCCTGGGAATCAGCTACCCCACGCTGAAACAGTGGATCTACCGCGGGAAAATCAAAACCGTGAAGACTCCTGGCGGGCATCATCGCATCCCCGAAAGCGAAATCGACCGCATGATTCCGAAAAAGCTGGATCGCGGAGATATCGCCTCCCGCCGCGGCAATTTCCGTAAAATCAGCGGTCGTAATCAACTGATCGGGCGCGTGATTTCCTTGAAGTACAGCGGCTTGCTGGCCCAGGTCACTATGGCCATCGGCGAGCAGCACATCACCGCGATCATCACCGCCGATGCGGCAAAAGAGATGAGGCTCAAGCCGGGAGAGCGGGCGGCGGCGCTGATCAAGTCCACCGAAGTAATGATTTTGCGCGTTTGAAGGTGCGATCGTTCCTGAGCAATGTTGTAACGGACAGGTGACTTGTGGTCGGTGGAGACGAAACATGTTAACGCGCCGGGCTCTCTTGGCGATTGTGATGATGGCACTGCCCTCGGCCAGTGCCATGCACGCCGAAGAGATCCGCGTGGCCGCCGCCGCGGATTTGAAATTCGCAATGCAAGAGGTTGCCGCTCGATTCGAAAAGCAGACCGGAACGAAAGTAGACATAACCTACGGTTCGAGCGGAAACTTTTTTTCGCAATTTCAAAATGGCGCGCCCTTCGATCTGTTCTTTTCGGCGGACATCGACTATCCCAGAAAACTGGAAGCTGCGGGCCTCGCCGAGCCTGGAACTCTCTACGAATATGCAATAGGGAGTATCGCGATTTGGACGCCAGCGGATGCAAAAGTCGAGGTAGCGAGCCTCGGCTGGAAGACGCTGCTGGACGCAAGCGTGCAGAGAATTGCCATCGCCAACCCGGAGCATGCCCCGTACGGTCGCGCGGCAGTCGCAGCGCTTCAGAAAGCCGGTATCTACGAGCAAGTGAAACCAAAGCTGGTTTTCGGAGAAAATATCTCGCAAGCAGCTCAGTTTGTGCAATCCGGAAACGCGCAGGCAGGTATTGTCGCGATGTCGCTGGCCGTTTCGCCCGGCATGAAAGACGGCAAGCGCTGGGAGATTCCTGCGGACATGCACCCGCCCATCGAGCAAGCCGCCATGGTGCTCAAGGAAGCCAAGAATAAAGAAAGCGCGCACGCCTTTCTGCGATTTGCGATGAGTGCTGAGGGCCGCCAGACATTCGCGCGATACGGGTTCACGCTTCCGTCGGCGGCCCCATCTGGCGTGCAGAAAAACTGAACATGGACGCTCTCTTACTCTCCCTTCGCCTCGCGCTCTGCGTTTCCGCCATTCTTCTTGCGGGTGGACTGCCCCTCGCCTATTGGCTGGCGTATTCAAATTGGCGCGGCAAGTTTTTGCTGGAAGCGGTCGTGGCGCTGCCGCTGGTGCTGCCGCCCACGGTTCTCGGATTTTACGTGCTCGTGGCCATGGGTCCACGCGGCCCGCTGGGAAAATTCTGGCAATCACTTTTCGGTCACGGCTTGGCGTTCACGTTCGAGGGACTAGTCCTCGCGTCGGTACTTTATAGTTTGCCATTCGCCGTGCAGCCGCTCATCGCTTCGTTTGAATCTGTGGACCGAAGACTTCTCGATGCCTCTGCTGTGCTCGGCGCCAGCCCCCTGCGAACGTTCTGGCGCGTCATTCTTCCGCTTTCGATTCCCGGTGTCGTGACGGCTGTGGTGCTCAGCTTTGCCCATACCATGGGCGAGTTCGGCGTCGTGCTCATGGTCGGCGGTAATCTTGCTGGTGTCACGCGCACGGTCTCAATCGATATCTACGATCACGTGCAATCGCTCGAGTACGCCGAGGCGAATCGCATGGCGATTGTCCTGCTCGCGATCTCGTTTGCTGTCTTGTCGGTGGTGTACGCCGTCAATCGGCAGGTAGGCCGCCAAATCGGACGCCGTTTGTGGACACCGTGGGCGGCGAACTGAACGTGGACATGCTGACGGCTAGTGTTCAGTTGCAAAGAACCCGCGCGGGGTCTACTCCTTTCCTACTGGACGTTTCCCTCCAAGTTCCCCCAGGCATCACCATTCTTTTTGGTCCCTCTGGCGCCGGAAAATCCACGTTGCTGGATTGCATCGCGGGATTGGTGCGTCCTGACGCAGGACGAATCGCCGCCGGCCAAGAAGTGTTGTTTGACTCGCAGGCTGGCGTGAACCGTTCGCCCCAGACGCGGCGCATCGCCTACGTTTTTCAAACGCTGGCACTCTTCCCGCATCTGAGCGCCGAGGAAAACGTCGCCTATGGACTCGATGGTTTGCCACACGAACAGAGCGCCGCGCGCGTGGAAGAAATATTGAAAGCCTTCCGCGTGGAAAAATTGCGCGCGCGCAAGCCGCCTGAAATCTCGGGCGGCGAGCGCCAAAGGATCGCGCTAGCTCGTTCTCTAGTGACGCAACCGCGCGTCTTGTTGCTTGATGAGCCGCTCACCGGACTGGATGCGGAACTGAAGGCGGCGATCGTCGATGACCTCCGCGCGTGGAACGCCGCGCGGCGCATTCCCATTTTGTACGTCACACACACGCGTGAAGAAGTGGACGCTCTCGGCGAGCGAGTGATCGCGATGGATCATGGGCGCGTCATAAGCACGGGAACGCCCGTGGAGGTGCTGGAAGCGCCGCGACACAAGCGGCTGGCGCAAGCAGCCGGTTTTGAAAATCTGTTAGGCGGATCGGTCGTCGATTTGCGCGAAGCCGACGGCGTGATGCGCGTGCGTCTCAACGAAAGCCGTTGCGAAATCGAAGTGCCGTTGGGCTACGCGGTCGTGGGAGACCGCGTGCGCGTAGCTATCCGCGCAGGGGACATTTTGCTCGCAACCTCGCAACCGCACGATCTGAGTGCGCGCAACGTCATCGAAGGCAAAATCGTAGCCATGGAACCGCGCGGCACGCTGGTTCGAGCCCGTGTCGACTGCGGCGTGGATTTTATCGTGCACCTCACGCCAGGTACTGTCAGAACGCTTGAGCTGGCAGATGGACGCCACGTCTGGCTGGTACTGAAGACGCACTCCTGTCATCTCGTAGAGGAATAATCGTGGACGTGGGAAAGAGCCTACGTCCCACGAATCTTTCAGGACTTTGGTTTGCTCGCCGCGGCAGTCGTAGGTGCGGAGAATCTTACTTCCCCAGCCTCCAGCGTATCGCCCTTTGGCGTCGCGTGGATGAGCACGCGATCGCCGACCGCGAGGTCGGAAAGTTTCGCCGGTTTATCCTGGCTGGCGTCAGAAGGTCCGCCAGGTTGGGTTGCAACATGAAGAACATAGGCGGTTGAAGGAACGAGCTTCACCTCGACGGACGTTCCGTCGGCAATTTTTACAATGACAGCGTCCGCGGTAATTTTCTGTAACGTGCCGCTAATGTGTTTCTTGTCGCCGTGCGCGAAAGTGCTCCCGCCAATCAGCGCAATCGACAAAAGGAATGCTGCGAACCTAGGTTTCATAGCCATCTCTCCTCGGGCTCGACCCTTTCCTGACATTATTCCACGATAGCGCGAAACGCAACCACCCTCTGGTAGCACAGGCACTGTCCATGTTAGTGCCCACAACTAATGGTGATGTGCTCCCGAGGGAGGCGCCGGAGTGGTCCCGTTCAAAAAATCATTTTCCTGCTGTTCTTCCAGCCGGTCGGCGGGGCTCTTCGGGTTGTTGCGTTCCATCTCGAGACGCTCTTCCGCCGTGAGTTGCGGCAGGTGCCGGATGAAGTGCACAAGCTTCCAACTGTCCTCTTTGGTGCCGGGACTCGAGAACGCAGGCATTCCCGTGAATCGCACGCCGTTCTCGATAATCCAAAAAAGCTCACCATCGGAGAGATTTTGCGTTTCTGGGAGTCGCATGTCCGGCGGCTTCGGATAAAGTCCGCTACCCATCATCGTGTCGCAACTGCCATCGTTGCCGTGGCAAATGGCGCAATGGTCTGCGAAATGCAGTCGGCCGTCGCGCAGGTTCTCCTCGGTGGAGGCTACGGGATTGGTCAGCGCTCGCGCTGCGCTCGGAAGCGCCATGTGCCTGGCTTTCCGCGCCATCACCACCTCGAGCGCGCTGGGTTTCGCTTTTGCGCTCACCCCGCTATGCAGGAATGAATACGCCACGAAGCCAATCGCAAGCACCGCAACGACCGGCAAAATCAGAATGAGGGCTTTGCGTTTCATGGAACTGCAACCATGTTAGACGACGCGAGCCACACGGTGCCAGTCCGGATTATCGGCCCCGGCTGACTTGCCACACTCGCACCTGCAGACTTGCACTGCCTCTGGTAGGATACGCCGTGCCATGAGACGCAAAATCTATTCGAGCCTGGATTCCGCCGTGGCCGATATTCGAGACGGCGCGCGAATCATGTTCGGCGGATTCGGTGGCGCTGGCTTTCCCAATAATCTGATCCAGGCGCTGGCCGCGAAAGGCACCAAAGACATCACGGCCATCAGCAACAATTGCGGAACGCGTGATGGTGAGCTAGGCGTGATGTTCAAGAACGGCCAGGTCCGGCATGTGATCGCATCGTTTCCCGGCCCGCATTCCACTTATTTTCAGGAACAGCTCGCCGCAAGGAAAGTGACTCTCGAACTCGTGCCGCAAGGAATTCTTTGCGAACGGATGCGCGCCGCCGCCGCGGGTCTGTGCGCATTTTACACAACAGTCGGCGTGGGCACGGAAGTCGCAGAGGGAAAAGAAGAGCGCGTCATCGAAGGGAAACGCTGCATCCTTGAGATGCCCATTCACGCGGACTACGCGCTCATCAAGGCAGAGATTGCCGACGAGTTGGGCAATCTGACCTACCGCCTCGCGGCTCGGAATTTCAATCCCATTATGGCCATGGCCGCCACCACGACCATCGTCGAAGTTGACGAGATTGTGCCGGTCGGTTCAATTAAACCAGAGCACGTCGTGACGCCTGCGATCTTTGTGCACCGCATTGTGCAAGCGAAAGGAATCCGCTATGCCGGATAAGCCGCGGCTGACTCGCGACCAGATCGCGCAACGCGCCGCACTGGAATTGCCGAATGGCGCGTACGTGAATCTCGGCTGGGGCATTCCCAATCTCATCGCGGACTATTTGCCGAAAAACGTCGAAGTTTATTTTCACAGCGAGAACGGCATTCTCGGTATGGGGCGGCGCGCACGTCCCGGCGAAGAAGACTACGACCTGGTCGACGCCATGAAAGTTCCAGTGACGTTGATTCCCGGAGCGTCTTTTTTTCACCAGGCGGACGCGCATCTTATGACGCGCGGCGGCCACCTGGATGTCGCCGTGCTTGGCGGATTTCAAGTTTCCGAAAAAGGTGACCTCGCGAACTGGAAAATCCCCGGCGCAAAAGGTTCGGGCGGCATTGGCGGCGCAATGGATATCGCGGCTGGTGCGAAAAAGCTGATCGTTTGCATGGAGCACACCACTAAGGAAGGCGCCCCAAAAATCGTTCGCCAGTGCACCTATCCGCTGACGGGACTCACCTGCGTCGACACCATTGTTACCGATCTTGCGGTGATCGACGTGAAGCCGGAAGGACTGTTGCTTCGCGAGATTGCGCCGGGATGGGGTATTGAAGAATTGCAGAAGCTCACCGGAGCGCCGCTCACGTCGGTGGGCCGTGCGCCGGAAATGCAATTTAGTTGAGCGCTCGTGCGTTGTGAAGTGCCTTGCAATTTGAAGATGCGCGCCAAAGCTGCGCGATGCCCCGCACGCGTGCTAAAGTTTGAGTGTTCAGCGTCACAGAACAGAATCGTAAGGAGGCAGCCGTGGCAGAAAACATTCCGGAAAAATACGCGGACTTATTGGAAAAACCGGCGTTCGGCAATCTCGGCACCATCATGAAGGACGGCAGCCCGCAAGTCACTCCGATCTGGGTCGATTACGACGGCAAGTACGTCCGATTTAATTCCGCGCTGGGCCGCGTGAAAGACAAAAATGTCCGGCGCGACCCGCGGGTTTCGGTCTCGCTGCAGGATCCGGCGAATCCCTATCGCTATCTCGAAATTCGCGGACGCGTCGTGGAGATCACGCAGAACGGCGCGGACGACCACATCAACAAGCTTTCGCAAAAATATCTCGGCAAGCCCGTCTATCCGTTCCGCCAGCCCGGCGAAGTGCGCGTCCTCTACAAGATCGAGCCAGAAAAAGTCAGCTCCATGGGCTGAAGAAAAACTAATTTCATTTGTCTCCACCTGCTGTGACTCCAGTATATAAACGCTACAAATGCGCCGCACGAATTACAAACGCGCGGCGACGCGCGCGGCGATGTGCCCGTCGGACGTGCGAAAAATGAGCACGAGGCTGTCCGTCAGAGGAACGCCCGCGCCGGGAATACCGAATTCGTAGGACCACAGATACCGCCTGGGCAATTCCGCCGCGAGCTCCGTTGCGTACGGCGCGAGAGGTTCGACGGAAAAGTGCACGATCGCTATTTTGCCTGCCGGGCGCAGATCCACGCCGTGCTTCCAGTACAGACTAAGTTTCAGGGAACTCATCGTTTCTTTCGTGAGATAGACGCCGGTGCCGACCGGCTGAAGACCCGTGGAGCACGGCTGATCGCGGATGGTCAGCGAGAGCAGCACTTTGTCGGGGAACTGCGTGACTTCGTTTGTGCCGAGCCGAAAAATAGTTCCGTCATCGCTGTCGTAGGACTTTAGGTCGTTGAAGAATCCGGCGGAGGTAACGCGGCCGTTGATGCGAAAGCAGGGGCCGTTGGGGATGCCGCCATCGCCAATGAGAAAGACGCCGCCGTAATAATTCTCAATCTTGGGATCCGGAGGCTTTGCGTGCTTGGACCTTTTTTGCGATGGAGCGTTTTGCGACTGAGTGCCAGCGGGGAGGCAGAAAAATAATCCGGCGAGAGCCAAGCAAAAGATTCGTGTAATGGTCGAGCGCATAGCTGGCATCCAACGCCGTCATTTTACTCCCGCAGGCTGGGCCTTGAGAAGAAAGGTGATGCCGTCGGTCGTGTAGGTGGCTTTGCCGCCTTCGAGAGGCTTGGCCTCGACGTTGCCGGCGCGGACGGCCTCTATGGCTGTGACGAGTCTGGGCAACACGGATGGATCGGCGACAGGAATATTGTGCGCGCCGAGGACGAGTTTCACTTGCGAGGCGAGATCGGCGAGCCATCTCACGGACGCGACGTAGGCGTCGAGATTTGTTTCCGGGCGATAGAGCCAGATGGGCGCGGGATAGTAGGTGTCGCCGGTGAAGAGCAGGCCGTTGGCGCGGTCGATCAGGCAGATGGCGTCAGGAGTGTGGCCAGGAGTCGAAATGATTTCGAGAGTGCGGCCGCCGAGATTAATTTTGAAGCCGTTTTTCACGAAGAGAGAAACGTGCCACGGTTTGGTCGCATACGTTTTTGGGTCGAAACCCTTCGGCAGGTTGCCGCAGATCATGCCCGGTGCGAGTTCTTCTTGGGCGTCGTCCCGCGAGCCTTTTGCGTTTTGGCGCGTGAACGCTGTGTCCATTCCGTAGACAAACGTGAAAAGGGAATTGCCGCCCACGTGGTCGTTGTGCGTGTGCGAGTTCAGCACAACGACGGGACGGCTCGTCAATTGCGTGACGACTTTGCGGATATTGGCGATGCCCATGCCGGTGTCGAAGAGCAGCGCCTGCTTGGTGCCGACGATAAGGTAGGAGATGACTTCTTCGGCTTGGTGCGGCTCGTAAATGGCGAAGACGCCGGGGGCGACTTTGTAGACTTCAAACCACGGCTCATTCGGGAGAACGCGTTCGAGCGTTTTGTATTCGGGGCGCGGGAGAGCTTTGCACCAGTCCGGGCTGATGGTCTGGGGCGCTGCACAAGGCACGCACACCAACAAGATCGCCGAAATTAGGGTTGTGGCTGGCCGCGAAAGCATCATGTCCCTACCTTTTCCGAGACTAGAGCCGGGATTTCTTTAGCAAGTGACCGGACTGTTTTCTTGAATTCATCTGTGACCGACAATGGTCCGTCTGATTCGATTCCAGGAATCCGAAACAACGGTCTTAGCTCCTGAACGGCAGCACTATTCGAGCACCAGAGCGCGTATATCGCACGATAGCTCTCATACACGTCGCCCGTGCCCTGCTTAAGCGATTCCAAAATCGCATCGGCGCGATTCCTGTGCTTGGCTCTTCGCAGCGTTGTCTTCCTAACCGAGCTCACGATCGCTCCTTGTCATGCGGCGCCTCTGCGAAAAGAAAAAGCAGATTCCTCGCTTCGCTCGGAATGACAAATGGGGGTGTTGGTCATTTCGAGGCACCAGAAAGGAAGAGGGATTTGGGAATCATCATGTGGACGCCCTTATTGCCGTCGACTAGCTCGGTGATGTGGAGGTCGGCGGCGACGCTCGCGAGCATGTAGGCGTCGTCGCGGGAGAGATGCTTTTCGGTAACGAGGAAATCGATCATTTCGCGGACGGCGAGCGTGGCGCAGGCGTTCAGGTCGTCGTTGAGGCCCATGGTGATGTAGTGCGTGGGCGTTTCGGCGCGCGGCCACTTCAGGTGCATGTCCTTGCGCACGATGAATTGAAACGTGCCGATGAGCGAAGTTTCGAGCGCGGTGATGTCCACTTCGCCGTCGCCCTGTCCGGCGTGGCCGTCGCCGACTTCGAAGAGCGCGCCGGGCGCGTGCACGGGAATGTAGAGCGTCGTTCCGGCGACGAGGTCCTTGTTATCGAGATTGCCCGCCATAATCCACGGCGGAGCGCTGTTGAAGCGGCCCGCGCTTTCCGGTGGCGCGTCGCCCATGCTGCCGAAAAAAGGATGCAGCGGAATCTCGATGCCCGGCGCGAATTTCGCGATCATGCGCTTCTCATCCAGCGGAATGATTTTCATTTTCGCGTAAGGAAAATCGTCGGGGATGTAGCCGCGGCCCGGCCCGAACGCGTTGTACGCATACGGAATCGCCAGTCTTATGCCGAGGATTTTCACTTCGAGCACGTCGCCGGGCTGCGCGTCCTCAATGTAAATCGGTCCCGTCAAAATGTGCCCGCCCGGCCCTTTGTCTTTCACCTGGTCGGTAATGTCGCGCAGCGATTGCTCCACCTGCTCTGGCGGCAAGCCCGCATCCTCCAGCCGCTTCGGGCTATTCGTAATCAGCGTCTCAATTTGCACCGTGTCGCCCGACTTGACGCGCAACACAGGCGTCGCCTTCGCGTCGTAATATCCCCAAGCCACCGTCTTCGGCGTTGCCTTCAACGTATACGTCGCCTGCGCGTGTGCTGATCGCGCGAGCAAGGGAACGACCATAAAGATTACTAGAGCGAGAGTCGCGATTCGCTTGTTCAAGCGGCCTCCTGAATATCAAGTTGGGTATGGACATCAACAGCTAACAGCGGCCGCAGAAGTCTGTTAGAATTCGCGCGCGTATGGCCGAGAAATGCAGATTCACGCTCGAAGAAAAGACCGCGCTGCTGCGTGAGCTGAAAAAGATTCTGAGGAATGACGACGAGCGGGAGTTTATGAAGATTTTGCGGAAGTTCGGGATAAAGGACGAAGACCCGCGCTTTGCCGAGGTCGTGAAGTTTTTCCGCGACTTGCGCGGCCGGAAGTCTTAGCAGCCAACTTGCGAATTTCTTCGCGCATAGCTTTTGCTTTTTCGGGCGGCAGAGTAGACATGTGCTCCAGCAGGATCGCCGCTGTCCGTTCCGCAGCCTGATCGAGCGGACTGCTCTTCGTTTTGCGCATCGTACTCTTAGAATAACACGATTGCGAGACCGAACGGCACGCAAGTTCCACCGGTTGAAGTAAACTCCGCAGCCAAAACCGCCGGCGTTCCTAAGTACGGACGTGAGTCCTTGATCGACGATCTTACGGATCTTCTTCGTGTTTTCATTCATCAGAAAATCCCAGCACCTGAACTCATGGGTGCGTCATGTCCTCGGGCTTGACGAGAGCGTCGAATTCTTCGGCGCTTACGAAGCCGAGTTTGATGGCGGCTTCGCGGAGGCTGATGTGGGAGTGATGGGCGGCTTTGGCGACTTGGGCTGCGGCGTCGTAGCCGATTTTGGGGGTCAGGGCGGTGACCAGCATCAGGGAATTGTGGACGTAGTGTTCGATCTGAGTGTGATTGACTTCGATGCCCTGGACGCAGTGGTCGACGAAGCTGTTCATTGCGTCGGCGAGGAGTTCGACGGAGTGGAGATAGTTGAAGATGATGACGGGCTTGAAAACGTTGAGCTCGAAATTGCCTTGCGAGCCGGCGAAACCGATGGCGGCATCGTTGCCCATCACCTGCACGGCAACCATGGTGAGGGCTTCGGCCTGCGTGGGATTGACTTTGCCGGGCATGATGCTGGAGCCGGGCTCGTTTTCGGGGAGAATGAGTTCGCCGAGGCCGCAGCGCGGGCCGGAAGCCAGCCAGCGAATGTCGTTGGCGATTTTCATTAGCGAAGCCGCGAGCGTTTTCAATGCGCCGCTGGCGAAGACGAGTTCGTCGTGGGCGCTGAGCGCGGCGAATTTATTGGGATGCGAGCGGAAGGGCAAACTGGTGAGCTCGGCAACTTTTTTCGCGGCGCGTTCGGCGAATTCGGGATGGGCGTTGAGGCCGGTGCCGACGGCAGTGCCGCCGATGGCAAGGTCGTAAAGGCCGTCGAGAGCCATGGCGATGCGGCCGCCGTCGCGGTCGAGAAGATTGACGTAGCCGGAAAATTCCTGGCCGACGGTTAGCGGCGTGGCGTCTTGCAAATGAGTGCGGCCGATTTTTACGATGCCGGCGAATTCCTTGGCTTTGGCGTCGAGCGCGTCGCGAAGTTTTTTCACGGCGGGGAGAAGTCTCTGGCGCGTTTCCGTGGCGGCGGCGATGTGCATGGCGGCAGGAAAAGTGTCGTTTGAGGATTGCGACATGTTGACGTCGTCATTCGGGTGGATGGGCTTTTTGCTGCCCATCGCGCCGCCGGCGATTTCAATGGCGCGGTTGGAGATGACTTCGTTGACGTTCATGTTGGTTTGCGTGCCGCTGCCGGTTTGCCAGACGCGCAATGGGAAATGCTCGTTGAGCTTTCCCGCGATGACTTCGTCGGCGGCTTGCGTGATGAGCGCGGTTTTGTCGGCGGGTAGCTTGCCGAGGTCCAGGTTGACGAGCGCGGCGGCTTTCTTGAGGATGCCGAAGGCGCGGATCAGCTCGGGAGGCATGGTGTCCTTGCCAATGGCGAAGTGGATGAGCGAGCGGGCGGTCTGCGCCCCGTAGTAGCGGTCGGCGGGCACGTCGATCTTGCCCATAGAGTCGGACTCGGTGCGGGTGGGGATGTTAAAGGCGGTTTCGGCGATTTCAGACATGATGGCTCCTGGATTTGAACGGGTAAATCTTACCTTGAAATGATGGGAAGCGAGTGAGTAGTGGGTGGTGAGTAGTGAATAGTGAAAGAGAGGAGGCGTGGGGCTCGGCTTGCGCGTACCGGGAGAGGTCGAGGCGGGTTGGAATGGGGATTTTAACGCACAGGGCACAGAGTTCACAGAGAACGGAGAGAGACCCCACCCCCCGGGGGTATCCAGAGAACCGTGAAGTAAGCGTATGCAGGGATTGGGGTTGCGGGAGTTGTCGTGCGTGCGCAGGCGCGTGGCGGGTAACTGGCTGGATCTTTGGGGTTGGCGGCGGGGCTCCCCCCTCGGGGTTTTTGTAAACATTGCTTCTAAAGGAGTTGAAGTGGGGTGGAATCAACAGTTGTGGAAGTGTTGATTGTGAAGGGGTTAGGAGAGAACGGTTTTTATGAAAAGGTAAACTGGGTGGGACTGAAGATTTTGCGGAAATTTTAAGGACCGCGCGGCGGAGGCGCATGACTTGCGGGGCACAGATAGAAGCCGTGCCCGAATCGACTCAAGTATGATAACATATTATTACTATTTGTCAAGAATAAACTCTAAGTCATTTGGATGGAGAAGGATAGCCGGTGCCAATTCGCAACATGGCTGGCAGGAGAAGACGAAAAGAAGTGAACTATTGATGTAACGCAGTAAGTAAAAGGAGACGGACCGAGCTTAGTCCGTGGAGAGATTACTGCCGCGGTAGGGTTCGTAACTCTTCAGGCGGAACCGCAACGACTTTTCCATCGCCGTCTTCATGGCCATTTCGGCGCGCTCCAGCAGCGGCAAATCGAGGATATTCACGGGGGGAATAGTCATGCTTCACCATATTTGGCAACAATTTCATTATACAGCCTTTCGTCCACGACGCGGAGTTTCCCGCGCCATGAAGTTGCCAACGCCCTGGGCGCGGCCGACTTTACAGCTGGCTTTGGCATTGTGGTGGGTTGTGCCTAGGCGAATCAAAGAAGGGCACGATGAATCGTGCCCCTACAGCAGACGGGCGTTACGCGCTACTCGTAGCGGAGGGCTTCCATGGGGTCGGTGGCGGAGGCGCGGCGGGCGGGCACGAAACAGGCGAGGGCTGCCGTGGCGATTAGTAAGAGGGTGACGGCGCCGAGGATCAGCGGGTCGCGCGAGCTTTCATTGACCCACTTGGTGGCCAATTTGTTGAACGCGAAACACAAGAAAATGCCCGCTGCGATGCCAGCTCCGACATTGAGCGCCGTCGTGGAAAGAACCAGGCGGAAGACGTCGCCAGCTTTCGCGCCGAGCGCCATGCGGATACCGAATTCGTTGGTGCGCGTGGCGACGCCGTAGGAGACGACGCTGTAAAGTCCAACCGCGGCGAGCAAGAGCGCGAGAACGGAGAAAATGCCGAACAGGATAGCCACGAGACGTTGCTGGCCATACTCGGGGAGGTTGGTGATCCAGCCTTCGAGGTCGCGCACGTCGCTGATGACCTGCTGATCGGGGTCCACCTGGACGATCTGGGCGCGAATGTCGCGAAGCACCGAGAGAGGCGGGATGTGCGTCCGCACGAGGACCTGCGTAAACATCCACATTTTGAGGGTGTAGGGAATGTAGACGGCGGGCTTGATGGGGTTTCGCAGACCATCGTCGCGTACGTCCGCAACGATGCCGATGATTTGCAGCCAATCGTCGCTGCCCGGAGCGGCCGGCGCATAAAGAGGATCGGCTTTCAGGCCAGAAGTACGCAACCGCTGGCCGAGTGCGTTGCCGTTTGGCCAGTATTGGCGCGCCATGGTTTGGTTGATGACGGCGACTGTGGCTCCGCGCATCGTTTCGGCATGATCCCAGAGGCGGCCCTGAGCGAGAGGAATGTGAAGCAGAGGAAAGTATTCGGGACTGACCAGGTTGAGCCGCGCTTCGTGCTTTTCTCCATCGTTGATGCCCATGATTTCGAAGCGGTTGTCGTTGCCGTTCAGAGGCGGTGTGGCGTTTGTGGAAATAGCGGCCATGGCGACTTCCGGCATGGAAGCGAGGCGAGCGCGTAGCTGGTCGAAATATTCGGAACGCTCCTTCCAGGAATTGTGCGTGTTTTCGTGGATGGGAATCGGGACCGACATCGCGAAGTGCGGGTCGTAGCCGAGATCGGCTTTCACCAGTTTTAGAAAGCCCTTGCCGGCGGCGCTTGCCGCCGTAAGCATGAGCAGCGTAAGGGCGACCTGCGCGCCGACCATCAAGCTATGCGTGCGGCGAGCGCGAGCGCTGCCGCTGATGCGCCGCGTGCTGCTCTGCATCAGGCGGGCCAGATCAGGGCGTGAAAGCTGAAGAGCGGGCCATAGGCCGAAGACGATCGCGGTGGCGAAGGCCAAGGCGATGCTGAACAACAGAACGGGAACGTTCATCTTGATCACGGATTCGGCGGCGAAGGCGTGCTGCGGCAGCCATGCGGTGATGAATGCGAGGCTCTTCCACGCCAGCAGCACGCCGAGCAGAGTTCCTGCGACGGCGATGGAGAGCGACTCGGTGAGCAACTGGCGAATCATCTGCCAGCGGCTGGCGCCGACTGCTGCGCGCACTGACAACTCGTGTTGACGCTCCGTGCCTCGCGCCAGCAAGAGGATCGAGACGTTGGAGCAGCCGATCAGCAAGAGTGAACCAACCGCGCCGAGCAGCAAATAAAGGATGGGCCCGAGCGGCCTCGCATAAATCTCCACGATACTGCGCAGATTTACGCGGAACGTATCAGGATAACGCGTGGGCGTTTGCCTGGCGAACTGCTCGAGGAGCGGCTGAAGCTCTGCGTTTGCCTGGGCGACCGTAACGCCCGGCTTCAGTTTGAGCGAACCTCCGTAGTATTTGCCGGGGTCGTTGGTGAGTTTGAGCGGGAGGTAGACATCCGCTTCTCCCCAGCGAAAACGCGGCCCCATGACTCCAACGATTTTGTAGGGTTTGTGAACCAGTTGAATGGTACGGCCCACCACGTTTGGATCGCCTACGTAATAGCGCTGCCAAAACGGGTAGCTGAGTACTACGACAGCTTGCGATTCCTGACCAAAGGGTGCGTCGGAGGGAATCAGCCAACGGCCCATGATAGCGGCGCTGCTCCAATGATTGGGAGCTTCCGGGGAAATGTCCATCCCGCGGACATCTTCGGGAAGGTCGCCATCGGTTGTGGTGAGGTTCCAGCCCCCCATGGCGACGATGCTCTCGAGCGACTTGGTTTGGCGCAGCAGTTCGATTTCTGGCCCGTTGAGGCCGGAGAAACGGTCTTGGCCGGACTTGTCCGTGAGCCGAATTTCCATCATGCGGTCGGCGCCGGGATAGGGGAAGGGATCGATGAGAACGGCGTAAATCACGCTGAAGACAGCACTTGTGGCGGCAATGCCAAGAGCCAGGGAGAGAATGGCGGTGAGCGTGAAGGTGGGACGGCGGCGAAGTTCGCGCAAGCTGAAACGCAGGTCAAAGAGGAAGGAGTGCATAGGAGCCTCTCATCATTGGACGATGGTGTTGCTGGACAGTTAGGAGACGCTGCGAGACGGAAATAGTTCCATGGGGAGAGAAATCTTCAAGAGGGAGCGGAGGACGACCTTAGGTGTGAAGAGTTAGGCGATTGGAAACATGCCCGATGCCTGCCAAAACGCAGGGGCGAGTGGGAACCGAAGGGTTGTGTATAATTGCAGCCTTGGGGAATTAGCGGAATTCATGCCAGAAGAGACAAAAACGGTAAGGGCTAGTGCGGAAGTGTTGCTGGAACGGAAGCGAAGGTTCCGGCGGACGCGTGCGCGCGAGCTCAAGATGATCACCAAGGCGCTGGCTTCCACAAAGCACCCCGTCTTGGTGCATATCATTCCGATGCGGCGCTGCAATCTGGATTGCGGGTACTGCAACGAGTACGACAATTTCTCGAAGCCGGTGCTGCTCGAGGAGATGAAGAAGCGGCTGGATATTCTGGCGGACATGGGTACGTCGATCATCACCATCAGCGGGGGCGAGCCACTGATGCACCCCGAGCTGGAAGAGATAATCCGGCACATCCGGAAGCGCGGAATGATCGCCGGAATGATCACCAACGGATTTTTGCTGAGCAAGGAGCGGATCGGCACTCTGAACGAGGCGGGGCTCGAGCACCTGCAGATCAGTATCGATAATCTGGTGCCGGACGAAGTCTCCAAAAAGAGCTTGAAGACGCTGGATACTCGACTTGAATGGCTGGCGGAGTTCGCCGTCTTTCAGGTGAACATCAATTCGGTGCTTGGGAGCGGAGTGAAGGATCCGGAAGACGCCTTGAAGATTGCGCACCGGGCCGTCGAGCTGGGATTTACAAGTACGGTGGGGATTATCCACGACGGGAATGGGCAATTGAAGCCGCTGGGACCGCGCGAATTGGAGATTTTTGAAGAGGTTATGACTTTAGGGAAACGCTCGTTCTCCAGATTCAATGATTTTCAGCACAGCGTGGCCCGCGGCAAAGAGCATGACTGGCGCTGCCGTTCGGGGGCGCGGTATTTGTATATCTGCGAGGACGGGCTGGTGCACTGGTGTTCGCAACAGCGTGGGTATCCAGGGATTCCGCTGTCGCAGTACACGGATGAGATGCGCCATCGCGAATACTACACGGCGAAACACTGCGCGCCGATGTGCACGGTCTCGTGCGTGCAGCAGGTGGGGATTATCGACAACTGGCGCGGCCCGCAGACGTTGAAGCCAAAGCCCATGGCGCCTCCGTCGTCACAGCCTGAGCTCGTCCAAATCGGCAGTACTCGAAGCGATTCCTAGTCGCGACCTAGTTTTCTTCCTGCTGCCGACTCTCTATTTTCTTTCCGCGCACATGGCTTGGCGTGATTGATTGACGGTAGGGGGGGCTCTTTTGAAGAATGAGAGCATGGCAGGCGCAGCGATTGATATTGAAAATTTGACCAAGGACTACCCTTACGGGTTCCTGCACCTAAAAAAGAAAAGGTCGCTGGAAGGCTTGACGATGCAGGTCGAGAGCGGCGAGGTGTTTGGATTTCTCGGGCCGAACGGGGCGGGAAAATCCACGACTATCAAGCTGCTTGTCGGCTTGATTTTCCCCGATGCAGGCACAGCGAGTATTTTGGGGAAGCCGATCACGGACATCGAAATGCATCGCGACATCGGCTATCTGCCCGAGCAGCCGTATTTTTACGATTACCTGACGGCGGCGGAGGTACTCGATTACTTTGCCAGGTTCCACGATTTGACGGCGGCGGATCGCAGTGAGCGCGTGGCGCGCATGCTTAAGAAAGTGGGATTGGAGACGGCGCGGAAAATTCAATTGCGTAAGTACTCGAAGGGGATGCTGCAGCGAGTGGGTTTGGCGCAAGCGATTCTGCACGATCCGAAAGTGGTGATTCTGGATGAGCCGATGTCGGGGCTGGATCCGATCGGGCGGAGGGAAGTGCGCGACATTATTTTAGAATTGAAGCGAGAGGGACGGACGGTACTTTTCTCAACGCATATTTTGTCCGATGCAGAGATGCTCTGCGATCGCGTGGGGGTCATTGTCGGAGGAAAGCTACGCGGCGTTGGCACGCCGGGTGAGATGGTCGGGATGAAAGCGCACGGCATGGAAGTTTTGTTTGAGTTGCCGGGGAGTGGCTCGATCGCGGCGGCAGTGATTGCGAAGGCCACGAAGACGGGCGACCGTTACCGGTTGCAAGTCCCTGAAGAAGAGTTGTACACAGCAGTGGAACAGCTTCGAGGGGCGGGGGCGAAGATTCTTTCGGTAGCGCAAGTGAAAGCATCTCTCGAAGAGTACTTTATGCACCTGATCGAAGCGGATCGTGCGCAAGCGGCGGCGGTTGAGGTGAGCGGAAAATGAGGCGCGCGGGCGCGGTGGCGTTAAACACGTTTCGTGAAGCGGTGCGCGACCGCGTTTTATATAACCTTGTTTTCTTTGCGCTGTTGATGATGGCTGCAGCGATCCTCGTCGGGGGAATCTCGATCGGGATCGAAGAGATGGTGATCAAAAGTTTGGGTTTGAGCGCCATCAGCGTGATTGGTTTGTTGATCGCGGTGTTCATCGGCGTAGGCCTGGTTTACCGAGAGATGGACAAGCGGACGCTGTACGCGCTGCTGGCCAAGCCGGTGCGGCGGTGGGAATTTCTCCTGGGAAAATTTGGCGGGCTGGTTTTAACGCTTGCGGTAAACACGCTGGCGATGGCGGCGGGAATGTTCGCGGCGCTGTTGTACGTGAAGCATCATTTGGAACGTACAGATGGCGTGCTGCTCATCGCGGTCTATTTCATTCTACTGAAGTTGATGCTGGTGGTGGCGCTGGCCTTGCTTTTCTCGTGTTACACCACTCCTTTGCTGGCCATTTTGTATACGTCGGCGCTGTACATCGCCGGACTGTTCGTGACGGAAATGCGAACTTTTCACCTCGCCACTCCGAACCCGGCGATGGAGGCCCTGCTACGGGGGCTTTCTTACTTGCTGCCAAATTTTGAAAATTTCAATGTGCTGGCCGCGGCCGCGCACGGACAGGAAATTCCCGGCGCCTTGATTCTGCAAAACACGGCTTACGCCGCGTTGTACAGCGGCATCGTGCTGCTCGTGGCCGCCGCCGTTTTTTCGCGCCGGAATCTGAAATGAGCGCCCAGAATTCGAAAAATTGGCTGCTGCTGATATTGCTCTCTGTGGGATTTGCGGGCGTGTGGCAGCTTCAGCAGCGCATAGACAGCCAGCGAGCTGCTTTGCACCAGGAGCGCGACGAGCTGGTGCTGCGCTCTGGCAAGCTCTTGAAGGCGATGAGCCTTGAATATGCGCCATTGATGGCGGACATCTACTGGACCCGCGTGGTGCAATACTACGGCGACAAACGCGACAGACACGATCCGAATTTCGAGCTGCTGTGGCCGCTCCTGGAGGTCACGACGACGCTCGATCCAAACTTGCTGGTGGCTTACCGCTTTGGCTCGACATTTTTGAGTGAGCCTTCTCCTCGCGGGGCTGGGCAACCGGAGCTCGGCATCGAGCTGCTGGAGCGAGGCATTAAGGCCAATCCCGAGTACTGGCGGTTTTATGAAGACCTGGGATTCATTTACTACTTCGAGCTGAAGGATTACGCGCGAGCTTCGGCGGCGTTTTCCGAAGGAAGCAGGAATCCTGACGCGCAGATTTGGATGAAAGTCATGGCCGCGAAAATCGCGGCCGAAGGCGAGTCTCTTCAGACGTCGGTCTTCTTGTGGAACGAGGTCTATCAGTCGACAAAAGATCCTCAAGTGAAGGAAAACGCGCTGACGCATCTGCAGCTGTTGCGTGTCGAGCAGGACTGTAAGCAGCTCGACGCTCTCGCCGATGAATTTCAGAAGCGGACGGGCCGGCGCCCATCGCGCTTGGTGGAACTGGTGCAAGCCGGGCTGTTGCCACGTGTGCCGGTGGATCCGGCAGGCTATCCTTATGTTTTCGGGCCGGACGGCAAGGCGGCGCTGAATCTGGATAGCCCTTTGCTCGAGCAACAACTTCTTCACCAAGACTCGAAGTGAACTTCAAGTATCTGGCCGCTTATTCCTGCGTCTTTTCCGTTTGCTCGGTGGCGCAAAGTAGCGTCATTTGAGGGTCGATGACGAGCTTGTGCGGCGCGATTTGTGTTGTGAAGTGGAAGGAAGTCTCCGGGCCGGCGGCGACGACGGCACCGAGAAAGACGTTATGCCCTAGTCCGATGTTGGCGTAGAGCGGGACGCTGACGATGAAAGAGCGCGGCACCCCGGTCTGAAAGAGTTTTCCGCGAACGACTTCACCTTTATCGGTATGGTGCGTGGAAAACTCCACGCGATAATGTGGGATTCCTGTTCCGCGCACCCATTGCTCGAAAAACCACTCCATGGAACGGCCGCCTTCGAGATCCATGGAAGGCGTCATAATGGTCTCGACTTCGCGCTGCAGATCGTCGGTGGAGAGCGCGCGGTAAGCGTACTTTGCGGAAATCGTGCGCAGCAAGGCTACGAAACGCGCATCGGGATCCTTGGAGCCCGGCTGACGTAGCATTTCGCGCAGCATGTGGATGACCCATGAGCCTTTGCTGTAAATCACTTCTTCGAAACCGCTGGGAGACTTTGATGAATTCAACCGGTTGCCGAGAGGCAGCGCTCCAATTTCGCCCGCAGGCGTGTCCGATCCCGGAACTTTCTGTTCGAGTTGTTTGCGGTAACGTTCAAGCCAGACGCGAAGTTCGTGCTGGGAGGGCTTTCTGCTGTCCGCGAAGAGCAGCGCGAGATAGTTGGCAATGGCTTCATCGATCCACTGATCCCGGTAACTGGACCAGCCAACGACGTTGCCCCACCACTGATGAGCGACTTCGTGGTAGGGGACGATATCGGTGAACGCTTCCTGCCGAGCGGAAGAAAGACCCGCGCGGTTTTGTGCTTCGGGGGACAAGAAAGAAAATGTCGAGATGTAAAGCAGGCCGGGCCAGCCCTGGCCGAACGTGCCGGGAATCTGCGAGACGCTCAGCGTGCGATAAGGAAAAGGCCCGCTAAAGTTTTCATAGAAGCGAATGGAAGAGTCAATTTCTTTGCCGAGCTGCTTTAGCGCGTCGGCAGGACTCGGGGTCGGAGGCTGCATGGCCGCGCGGCTGTTTCCGCCGGGCATGCGGAACGGAACATCAACTGACGGAAGCGAACTCGCGTCTGGCGCATCGAGACGATTGCTGAGGGCTTGCTCGAGCTGGCGGTTGGCGTAGACGTCGATCGTGCGCGTTTCGGCGGCGATGGAGCTGGAAGCGTATTCGCCCAAATTAAAGCCCGCGATGGCGAGCGCCTTATCGCTTCGCCAGTGTCCTACGCGAAAATCTCCAGAGTTCTGTTCATCGAGCTTGGCGCCGGTAGCAACCAGTTTCAGATGGCGTGGCCAGCGCATGGTGAGGTTATACGAAGCGAAATCCGCTTGATCACCCAGGTGGGGATACCAGCTTTCGCGCGCACCGACGAAGAGTACCCCGTTGCCGGCGTCTTCGATGACATTGCCGCGATAATGAAAATGAATCGTGAACTCCTGGCCCTTCTGCGAGGGCAGGGGGAGCACGACATGGAGATAGTCATTGCCGCGCACACTGCGTTCCTGGAGGTTCATGCCTTCATTTTGGAAAT
>DATFZQ010000140.1:0-16478 GCA_035314345.1 Candidatus Acidiferrum sp.
CGGCAGGGCATGCCGTCTTAGCCTGTAGAGATACTTCGTGTGCTGTTAGCACGTCGGCTCAGGAACCCACCGAGGGCATCGTATGCGCAAGCCTATAGAGCCTGTAGGAATCCCCTCCGTTCACGGAGGGGAGGATGTCAACCGCTTCTGCAGTTTCAGTGCGGCCTCATGCCGTGAGCAAGCCCAACGCTCAAGAAATAATAATATTCGGATTGCCTGGCGACGGGGAGATTATCGCTTACAAAGGGCACAGTGCAGATCGCGACCACCGAGCATCTGGATACTAGGCCGAATTTGTCCGGCACGACTTATCGTCCACTATGCACCACGCTGCCTACCTCGCGGAACTGCCTAACAGCGCGTGGCGGGGAGAAACGCAAATGTCTCATTCGGCAGGACTTTTTAATTTAGGATTTGATTGGGCTTCGCCGCAGTAAGCTCGCCCTTCAATCGCTCGACCTCTGACTGCAGGTTCTGCACTTGCTGCGCCTCGGCATCGAGCCTGGCTTTGCCCGCGGTGTCCGCCGCGTAATTGGTCTTGGAATAATAAGCGTTCTGGTCCAGATCGAACTCGCGCTGCAGTACCTTTAGCTCTTGCTCGGCGCCATCGAGCTCTGTCTGGATTCCCGCGTCTTTAGGAGAGTCGCAGGCAATGCGCAAGGCTCTCGTCAGAGACGCAATCTTCTCATCGAGACTGACTTCCTCGATTCGAGCGGAGACCGGAGGTTTCGTTTCTAGAAGCGGTGGACGTCCAAAGTCAACCCCCGAGGAGCCGGGTTTGAAATTCTTCATATCGACATCGCCGCCAGAGATGGTTAAGGGGTTATAGGAAACTTCACGACGAACTTGGTCTTGCTCCGCCTGGGCGGCCAGAAGGTCCGCTTTCAGCCTGTCGGCGTCAGGATTATCGCACTCTGTTGTCGGTGGCTTTGGTACTTCGGCCACGTTCGCTGATGAGGACTCTGCAGGAGGAGCAGAAGTGCTCGGCGCCGGATACTGCGCGCCCAGGTCATCGTTGGTGACGATCTTCGGACGCTTCGTGGAATTTGATTGATGCTCGCGAACGTTCCTTGCGGCCTCCGCTACCGATTCCGCAGGATGCGGTGCTTCTTGAGATCGCACCGGGACGCCAAGCGCAAGCGCGAGAACCGTGATGGTTAATGACCACGCCCAAGACACGCCAAACGGTTGGCATGTTAAGAGTTTCGAGGGCTCGCTGGTATTACTCCTCATTTCCACATTGACCTCCTTAAACCCACAATCCAAATCTCAGGGGTTCCTGCCCATAAGCATCTTAGGGGACTATCTCGCTATCTTTTCCGGATTTCAAGCTTATTTTTTTGCAGGTGGTAGACCCAGTTCGCGCGTCGTCACAAATTCAGGTGATCCTGATTAACACGTAACCGGAAAAGTGGTACTGGGACGAACAAGCCGTATTTAGTAAAGTTTCTCAGGGTCACCCGACCTGACTTCCTTTAGCGAAAGCGATGACTATCCTCGAAACAGAAAGGCTAAATCTGAGAAACTGGCACGCAGCCGACCGTCAGCCGTTCGCTCAGATGAATGCGGACCCGCTGGTGATGGAATTCATGCCAGCCACTCTTTCTAACTCAGAGAGTGACTTGCTAGTGGACAAGATCGAGAAGCATTTTCAAACGCATGGTTTCGGCCTGTTTGCAGCGGAACTGCGTGCAAGACGTTCCTTCATTGGTTACATCGGTCTGGCCGTCCCGTCATTTCAAGCCAGCTTCACCCCCTGTGTGGAGGTGGGTTGGAGATTGTCGGCAATTCACTGGGGCAAAGGACTGGCAACCGAAGGTGCATGCGAGGTGATGCGGTACGCTTTCGGAGTTCTCAAGCTTGATGATGTCGTCTCATTTACAGTCCCTGCTAATGCGAGGTCTCGGCGTGTCATGGAAAAGCTCGGCATGACGCACGACCCAGCAGATGATTTCGACCATCCGAATCTGTCCGAGGGCCACCCCCTCCGTCGCCATGTGTTGTACCGGCTTAAAGGTTCTGTGCATAGCGCACGTGAAGGAAGACCTTTTCAATGAACAGGAGCTAGCCGTTCCTAAGGCAATGATTCTGGCAAATGGATACGCCATGTCCGCACCACAGCAGGTGAAGCGATCGGGGTGAGGGGCCGGCTCAGTGTTCTGGCGCTACTTTCTCGTAGCAGTCTCGTCCCGTAGTAATGTCCTCACCGAAAAGTTCGACATAATCTACTGTTCGGAGCCAACCCGATTTGCGTGTCTGAACATAGATCTTGCGAAGATAAGCCTCGTGGCCTCCGATAAGCATGACAGCACGCACTTTGCCGCCTTCTTGATAGATGTGGATCTCTCTCCGCTTCTGGGAAACCAGTGTCATCCAATAGGATTGGTCAGAGCTATCTCTCCGGATCGTGAAACCGTAAGCGAGCCTCTTTTCTAGGGCGCTGAGATTTTGGCGCCCACCGTCCTCAGCTGCCATGACCCAATAAACAACCACAGGTTCCTTGGGATCGAAGGACCCATCCTTCCCGATTTTTGCGTCATAGTGGACCACGTTGGCGTTCGTGCTTCTCTCGATGATGAATAGGCCCTGATACGAGTCGTCGGGTGATCCGAGCGCGCCAAGGTAAACCAGGAAAAGTACGAGGAGGCATTGCATTGGGGCACAATAGCATGGTCCCTGTCGGACGCCCGCTTGGAATCAGCCTCATTCGCGTAGGCCACTTCAAGTGTGATTGATCCATTGGAAACATCTCCATCACCAAGGACGGCGATTCTGCGGTCCTACATTTCAAGAGTGTAAAACCGTCCTCGTCGATGGAAATGGCGTGGACGTCGATGCTACTAGTCTGCGCTACCTGGCTTTGCTGGAAAGTGACCTTAGTGCCGAATTCCGCCACTTCTGGAGCGACGACCAAGCCACCCAGTTGTTGGTGGCGCTTGATCCACACTTGCTCAGTTGTGGAAATTTACTTCGTGGACCTGATTTTCCGTAATATAGCGCAGTAATGATTCTGATCACCGGCGGAACTGGGTTCATCGGAAGCCATCTGGTCGAGGCCGTCTGCGCCCGTGGCGAGCCGCTGCGCTGCCTGATCCGACACGACAGTTTAAAGCGACATCCTTTCGCGTTGCCTGCCCAAGCTGAGCTTGTGTTCGGTGACCTCGTATCCGGCGAGGGTCTGAGGGATGCCCTCAAAGGCGTCAGCACCGTGATACACCTTGCAGGTGTGACGAAGGCGCTTTGGACGAGCGAGTTCTACTCGGGTAACGCGCAAGCAACGGAGAATCTCGCGCGGGCGGTCACCGGGCGCGGGGTTCGATTTGTGCACGTCAGCTCTCTCGCTGCCATCGGTCCCAGCAGCGATGGCACGCCCCTCTCCGATGACGCCGAACCGCATCCCGTCACACACTACGGAACATCCAAGCTGGAAGGGGAGCGGATTGCGCGGGCGCTGGTCCCCGACGCGGTGATCGTGCGACCGGCCGTGGTCTACGGCCCGCGCGACACGGACGTGCTGGAAATGTTCAGGTCGATTAATAGGGGCTTTGCGCTGGAGATCTCGGGCGGCGAACACTGGTTTCAGGCGATCTATGTAAAGGATCTGGCCGACGGGTTGCTGGCAGCGGCATGCAGCCCTCAGGCCGGCGGCCGCGCGTACTTTCTTGCCCACAAGAAGGCGGTCTCCTGGAGTGAGTGGAATTCCGCGGCGGCGCACGTCATGCGCAAACAAATGCGAGCGCTACGGATTCCTTTGCCGCTTGCGTACGCCGTAGGCGGCCTTGCGGAAGTTTGCTCGCGACTTACAGGGAAGCCAGTGATCATCTCGCGCGAGAAGGTGAAGGAAGCGCAATGCCGCCACTGGACTTGCGACACGCGCCGCGCGGCGCAAGAGCTCGGCTTCGAAGCGCAGACACCTCTGGAGCTTGGACTCGCCCAAACGCTCGCCTGGTACAAGGAGGCGGGTTGGCTGAAGTATTGAACTCGAATCGCCGCTTTTGGGCCGCTGACAAACTGATCCTGGCTTACCTTGCTGGCGTGGGTGCGTTGGTCGCGGTGCACTGGAATCGGCTTCCCGAAGCACCGGAATTGCTGGCCTTGCACGTTGGGGCGGCCGTCGCCATCGTGTTGGCCTCGACGCACGGCGGTCGCGCGGTCTGGTACTTTCGCCATTGGTATCCGCTTCCGCTGGTGGCTTCCTTCTATAAGGAGATGGCGATCCTGATTCCAGCGGTCCGAGGCGCGGCCACCGACCAACGGCTCGCAGATCTCGACTTTTCCATTTGGCATGCGAATCCGACCGTCTGGCTGGAGCGCATCCAAACGCCAGCGCTCACGGACTTTCTGCAATCTGTCTATACTCTGTTTGTTCCCGCGGTTCTGTTGGTCCCCTGGCTGTTGTGGCGGAAACGGCGCTTCGTGGACTTTCGATATTGCGCTTTCCTGATCTCGCTGGGCTTTCTGACGTCTTATATCGGGTACATCCTTGTGCCTGCGCGCGGGCCCCGCTTCTTGCTCGATCACTTACAGCATTCGCCTTTGCAAGGAGGATGGGTGGTGCACGTGATGCGGACGACGCTTGATCGCCTCGAGTCAGCCCATTACGATTGCTTTCCGAGCGGCCACGGTGAGCTCACGATCATCGCCTGGTGGAGCAGCCGCCAAATCTCGAAGCGGCTCTCCCTGGTATATTTGGCGTACACCCCTTGCATTATTTTTGCTACAGTTTACCTTCGATATCACTACACGGTTGACTTAGTGGCGGGCGGGCTGCTTGCGGCGGTCTTGATTGCGGCGGGACCGATGATCTACCGGAAGCTGTCTGGAAAAGAGGATTCGATTGCCGCTTGAGGTCGCAACGGCAGATAGCAAGCGAGCATTGAAAGAGTTTATTGAGTTTCCCTATTTGCTGTACCGCGGCGACCCTTTTTGGGTGCCTCCATTGCGGATCGCGGTCAAGGAACTGCTGAACCGAGCCAAGCATCCCTTTTACGCCAACGCTGAGGCCGAGTTTTTCCTGGCGCGGCGCGACGGCCGCGTGGTGGGCCGGATCGCCGCTATCCTAGACCGCAATCACAATAAGTTTCACAAGGAGAACGCCGGGTTCTTCGGCTTCTTCGAATCGACAAACGCCCCGGAAGTGGCGGCGGCTCTGCTCGGCGCCGCACGAAAGTGGGTATTCGGCCGCGGAGCAGTGCTGCTTCGGGGACCCGTGAATCCCTCCACGAACTACGAATGCGGCATGTTGGTCGACGGCTTCGATTCCAATCCGATGGTCATGATGACCTACAACCCGCGCTATTACCCGGCGTTGATGGAAAACGTAGGGCTACGCAAAGCAAAGGATCTTAACGCTTACGTCAATACCGCGGCGGCGGTCGAGCTAGAGAAGATCGGGCGGGTGGCGGACCGCAAGCTCGCCAAGAGCGGGGTCACGGTCCGGCGCATCAACATGAAGGATTTCGACGGCGAAGTGGGCCGCATCTGGGATGTGTATAACTCGGCGTGGAAGCGCAACTGGGGATTTGTACCCATGACTCGAGAAGAGTTCTTCCTGATGGGCAAAGAGATGAAGCAGATTCTCAAGCCTGAGCTGGTGCTGGTAGGGGAAGCGGGCGGAAAGCCGATTGGGTTCGCACTGGCCTTGCCCGATGTCAATTTCGCGCTCAAGCCGGCGGGCGGCAGCCTCTTCCCGACGGGCCTGTTCAAAATTCTGTATTATCAACGTCTGATTAAAAGTCTGCGTGTTCTTGCTCTTGGGGTGGTGGAGGAGCATAGAACCTCCGGTGTAACGGCTGCCTTCTATGTCACGCTCGTGCGGACTGCCAGGAAGTTGGGATACAGCGGCGACTGCGAAATGTCGTGGATCCTGGAAGATAACGTTCTGATGACACGCTCCCTGGAGGTGATGGGCGCAAGACACTACAAGACCTATCGAATCTACGAATGGCACTGAACACCAACCTGACGACCACTGCGAAAAAGAAGAGCGCTCGAGCGAACGATATTTTCGAGAAATGCCGCGCGTTCACTCGCCCCGGCGAGCTCCAGAAAGCCGGTCTATACATGTACTTCGAGACCTTCGGAGACCGGGACGGCTGCCAGCCGGGAGAGGTGCGGCTGGGCTCGTCGAAGGTGCTGATGTTCGGGTCCAACGATTACCTGGACCTGATCACGCACCCGCAGGTCAAAGAAGCCGCCGTGCAGGCGATCCGGAAGTACGGCAGCGGATGCAGTGGCTCGCGGCTGCTGAACGGGACCCTGGATCTGCACGTGAAGCTGGAGGCGGAGCTGGCCGCCTTCGTGCGCAAGGAAGCCGCGATGATCTTCGGCACTGGGTTTCAGGCCAACTACGCGACGCTTTCGGCGCTAACCGAAAAGGGCGACGTGATGATCTGCGATCACAACCTGCACGCCAGCTTGGTGGAAGGAGCGTTGCGGTCGGTAGCGCGCGTGATGCGCTTCCGGCATAACGATCTGGATCATTTCGAGCGGTGCCTAAACAACTGTGCTTCCGAAGAGAAGATCCTGGTGGTCTCCGAAGGCGTGTTCAGCATGGAAGGGGACTTGGCCGAGTTGCGCGGGCTGGTGAACCTTTCAAAATCCAACGCGGCGCGCATCTATGTGGACGAAGCACACGGGCTGGGAGTGTTGGGGCGGACCGGGGCGGGCGCGGCGGAACACCTGGGGGTGCTGGACGAAGTGGACATCGTGATGGGCACGTTCAGCAAGGCGCTGGCGTCTGTGGGCGGGTTTATCGCGGGCCCGCGTGAGGTGGTGGATTATCTGAAGCACACGGCGCGGCCGTTCGTGTTTTCGGCGAGCCTACCGGCGGCGGCGGTGGCGGCGGCCGGAGCGGCGCTGGAGATCATCCGCAAGGAGCCGGAGCGGCGCCTGCGGCTGCTGCAGATGGCCCGCGCGCTGCGCGCGGAGCTGCGGGCGCGCTTCTTTTCGGTGCTGGATGGGGAGACGGCAATCGTGCCTGTGGTGATCCGGGAGGAAAGGGATTTGTGCCGGCTGTGCAAGGCGCTTTTGGCCGAAAACATCTACATCAACCCGGTGCTGAAGCCGGCCGCGGCGCAGAATTTGCTCCGCATTTCCTGCACTTCCGCTCACACCGAAGCGCACATCGAGAGGCTAGTCGCGACGCTTACGAAGGTGGCGGGGTGCCTCGGCATCGAGCGCTAGCCTGAGCGTTGCTCACTTCGCTCGCTGAAAATCTTAAGAAGAAAGCAAGCTGGTGCGGGACCGGGCGCAGCCGTGGCAGTGTCGTTCCTAAATCACTCGGAAGCTATTCCGGTCCAGAAGTCCTGTTGTAGGAAGTGATCTCCTCGCTTGGCATCGATCCTGGACGGACACGAGGCAAACCGAAAGTTATGCTGGGTCAGAGGTCCGCCTCTGGGAAGTATTGAAAACCAAGCTCAGAGAACAACAAACTCGTGCTTGAGGAAGACCACAACTCGTGGTTAGAGTCATGTGCTCTAACCATCCGCTTGGATCTGCTTCCCACAACCCCGTTTCTAGCCCGCAACGGGCACTTGTAGTGCAACTACACAGGCAAGTAGATCGAGTGCTGATATAGTTCCGGCCCCCTCGTGTCAGGTTTCAAGGGATGAAATTCGGGGACTGAGGCAAAAGCGGATTAGGTTGATACGCATAAAGGGCTCTCGCGCCCGAATGGAGCGTGAAACCTCCGGGTTGGGAGTTCAAGTCTCTGCAGACTTGCCCGTCCCATTCTCCTTACAAATGGAAACTTCCGATGGCATCCAAACCCCGAAAACACGCTTAACGGACAAGTGACTCTCACCGGCAGATTTAGCCAACGGCTGTCACGCCATCTGCTCGGCCAGAAGGCCACCAACCGCTTCAGTTTTGCCCTGCATAACCCATACCAGCCAGCATGCCTCGCATATAAGCAAAGCTGGCGACAGCGCCCGGCATCGGGTCCTCGGGATGAATTTCATACTCCAGATCGACGAAGCCCATGTACTTTATCGAGCCAAGGGCTTCAAAAATCTTCTTCAGCGGCATGATGCCTTCTCCTACTGGCACCTGGCTCTCCTTGCTCTGGAAGTTCGTGAGGTCCTTCATGTGCACGTTAAACAGCCGTGCGCCCACTTCGTGGATGGCCTGAACCACGTCCGTGCCGGCACGAACTGTATGTCCGACATCAATGCAGCACCCGATGCGCGGATCCATCCCCTTCACCGCCTTCAACACATCCAGCGGCGAATGCCACAACTTATCTTCCGGGCCGTGATTATGGATGGCGATACGGATGTCGTATTCCTTTACGAATTTCTCTATCCGCGGCAGAGTTTCCGGTGTGGGGTCGCCCGCGACAATCACGCCAATCCCCGCTCGTTTGCAGTACTCGAATTTGCTTCGGATGTCCGCGTCTTCGTCTTTCGCGAAATAAATGGTTCCTGCAGCGTGAAGCTTGATGCCCGCCGCGACATAGTCTGCCAGTGCATCCGCTTCTTCCCGGGTATCCAGCGGGAGATGATCTTTGACGTCCTTCGCATTCAAATCCAATACGTTGAGCTGCTTCAAGAAGCCAATCATCTGCGCCCGGCTGAAATTGCGGAACGTATAGCTGGCCAGCCCCAGACGAATAGTCGATCCTTCGTTAGCTGGCGACTGCTCCGCGGCCACTGCAAAAACACTCCTCGAGATAGCGAACGCCGCCGTAACCAGCGCACCCGAGCAAACGAAATTGCGGCGCGAAGAAATGTTTTTCAAGTGCAACTCCTCGCTCGGTCGGCACTGCTGCATCTTAGACATCCGGTGCCCAACCCTTCTCGTACTCGCGGCCCCACATCTTCATAGCTTCCTCGTCGCCCTGGATCCGCCCGTCTCTCGTGTCGAGATGCAACTCCCGGTTGACCTCCCAGGCGATGTTGGAAAGCTGCAGCATCGTAACGGCGACGTTGCCCACAGAGATTGGAGCGTTAAGCTTCGCGCCTTTCCGGATTCCCGCGATGAAGTTTGCGAAGTGAGCATCCGTCATGGAATCGGCGCCGAGAAGGTCAGAAGACGACGTGGTGCTACCGGCCTTGAACTCGCTTGCTTTATTCCCTTTGAGGTCGTAGATCTCGTAGCCATCACGATCCACAACCACGGTGCCAGTCGTTCCCATAATTGCCGAGCCGCGGTCACGGCCGTAATACTTCATTCCCTGGCAGCTCTTGCCTTCCCAGGTGAGCATCTTGTCTTCGTATTCGAAGCTGGTCACCAGAGTGTCGTAAAACTGCCAGTCGTCTTTGAATTGGTATCTGCCGCCTGACGAAGTGACCCGTTTCGGATAGTCGACGCCAAGCGCCCAGCGGCAGACATCCACCTCGTGCGTTCCATTATTGAGCGTTTCGCCAGTGCCGTAGTTTCTAAACCAGTGCCAGTTGTAGGGATGCACGTTGTCCCTATAGGGCCGGCGTGGCGCCGGGCCCTGCCACAAGTCCCAATCCAGTTGCGCTGGCACGGGCGCCTCCTTGCCGGTGCCAATCGATTTCCGCACATTGCTGTACCAGGCTTTCGCGAGGTACGGCCTGCCTATAATGCCGCCGTGAATCTTTTCGACGATCTCGATGCTGTGTGGCGAAGAGCGCTGCTGCGTGCCCATCTGCACGAGCTTTCCAAAATTCTGCTGCGCCTGCACCAGCATTTGTCCCTCAGCAGGATTGTGGCTGCATGGTTTTTCCACGTAGACGTGCTTACCGGCCTGCAGTCCGGAGATGGCCATCGCTGTGTGCCAATGGTCGGGAGTGGCAATCGTGATGGCGTCCACGTCCTTCTGCTGCAGAATCACGCGAAAGTCCTTGTCCTTCGCAGGGGACTCGCCGGTCTCGCGCTGCACTGCGTCGGCGAACTTCTTGAGAATGTTGTCGTCCACATCGCAGACGTGCGAGATGCGAGCAGATTTCGTGTTCGCTTTAAGCGATGAGAGATGAGCATACCCGCGCCCGTTCAGCCCGATGACAGCAAAGTTGAGACGATCGTTGGAACCGAGAATCTGGCCATAACTCTTTGCCGTCGTTCCCACGGCCAGTCCCGCTGCACCCACTGCAAGTCCATCGAGAAACGCACGTCGTGAAACGCGAGAAGTCATGTAGCTTCCTCCTACGTGGTGATGTCCATAGAATCAATTCTAATCTACAGGCAAATTCACATTGCCTGATCGATGTTTGATTGACGAGCAAACGAGCTCAGCGGTTACTTGATCCGCTTAGCCTGCACGATTGTCTCGCGGTGGCCAGTCGGGTCAGAAGTTGAACTTTAAGCCGAGTTGAAGTTGGCGGCCGCCGGTGGCACTGGTGATATCGCCGAAGCTACTGCTGCCGAGCGTTATGCCCGCCGCTGTGCCATTGCCAGTGGTGAAGAAGAACTGTGGCGTATTGGTGACGCCAAAAGCCTCCAGGCGCAAATCCAGATTGAAGCGTTCCGTAAATCGAATCGACTTGGATAGCGCAGCATCCAGGTTGAAGAAGTTGGGGCCGCTGAGATAGTTCCGGCCCACATTGCCGAACGCAGTCCCCGTCGCGGCAGCAAAGCTCGAGGTGGAGAACCAGGGATCGCCGATGCCGATACCATGAAGGATCTGCAAGGGGGCAATCAAATTCGGCGTTTGAGTGTTGTTTGGGGCAAGAAGCCCGCCCGAAGGGGCGCTAAAGTAAAGCGGAAGACCAGACATCCATGTGAGGAAGCTGGAGACGCGCCAGCCACCGAGAATCGCGGCGCCAACGCCGGAAGAGACGAAGCGCTTGCCCTTTCCAAACGGCAGATCGTACACAATGCTTTGAACAAAAGTTTGTGTGCGATCGAAGTCGTTGCGCGCGTAATTGCGGCGCTGATTTATATAGAATGCCAGGCCGCCATCGTCGTCGGTTTGAAAGCCCATGCCTTTGCCGAAAGTGTAAGAGGTGGTGGTCGTAAAACCGTTCGAGAAGCGCCGGTCAAGTTTTGCCTGCAAAGCGTTATAGCTGGACGAGTATCCCGCAAAGAGGAGATTCGTGCTGGCCGTCCGCCCGAAGGGGGTAAACTCAGGCTGACCGGCGTTGCCGAGGCCGACTACGGTGGCAGCATTGAGGTTGTAGTTGACCACGGTGTCCACGCTGTGATTGCCGACGTAAGCTAAATCGAGAACGAAGCGTCCAGGCAGCGAATGCTGGATCGCCAGGTTCCAGGATTCCACGTACGGATTCTTGAAATTCTGATTCACTACGAAGTAGGCGGAGCCGACAGTGGGGTTGGTAATAATCCCGTTCGACGGAATGGCAGGCTGGATGAGGGCAGGGAAACCAGTCTCAAAAGTCGCAGTCTGCCCGCTGGGAAGCGCGGCCGGGCCGTAGGTCGCAACGGCAGGATTGAACGAGTTATTGGCGCGTACCGGGAAATTGTAGGCGTAGCTGTTGTCAGGGAAAGGGGTATAGCTGATCCCGAAGCCAGCGCGAATGACGGTCGATTCCCTCAAACGATAGGCCAGTCCCAGGCGAGGTGCAAAGTATTTGTAATGCGTCGTGATCCCCAGGTTGTCCGGATTGCTGCCGTAGCCGCTGACGACAAGCGTATTGTTGGTGGGATCGTAATTGGAAAAGCCTCCCTTGGCAACGGGTGTGGCGGGTGGATAAAACTCCCAGCGGACTCCAAGATCCGCTGAGAATTTGGGCGTGACCACCCACTTATCTTGCACGAAGGTGAAGAATTGCCACGCTCGATAGTTCGGGAAGAAAGTGGCCAGATCGCGCCCTGCCTGGCTTGGCACATCAAGCAGGAAGCTGGCGAAATCGTTCGTAAAACTAGTTTTGGACTCGCCGGCGCCGGTATTCAGCGCCGTCTGGCCATCACTGAAAGTATAGACACCGCGTGGACTGAAGGTCTGTTCCTGGAGCAAGGCATCGCGAACCCGGCGCAGGTCGGCGCCAAACTTAACCGTATGATTGCCTAGAACCTTGGTCCAGGTATTTGCAAAGTCAATATTCGTTTCCGAGCGGATCCAAGGCAGGCTCGCCGAGTAGCCAATCAACGGATTGGAAAACCCACCGTTGATAGTAATACCGACAATCCCGCTGGTGATCGGATTGAGGTTGACGCCAGGAATGCCGAGAGTCGTCGAAGTATCTGTGCCGTAATCGCTGTTGTGAGCTTCGTTGTGGTACCACCCGGCACCAAAGCGGAACTCGGCAACCAAGGTATTCGAGAAAAAGCGATTATAGTTGAGGCCGGCGCTATAAGTGTTCTGAACGCCCGTTCCCTCAAAATTGCCTTGTGCTGGTCCGCCAGCGATCCCGAATATGGGCGCCTGGAAAGTTGACGGACGCTGGTAGCTGAATCGGCCACTCAGGCGATCTTTATCGGTGAGATTGGCATCCACTTTGCCATCAAAGAAATCCGTGTCTTTGTGGTAAGGCAGGGTAGCAAAGAAGTTGTTCGCATTGCTCGCTGAGGTTGGGTTCGGCAAAAACGCGAGGAGCTTGGCGGAGATGGGATTGACCAAAGCCACCGGAATGACATTAGGGCAACCAGCGGCGTTGGTACAGACAGGATTAAACGCATCCACAGTAGTTCCATTAGGACCCGGAACCGTTGCAACACCAGGAGAGGACGAAGCGACTAGCGGCTGGCGGCCTGTGCCGTTCGGATTGCCAGAATACGGGTTGTAGATTGTCGTCGGCGTTCCGGTCGCTGTAGTCGCGACGTTCAAATTTCCCGAGAGCAACGCCATGCTCGGGACGGTGATCGTATTTGCGTTGGCCTCATGGTCTTTGACCATTAGATAGTCGGCGAAGAAAAAGAGCTTATTCTTCTTGATCGGACCGCCAATATTGCCGCCAAAGTAGTTATAGGCGAGATGTCCCACGGATTTGTCGAAATAGTTGCGAGCATTGAAATAATTGTTCCTTATGAATTCATAAGCAGAGCCGTGATAATCGTTGGTGCCTGACTTCAAGATAACGTTGGTGACGGCGCCACTCGCACGGCCTAGCTCCGCATCGAAATTACTCGTTGATACGTCCACAGTCTGGATCGCTTCCAGCGGCGGGATCAGGATTTGAAGCAGGCCGGTGCGTTCGTTGTCGTCGATCCCCTCGATCTGGTAATTGTTGCCCTCGCGCAGTTGGCCGTTGACTTCCGTCTGCAGCGAGCTGCTTGCGTTGAAGAACTGCGAGTGCTGAAAAGTGGCTCGAGTCGTGCCGGGCACGATGTTCAGAAGGTTTTGGAAATTGCGATTAGTGCCGAGTGGTATGTTCTCTGTTAGCACAATATCGAGCTTGCGACCCGTGTCGGCCCGCTCGGTCTGAAGGATGGGAGTTTCCGTCACCACGGTGACGGTTTCCGACACGTTTCCAGGCTGAAGGACCAAGTCGACGCGCTCGGTGGAGTTCACGACCAAATCTATGCCTGCTCTTGACTCGCGTTTGAATCCTGTCAATTCCGCGATGACCCTGTACGTGCCGGGCGGCAGATCTGGAAATACATAGTTGCCGCTTTCGTTTGTCTGCGAGGTGTGGCTGATCCCCGTGTTCGTTTCCGTGACCGTCACTTTGGCGCTGGCAACCGAAGCCCCGGACGAGTCCGTCACCGCTCCGAGCAAAGTTGCATTGACCGCCTGCCCCATGACTGGCGCAGAAAACCCAAAGAGTAGGGTCCCGAGGATTACGGCGATGCTGAAGCGCCACAGTTTGATGAGACCGATAGTGGCAGGAACGCCAAATTGTTCGGTATTTGTTGCGTAAGTCTTGTCCCGGCTATCTATCCAAGAGAAAGACGAACCAGACAGTTTTTTCATGACATCACACCCCCACGTGATTCGAAAGAACTTCAGGCCAAATCTAACGAGGACCATCGAAATGCTTGGAACTGGTTCCACACCCTAGCTGAGCGGAAACTCCCTGTCAAGCCAGAATCTCGTAAAGCCAATCTGTTGCATCGGTTCTCCGACTACTTGTTCCAAACGCGAGGATCCGCTGACCCTGCTGAGAATACCATCGCCGCTTTGGTATGCTAGACTGGCCCAGGAAAGAGGTCGAGGGTTTCTCGCCGAACCGAGCAAGACTCCATTGCGCTAAAAGGCCACACCTCCATGGAAGCAGTTCCAAGAAGAACGACGATCCGCGATGTTGCCCAGGCAGCTGCCGTCGGCATAGGGACGATTTCTCGCGTGCTCAATTCCAGTCCTCAGGTTAGCCGGGAAACCCGTGAGCGGGTGCTTAAGACCATCCGGCGTCTGGGATTCCGCCCCAACGCGCAGGCCCGCCGGATTCTCAAACGACGCTCAGAAATGGTCTGCTTTCTCCTGAGCAACCGCGATTTTCTCCATCCCTTTCATGCGCGCATCCTGCAAGGCGTCGAGTCTTATGCGAGTGACTTGAAACAGCACGTTTTGTTCGCCGCGCTGCATTATTCCCCGAGAACGCCTCCCGATAGGATCGACCTGCCTCCAGTTCTTCAGGAGCATGGTTTGATTGACGGACTCATTCTGGCCGGGACGATTTATCCGAATCTTCTCCGAAGAATCCAGTCCATCCATATGCCTTTCGTGGCCTTCAGTAACAATGTGGTTGGAATGGGCGACGAGCAGCAATTCGACCAAGTCGGCTTCGATGACTTCAATGGCACACTCCAATCTACGCGTTACCTGATAGCAAAGGGGCACCGTCAGATTGTTTTCGCTGGAGACATCTCCTACCCGTGGTTGCGTCGCCGATTCGAAGGCTACCGGCGAGGAATGTGGGAAAGCAAACTAAAGCCCGTCTCGATCATGGCCAGAAATACTCAGAGCTTCGTGGATTTCGGCCAAAACAGCGTAGAGCGAATCCTGTCCCGGCGGCCGCGGCCCACTGCCGCCGTAGCCGGCAACGACGAAATCGCCTACGGGCTTTGGCGATCGCTGCAACGGCACGAAATAAAAGTGCCTGGCGATATCAGCCTGGTGGGATTTGACGACCGTGAAGAGGCCCTTCTCATGGACCCTGCGCTTTCGACCGTCCGCGTCCACAAAGAAGAGATTGGCGAAACCTGTATGAAAATGCTTATTGAGCGGCTACATCATCCGCGAATGAGATTCAGCCAACGCATCCTGCCTACGGAATTCGTGATCCGAGGGACCGTCCGCCAACTGTGAGGATGACATCACCGCCGCGAAAGTGTATGCGGACGTCGAACCTGAGATTGACGGAACAATTGATCTGGACTTCAGCACTGCCGACGTGTTCCTGAATGCGGTTGGGATTTTGCCTAGCATTGCACACCGCCCGCGCGGCCGTGCCCGGTAAGTCGGCAATCCCCTGAAAATCTCAGTGCCTCGTAAGCTCGCAAACCGGACTACTGCCCCCGGCTCCCTAGAAGTCTGGTTCGAGGAAGTTGAGCAAGAGTAGCACAGAGTCCACTACCAGACCGACGTTGCCCAGAAACCCTCTTCTACACGGATGGCAAGTGATTGATTCTGCGTGTTCGAAATTGGACGATCTGCTTGCCCAGAAGGAGTTGCGGGCACGACTAATCAGCCACTTGAACACGGACGGGCGAACCGATTTCGCCTTCTCGCTTCCGCTGGTCCAAGTAATTCAATGTGAGCGCAATCATGTACCACTGTGGGATCAGAAATATGAGCCAGAAGCCCAGAGCGGGAACGGGCCGGAGAAACCATGGTCGCCCGAATCGTTCCTGCAGCATCGCGAGAAACGACACCAAGCCGAACACACTTGCAATTCCTAGCGCCAGCCACATCACAACCAGCAACGCGATCCTGCCGTGGCCTCCTTTGGCCAGAGCGTCGCCGCGTTTGATCGCCGCAAAGGCCGTCATATTTTCCAGTATCGCAACTGGAAAACCGGGGGCAGTGGCAAATGCAAGGAGCGGAAATACAATCAATCCAAGCGGCCCCGTGAACATACTCGCCAGCATAACCATCCAGAAAAGCCGCAGCTGTTTGCGCCGAACCGACTTGATCGCCTGCAGGATTCCAACACAGCGTCCGCCCCGGATTTCCTGCGCGGCAAAAGCCGACGCTGCCAGCGCCCGATATTCCATCGCAAAAGTTCCCAAAAACAACACGAACACGCCGACTCTCTGCAGAACGCCCATCCGAAGCCAGACCTCCCGCAGCGTAGTACCCTCCGGGTGGGGCGCGATCACGTAGTTCACAATCAGTGCCATGAGCAGGATTGCCGCGATGGGGATCCCCATCAGCAGTACGAACATGCCCGCCCGCGAGCGCCACACTCGCCAACTCGCTTTCAACAATTCCGCCGTGCTCATCCCCGAACGATTCGATTCATCCATAAACGATGACTCTGGATTCAGAGATACGCGAAGCGGGGTTTTGTTGCAAGCGACATTGTGTGAGAATGTTGCCCAGAAGTCTGGTCTCAACAAATCTATCCTCGACCAATCGTGGTTCGAGACACGTAGGCAGTTGGAATACAAACAATTCTGGTTGGGTGGCGAAGTCATCGCAGTACCACCGCAGCACACGAGCCAGCGTT
>DATFZQ010000141.1:0-24245 GCA_035314345.1 Candidatus Acidiferrum sp.
TTCCCCTTTATTTCTCATACGACGCCGACCGTTTGTGCTGCTTCTCCACCGTGGGCAAGAAGATTGAGTGGATGCGGGCGAATCCGCTGGTTTGCGTGCAGGTCGAAGAGATTCGGGGCCACGACGAATGGACGAGTATCGTGGTCTTCGGACAATACGTGGAAATTCCGAACGGACGCGAATTCGCGAAGAGCAGGGAGCAGATTCGCTCCCTGCTACAGAAAAGATCCTTGTGGTGGCAGAGCGGATATACGGCATCCCAGGTTCGCCGGAAGCCCAAGCCTCCGATCTCCGTGTTTTTCTTCATCCGCATAGAGGAGATAACAGGCCTTCGCGCGAATCCCGACACTAGAGAGAACGCAAATCGTCGCGTGTCAGCCATCTCGAAGAGCTGACACTTTCATCCGTTGCGGTTTTGAACCCAACAATTTCAGTTTATGTCGTCGCACTTCTCTCAGGCTACGGAAGCGCTAGAAACTATAGGAAATGCCCACGAGAGGCACGGCGTTGCTTCGAAGTCCGCCTTCATCCAATTTAAGAAGGACATTTCCAGTAATCACCAACCGGCCAACCAAGCGGTACTTCAGACCCAGCGAAGCTTCGGTGATATTTATGTCCGTGGTTCTCTGTGCGATGTCTGGATGAATCGTCCCAGCTGTATAAGTCCCGCAGGTGGCGCCGGTCGGATCTGTGGGGCCGGAGCAGTTCCCAAGGCCCGTATAGGGTTGAGAGACGAGTTCCGGGCTGCTGAACAAGCGCTGACCGTAAATATCAAACGCGGCCGTCAGTCGTTTCACGACGCGAATGTCGGCGCCCACAATGTAGACGAACCGGTTGGGAAGCTTGCCCGTGTTTGTCGGGGTGGTGCCCGCAGGCCCGGGAACTATATTAGTTCCGGCGAGTGTGGAATCGCCGTTCCATTCATAACCCACCTCCGCGTGCGGAGAGATGCGGGCCCTGTACGAAACGACTCCGAAGGGCTTCACCCCCGTGGCGCCAGAACCCAGGAAGTTCAATGCATCCCCGGTGGGCAGACGCACGTCCACCCCGGCAGCCACGGCGAACCGCTCTCCATTGTATACGGTGTATTTTCCGCGGAGAACGACGTCGCCGATTCCGGTTGCACTGCTCGAATCAGAAAACGTAGCATTGAGGCACGGAACCTGCGAGGCACATTGGGAAGCGAGCACCGGATTCGTGGGATTGAAGGAGTGCCATACATTGCCGGGGGAGCCAACCGCTGTAGGCGTGACAGAATTCGGAACAATCGTGGCCTGCGAACTGACGGCCATCTGAACATTCAAAATCGGAATCGCAGCCGAGAATTCGAGACGATTAGTGATCCCGTAGGTCGCATAGATCGTGTATTGATGAATCGTGAGGTCGATGTTGTTCGACGTTTGTATAAAGTCGCGCACGAAGCACGGGTCCCCCGCATAACCATTGGTGGTTGTTAGCGCCGTTTGATTATCGCACGACGGGATGTGCTGGGGATTAGGTACAGGAAACGGTTGATGCTGGAGGACGGTCGGGATATTGCTCAAGCTTTGTCCGTCGATCGAGCCAAAATTGAAGTATTGGTAGCTGAAGCCAAGGAAGAGCTTGCGCCTCCCGATCGTGGTTGCGCGATTGCCTACGATTGGTCCGAGACTCTCATCGGTTGAAGGCGCGAACGTCTTCAGGGCCGGGTCGTATACGAAAGTGATACCGGAAGAAGGTGAAGCGAGGGGTAATTGTGACGCCTGGATGCCGACGGCTTCATTGATGGGCGCGAATGTAGATAGGAAATCGCTCGAGAAATGAGCGTTGTGATGGTCCCCAGTGAACAACACGGACTGCGTCGGGTCGGTCGTTGTGCCAAATCCAAACGGGCCATACACCTGTGGAATTTGGCAGACCAGCTTGGTACTCAACGTGCCGTTCAACGGGCACGTCTGGGCCGAAGCGCTCCCGGCGACGAGAAAAGATAGGGCCGCAAGACTGACTATCATCCAGCTCTTCATTTGACATTTCCCCCTCGTGGAATAGGGCCCGTGAAATTCCAAACCAAGTCCACCTGCGTCGAGCAGTATTTCCTCGCTGGGTTGTGCAACGAACGCTTCCTCTGCTCCCGACACAAAAAACTTGCCACCAGAGGAGGTCCCACCGAGATCTCGCGATTCAAAAATGGTCCTGTCAGGTCGGGTTAGACTAACTGGCCAGAAGATAGTGATTGGTTTAGCCGATTCATATCACCCCATCGCGAGTTGGGCCGAGTTTATCCACGCGGTGTATTTTGGTCAAGCTGTTAAGAAGGCAGTTAAGAAGGCAGCTGTTAAGAAGGCAGGTTTGGACGTTCCGGCTTACTGGACGTTCGTGATGACCCAGGAGCCATTCGACTTTGCGAATTGAAAGATGGTGCGGCCCTTGACGCTTTTTGGCTTCTCGCCTTGGGGAGTGTATTCCTGAGTGACTTGGGCCGTCACAGTAGCGGTGTTGCCGTCAGCGCCGATTTTCACGGTCTCCGTTTGGACCTGCATGCGAATGGAACTGGCCTTCTCAAACGAGTTTTTGTAACGAGTGTACAGCGTCCCCATAGTCGGCCAAATCTGCCGCAGGGCATCCGGATTCCTTTGCTCAAAAGCCTGTGAGTATCGCGTAACCAGGGCGAGCACCGCATCATTGTCAACAGGCGCGGAAACTGGTGGAGGCGGGACAGGCGTTACCACTGGAGGAGGCTGGTTCAGGGCCGCAAGCTTTGTGCCAATTTCGTCCACAAACCGCTGGGCTTCGCTTGCGTGCGGGCCGCCAGCTTTTGCGATGGCCTGGAAGCCAGTACGAGCCGCCTCCAGTCCAGTCTTATCGTTCGTGTTCGAGGCTTGCTGATATCTGGCGACAATTTGCCCATAGGCAGTTTCGGCGCGTTTGCTCGCTGCGCGTTCATGCACTTCGCGTATCGCCTCTGGCAGATTATTAACATAGCCTTTGGCCTCTTCCGATCGGGGCCCAGCACTATCGGCCAGCGCCTGGAACCCTCGTTGCAGGTTGCTGAGTTGCTGGGCGGCGGCATCGTCGTCGCTCTGCTTAAGCTGATTGAACTGGCTCTCCAATTGGGTAAGGCGGCTCTGTTCGGCTTGATCGATCTCCGTGGAAAGCGCTCCAGCATCGCTGCCACTCTGCTGGATCTGACCAGCCTTCTGCCGGGCTGCATGGAAATCTCCGCGCTGCAAATCCTGACGAGCACTGCTGACGTAACTGCTGGATAGTTTCGCTCGGACGTCCTGTAGCATTTTCTCTGCTTCGGGCTTCCGCGGACCCTCCCGTGAAGCGAGGCGGCTAAGAATATCAGAGGCGCTCTGGAGACTGTTTATATCGCTCTTTTGAGCGGCCTGGCGCGCCTGCGAAAATAGTTTTTCCTCTGCCTGGCGATCCGGGATGGTGTGCGCAAGGGTTTGCTGCGCATCGTTCTTGCGCAATCCTCCGTCGCCTAGCGCAAGGATCTGATGCAGCTTTTTCTGCGCGTCTGCAAAGCGTCCGCTTGTGACATCGTCGTTTGCCTGCTGCCATAGAAGCTCTTCCCTGCGTCGGAGGTCACGTAGGTTTTGATTTTGCATCGACTCTTCGATGCTAGCTTGCTTTTTCTTGATCTCGGCAGTGAATGGACCATTCAAATCTGCTGCCGGTGAAAGGATTTTCAGCGCGCCTTCGAGATCATTCGAAGCAACCAGCTTATCCGCGGCCTTTAAAGCGTCGCGCTGCTGAACTTCAAGCGGATTTGGCTCCGGCTTCGCGGTCGGTTTCGCAACGGTCGGCGTGGGCGCGGTCTCATGCGTGCCAAGCAACGTAGCTATCCGTATTAGTCCCCAAATCAGTCCCACCGCGCACAAAACCAAAGCACCAATTCGTGCGGTCTTCCTCCTATTCGAAGGAGGAGCCACCCCTGCAACAGGGATCGCCTCAGGGATTGAAACTTGAGGAACCGACTGCTTGATCTCCCTCCGCGGTTGGGAAGGAGGGGGCAAAGCGACTGTTGGAGTGGGAGTTGGAGAAGGCGCAATTGGAGCTGCCCGCTCAACCATCGGTTCTCGAGTGGGTTTCGTAACGGGTTTTTCTGGACGCTGAGGAGGGGCCGAGACTCGGGGAACGCTCTCCGCAGGTGGTGGAGGTAGATGCGGTGGAACTGCCGGTGGAACTACCGGCTGCGTAGGCAATAAAACTGTCTGGCCGGCAGACGCCTTTGCCCCTGGTACTTCCGTTGGAGGGCGCGTTTCTTCTGGCGTGGCGACTTCCGGCTCCGGCGGCCCTTGCAGCCAAGCATACTCCTTGGACCGACTCACGGGTGGCGCGGATATCACGGTTGCTGCGGCTGCCGTTGCAGCGGATTTGGCTGCGTCCAACTCTTCACAGACACGCTGGACGCGAGGATCGAAGACCTCAAGAATCTTCGCCTCAACGGCTAGATCTAAAGTTTTTGTCGCCTCGACCAGTTTCCCTGCACTGATCAGAGCACGAACTGCTTCCAGCTTTTCTTCCTGGTCTTTCTTTCTTTCACGAGCCTCGAACTCAACCCGGGCAGAATTTAGCAATTGATTTACATCGGTGTCTGGCCCCAGAGTCATGAGCGTCTGCTTGGCCAGATCTATCGCATCGCTAATCTTTCCCCGGTTGATCTTGACCTTGATTTCCCGAATTCTCTGCTCGATGTGTTGCCGGGTTTCCAGCTTTCGCTGTTGGTTATCGGCCTGCTCGCGCAAAAGCTGCAGTTCCTTGTTGTCAGGAAATGTCTTGAGACCGGCCAAGGCAGCCTGGTATGCCTCCTCAAAATGGGACGAATCAAAGAGCTTTTTCACCTCTTGAAAAATTGCCTTTTGTTGAGTTTCCCGCTCGATCTCCGCCTGTTGGGCCTTCGAAAACTCGATGAGTCGGCTCAAATCCGTATTACCGGGAAATTCCTTCTGGATTCTTTCTGATTGTGCAAGAACCTCATTATATTTCTTTTCGCTGACCAAATTTTTTATGGCTTTCAATTCGCCCTGCAGACGTTCGAGGCTGTCCTGTTTTTCCTTTTCCTGGAGGGCTAAAGTTCGCAGCTTGATGACCGCTGAATCCTTTGGGTGAGCCTCGCGAAGTCCATCAAGCACCCCCATGGCGTCCGCAAATCGTCGCGCAGCCAGATGATTCCTGGCGTCTGCAAGCTGGCGCTGCTTCTGTTGCTCGGCACGATCTTCACGCGCTATTTCGATCAGTTTTAGGATGTCATTGTCTTTTGGATATTGACTCTGCAGCTTGGCGAGCAACGCTAAGCACTCTTCGTAATTACGAGAGGTCAACAAACTTCGGGCTTCTGACAAACTTTTCAGTTTGCGCTGTTCGGCTTGCTCCCCGAGCGCCGTCTCAAGGAGCTTGGCGACGTCGTTGTCATTGGGATGTTCGCCCTGCAGCTTTCCGAGCAGTGCGAGGCATCCCTCATAATTCCGCGAGTGCAACAGACTACGCGCTTCGGTCAGACCTTGCAGCTTGCGCTGCTCGGATTGGTCCTTTCGAACCACATCAAGGAGCTTCGGGATTTCGTCGTCCTTGGGAAACTGCGTCTGCAATTCCAAAAGCAACGTGTTGCACTCATCGTACCTTCGCCCAGCCAGTAATTTTCTGGCTTTCGCGACGCTTTGCTGTCGCTGCTGTTCAGCTTTCTCCGCCTTGGCGGTTTCCAGTAATCTCGAGACATCGGCTTCCTCTGGAAATTCTTTCTGTAGAGATGTCAGCCGGGAGATGCAATCGTCGTAGCGCTTTGCTGCCAGGATGTTTCGCGCCTCGCTCAGGGAATCCAACATCCGTTGTTTTCGCTGATCGTCGAGTACATTCTTTTGAAGCTGCAGCGTTTCGTCGTCGCCCGGAAACTCCTTGAGGATGGAGTTCAGCAATGTGGTGCAGGCGTCGTGCCGCCTCGCGGCAAAGAGGCTTCGAACTTCCGCAATAGACTGCGATCTTCGTTCTTTTCTCTGATCCTCGAGGACATTTCTTTGAAGTTGCAGGACTTCGTCGTCGCCTGGGAACTCCTTGAGGATGGAATTCAGCAGCGACGTGCAATCGTCGTAGCGTCTCGCCGCTAGAAGGCTTCGAACTTCCGCAACAGATTGCGCTCTTCGTTGTTTTCTTTGATCCTCAAACACCGTCTTCTGCAGCTTGAGGATTTCATCGTCGCCAGGGAATTGCTTTCGAAGTTCAGCAAGAAGCGCCGTGCACTCGTCGTAGCGGCGATTTGCCAGCATGCTGCGGGCATCAGCCAGACCCTGTGATCGCCTCTGGTTTGCCTGATCTTCTTGGGCGGTCTCCAGGAGCCGGGGAATCTCATCATCATCGGGAAATTCCTTCCGCAATTCGACCAGAAGCTGGATGCATTCCGCGTAATTCTGTTGCGTCCACAAGCCGCGCGCCTGCTGCATTTTCTCGAAGAATTGCGCGCGCCTCTGGCGCTCCGCCTTTTCGCTAGTCACCTGTAGCTGAAGCGCTTTTGCCTGCTGATTGGTGGATTCCCCTTCCAGGACTTTAGCAAGTAGCTCCTCGGCTTCTTCCAGGAGGCCTTGCGCCAAGCGTTGCTCGGCAGCGTCAATCCATTCGGCGATTTGGCGAGCGCGGTCCATTTCTTGCTGGACGCGCTTCAGCAGCTCTTGGCCGGGTTCAAAGGTGGGGTCCAACTGCAAGACGACCTCTGCCTCCACCCTTGCTTCTTGCGTTTTCCCTTCGGCCAGTAACTCCCGACCCTTTTCAATCTGTTGCTGCAACTTCGGCCGAATTAGAATCCTTCGAAGTTCGGTGTTCGCCTTTTCAAGAAGATTCCTGGCTTGTGAATTCGTTGAATCGATTTGAAGTGCTTGGCGGAGCAAGTCACGAGACTGGGAATAGTCACCCTGTTCTGACAAATTGCGCGCTTGGACGACCAACGCGGCAACGGACTCCGCCTGCAAGCTTTTGCAGATTGGATCCAGGTCCAGGAGAACTTCTTCCATCGACTGATATCGTTCGTCAGGCGATTTCCGTAAGACTTTTTGGACTACTTTTTCGAGAGCCGCAGGACATTCGGGGGCCACCTCAAGCAAAGGGGTCGGTTCCTGCTGGCAAATACTGTGCATAAGGCTCGCTGGAGTCGATCCTCGGAATGGTCTCTGGTACGCCAGCAACTCATACAAAAGAACTCCGAACGACCATATATCGGAGCGCGCATCTGCATGCTCGCCGTGATATTGCTCAGGAGACATGTAGGCGAAGGTGCCCAGCAACATACCGGTCTGCGTTTTTGAAGTTTCAAGAACACGGGCAATGCCGAAGTCCACAACCTTCACCGTGCCATCTCTGGTGAGCATCACGTTATCGGGCTTGATATCGCGATGGATAATTCCGCGCTTGTGGGCATAGTCCAGCGCGCGGCACGCCTGCAAAACGTAAGTCAGTTTCAATGGAACAGGCAGGGCCGCGCGGCGGCTGATCAGCTGATCTAGACTCTCCCCCTCCAGAAGTTCCATCGCGATATAGGGAATGCCGTCTGCATCGCCCAAATCGTAAATCGTGACGATGTTGGGATGCTGCAAGCCACCAGCAGATTGAGCCTCTTGATAAAAGCGTTGGAGCAAATCGGGATATTCGGCCAGACCCGTAGTGATCGTCTTCAATGCGACGAGACGATTGATGATTGGATCGCGAGCCCGGTAAACGACACCTCCAGCTCCGCGCCCAAGCTCTCTCTGAATCAGGTATTTTCCTAACTTCTCCAAGCTCATTCACCTGCCATCGCGAGCCCGTCGAAATTCATTGCGTCTTGGCCCCGACCTTCAAGCTTGCATACAAGGACCAAAAAGGCATCATTCTGGTTAAATCCGAAAGCATCTTGGCCAATTTCTACCATGCTTCGGAACAGCTCGATTTGGTGCCGTCCCAATTGCCACCAGCTCGCCGGAATCGTCCTAATTCGGGGCGTGTGATCGAAATCTGCTCACGCCCTCCCTATGCGGCCGCTGCACACACCTAAACTAATGAGCATTTACAGCCCAAACATTTCAAGCCAGATACCGGGAGAAAATACGCCCGTCGGCCCTAGTCTGTCGACGCTAATATACCTTAAAGGGATAGCGAAATTCTTGAAATGCCGTGTCTTACTTCCCATCGATAAACCAATCAGGACTGGCTCGGAAGAGGAGCAATCTAGGTGGCCTGTAGCAGGGCACCTTACTAAATACTTTAACGACGAGGAAAAACTAAACTTACATGCCGAACATGGAGTTGACCCCGGCGCGTGGGGCCTCGGCAGAAGGCTCTCGGCGTTCAAGCGCAGGAAGAGGTGCCTGCTGGACGACTGGCGGCGGAGTCACAGGTTGGTGCACGGCAGGCTGATCTGTGGCGGGCGCCGGAGCCCCGGCCGCTGCACTGGGAGTCACAGGGCTAGGGGTAGAAGCAGTTGGTTGGGCAGCAAGCTGCTGTAGATAGGCGAGATCACGAGGTTCTTCCGTGCCCGGCTGAACCGCGGGAAATGCCAAGTTCATCTGATGCTCCATGGCGCTGGCGATGCGGTGCAACTGCCAGATGAGCTTTTCGAGCTCTTTCGAGCGGCCCAGGTTCAGGTTGCGATCCCATAGAAAGCGGATGGATAACACCACGAGAATAGGGAGGCCGATAGCGAGTGTGCCGAGTACGATGGTGAAGAGCAGCGAGTCGAGGGGTGTGAGGGATTGAGTCATTGGCAGCCTCAAAATGCAGGACACTAGAGGCAGGATACAGCAGCGCGACAATGGTGACAAACGAATCGATTTCGGAGCAAGCAGGTTCCTAGTTGTTCTTCGACTGGCTCGATCTTGCCAGGAGGCCTTGGTCAGAAGTCAGGCCGAAATAGCGGTAAGCCCCGGAATCGGAAACTGCCCCACGAACGGTTGTTTGCTCACTGAAGGACGAGTTATGAGCCCGGACGCATGCGCGTCGTAAAGCTGGTATTCACGGCGGGCAGGCGAAGGGCCAGCGAAAGCAGCGGACCAGTTTCAGCGCTCCGAGACAGGACACGATCGCGGATGGTTTCTCTAACATACTGATAAAAAATAGCTTATTTTCTAGAGAGGAGACTGTCCTGATTCTTGTTTTGGGTACTTAGAAGACCTCGCAGTCCGCGGGGTGGCTCCCCACATTCCGAAATGGAACTGGAGGTCTGAGCCACTGTTCCAAAACGGGAGTCATCTCATGGGTTGGGTGCGACTTGTGCCATTTTTCAGAAACCCGTGTATTCAACCGACTGGTTGAATACATGGGCTAAATAAACTTCCATGAACCAAATGACCAGCCGTGGCGTCTGGCAGGTGTACGGGGAGGGCGAGGGCTTTCGGCTCGCATAAGAAACCCAATGCAGGAGCTGGTTCTGATCCAGCCAGGCCGTACCGCCGAGAAGGAGTTCGCGCAGGAAGGGGCTGCGGCTGCTCTCCGTCGCGAATTTGAGGAACGGCTCGCGGAATGCGGGCCGTTAGCGTATCGCGTCGCTCGCGGCGTGCTGCGCAACAGCGCGGATGCGGAAGACGTTGCGCAGGAAGCGTTGATGCGAGCGTACCGGCGATTCGAGCGATTGCGTGATCGCACGCGCTTTCGAGCCTGGCTGGTGCGTATTGCGTTTCGGCTTGCGATCGATCGCGCCCGCTCTTCCAAGCGTCGCGAAGTGCGCGAAACGCTTTGGTCACAATCGGCGCCACGGCCTTCGACGGAAGACTTGGCTGCTACCAGCGAATTTCAGAAGCATCTGGACCGCGCCATGGACGAGCTTCCGGATAAACATCGGCTCGTCCTTCTGCTCGCGGCGATGCAAGGTCACTCACTGGAAGAGGTCGCGGAAATGCTTGGCTTGCCGATGGGAACGGTGAAGTCGAGATTGTTTTTTGCCAGAAAGCAGTTAGCGGAGAAATTGCGATGCCATCGAAGATGAAATCTTGCGAAAACTATCTAGCAGAGCTGACCGACGCGGTCGTAGCCGCGGCGGAGCCTTCGAGCGAATTGCGTTCGCACTTGGATGCTTGCGCATCCTGCAGGGCCGCCTTCACCGAGGAGCTGCAACTCGTCACCGCCATCGACACCGGCTTGCGCGCTGAAGCTAACAGCGAGGTGCCTGCGTCACTTCTTCCGCGAGTACGCGCTGAATTGAACGACCGAAGCGTTCCCAGCCGTTCATGGATGCCGGCAAGGGCAGCGATCGCCACTGCTGCGGTGGTCGTTGCGGCGATCGTTTTCGTGCGCGGCTTCGTGCTGGATACGGTCCCAACAAATCCGTCCGTGAATACTTCCACCCATAATATGCCGTCGGCTGAGATTCGACCGGCTCCCACAGTTGTTTCGCCATTCGGAATGACCACCCTACCTACGAAACGCAGGTCGTTCCGTCCCACCAAAACTGAACCATCTGTCAAAGCCGAACATGCTGCCGTGCTAATTCCCGCAGGACAGAAGCAGGCCATCGACGCCCTGCTCGCGGGCTTGCGGGAAGGCGCTGTGAAAACAGGTGTTTTGCTCACGACGAATCCCGAGCAACCCCTGCGAGACCTGCAAGTTTTACCGCTTGAAGTTTCCCCTATCGAAATGAAACCGCTCGAGGACGTAAGTGCGGAATCAGCATCACCGAATGAGAAAACACGTCGTTAAGCGGTCGCAGAATTTGGAAAAGGAGCGTCTCATGAAGAAACCTGTTCTGGCAGTTTCGATTGCGGTTCTGGTGCTCGCTGTCCCCTGTTTCTGGGGGCAGGACAAGGAAAAATCCACGGGTGATGCCAAGCCTGCCGAAACCGCGAAGACGATAACCCCTTTGCGTGTTCAAGTCACCTTTACTGAATTCGACGGCGATAAAAAGATCAGCAGCTTGCCCTACACTCTTCTCATAAACGCTGACGACCGCGGATCAACGGCCGCTGTGCGTATGGGTTTGCGCGTTCCCATAGAGACGTCGAGCAATACGGGCGTCAAGCAAATCCAATATCAGGATGTGGGCACCAATCTCGACGGTCGGGCAGACAAGACCGACGACGGCCGCTTTCTCTTGAAGTTAAACATGGAGAAGTCTTCGGCATACTTGCCCGGTGCAAACGCGAAGCCAGTTTCCGTGGGAGGTAACGAAATCTCCAGCAGCCAACCGACCATCCAGCAATTCCGCAGTCAGGGAGGGATGCTCCTACGTGACGGTCAGAGCATTCAATCGACAGTTGCGACGGACCCCGTCACCGGACACGTGATAAAGGTTGATGTGACGCTTAACGTAATTAAATAGGCTGCGCAGCGGAGTTTACGAGCCGCCGAGAATCGCGCCTAAGGCACTCTTCAAATCGGAGTGGAGGAAGCGATAACCGAGGCTTTCCAGTTTTTTCGGCAGGACGCGCTGGCTGGATAGAAGCAGCGCGTCGGCCATTTCACCAAGTGCGAGGCGCAGCGCGAAAGCCGGGGCAGGGAAGAGCGCTGGCCGGCGCATGGCGCTCGCAAGAGCCTTCGTGAAGTCGGCATTTTGCACTGGTTGCGGAGAGATCACGTTGATCGGTCCTCTCACTTCTCCGCGCTCTACTGCAAGACGCAGAATGTCGACTACATCGTCCAGCGCGATCCACGACATCCACTGTTGGCCCGAACCAATTTTCCCGCCGGCGAAGAACCGGAAGGGAAGCATCATTGGCGGGAGTGCTCCGCCATGCCGCGCAAGAACAATTCCGAATCGCGCGAGCACCACGCGAATCCCAATCGCTTCAGCCTTCAGCGCTTCAGCTTCCCAGTCCTTCGCCAGGTTCGACAGAAAATCATTACCGGGCTGACTTTCTTCCGTGAGTAGTTCGTCGCCGCGATTGCCGTATACGCCTGTCGCCGACGCAGAAACGAGCACTCTGGGCCGCGCATTCATTTTGGCAAGGGCGGCGACCAGCGCGCGCGTCGTATCGATGCGGCTTGCATGCAGCTCCGCCTTGCGCGCGACGCTCCAGCGGCCATCGGCAATCGATGCTCCGGCAAGGTTGACTACGGCGTCCGCGCCAACCGCCGCGCCGCCGAGCTCTCCTATCGCGGGATTCCATGCCACTTGAAAACCGTTATTCGCTGAATCTTTCGTGATACTTCCTGGCCGCACCAGCCGGCAGACTGTGTGCCCAGCCTTTACCAACGCGAGCACCAGCGCACTCCCAACCAGGCCACTCGATCCCGTCACAAGAATCTTCATTGCGATTCTGTTCGATCCTCTTCAAATAAAACACAAAAACAGGCTATGCCAGAACGCTACGCAAGCCTCGGCCCGTGGTCAAGCGATAGAAAAGTTCAAAGCGGTTTTCCTGTTCAAACATGTCGAAACTGGATTAGTCTGCACGCCTGTTGGCGCTAACCGCGCAGGCTATGGCTCGGCACTCTTCCGCAGGTTACAATTCTCTTGTGAGCCTCTCTTCCCAGACCGCGCGTGTAAAGGTGCTTTTCTTCGGCCGCCTCAAAGAGATTGTCGGCCAGGCGGAAGACTCCGTAGAACTCCCAGACGGCGCGCCTATCGAAGCGCTTTTCTCGCACTACGGCGCGAGTCACCCCGAACTTGCACGCTTCCGCGCTTCGCTAGTCGCTTCGCGCAATCAGGAATTCGCCGCGTGGAGCACGCCGCTCCATTCCGGTGATGAAGTGGCTTTTCTCCCGCCAGTAAGTGGCGGCTAATGCGGTTGTCCATGACCAAATCCTCACAACCTGACCTTCTTGCACTGGTGCGCGACCCTATCGATCAAGCAGCCCTGATCGGGCATGTCCGCGCGGCCGAAGACGGCGCCGTCGTCACGTTCGATGGCTGCGTTCGCAATCATTCCCACGGCCGGCGCACGCTCTATCTCGACTACGAAGCTTATGAATCCATGGCGCTGGCCAAAATCCGCGAAATCGCCCAGCAAATCCACGAGAAATTCGCTATCCACCAGGTTGCCATCGCGCATCGTCTGGGGCGGCTCGAAATCGGAGAGACCAGCGTGTTCATAGCGGTTAGTTCGGCGCACCGGCCTGCCGCGTTCGACGCCTGCCGGTTTGCCATCGACACCCTAAAACGCACTGTTCCGATCTGGAAGAAGGAATATTTCGAGGACGGCGCCGTTTGGGCCGACGGCGAGAAGCCTCCAGCTCCCTTGGAGACGCGCACGGCGAAACCTGCATCTTAGGGAATCAATGAGCTCTACAGCCCCTCGCGCTCTTCTTGCAGCCACCGCGTTTCTCGGAGCTCTTTTTGTGGCCGGGATGGCTTTCGCTCAGGACAAGCCTGACCGCCCGCCCTGGGCGCAACCGAAGCCCAAGCTGCCTGCCAATTCTTCATCCGCCGATGCCGCAGCTCCAGTACCGCCATCTCTGCCTTCGCCACCGCCGCCCGGTAGCATTGTGCCAACGCCGGAGCCACCGCTCAGGCCGCCGGAAGACGCTGATCAGCAGCGCGGCAAGATCAAAGTTAAAGTGGAACTCGTAAATATTTTGGCCAGCGTTCTTGACGAGCACAGCAAGCCTGCGCCGGATCTGCCCATTGAAGCTTTCCAGGTCTACGAAGAAGGCACGCTCCAGAAAATCGAAGTATTTGAATCCGAAACGCAGCAACCTCTCGACCTCGCGCTGATGATCGATTCGAGCCTGAGCGCGAACAAGGAAATTGCCTTTGAGAAAGAGGCTGCCGCGCACTTCATCCGCCAGGTATTGCGTCCCGGTGATCGTCTTTCGGTTTTTGGGTTTGACGAAAATGTCACGCAAATAGCCGCATTTTCGGACAATGTCGCGATCTTGCAGGCCGCTGTGCGAAGGATTCCGCCTGGCGCAGGCACTTCGATCTACGACGCCGTCCTTCTCGGAGCGAAGGCGCTGGAGCGGCGCGGAGAAGATCGGCGACGCGTCATTATTTTGGTTACAGATGCGGGCGAAACCACCAGCACCGCGGATTTTGAAGCCGCGCGCAAAGAAGCCGTGCGCGCGGACGCGCTGCTCTACACCATAGTCATTCGCCCCATGAAAAATGAGAGTGGCCGCAACACCGCCGGCGAGCACGCGCTCACAACGATCACGGAGACCACCGGCGGCGATATGTTTTTTCCGGACACTCCCCAGGAGCTCGACGTGATATTCGACCTGATCGATCGCGAGTTACGGACGCAATACCGCCTGGCCTATTACCCCACGCCGCGCGGGCCTGCCAATACGTACCGCAAAATCGAAGTCAAGGTTCTGAACGGCGATTATCACGTTCGCTCGCGCAAAACATATCTCACCGGCCCGCAGTGACAATTCTCAGGATCTTTTGACTGTTGTTTGATACTTTCAGAAAGAAACGGGGCTACTGCGGTTTCTTGATGTCCGAGCCGGCTTGCTCGATGCTGCCTTTGACCAACTCGGTCTTCACCTCTGCCTTTTGTCCAGCCAACACATCGACTTCGGTTTCATACGTTCGATAGCCGGGCAGCTCGATCTTTATCTTGTGCTTTCCCGGATTGACCAGCAGCGAATGAAATTTTCCGCCTAGCTCACTCGCGTGGCCCACGTAACGGCCATCCAGGAAGACGGCAGCGCGCTTTGGCTGAACGGTAACCTTGAGCTCAGAAGTCACTTCAGGCATTTTTTCGCCGGGGAGCAGCTGCATTTTGACTTGAATCGTCTGCAATTGGCCGGGCTCGACAACCACCTCTTGCGTGAACTCGGAGTACCCGGCTTGCCGGATGGCGATCTGGTGTTTGCCCGGCAGCAGCAGGACTTTCTTGTCTCCCTTGAGTTCCTTGACGTAGCCGACATATTCGCCGTCGATCCACACGCCCGAATCACGATCGATCTGCGTATCGCCTTCAAAGTGTACTTCGCCCATGACTTTGCTGCTTTGGGCAGAGAGGCGTACTGTGCCGATTAAGAGCAAAGACAGTGCAAGCAAACTTGCCGCAGGCCGGAGCTTCCACATTTGAAACATGATGCTCCCTCACATTTAGGCTGGGAATTTAGTTTAACTCGGATGGGATTGAGATGCCCTTAAAAACGGCAGCTATCTAGAAGAAATATCAGCAACAGATTTCGTGTGCACGGACGAAGCTTTTTCTTCGCCGCTGATGGTAAAGTGGAGAACACTTTACGTATTGCGCAGTCTAAAAGGCGCTCCGTTATCCATTTTGCGATGAGCAAAGATTATCTCGATGTCGCCATTGAAATCGCCCAGGAAGCCGGCAAAATCCTGCGTGAAGAGTTCGACCGTCCTCCACAGATCAGCTACAAGGGCGACGTCGACCTGGTCACGCAAGCGGACAAACGCTCCGAGCAAACCATTGTTGCGCGCCTGACAAAATATTTTCCGGAACACTCCATTGCCGCGGAAGAGGGAACCGGCCACGAGAGCGACTCAGAGTTTCGCTGGCACGTGGATCCGCTGGATGGCACGACCAATTTCGCCCACGGCTATCCTTGTTTTTCCGTTTCGATTGCTCTTGCACAACGCGGCGCTCTTCTCGCTGGAGTGGTCTACAATCCCTTCTATGACGAGCTATTTGCCGCCGCCCGGGGCGCCGGCGCCACGCTGAACGGCAGGAGAATTTTCGTTTCGAAAGTGGATGCACTTGCTACAAGCCTTCTCTGCACCGGTTTTCCAGTGCACAAACGACTCGCAAACCCCAACATTCACTACTACTGGGACTTTACTTTGCGCTCGCACGGCGTCCGCCGCGATGGCTCCGCGGCGCTCGATCTGGCCAGTGTCGCTGCCGGGCGCTTCGATGGATTCTGGGAGTTCGGCCTTAAGCCCTGGGACACCGCCGCCGGAGTTCTGCTGATCGAGGAAGCAGGCGGCACGGTCAGCGACTTTGCGGGGAAGCCTTACCAACTGGGGGGCCCCGTCGTCCTGGCCACGAATGGCTTGATTCACGAGGAGGCTCGCGGAGTGGCGTTCGAAATCTCCCAGCGCGATCCGTCCGCTCCCCTCCGCCGGTAACACGTTCCTAAACTGCAATTTCCTCTTATAAAAAGCTATCAGCCCTCTTACGATTTTTTAATGCCCTGCGCGCTACTCTTTTTTGGCAACGATACAAGGTCCTGCGCCCCTTGAAGTCGCTCGACTTCCGTACACCGACAATTCCGTTGCCAAGCAGTGACCATTGGAGAGGAATATGCGCGCGCTTATTCAGAAAAAAATGCTTATTCTCGCTATACCTGCAGCACTACTTTGTGTCAGCGCATCTCCGGGGCTCTTGCATGCAGACGATGAGAAAGACAAGACCACCCCGCCGGCAAAAGCGGCCCCTGCAAAACCGGCTGCCCCTGCTGCGGGATTGACGGAGCGCGAGCGCATGCTCCTGGATCGCGTCGAACAACTCGAGAAACGTGTGGCGGAGCTTGAAGCGAAAGAGCCTGCAGCCGCACCACCCACTGTTCCTGCAGGTCGAAGCGAAACTAATGTAGTAGCGGCCGGTGCGCCAGGGACGAATCCCGTCGCGGTGAACGCGGCTTCGGCGGCGTCAACCAGTATTTTGAAGAGCGCGAGCGCCATAGCGCCAGGGATTGGACCCGCTTCTCCGCCGAGTCAGGATCAGACTACGCCAACGAATGTGGCTGCGGTTGGGACAACAGGAAAGCCAGGATATGTCGAGCCTTTTTCGGATGCGGATTGGACCTGGCTGAACGGCAGCCCACGCACAAAAGAGATATTTTGGGACTCGAAGTTCTTTACGCCAGAAATCCGAGTCGACACCAACTACGTCGCCGACTTCAACCATCCGACGGATCACACTATCGGCGGTTCGAGTGAGCTGTTTCGGTCTTACGAAGTCCAGTTGGAGCAGCTTGGCGTCGGCGGCGACTTTCACTACGACAATGTTCGTGGCAGGCTGATGACCCAGTTCGGCATGTATTCTGAGACCACGCCACGGAACGACCCCAGTCCAGGGCACGGCCAATGGAATCTAGCCGATGCCTACCGTTATGTTTCGGAAGCCTACGGCGGGTACCACTTCAATGTGTTGCATGGCATCAATGTCGACGCCGGGATTTTCATGTCCTACATCGGCCTATTCAGTTACTACAACTTTGACAATTGGGCCTATCAGCCTTCTTATGTTTCCTCGAATACTCCATGGTTTTTTAATGGAGTGCGGGTGCAGATTTTTCCAACCGCACATTTGAAGATTGAGCCATGGTTCATTAACGGCTGGCAGTCTTATGCTTCGGCCAACCACACGCCGGGCGTGGGCGGACAGATTAAATGGACTCCAAAGCCCTGGTTGAACATCATTTCTAACAATTACGGTGTTGGACAGGATGACCTTTTCATTAAAGGCCGCACCCGCATCCACACCGACAACAGCATCGAGGTCAAATACTACGACAAACCGGGAAAAACCCTAGACAAGATGGCCTTTTCACTGACCGGAGACTTGGGGTGCGAGTATGGATCCGGGGTGAGCTGTCACGGCAACACCAAGGGAGGGCCCAAGCAGAGCTTTGTTGGCTACATGTTCTACAACCGCCTCTGGTTCCACAGGGATCTGTTCGGTTTAACCGTCGGCGGCGGCCAGATCAACAATCCGGGACGCTACCTCGTTCTAATTCCCCCAATCAATGGAGAAGGCGCCATTTCCGCAGCCACGAATTCGCCATATTTCACAGGGAACCCGGGGGACCCATTCAAAGCCTGGGATTCGTCGGTCACGTTTGACTATATGCCCAAGCAATACATCACATTCCGCTGGGAGTACGATTATCGCCATGCCAGCGTTCCCTATTGGAGTGGCGCGGGTGGCATCACGCCCCCCGGCGGAAATAACGGTTCGCCTCAATTTTATACATGTAGTAACGGCAGCTCTTCAGGTCAGGCAACCCTGGGACCTGCGGAAGCGGCCTGCGGAGGGGGAATCGGCAGTATCTGGTTCCCGGATCTTCGCAAGAATGAGTCCTTTATCGATTTGTCGATCCTCGTGAAGTTCTAGCCGCTCGGAGAATTAATGGTAGCAAAGCTGCCGGGGCGCGTCATGTGGCGGTCAAATCGGCACGCTCCCGCAAACATGGGAGAGCGGCGGGTTCTTGCGTGGCGGGACATTCTTGTACTCTTGCACACTGATGAATACCCGGATATTCCCAGGCGCGAAGGCTATCGGAACGTTAGTCTTCTCGTCTGGGCGCCGTGATGCTGCGGTTACTTCCCGGCAAAACGGGTTGCGGTCAAATTTGATTGCGTTAGTTCCGTTACGTTCAGTTCCCCTTTCTTGCTTTTATCCAATCTCTCGAATTCTGCTTCCATAAACTTCATGAACTCCTGCTTGGAGACCATGCCCTTCGTGTCGGTATTCATGAGTGGCAGCAATTGCTTGACGCCGTCCTCACCCATCGCCAGTTTATTCTGTGGCTTCGGAACGGACGCTTTTTGCGCAGCCGCAGACCCCAGCATGGTGCCGATCACAATCAACACTGCGATGACGACGAGTTTCCACTGGCCTTTCTTTCTGGTAAGCATAGCGACTCCTTACAACAACTCCTGCCTGATCCGGCTACAGGTGATTCCGCCCTTCCGAATCAGGTGGGTATTGCTCGGGATGGGTAGCTTGACCTCCCGGATGCGGCGACTGTACACCCGGGCGCCATGCGCCCGTTTGCGCAAAATATTGATGCAAAGAATCTAAATTATTTGCCCCCCAGAGGCCGCAAGACCGTCGGCGCCGTGTATGGTTTCGCCGCGACCACGGCTTTGCGCACGCCGTCACGAATACATCACATCTTCGGCTATCTGTCTGCCCGATAATGCGGCATCGATATACCTTATAAAGAGGGCTGTGGCGCGGCTCCGCGGTCCTGCTTAGGAGGCTCGTCTGTATGTACAAACTCGCAGCTCTGCTCACGTTTTGGCTGGCGCTCTCTCCCTCGTGGAGCCCTCAAAATGATTATGTATCGCAATGCATGGAGCGTTGCCAAGCGCCGCAGACGGACACGGAAACAGAGCGGCAGGAGATCGTCAACCTGGAAAAAGAAACGGCGCACGCGATTCAGTTAGGCGACGGAACGTTTTTCCGGCGCGTTTATAGCGACGATTTCACGGGGACGCTTTCCCACGGTGACGCGGTCAACAAGACCGGCTTTATCAACGCCGTGCAGTCGACCGCAGTCAAGTACGAAGCTTTCTACGTATCGGATATTAAGATACATATTTTCCGTGAAACAGCTGTGGCAACCTGCCTATGGACCGCCCGCGCCATCGTGAGAGGCCAGGGCGTGAACAGCCAAATGCGCGTCATGCACATTTATGTAAACAGCGGAAGTGGTTGGAAAGTGGTTGCTAGTCAAGCAAGCCCCATGCCGCCTTACACGCAGCAGGCATTGTAGGTTTTCTTTCGGATAGTCGAACGATTACCGCGGATGTTTTTCTGCGTGAGTGGGTTCCTCAAGAAGCAAGAGCCGCGCGTTCCGCATTGACCGCTGCCCCAATAATTCCCAACTCATCGTTCGAGGGAATCACTTCAAAGCGGCTGCCTTGCAGCGGGCTCATCTTCACCATGTCGTGGACATTCCTCTCGAGCAACCCGATATCGATGAATTTCGCATTGGGTCCTGTAATGTAGAACTGGCCGGGGCCTTCCATGTGGATACTCGTTGCGGTGGCTGCCGCCAGCGCACGGTGACAAAGAGTCACAAACTCCGAACATCGCGCGTCGCCAGTCTTGGCATTCGCAAAAACCTCTTCCGGTTCCATGTCCATGAACCTCAACCGCATCGAGCGATATCCCAAGATGCCTTCCAAATGTCCGCGTCCTCCGCAGCCGCAGAAATTTTCTTTGGGGTCGAGAGTGACAACCGAGTGCCCGCCTTCCCAGACGCCTTCGCTCCACGGATAGCGGCCAAACCCGATGCCATTTCCCAGGGTCCATACGCGATTCAGTTTGTGCAGTTTGCCGCGCGTCGCGGCAATCCCCGCTGCCATGGCGTCCGCGTCATTGAAAACGCGGACGGGAACCTCTTTACCGTCCAAACGCAGCGCGCCGGTGAGCGCTCCTTGCAAATGGAATCCCTTCACTTGATGCAGGTTAGGTGAATCTTCAACAATTCCATCGCGTATCACACCGGGGAATCCCAATCCGATGGCGTGAATCTTCTCCCCCTTAGCGAGCGATTCGATTTGCTCACGGATGCACTCCGCGATTTTGTCCGCTGGCATGGCCAGCAGCGCGTCCACCGAATCTTCTTTTTCCGGATATCTGCGAAGCGGCCCGACGACCTTGTCGCCTTCCACAAGCCCCACCGCTATATGCTCCATCACCAGTACACCGGCTGTCCTGCGCATGATTTGCCTGCCTATCGTGTTACTGCCTGAAGATTTTCTCCCTAAGCTCGGGGCACCCGCGGGTTGCCGTCCGAGATCCCAATTCGAACGGACTAAGTCTTGGCCAATTTGTTCAGGCCGTTGAACGCCGCCGTTTTGTAACATTCCGCGAGCGTAGGATAGTTGAATACACTATCGACGAAATACTCGATGGTTCCTTTCAACGCGAAGACCGCTTGCCCGATGTGCAGCAGCTCGCAAGCGCCTTCTCCGATAATGTGCACGCCCAACAGCACTTTCGAATCAGGATCGAAGATGAGTTTCAGCCGTCCAGTGGTGTCGCCGCGAATCTGTCCTCGCGGGATTTCCCGGAAATACGCGATGCCCACCTCGTAAGGCACGCCCTCGTCCGTGAGTTGTTCTTCCGTTTTGCCGATAAAAGAGATTTCAGGAATTGTGTAAATTCCGTACGGATAGAGGGCTTTGTTCGATTTAATCGGAATGCCAAAGGCATTCGCAGCAGCGATGCGGCCCTGCTCCATCGAAACGCTGCCAAGACTCGGAAAGCCAATCACGTCGCCCACGGCAAAAATGTGCGGCTGTTTGGTGCGGTAATCCGCATCGACCTGGATGCGTCCGCGCGAATCGGCTTCCAATCCGGCTGCGGCGAGATTTAACTCGTCGACGTTTCCTTGTCTGCCGATGGCGTAGAGCAATGCTTCGCCGGAAACTTTCTTTTTGCTCTTCAGGTTTGCCACCACGCCGGCTTCCGGCGTGTCTTCCACGCTTTCCACTTCTTCGTTCAACCGCAGCGTGACGCGCCGGTCCCGCAAGTGATAGCAAAGCGCTTCCACCATTTCCGAATCCGCAAACTCCAACAAGCGGGGGCGCTTCTCGATGAGCGTCACGCGCACGCCCAGCGTCGCAAACATGCAGGTGTACTCGACCCCGATCACACCGCCGCCCACCACGATCATCGTTTTGGGAATTACCGGCATTTGCAGAATCTGGTCGCTGTTGATGATCGTGTGGTTGTTGAAAGGAACGAGCGAGGTCGAAGCCGGCTTGGTACCCGTGGCGATTATGATGTTCGCGGCTTCATAATCGGCTTGGCCGCGAGAACCAACAACTCGAACGTGATGAGGGTCGACGAAGCTTCCCATGCCGGTGAACACTTCGATCCCATTCCGCGAAAGTTGCGCGCGGATCACATCGATCTCGGTTTTGATCACATGCTGCGCACGGAACGCTAGATCCGCCATCGTGATCTGTTCCTTTACGCGGTAATTCACGCCGTAAATTCCCTGGTAATGAAAGCCGGAGAGATGAAGGACCGCTTCGCGAATGGTTTTGCTGGGGATTGTTCCGGTGTTGATCGCTGTCCCCCCGATCACTTCGAGTTTTTCGACGAGCGCCGCGCGTTTGCCAAACTTCACCGCTTGAATCGCCGCGCGTTGTCCCGCGGGACCGGAGCCCAGCACAATGAGGTCGTAACTTTCCATGGCGGCTGTAGCGCGAAGCCGGTAAACAGCCGCGCAAGTATACCACCCTGAAATTTATTGTCTTCCGTTCGATAGCCTTTAGGCAGGCTTGGCGGGATCTTTCTCTGCGCAAGGCCACCATCGGGGCAGCCGTCGAATTAGACATACAATCGCTGCCGTTTTCGAAATCAAAAACGAGTGCGATATTCAAGGAATCCTTCCGGCGAAAGTATACGTCCAACAGAAGGATTGGCCTTCTATGCGCAAGAATCTTACTAGGGAACATTCCGCCCGGCGGAGGGCTCATCATGCTCGATAGCCTCCTAAAAGACATTCGTTACGCACTCCGCAACCTGGCAAGAACTCCAGGTTTTACCGCGGTTGCCGTGCTTACCCTGGCGCTCGGGATAGGAGCGAACACGGCAATTTTCAGCGTGGTAGAAAATGTGCTCCTCCGACCACTGCCGTACCCTCACCCGGAGAATCTAGTTGAGATTTGGAATACTTATCCGCCGCAGGTCCCCCGCGCAGGATTGTCTCCCGGCGATTACGCTGATTGGCATCAGCAAGCCGCCAGCTTTTCGGAGATGGGGGCCTATGCGGAAATATCAAAAGGGGTCAACCTGACTGGCGAGGGTGAGCCGCAGCGCGTTCTGGTTGGCTATGCCAGCTCTGATCTTTTCCCCCTGCTGGGAGCACGCGTTGCCGTAGGCCGCTCCTTCGTCCCGGAAGAGAACCGCGCCGGTAGTTCGCCAGTAGTGATCTTGGGCCATCGTCTTTGGCAGAGCCGGTTTGGGGGTGATCCTGCCATTGTCGGCCGCACGGTTACCCTCGACAACAAGCGCTACACTGTCGTTGGCATTCTCCCCGCTGGTTTCCAGCTTCTACGCTGGGCTGATTTATGGATGCCCCTTGGACAGTATGACGACGACCTGACCGAGCATATTCATCACGCGTTCGTTGCTATCGCCCGGCTCAAACCGGGCATCAGCCTTTCGCAGGCGAGTGACGAAATAGGGCGGCTCAATCAACAAGAAGCAATCGCCTATCCCGATGCTCATAAGGGCTTTGGCGTCCTGGTACAAAAACTCCAGGATGCCTCTGCGGCCAGGTTGCGCAGTACTTTGCTTGTCTTGTTCGGCGCGGTTGGCCTTGTCCTTCTGATCGCCTGTGCCAATATCGTGAATTTGCTCCTGGTGCGCAACGCCGCGCGTGAACGAGAAATTGCCGTACGCACTGCCCTGGGGGCCAGCCCCTGGCGATTGATCCGTCAGTTGCTCACCGAAAGCACTTTGCTCTCCCTGCTGGGCGGTGTGCTGGGCGTGTTTTTCGCCATTGCGGGACTGAGGGCCTTGATGGCGTTAGTCCCTGCCGATCTAGCCATCTTGAACGGAACTGGCCTGAACGGCTGGGTCCTGGGGTTTGCGATTGCAGTCTGCCTCGCGACGGGCCTCGTTTGCGGCTTACTGCCCGCGGTCCGCACGCTAAAGACAAATCTGGCCGGCGTGCTGAAACAGGGAAGCAAGGGAACCAGTTCCTCTGGGCATCACAAAACCCACAACTTGCTGGTGATCTCCGAAATCGCCATGGCTCTCGTGCCTCTCATCGGTGCGGGCCTCCTCCTCAGAAGCTTTCAACACCTGCTGGAGGTCGATCCCGGCTTCCGCCCCGACCACATCCTGACGATGGAAATTCAGCAGCCCGCACTCCCTTTTGCGCAGCTCAACCAGCTTTCCCAGGAGGAACAGCTTAAGCTGGCCGAGAAGCAGTCTTTACAGTTTGAAGAAATTGCCGCGCAAATCCGTGCCCTGCCTGGCGTCAAAGAGGCGGGCGGAATCGACGATTTGCCCCTTGGCAATGAGTTTCGCCAAGCGTCCAGATTTGTCATCGAGGGCCAGCCGATTCCTGCCGCTGGCGCACGGCCGATTGCGCAGACTCGTAGCGTGAGTCTCGGCTATTTTTCTTCTCTGGGAATTCCATTGCGCGCGGGCCGCTACTTCAACGAGGACGACTGGAAAGTTCTGAACATAGTCATCAACGAGAGCATGGCGAAGCGCTACTGGCCGCAAGGGGATGCACTTGGCAAGCGCGTCAATTTCTGTTCCCTCGATCCAAAACCATGCTGGTTTTCAGTTATAGGCATCGTCGGCAACGTACACCAGTTTGGACTCGATGCCGGGCCAACTTTTGACGCCTATTTCGTTGGTGGGTGGACACCCTATCTTGTAGTGCGCACCGCTTCCGATCCCGTCACCGTTGCGGCCAGCATAAGAGACGTCGTTCACAAAGTGGATCCGAATTTGCCGATTACTCACATAACGACCATGGACGGTCTGCTCTCGGATTCCGTTTCGCCACGTCGCTTTTCCGCATTCCTGGTTGGGATCTTTGCCGCGCTCGCGCTCTTGCTCGCGGCCATCGGAATCTATGGCGTGATGGGCTATACCGTCAGCCAGCGCACACAGGAAATTGGGCTCCGCCTGGCGCTTGGCGCTCAGCTCACCAATGTGCGCGGAATGATTCTG
>DATFZQ010000142.1:0-3626 GCA_035314345.1 Candidatus Acidiferrum sp.
GTCAACAGAGGCACTGTGCCCATCTCGCGCAAGTACATGCGGACGGGGTCGTTGGTTTTCTCCAGGGAGCCAGGTGTCAGATCGAGGTCGCTGCCACCTTCATCGGCGTGAGGGTCCTCTTTGACCACCGTCTCATGGTCGCCGTGTTCAGAAGAGACCTCGACGGCGCGAGCGGCTTTGGCCGAGGCCGCGTCTTCGTAAATCTCAATGCCGTTGCGTTCAAAGGTGGTAAGAAGATCGTCGATCTCTTCGGAGGAATGAACTTCCGCCGGGAGGGAATCGTTGACTTCATCGTAGAGCAGGTAACCGCGCTCTTTGCCCACGGCAATGAGCTGCCGTACCGCGTCATATTTTTCTTCTAGACCCGTTGCCGCCACAACAATCCTCCCAAACTCTTATTGCGAATTCCGATGGTGCACACTCTGCCCACAATGCAGCGCTCTCTGCGCATGGGGCGAAAGGGGATGACCCATGCCGGACAGAGGGAGGAAGGAACTCCTCCAAAAGTTTCTAGATTTTTCAGTGAAGCCCTGTGTGCCGCGCTATCTGCTTGCCACTGCCCCACGCCATGCCGCCTGCCGCGCTCTCGCGGACTGGACCCCTAGCATCGTATGCACTCCTAAATAGATGCCTTGAAGAGCGAAACCGTTATCCGCCGAACCCTTCTACGCTACACGGTTAAGTCGTGCCAAGTCAATCAGTTCCTTGCAGAAGGGTGCACGAGATAAAAGGGGGTTTTGCTTTTTGGCTTTGATTTCCACCCATATATTGTAGTATTAGAACTACAATATGAAAAAGACCCTATCCGATTACCCAAACCTCCGGCAGCAACGTCAGCAGCTTCTCCAGCAACTCTCCGGCTTGCAAGAACTGCGGCGCGGCTCGCTCACCGAACAATTTCTCATGGTTAAACGCAAGGACGGTTCGCGCGTCAAGCGCGGCCCTTATCCGCTCCTGACTCGCAAGCACGGCCAGAAGACTGTCTCCCGGCGCCTGACCGATCCCGCCCTGGTGCCCTTGTATCGGCAACAGATTCAAGCCCTGCGGCAATTTGAAACCGTCGTGGACGGGTTAGTGCGGGTGGGCGAGCAACTCAGTGATTTAGCGGTGGCCGAGGTGGTGCAAAAAAAAACTCCTGGTGGAACTGGAACAAGCCGCCGAGGTGCGTCGCCTCGCCGCCGCCCTGGCCACCCGGCAGACGCCTGATTTTGAAGCTTGGGAGAGCCTCGTGCTGCAAGCCGCCCGCCAAGGCGGAGCAGGAGTCCTGGGGACCTTGCTGAGTCACTGGCAGCAACACGCTCCCCGGGAGGTGATCCTCTGCCAGTGCGGCCAGCGCATGAGCAGTCGAGGCCGGCGCGGTAAAGGGTTGTTAACCACCCTGGGCCGGGTGCCCTTCGCGCGCTCCTTTTATCAATGCCCACCCTGTTCCCGGGGGCGCTTTCCCGACGACGAGCGTTTGGACATCGTCCAAACCACCTATTCGCCTGGCGTGCGCCGACTCATGGCGCGTGCGGGTAGCCAATCCCAGTTTGCGCAGGCCGCCGCAGATTTGCGCTGCTACGCGGGGCTAACGGTCGAAGCGAGGGAAATCGAGCGGGTGGCCGAAGAGGTGGGCCACCAAGTCGAGCAGTGGCTCTCGGCGCAACAGGAACAGATCTTGCAAGCGGTCGGCACACCGGCGCCCGCCGCTGCCTCCGAGGCCAAGTTCTATATCAGCTTCGACGGCACCGGTGTCCCGGTGCGCAAAAGCGAGTTGCTGGGACGGCGCGGCAAACAAGCAGATGGTTCGGCCCGCACCCGTGAAGCCAAGCTGGGCTGCGTGTTCACCCAAGTGGGCTTGGACAAAGAGGGCTATCCGCAACGCGACCCCCACTCCACCACCTATGTCGCGGCCATTGAATCCAGCACGCTCTTTGGCTGGCGCCTGTACACCGAGGCTCTGCGCCGGGGTCTGGAGCAGGCCCACACGGTGGTCGTGTTGACCGACGGGGCTCGTTATAACCACACGATTATCCAAACCCATTTCTCCGATGCTGTGCATATCGTGGATTTGTTCCACGCCTATGAGCATTTGACCGCCCTCGCGCAGATTCTCTGGGGGCCGGAGGCCAAAGCTCCGAAAGCCTGGCGGGATTGGTTGGAAGCGGGCGACATCGGCCGGCTCATTCGCCAGGCCAGCAAACAACTGCCCGCCTCCGCTAAAAGCAAAAAGTCGATGCTCAAACAATTGCGCTACTTCGAGAACAATGCCCCGCAGATGCGCTATGCCGAATATCGCGAAAAGAAGTTCTTTGTGGGCTCCGGTGTGGTCGAGGCAGGCTGCCGCACCGTAATCGGTGAGCGCCTTAAACAATCTGGAATGCGCTGGTCCGTACGCGGAGCCAATGCCATCATTGCCCTGCGTTGTTGCATTCTCTCTGGTCGATTTGAAGACTTTTGGGCCTCTCGCACTCCGTAGCTCCCCCTTTTATCTCGTACACCCCATCCATCTTTACCGACAGTGGTGAGCCACTGTTCGTCAGTTGCGTCCTGCGCAAAATGGTCATCATGGACCTCGATGTTGAGACCCGCTTGGCGAAGCGCGGTCGCTAACTTGATTCTTCCAAGTGATCTGTCGAGGAAGTAAGTAGGCGGCTCAGGCGGCTTCTGCGGAGAGTTCACATCGGATCGCTTCCTCGATGTCGAGGCGTTCTCGGCCATAATCCTTGGCTAATTCTTCGACGGATTCTCCTGCTTTGTACCTCTCAACGACTATCGTCGTCCGAATCCCCGTGCCTGCCAGGACAGGCCTGCCAAAGGATATTCGCGGATCAATGACCACTACTCTTGGTTGTTCAAGCGTGCGCTTCCTGGTGAATGGGAATAGGCGGCGCGCTAATCCATGCTCATCCCATTCGATCCGACGCAGATAGGAATCAATCAACTCCGTCATGGCGAGCTGGCCCCCGCTCGATGCAGCTATGAGTCTCCCAAAGCTTCGGATAAATAGGTCGCGACCGTCAGTCTCAATCTTTTGTTCAGCAAGAGGATGGTCAGAGTCAAACTCTCGACGAAGATAGTTGATCGCAGATCTTACTTTTGGGAAGGCAACGTAAAATTCTCTGCGGGCAGCATCTAAGACATGGGCTTCGATGAGATTTACGAATGAGAGCAGCACGGGGTTTTTCTGTGCCACTAAGATAGGTGGTTTGAAAAACTCTTTTCCGTCCTGAACCGGATAATACCGACCGACAAACCAAGACCGTAGCGTCGCAACTGGAACGAGCAAGTAGTGCGAAGACTCTGAAAGCGTATATGTTGGAAAGTGTCTCGGGTCTTGGCCAACTTGCGGGACTGTCTTCAGTCTCATAGGATTGGCCCCCAGTCGTTATCTAGTGACCAATACTACCACAGTCCAACTCCGCATCTTCGATCGCTGTGTTTGATTCTTTTTGATTATGCGGGCCATCCTGCGCGACATCCATGACGGGCGTGGAGTACTTCGCCAGAACCTCATCGTAGGACCGTGAAAGCTCTTCTAACGCTTCCTTTGGCAGGGATGCCATGAAAGGATCGCGTGTAAATCCCAGAGCGGCAGTCAAATCGTTTCCGAGGCATGTGCCTCCATTGTTTTGCGTTCCAGACAC
>DATFZQ010000143.1:0-8516 GCA_035314345.1 Candidatus Acidiferrum sp.
TACCATCGAAGAACCATAATTTGCATTCTGGTGACACTTGAAGTGTGAGCCGATGCAACTCTCGCATGTCACTGCGTTTTGGCTCCGGTTGGCTGGTAATATACTTCTTGATTTGTTCTTGTACGTTCATATGTTCTGCTCACCCGTTGCGCGCACGAGATTATACGACGTTTAATCCTTCTCCCCCTTGCGAGGGCGGGCGGCCCTGACCGTTGAGGTCACTCGACCGCGAGGGCGCCCCGCAAGCCGTTGTTGCGTGGGGGCTTTTCAGAATTCCCAAAGGCTTGAAATGTGTGGAGCGCCGAGAAGCGGGCAGAGGGGCTGGAGTACATGCACCCCAAGCCGAGTTCACATTCCGGACGTATTGTCGGCATAACCGGCCAATCTCTGCCCATTCTCCTCCGTCTAGGATGATGGACGTTTTGTAGGGTGACCTGCACATCGCGCACCAGGGCAGATCCTTAAAGAGCGGCGATTCTTTTTATCGACCTTTCCGCACCGCCTGAACTCAAAAGATCTTAGCCGGAAGCGGAGATCTTTCCTGATGAAACAAAAATCCGACTGGAAAAGAATAACACTTCTCAGAAAAACCTCTTTTAAAAAAGAGATTAAAAATATTGGCCGGTTATAATAGGCTACACGGAAGTTATCCAGAAGCGGGGTCTGAGGGCATTTCTCAACGATTCTCCAACCAATAACACGCCTGCTTGGGAGGCAGGCGTTCCATCCTAAGGAGAACTCTTGGGGGGATCGAACCGGCTATTCAAGCTCAGCGAGCTTCAGACGTTGACCACAAGACCCGCACGAGTTTGTGAACAACATACTGCCATCGCAGATTGCACGAGACTTAGCGAATCGACTCCGTGAAGGAAAAGCTGCGAGCTTGATGGTATCAAACGAAAAAAAGAACTGTCTCGGGGAATTTGGACACCGGGAACGGTAATCGTAAAATGTGAAAACTATGTAACTCTTTTAGAACCTGGAGCGGGCGACGGGAATCGAACCCGTATCTAAAGCTTGGGAAGCTCTTAATAAAACTCTGAAAGCGATTGATCTGGCGGCACTTAGCTTTCCGAAGGACGGCCTTAATTGGAAACTAGATGGAAACTGAAACCCTGGAAGACACGCAACTCTTACCTAATCGCATTATGTCAGAGTTGCCCCTCAACCCGAGGCAATCGCTATCACTTCCTACAAGCCGACTTGAACGAAGCCGCTCTGCGTCGGACGCTTCGCGTGCGTGTAGGTGAACGATGTCGATGTGATCGGGATATTGTCGGGTCATAAGGACCTCCTTATGACCCGACAACTTACTTCAGCCGTTCGCCACAAACTGCTCCGTTCGCCTCACGCGTAGCGTCCGCCGCGCGGGCGGCTTCGTTCAAGTCGCGTTACCGGAGGTGTGAAGTAATACTTTATTTGGACGGAAACCGCGTTAATCAGGACTTAGGCGATTACTTCCGGCTTGCCGACGACTCGCGAACCAAGCTGGCGTGACGGGAATCAACCTTTACTTCTGCGAAGCAGTCAGCCTACAGTGATTGCCAAGCCCCGAGATATCGGAGTCGCGGTAAACTATGTCGTAGATACAATCGTTTTTTGTTGGTGCGCGCTGGTTCTTGCCCACGCGCTGCCGACGGAAGTCGATGAGGCCGCTGCGGCGGAAAGCCCAGGCGCGGAACGAAGCATCGGCCTTCATCGGGGAGGCGAGCATGAAAAACAGATTGGCGTGGATTGGGTCGGGAGTGATCTGCTGTGTAGCGGTCAGCGCGAATGCTGGTCACAAGACACCGGCCCAGGCGACAGTTGCGACGGCGGAGCGTACGCCGGTAGTCATAGAATTGTTCACGTCGGAGGGTTGTTCGACTTGCCCGCCCGTGGATGTGTATCTGAGCCGACTGGAAGCGAAGCAGCCGATGCCTGGCGTCGAGATCATCGGGCTGGAAGAACACGTGGACTACTGGAACCACGACGGGTGGGTGGATCAATTTTCCGGGGCGGAATGGACGCAAAGACAACAGGAGTATGTGGCGAGGCTGAAGGGGGACACGCCGTATACGCCGCAGCTGATCCTGGACGGCGTGAAAGTGCTGGAGCCCAAGAATGGCCGCGACGTGCAGGAGAGCCTTGAGCGCGAGGCGAAAGAGGAAAAGACCGAAGTAGCCATCTTCGCGAAAGGTTCCGACAACGACGGTTCGGAAAAGTTTGAAGTACGAGTGGGGAGCTTGCAAGGAGCCGGCAATCCGGAAAAGGCCGACGTTTGGATAGCAGTGACCGAACAGGGTCTGTCTTCGGACGTGAAAGCCGGCGAAAACAAAGGTAAAACACTGGAACATGCCGGAGTTGTGAGGTCGTTGCAAAAGATCGGAACGGCAGCGGCGAAGAATTCGGCGCCGTTTGTGCTGAACCCCGAGATCAAATTGAAATCGAACTGGAAGAAAGAGAATCTTCGAGTAGTCGCGTTTGTGCAGGATAAGAAGAGCTGGCACATCCTCGGTGCAGCAACGACAAAGTTCAGTTGATGCCGGATTCTTCTCGGCGTGTTTTAGAGGGTCTTCAAAAACTAATCCCTGAGGTTCAGTCAAAGAACTTCTCGCTACGTGGTGCGGCCCTACTACAGTTACTACAGGGCAAGCCAAAAAGCCCTTGGCGGTCTGGAGCCTACTTTACCGGTAACCGCGTTATCTCTAACGATGCCGGCCGTTGCAAGAGTTTTTTCTCACTCTCAACACTCGAATCGAACACACCTCTTCGTCGGCGCACGAATTGCGTCTCGTTCTGGAGCTTTTGTTCATCTGCGTCACCCTACCTTGCTCAGCCCTTTGCGTTCATCCACTTGGTGTTGCCCACCAGTCATCTCTTCGATCACCAACGACCACGATGAGTTGTTCGATCTCTCCTTTCACAGGGAGGCGGGTAGCCTCATCAATCAGCCGGTGACTTTCGCAGCATAACGCGGTCCTGGCATCCCCGCACAGGCATCACCACTTTTCTGCTGCATCTGGCCACGTCGACAGAACTCGTTGTATTCAATTTGATCCCGCAACATAATCCACATTCGGATTCCCAGCATGCGAGCCACAGCTGCTCTCGCTTTCCCGAGACCTTTCTGGGTTAATTTGCGACGGTAAAAACGCTTCAACTCTGGATCCCGGCGTACCGCATGGAGTCCCGCTTCCCCCCAGAGAAATCGCAACAGCGGGTTACCCTGTTTAGTTAGGCCACCGAGTCGCTGTCGCTTGCCGCTGGAATGTTCGCCTGGGATCATCCCTACATAACTGGCAAGTCCCTTGCTGTCTGCGAATCGCGATGGATCTCCCAGGAATACTTCTGTTGCTAACGCCGTGATCGGTCCTACTCCGGGGTGGGTCATCAACAACCTTGCTCCGGGACGCGCACCAGCTTGCTGTTCGACTTCTCGATTTAATATTTCGATGTCTGTCTCGAATTTCACATACATCGCCTGCAACTCACTCCGTCGATAAGCGGTATGTGGTGACGACGGCAAAGACGCGATCGCTTGTTGGCCTCCTGGAGTCCACAGAGAAGAGCCTCGTCGGAGGCCATTGGCCAAGGCGATTGCCTGCAAGGCATTTTGGATGCGAGTCCGCAGGCGCACCCATTGATGGCGGTGGCGCAATAAGGCCCGCAAATCCAAAAGTTCTTTCGTAGGTAACCAGATCGCTGGAAAGCGATCTTCTACCAGCAGTTTAGAATCAAGTCCGCATCCCGCCGATCATGTTTTTGTTTTCGTGGTTCGGCAGCTCGAATCTCTGCCGGATGGCCAACCAGACATTCGATTCCGCGTTCTTCCATGAGGTTTACAAACCACTGCATGGATCCTGTGGCTTCGATTCCCACACGTACCGGGCGTGGAAGGTTGGAATAAAACTCGCGCACGGTGTTGCCTTCGTGCTTCAGAGTCGTCTTCACTACTTCTCCCGTTGTGGTGTCCAGCATCGCCAACGTCTGCTGGCGTGCATGTAAATCACATCCTATAATTCGCATCTCGGCCTCCTTCGGTCCGAGCACTGTAGGGTGAACACCGCACAGTTTACTCGGGCCGTCGCGAGGCCGGCATCGTTAAGACATCAATCAGGACACTGCTTGAAAGCTGTCTCGTTTCTTGTCTGTTCGTTGACTCACCTCTCAGCCCAACCTAAGATAATCGCCACATGGCTGACCCTCAGTCTCTTCTTGGCCAAACCGTCTCTCACTACCGCATCCTAGTAAAACTTGGCGGTGGCGGTATGGGTGTTGTGTATAAGGCGGAAGACACGCGTCTTGGCCGATTCGTCGCTCTCAAATTCCTACCGGAAGACGTGGCACAAGACGCGCAAGTCTTGGAGCGATTTCGCCGTGAAGCCAAGTCCGCCTCGGCTCTGAACCATCCGAATATCTGCACTATTTACGACATCGGCGAGGAAAATGGCAAAGCATTCATCGCTATGGAATATCTGGAAGGCAACACTCTAAAGCACGCCATCGCTGCGCGGCCCATGGAACTGGAAATGCTGCTAGATGTGGCGATTGGTGTGGCCGATGGCCTGAACGCCGCCCACTCGAAGGGCATCGTACATAGGGATATCAAGCCGGCGAACATTTTCGTTACTGAAGGCAGCCATGCCAAGATTCTCGATTTCGGTCTGGCGATGGTGAGCTCCCCGAAAAGAACGACGAGTGAGACTGACGTCCTGCCCACATTAGAAACAGTGGAAGTGGATCCAGAGCACTTGACAAGTCCGGGAACAACTCTGGGCACTGTTGCATACATGTCTCCGGAGCAGGCTCTGGGAAAAGCTCTCGACGCTCGTACCGATCTGTTTTCCTTCGGCGCGGTCCTCTACGAAATGGCCACCGGTGCGCTCCCGTTTCGTGGAGACACCTCGGCAGCCTCTTTTAATTCGCTGCTCAACAAAGAGCCTGTTTCGGCGCTTCGCCTCAATCCCGATCTGCCCCCCGATCTGGAGCGCATCATTCGAAAGGCCCTCGAAAAGGAATGTGACGTTCGTTACCAAAGTGCTGCCGAGTTGCGGGCTGATCTAAAGCGCTTGAAGCGCGACACAAGTTCCGGGAAGATTACAGCTGCGACGCCGTCCTCACCGGCTGCGCCCGCAAAATTCCGATGGTTATGGATCCCTGCAGCCCTCGTTGTAATAGTTGTCCTTTCAGCACTGTTTTTTTTGTTTCGCCCCCGGCAAACAAACCAGAATCCGCTTTCCAATGCGCAGTTCACGCGGCTCACCGACTTTGACGGGGCCGAAACCAACCCTGCCATCTCCCCGGACGGAAAATTCGTCGCCTTTATCGGCGAGCGGAGCGGCACGTTTGACATCTGGCTGGTTCAAGCCAACGGTGGCAGCCTGGCGAATCTTACCCAGGGTCGGCTAGGAGATGCGCGAGCGCCTCTTCGTGCAATTGGATTCTCAGGCGATGGATCGGAGGTGTGGAGCGCCGGAACGGAAAGCAGGAGGCTCAGGCTGTGGCCTCTGATCGGTGGAGCGCCGCATAACTTTTTGGATGAACGCGTCGCCGAGGTCGCCTGGTCGCCCGATGGCACCAGGCTGGTCTATCACACGTGGGAACCGGGTGACCCAACATTTGTGGCGGATCACAGCGGTGCCAATCCACACCAGATCGTGAAAAACGAGCCTGGATTGCATAATCACTACCCAGTCTGGTCGAAGGACGGGCGCACGATCTTCTTTGTGCGTGGGCGGCCAGCCACGCGCGAGATGGACCTGTGGAGCATTTCGCCGGACGGGGGAGAACCGCAACAACTCACTCGCATCAACACTGATATCGCGTACCCGACTCCGATCGACGAGCGGACGGTTCTGTTCGCTGCCCACGACAAAAGCGGGGCCGGACCGTGGTTGTGGGCCTTCGATGCGGAGACCCTAGCGTCACGCCGCGTGAGTTCGGGTTTGGAACAATACACCGCATTGGCAGCCACGTCGGACGGCAAGCGTCTTGCCGCGAGCGTCGTGAACGTTCAGGTCAACTTGTGGAGCGTTCCGATTACCAATCGCGTTGTTGAAGAAAAGGATATAGAAGCCTTCCCTGTAACCACCGCGCGCGCCCAGGCGCCGCGCTTCGGAGGCGGATCGTTGTTCTACTTATCCTCGCGCGACGGAGCTGACGGACTGTGGAGCTATCGCGATGGGCAAGCGCTGGAAATCTGGAAGGGTTCGGAAGGCGCGCTCCAGTCGCCTCCAGCCGTCTCATCGAATGGGAGTGGTGTTGCGTTTGCGTTAAGTCGAAACGGGAAGCAGCAGCTGCACGTAATCGCTGCGGATGGAACGGGACTTCACCCACTGTCGAGCGACGTCGATGTTCGGGGCACGGCGTCCTGGTCTCCTGACGGTGAATGGATTGTGGCAGCCGGCAGCGACCGCGATGGAACGGGATTGTTCAAACTTCCTGTCGCTGGGGGCTCGCCGGTTCGGATTGCAACCGGACCCTTTCTGGATCCAGTGTGGTCTCCGCGCGGCGACCTGATTGTGTATTGCGGCACGCAGGTATTCACGCTCACGCCGCTCCTGGCAGTGCACCCGGATGGTACGGCCGCGAAGCTGCCCGAAATCAACGTGCAACGCGAGGGTGAGCGTGCGCGGTTCCTGCCGGACGGCACGGGCCTTGTTTACATGCTCGGGGGTACGATGGCCGGGCAGGATTTCTGGCTGCTCGACCTAAGCACGATGCGCTCACGGCGTTTGACCCAACTGAAAAATCCCGCAGCGATGCGCACCTTTGATATCACTCCCGACGGCGGCCGGATCGTCTTCGACCGGCTACGAGAAAATTCAGACATCCGGCTCATTGATCTTGCAACCAAGCAACTTCGACCGTAGCAAGAGAGCAGAATCTTCGGTCTTAGTCCGACCTTGCAACCTCAAAGAGCGAATGAAGGCGGGAGGAATCGCTGCAGCGGACAGCGGGGATCTGACCCGCTGCCTCTGTTCCCCAATTACGGCACGCTCTCCAGGAAACAAACGCGTACGTCGTTTGTTTCCTGTCACCAGTGACGGCGCAAACGCCGTCCCCTGCTCGGAAGTAATCGACCTCGAAATTGAAAAAACCGAGCTTGGAGCCACTTTTGGTTTGGTGGTCCGCTCCGACTTGGGCGACTAGTCGCGTTACCGGAGATGTAAAGTAATACTTTATTTGGACGGTTACGGCGTTTAGAACGTAGCCGCCCAGCGGCGGACGCTACGCGTGGGATGTACGGAGCGGTGGTTGCCTGACGGCTGACATATAAGTGTGGGTCACAAGGAGGTCCCTGTGACCCATCTACGTAAACTGATGCTGGAAGATCTCCAGCGTCGTAATTATTCTGAAGATACCATACGCAGCTACATCTACACCGTCGAAGATTTTGCTCGACGATTCAACTGCCCCCCAGACCGCTTGGGTCCCCGGCACATTCGTGAATATCAAGTCGAGCTGTTTCGAAAAAGGAAGCTGTCATCGGGCACGGTTGCCATCCGTCTGGCGGCTCTGCGGTTCTTCTACACCAAGACTCTAAGAAGGGCTTGGAGCGTCGCCGATACTCCTTATCCAAAAAGGAATCATCGTCTGCCGACGATCCTCAGCCAGGAAGAAGTTGCTCAACTCATCGATGCGGCCTGCCCTCCTTTCCATCGGACGCTCCTGATGACCCTCTACGCCACCGGCGCGCGGTGTGCCGAGCTGACGCACTTGAAGCTCAGCGATATCGACAACAAGCGCATGGTGATTCATATCCAAGGCGGCAAGGAACGCAAAGATCGCGATGTCATGCTCAGCCCAGTGCTACTCGAAGAACTCCGCGCACATTGGCGCCGCTTGCAGCGAAACCCAGCAAGTGGCTCTTTCCCGGCAACTACCACCACAGCGGTGATCAGCCCATCGATACGAAAACCGCTTGGCATGCATGTCACAATGCCGCCAAGAGAGCGAACATCGAGAAAGGTGTCCATCCTCATTCTCTGCGCCACTGCTTTGCAACGCATCTGCTCGAGGCTGGTGCCGATCTCCGAACCATTCAGATTCTGTTAGGTCATGCAGATCTGAAAGAGACCACCATCTACTTGCACCTCTCCCAACGGCACTTGAACTCAACCGCCAGTCCGTTGGACTCACTGAAACTTAGAGACGGCTCACCGCAGGAGGACTAGATGAGCCGGCCGCCTCTGGAGGTGGCCGATCTCATCCGCGCTGCGGGGGAAGCCTTCATCGAACGAAACCGCCATTGGATGCGCTGGAAGCATCTCAAAGTGCTACGGGCTATTGCGCGGTGTCGTACTGCCGCTCTCGGCGGACATCTCGATGAATGCACTCGCTGTGGACATCGGGCCATTTCCTTCAACAGCTGTCGTGATCGCCACTGCCCGAAGTGTCAGATCGCTGCCCGGGAACGCTGGATCGCCGCGCGTCAACGAGAACTTCTTCCGACACCCTACGCGCACGTGGTCTTCACACTCCCCCGCAGGTTGGCGCCACTGGTCCTGCAGAACAAGAAGCTCCTCTACGAT
>DATFZQ010000144.1:0-62289 GCA_035314345.1 Candidatus Acidiferrum sp.
TTGAGACTTGATCTGAGGAAGAAGGAATCAGAAGGCTGAAGAATCAAGGCCATATCCGAGGACAGCCCTCTTCCGAATATTGGCCGGTTAAACTCCTATAATGAACATGTTCGGCTCCTTCCTCCCGAGCCTTTGGTCGTCGAAACAACCACAGTCTACTCGGGTCGAGGAGCCGACATTGTTATGCAATCATGTGTTTTTCCCCCAATTTCAGTTGTCAGGCAAGCGCGTTTCACGGGGAATCAGCCCCGATCTAGGTTTAGTGACCGGGTAGTTTCTTACTTTTAGAGTTTTGCAAGTAGAACAGAGATGCGTTTTGATTCGGACTATGAGGCCGGGAGCTCATGAAAGAAACTGTACCCTGTCTCGCTGGCCTTGGCTTTGTACATTGCTTTGTCTGCACTCTTTAAGAGTTCTTCAGGGGTGCGACCGTCCTGGGGATAAATGGCAATCCCAATGCTCGCCTTGATTGTGAGCGGTACTCCCTCAATTTCGCATGTTGCTGCAATCGTGTTCCTTATTTTCTTGGCGATGTTTTCAGCATGGGTTTCTTTCACAAGGTCGAGCGCGAGGTAAAGGAATTCGTCTCCACCCTGGCGGCCCACCGTATCTTCCGCCCTCACGGAAGATTGCAGACGCTCAGCGATCGCTCGTAATACCTTGTCTCCAACCTCATGGCCGTGGGAGTCGTTAACCTTTTTGAAGTCATCCAAATCGATGAACAACACGCTCAGACTCGATGAACGACGTTTTGCATGGGCGAGTGCATGTTCCAGTCGATCCCTCAACAGCGCTCGATTGGGCAGCCCCGTCACATCATCGTGAAGGCTGCGGCGGCGGGCCTCTTCCTCTGCCACTAAGCTCTCCGAAAGCTCTAACTCCAGGCATCTCCGTTCCGCGATTTCATCCCTGAGATGTACATTCACCTCGGAGAGTTCCTGTCCACATTTCTCGACTGTGGATTGAACCTGTTCGCTTTGGCTCAATGTCAGCTCTAAGTTCAAAGTCTGGGCAGATTCGTTCCTGGGCTCGTTGGGGCTCATCTCTTCTCCGTCCTGGGTTGGCTGGACTGCGCGCTATACAGCTAACAGAATTTTGTTAAGTAAGCCGTTCAAATGATCGATGCGTACCCACGGAACAGTTGCGGAAAGAGCTGCCGTCGGTGAGTAGGCGGATAGAAAAGCTTAGATAATACAGTTTACGGGAGTAGCCACTATTCAGACTGTCCGATAATGGACATCCGCTTCTCTGGGGCGACGCGCCGAACTGCATTCACATGCCTGATTACGCGTTATCGGAAACTGACCCACTGGGCATTTAGGCGAAGCAATACTTTACGTCGATTGGGACCGTGCGGAGCGCGCTTAGCCGCTTAGCGTCTCTTCGTAGGCGGGGCAAATCGGTTTGTAGGCGCAGCTGCGGCAGACAAAGCCGGGATTTGGCGGGAACTGGCCGGCGCGGATGTCGTCTGCGGCTTCGAGTACGATCGCTTGTGCTTCCTCGAGTTGCTTGGCGTCCCGTGTGGTCACCTGGATTTGGTTGTTCTGAAGGTAGTGGAAAACCAGACGGACCGGATTCCACTCGAAGATTTCCTTTGCGGCCAGGGCGTAAAGGCTGAGCTGCAAGTCTTTTTTCGCGTCGGCGTCCTTTTTGGGCTTGCCTGTCTTGTAGTCGATGATTTCGACGTCTTTGCCGCCCAGCGAGTTCACCTGGTCCATTCGTCCAGTGATTGTGACGTTGTTCGCCAGAGGAAGCTCAAAGCTTTTTTCCAGTTCGAGCACTTGCGAAGGGGTCGCGAGAATCGACGTGTAAAAGACGCGCAGCTGTTCGAGGCCTTCTTGTTTATAGCCTTGCTCCTGATAGTCGTCTTCAAATCCTGCCGAAGTCCACTCGGTATCGAACACTCGCGCGACGTCTTCGAACGGCAGCTTTACGCCTTTACGAAGCTGGTCGACGAAGCGCTTGATCGTGGTGTGCATGACGCTCCCAAAGCTGAGCACAGCCTTAGGGCCTTCCCGCAGACGCCACGAGCGGCTGAAGAAATATTGCTGCGGGCAGGTGCGGTAGCTGCTCACCGCGGAAGGGCTCAAAGCGAGCGGTTCCGGAGTCAGAGGATGGAACTCGATAGCCCAGTCGGCAATGCGAGAGAAGATTTTTGCTGGTTCGGAGAGAGGAAAGAGTAGCGGATCACCAGCGTACGGGGATTGTTTTTTTGCGATGGACGGAGTTTCGGGCAATTTTGGTTTCATCTGGTGGATATCGTGACGTTTGATCCCGGGATCCATCAGCAGGTCCTCGATGAACACAGGAATCTTGCCTTTTTTCTCGGTGAGTGTAGTGAGCGTCAGGCGGTTTTCCGCGCGCGTCAGAGCGACGTAGAAGAGGCGGCGCTCTTCCTGAATGTGAAATTGCTCGGCGGGTTCGCCTTCTTTCATCAGCGCGGCGGGGAATTCGAACACACGCGAGCGTTCCGCGGCTGGGAATTTCTTGTTGTTGACGCGCAGCAGGAAGACTTGCGGAAACTCGAGGCCTTTGGCGCCATGAACGGTCATGAGCTGGACGGCATCTCCAGGGACATCGTCTTCCAGACTGATCGCGCCGCCGGCTTGTCCGTAGTAATCGAGATACTCCACAAATTCGGCGAGGCTTTGCGTTTCGCTTTTCGGCTCCCACTCTTTTGCGAATTCGGAGAGGCGCTTGACGTATTTGCGGTCCTGGGGGCTGGCGCGTTGCGCCACTTCCAGCCACTCCAGGAGATCCGCGAGGATTCCGCGAGCACTGCGGCGGTGGAGCGTTTTGCGCTGCTCGAAGACGAACTCGATGAGCTTGCTCAATGCGGCGTGCGAGGCGTCGAACGCGAGTTGCCCTTGAGGGCCTTGCAGCATTTCGTAGAGAGCTTTTTTTTCTTTTCTGGCACGCTCGGCAAGGCGAACAAGATCGCCTGGCTCGAGTGACCACGCAGGCGCTGCGAGAACCCGGGCGCAGGCAATGTCATCCGCGGGATTCTCGATCAGGTGCAAATAGGCGAGGACGTCTTTGACCAGCGGATGATCGAGAATCGAGAGCCTGCTGATCACGAAAGGGATTTTGTGGCGGCAGAGTTCTTCGACAAGGTCGTGCCGGTGCGCATGCTGCCGGTAGAGAATGGCGAACTCGCGCCATTTGCGGCCGGCTGCGCGCATCCGCAGGAGTTCGCTGACGATCCAGCGCGCTTCGTCATGTTCGTTGTCCAGTTCGACGACGCGGATTTTCTCGCTTTCTTCTTTGTTGGCGCTTAGCACTTTTTTGGGGAAGTCGGCGCTCACGGTGTTTTGCGCGATCACTTGCGTGGCTACGCGCAGGATATTCGGCGTGGAACGGTAGTTCTCAACGAGGGAGACGCGAAATTTTGTGGAGTCCTGCCCTTCGCGCCAGCCGGCAAAGCGCTCTAGAAAAAGTTTGAAGCTGCCGAACGACGCGCCGCGGAAGCGGTAGATGGCCTGATCGTTGTCGCCCACGGCGATGATGTTCTTTTTATCGCCGGCCAGGAGTTCGAGAAGACGAAGCTGCGCGATGTTAGTGTCTTGAAATTCATCGACGAGGACGTAGCGATATTTTTCCTGAAGCGCGCGGCGGAGCTTGGCGTCGGTTTCGAGAAGCTCGACGGCGCCGGTGATGAGCGAGCCGAAGGAAACGCACTTTTTTTCACGCATCAATTCGTCGCTGGCGCGGTACGCGCGGGCGATTTCTCGTTGGAGGGCGACTTCTTCGACGCGTTCCTTGAAAGTGTCCTCTTCGAAGCCTCCGCGGTCGGTTTCGAGCTGTGCTGCGAGTCCTTCGGCGTAGCGGAGATAGTCGTCGCAGGAGACAAGCTCGTCCTGGCATCGCGAGAAAAAATCCACGAAATCGTTTAGAAACTGGCCGGGATCGGCGAGGCGGCGATACTTTTCTAGTTTGAGGCGCTCCAAATTCCGGCGCAGAAGAATCCAGTGGTCGACTTTGTCGAGCATCAAGCGTTCGGGCGCGGCTTCTTTCAGCAGGCTCTCGCAGAAAGCGTGAAAGGTCGCGAGTGTCACTTTTTTCCCTCGCTCGCCAGTAGCGCGAACGACCCGGGCTTTCATCTCGCCGGCGGCTTTGTTAGTGAAGGTCAAGCCGAGTATATTTTCACCGGAAAGCGAATCGTCAGATTGCAGGAGATGGCGGATGCGCTCGGTGATGACGCGGGTCTTCCCAGTGCCCGCGCCCGCGATAACGAGCAACGGCCCTTCACCATGCGTGATGGCGCTGCGCTGCGCCTCGTTTAGTTGCACGCCTACTTGCGCGGGCGGCTCAAGATCGAAAAGTGTAGCCATCACCTAAGCAAGGTTAACGGAAATTAGGGCGAAGGGGAAGCGAAGCCAGCCGTCAGGCTTTTTTCGATGAGAAAAGAGCTTCTTGTTGCGAGAATTTGCCTGCCGCAACTTTGGCATTCATGTCGGCTGATTTGTTGCGCGGAACGCTGAGCGATTCCCACTTTCCAGTCTTGGTGAAAGTTAGATGCTTGGCAAGGAACAGGATCTGGCCAACGTGATGTGCGTAATGGGCGATCTGGCGATTGATCGCTTGCATGACGGAATGAGGTTCCGTGCGAATCGTAACGGTTCGCGTGAGATCGGTCTCGGTTAGTGGTTCGAGCGCGTCGAAAAGATATTTCCAGCCGCGTTCCCACATTTCTATCAATTCCGCGCGGGTGCTCGGCGGGGTTTCGAATTCTGTGTCGCGGTTGCGGTCTGGTTTTTCACCATCGGTGGTCAGGAAATCGAGCCAGCGGGAGCGCATGTTGCCGGACATGTGTTTCACGATGATGACGATGGAATTCGATTCCGGGTCCAGCGTGATGAAGAGAGCTTCGTCCGGACATTGCGCGATCGCTCGGTCGGCCAGTTTTTTGTAATACCGAAAGAGTCCGATGGAATCCTGCAAATACGAAGTGCTGAGCTGGTGCGGCATGGGAATATTTTGTACCTGGCGAGGCGGATGTCAACGGCCAATCGCGAAAGTTCGCCTCCGCCGGAGGACTGCGGAGACTCGTATGCGTGTGTTTGCCGCGGCGAAAAATAAGGCTTGACATTTCGCTTTTCGTTCGCCTATGATTCCCGGCGCTGAGTGGAGACTTTTTCTTGGAGGTTGATATGACCATTGGACAATCGATGCTGCCTGAATTTGACCAGGAAATGCAGAGCACGCGAAAGGTGCTGGAGCGCGTACCCGACGACAAGTGGGGTTGGAAGCCGCACGAGAAATCCGGCACCGTGGGCTGGCTTGCCTCTCACATCGGGACGGTCCCCGGATGGATTACGATGACCATTAACACGGACGAGCTGGATTACGCCCCGGTGGACGGGCCAGGCTACGAGCCGCCGAAAATCACCAACCGGAAAGAGCTGCTTGCTGCGTTTGACAAGGAGAGTGCAGAAGCGCGGGCCGCACTCGCCGGCGTAAGCGATGCAGACATGATGAAGGGCTGGAAGCTTCTTGCGGGCGGCAAGGAGATCTTCACCTTGCCGAAAATTGCCTGTATTCGAGGCATGTGCATGAATCACATGATCCACCACCGCGCGCAGCTCACCGTTTACTACCGGCTGGTGGGCGTTCCTGTGCCAGGGTTATATGGCCCGAGCGCCGACGAAGGCATGCCGGATTCGGCAGCAGCAGCAAACTAAGATTGGCCACGGGAAGTGCGGACATTTTGTCCGCCTTCCCTATTTTCCTTCACCTCTTCGCCTCGCGACTCCTCCCGGCGCAACGCTGTATAATGGTGGGCGTTGCTCCTCCGGAGGTTTACCACTCACATGGATACGCCCATCATCCTTTCTGCTGTTCGCACGCCCATCGGAAAATTCCAAGGCGGACTCGCCGGATTTTCTGCCGTTGAGCTTGGCGGCAAAATTGTTGCCGAAGCGATACGACGCGCGGGGATCGATCCCAACGAAGTGGATGAAGCAATTCTGGGCAACGTGGTGCAAGCGGGACTCGGGCAGAATCCTGCGCGGCAAGCAGCGCTCAAAGGCGGTTGCGCGCCTCGCGTTGCGGCAATGACGATCAACAAAGTATGCGGCTCCGGTCTGAAGGCGGTTGCGCTGGCCGCGCAAGCCGTGCAGCTTGGCGAATCGGAAATGGTCGTGGTCGGCGGGATGGAGTCGATGTCCAATTGCCCGTATTTGCTAGCGCAAGCGCGGACGGGCTACCGCATCGGCGACGGCAAGCTTGTCGATTCGATGATCCACGACGGTTTGTGGGACGCATACGAAGACTTTCACATGGGGATGACCGGGGAGCTGGTCGCGGAGAAGTACGGGATTACGCGCGAAGAGCAGGACCGGTTTGCGGTCGAGAGCCACCAGAAAGCCATTCGCGCGCGCAAGTCTTGTTTCTTCGAGGGGCAAATTTTGCCGATCGAGGTACCGCAGAAAAAAGGCGAGCCGATTGTCATCAAGTATGACGAATCGCCCCGCGAAGATACTTCGACGGAAGCGCTGGCGAAATTGAAGCCGGCGTTCAAGAAAGATGGCACGGTGACCGCTGGAAACGCTCCGGGCACGAACGATGGAGCGGCGGCGTTGATCGTCACAAGCGAGCGGAACGCGGCGCGGCTTGGGAGGCAACCGATCGCGCGAATCGTCGCGCAGGCCGTCAGCGGCGTGGAGCCCAAGTGGGTGATGATGGCGCCAGTAGACGCGGTCGAAAAATTGCTCACCAAAACCGGCTGGGACCGCGACAAAGATGTGGACCTTGTCGAGTTGAACGAAGCGTTCGCGGTTGCCGCAATCGCCGTAACACGCCAGCTGCGGCTCAACCCCGAAAAAGTGAACGTGAACGGCGGCGCGGTCGCGTTAGGCCATCCGATTGGAGCGAGCGGAGCACGCATCCTGGTCACTCTTCTCTACGAATTGCAGCGGCGCAACCTGAAATGCGGCATCGCCGCGCTCTGCCTGGGTGGTGGCAATGCGGTTGCACTCGCCGTTGAACGCTATTAGCTCCGACTGACTTCGCTCTTCTTAGTTGTCAAGATACGCGATCGGTCCAGAAAAGGCCGCAGGGCTTCGCCTTGCGCTACATATTTTGCGCTTGCGGGGTGTTCTCTGCTAGCGGCGCAGTTCCCAGTTCATAGGCGCAGTAGGGGCAGAACTTGTCGGTTTCGACGACTTCGCGTTTGCAATTGGGACAGGAAGGGTGGAGATTGCATTTGCAATTGGGGCAGAAGTTGAAGCGGGCACCAACTGCTTTTCCGCACTGCGGGCAGGGATATGGCAGCGGCTCGCGCATCAGGAAATAGATGACGAAGCCGACGAAGCCCCACGCGGGCAAAAGGAGAATCACGAGTAGCGTCCACAGGGCGGAATTCATTTCGCGGCGTTTGGCGTCGCGGTTCACGTAGGCGATCAATAAAATCATGCTCGCCATGCACATCGAAATTGCGGTAACTATCCCGGCCAAAGCGACGGAAGCCAGCGCGAAGTTGTCCCGCAACTCCCAAGGAAAGAAGTTTCCATAGTGAAGCGCATTCCATCGATTGACGGAAAATGCGATCATCTGCGCGATCATGAATAGTGCTACGAGGGTCCAGATCAAGCCTTTGGGAATGATCCGGAATTCTTCCCAGAAGCGGAGATTTTCCTTTTTTCTGCGAAGACGGATGAGGCGCATCCGTTCGTTGAAGGAACCGCTAACTTTTTGCTGATAGTCCGACATTTGCTTTCCTCTCTGAAACTTTTGAGCCGGTGTTCTTACTCACCTTGCTTGATCGTTTTCGTTCGCTAATCTGAGGTTTTCCATCAATACGACGGCCGCGGCGATGAGCGCGGGGATCGTCCACCAAAGACCGAAGCCCATTTCCCACACCAGCTTGGGTACGCCGAGGTGTTGGCCGGTCCACTCGAAGGCGCGCCAGACGTAAGGCGCGGTGGCGATGCCGAGTCCCCAGGACATTGCGCACATAATCCAGAGGACGCGGCGCTTGGGTTCGCGCTCGCGCATTTCCTGCGCGCGCAACTGCACGCGAAACTGTGTGCGTGCGGCGAGTCCGCGAGGAAGGGGAATCGGCATGCCTCGCAAGGCGCGGAGTGCGTTATTGGTTTGCTGTGCGACTTGGGCGCAGGCTGGGCACTCGCGGAGATGGGAGACGAGCCAATCGCGCTCGGCTTGGGAGATTCCTTCGATGCGCTCCTGCGCGATTAATTTCTCGGCGCGGGCGTGAAGATTTTCGTTCATGCTGCATTTCCTTGCATGGCGCCGCGGAGGGCTTCGAGACCGCGATAGAGACGCGACTTCACGGTGGAGAGCGGCGCCGCCAGCACGCCGGCGATTTCTTCGAGGCCAAGCTCTTCCTGAAAACGGAGCACGAGAACTTCGCGATAGACCGTGGGAATGCGGTCGAGGGAAGCGTGAACGCCGGATTTTTCTTCCGCGGTCAGAACTAGATTCAGCGGCGACGGATTTAGCGCGGCGAACTCCATCGGAGCGCCTTCTTCTGGGTCGGTGAGTGCGTCGAGACTTTGCATTTTTTTCTGGCGCTGCCAGTCAATCACCAGGTTGCGCGCGATGCGGAAAAGCCATCCTTCAAATTTGTATTTGCCGTCGTATTGATGGCCGCGTTCGAGAACACGGATCCACGTTTCCTGGAAAAAGTCTTCGGCGCGCTCGCGGCTGGAGGTTAGGTAGAGCAAATAGCGGAAAAGCCGGTATTGATACTGCTCGATCAGCTGATCGAGAAGATCCGGGTCGCGGCGCTTGAGCCCCTGGGCGAGGGCCTTGTTGTCGTCGGCCATCTGTGCGGAGAAGAGAAGAATCGACCTCAATGGTGCCGGGGTCAGGGTTGTAAATGTCGCGCTCATTCTACAGGGTATACGCCAGGGCCGGCCAAAAAGACGCAAACTGAGCCAGGTGGTCTGGCTGGATGGAATCTCAGATGGCATGGTTAGGAATTTCTCCCGATTACCCGCCTCCACTCCCCCGCTTTTTTTATAAGCGTTGCTGATAAAAGACTTACGTTTGGCGTAAGTGCTGCGGAAACTTATAGTTGCGAGAGGCGCTGTAAGTGTTGATTTTGCTGGGGTTGCGGTTGAGCCCAACAGTGCCGGGCTGAAACCCGGCGCTACATGGAGATTCTAGAAGGGCTCTCCGCCGATGCGGAGGCGCTAGTTGTGGTCGAAGTGGACGGCATAGGGGTCGCGGTTTGGGGTAGATGGTTGGGATTTCGGGGGTAGTGGTGCGGGCGGAGTTGAATTGATGGGCTGTTTGGTTTTGCCAGGCGTGGAAGAAAGGCGGGTCTCGTCGGTGGTCGATGGAGCAGGATTGTAGCAGTGTCCTTCGCTACGCTCGGGATGACAGGCTTCGGGGCGGTGGGATTTGGTATGGGCGCGGCGGATTGAGGCGTGACTGAATTGTGCCGAGATGGACGAGAATCGGCTGTGGCGTTGGCTAGCGGCCGCGTGGGTTGTGGCAGCGTTGCCGTGGCAGGCTGTTGCGGTTCGGGTTCGCGGGTGGTGGGAAAGCGGTGGTCGTAGTTGGCATTTACAGAGGTGCGGATGGTTTTGCGCCAACCGTCGGTGCCGAAGGCGTTGATGTATTCGTGTTGGGCGATGTGGATGGCTTGCAATTGAGTTTGGAACATGTAGGCAACGGTGCGGGCGAGTCTGGGTTTTATATCGCCGCGGATCACGGCGGGGATGAGGCGGGCGAGGGCGGTGCTGAGATCGCAGGCGGAAAGATAGTCGCCGGAGAAGAAGCACGCGAGGTCTTTGGCGAGTGATTCGGCGGCGCAGGCGCGGGCTTCCTTTTGGGCGTGGTAGAAACAGAAATGGGGATGGTTGCCGGTGCGGGGAGTGCGGCAGCGGCGTCCATCGGTGAACGTGAAAAGACAGAGGGATACGCGGTCCTTGGCTGTGAGCGAAGGCATGGGAGTCTCCTTGATTTAGTTTTTGATTTTGAGATTTGGACTGACGGAAAAGAAAGAGCCAGGCTAAAGCCCGGCGCTAGGACATGGCCGAAAAAGCAAACGCCTCGCGGAATGGCGTGGCGCAGTATTAACCAAAAGAATTATACCATGACTATTATAATGTTGCCAACAAGAATTTTGGATTAGGGCCCGGCCACCAAGTGGCTTGACGCGGTGTAGTAGACTTTCGTTTTGCTGCCATGTTCTGTCCTGTTTGCAAAGCGGAGTATCGACAAGGGTTTACGAGATGTGCGGACTGCGACGCTGACCTTGTCTACGAATTGCCCGCGGCGGCCATCGTCCCCGTTGAGCCCGTCGATCCAGGCGACCCCGAGGAAGATCCCTTCTGTTCATTTTGGAAAGGAGACGATCCCAGAGTACACGCGGAGCTTTGTGAGTTGCTTGGCGAGCAGGGAATTCCGCATAGGACCATTCGGCGGCAGGATCATCTGTTTAACTGGAACACGAGGAATGCATTCGAGATTGGCGTACCGTTCTCGATGTTTGAAAAAGCGGAAACCGCTGTCAAGGAAGCCTATGGCTCGGCCGATGACACGGCTTCCGAAGGTGTAACAGCCCCCGCCGAGCTTCCGGAGTCAAGCGAAGCGCATGAATCGCGTGCAACGTGGGAGCCGGGGAACTGGCATCCGGAAGAAGCAACAGCGGAAGTTTGGGCGGACGAGTTTCCGGAGATGGCGACGTTGCTGGCTGCGTCGCTGGGAGAGAATCAGATTCATTCCCGCGTGGCGCAAGCTGATGGAATGCGGAAGCTTTTTGTATTGCCCGAGGACGAGGCGCGAGCGCGAGAAATTGTGAGACAAGTGGTTGAGGCGGCTCCGCCCGAATGAATCTGGATTGACTCCTTTTCGGCTGCCGCATTTCCGTTCGAGTGGGAGTACACTTGAAGACTGTCGGATGGATTTCCTGATCGCGGCGGGCATTTTTGCGGCCAATCGTCGGCACACATTGATGGCATGGAGGAACTCATGGCTTCAGGTCCTGGACCGCAAGGCTCGTTGATTATGTTGTGGGCGGGGGAGGATCCGGCGCTGCACTCCGAGCTGATTGAGGAATTGCAATCCGCGGGCATTCCGTTTATTGACAGGCCGACCGGTGATGATCAAGTTCCTCCGTCGGCGGATATCCTTCCTATCGATTGGAAAACGCAATTCGGGTTCGAAGTGGCTGTGCCCTCGTCGAATCGGGCTGCGGCCGAAAAGATTCTCGAAAAGCTGCTGGACCAGGAGCCCGCGGACATGGAGATTGCCGCGAATGACTCTGCGCAGCCTGGAGTAGCCGAGGTGAAACCCGCCCACTTGAGCGCGATTACTTGTGCGGTATGGTCTGGCGCTGATGAAACACGCGCGGGCTTTTTAGTCCAAGCACTGAAGGAAAACGAGATTCCTGCGCGGGCCGAGGCGCGGGGCAGTGAGGCAACCGTGTACGTTCCGCCGGAAGAAGAAATGCTGGCGCGCGAAATTATCCGCGAAATCGTTGAGGGCGCTCCGCCCGAGTAACCTTCCGTTTTCGCCAATCTGTAGTAGACTGCCGTCCGAAGCATGATTTGCCCCAACTGCAAATCCGAATACCGCCCCGACTTCACAAGCTGCTCCGATTGCCACGTGGACCTTGTCGAGGAGCTGCCTGCCCGGAACTCTCCTACATCCTTCGCCGTTCTTTGGCGTGGAGATAACCCGATTTTTCGCGACATGCTTATCGAGGAGCTTGACCGAGCTGGCATCCGATATGCGGATGTCCCTCTCGACATCTACCTGCGCCATTCTGGGGTGTCTTGAACCTAAGAATCGTCTCGCGATTCGGTTTCGTGGTGAGCGTTGCCACTGCTGACCTGCCCGCATCGCGTAATATCTCGAAAAGACTTCTGGTCCGCGAGCTTGAAGATGTATCGCTTCCTCAATCGGAAAACGAATCGGACGAAGCCGGTTCGGCGGATGTTCCGGAATTGCCTCTCCACTGGGATCCGGAATTGGCGACGTTGGAAGTTTGGACTGGAAATGATCGCAGGAGGGCGCGATTTCTCGGGGCATCGCTTCGCGAAATTGGCATTCCTTCTCGGATCCTGGTGGACGCCCCAGAGAAACTTAGCGTCCTCGTTTATCCTGAAGACGCTACGCTGGCGCGCGAACTCCTGCATCAAATCGCCGACGCTGCGTTGCCCGAAGCTCCCTTGCCACGGCGGACGGGATACTCTTGGCATGATGAACCGGTCCGAAGTTATTTGTTTGCTTGGCTTCCGGCGTTGGCGTATTTTGCGATTCTGGTTTTCGTTTTCTTTTTAGAGGCACGGCTTGACGGCAGTTTTCGTTCGGCCTCGTTTACGGATGGTGTTTTCTCGCTTGTCTCATTCGCCTCCGAAATAGGCACGCTCTGGGTGGCGTATCAGGCGATCCGTTACGAAATACGGCCTCTTCGTTTTGTACTTCCTTCTTTCCTGCCGCTTTCCTTCTTCTGGTATTACTTTGAGCGATACTCGCGACGCCAGGGGGCTAACCGTTTTCCAATAGCGGTCCGCATACCCATGTCGCCGCCAATGGCTTGACGTCGTTCCGGGGCACGTGCATCCTTTACTTCCTTAACTTCAATGACTTCATTTGTTTCAGGTATACGCGGAGGTTTTGAACTTGTCGATCGACTCAATCAAAACGGTGGCGGTGCTGGGTGCGGGGACGATGGGGAACGGCATCGCGCATGTGTTTGCGCGGGCGGGTTACAACGTGATTTTGAGGGACGTGGAGCTGCGGTTTTTGGAGCGCGGGATCGAGACGATTGGGAAGAATCTGGATCGGGAGATTAAGAAGGGGAAGTTGCCGGAGGCGGAGAAGGGGACGGTGCTGGGGCGGGTGGAGTGTGTGACGGAGATGGGGGCGATTGGCGGGGCGGATTTTGTGGTTGAGGCGGTGCCGGAGAAGTTGGAGATTAAGAGGGCGGTGTTGACGGAGGCGGATGGAATTTTGCGGCCGGAGGTGATTTTGGCTAGCAATACGTCGTCGATCGCGATGACTACGCTGGCGGCTTTGACGAAGAGGGCGGACCGGTTTGTGGGGATGCATTTTATGAATCCGGTGCCGGTGATGGTGCTGGTCGAGGTGATTCGGGCGCTGCAGACGAGCGACGCGACGTTTGCGGCGACGATGGAGTTGGCGAAGAAGCTGGGGAAGACGCCGGTGGCGGTGAATGATGCGCCGGGGTTCGTGTCGAACCGGGTGCTGATGCCGCTGATTAACGAGGCGGTTTATTGCGTGATGGAAGGCGTGGCGACGCCGGAAGCGGTCGACGCGGTGATGAAGCTGGGGATGAACCATCCGATGGGGCCGCTGGAGTTGGCGGATTTTATTGGGTTGGATGTGTGCGTGGATATCATGCATGTTTTGCATGAGGGGCTGGGGGATCCCAAGTATCAGGCTTGTCCGTTGTTGAAGAAGTATGTGGCGGCGGGGTGGTTGGGTAGGAAGGCGGGGCGCGGATTTTATACGTATGCCAGCTAGTCTCCCAACGGCCAATACTGCCGAAGCTGTAGTAACCGCGCTCTCCGTAAGATTCCTTGCTCAATTCTTGAGCCGTGAGATAATTTGATTTGGGTTGCAGGGCCAACCTCAACTGCGACTCACTTGAGGCTTTCAAAATGAAATCCTATGTCTTCAAAGTGGCCGTCGAACCGGACAAATTCGAAGACGGTCGCGACGCTTGGCACGCTTATTGCCCCGCCCTCAAAGGTTGCCATACTTGGGGTCATAGCTACGAAGAAGCCTTGGCGAATATACGCGAAGCTATCGACTTGTACGTTCAGGATCTCCTGGAAGCCGGCCAGACGATTCCGGTGGACCAAGGAACGATCGAGCTGCCAGAGCCCGCCGTTGTTGTCAATGTATGACGTATGACACGAACCCCGCGAGACTTGCCCGCTCGTCGTTTTATCCGCGCGTTGGAAGCAGATGGATTTGCACTTCAGCGAGTTCGAGGTAGTCATCGCGTTTACCGGCACGCTGACGGGCGTCGCGTCGTCGTTGCCTTTCATTCCCTTAGCGAAATATTTCCTATCGGCACACTGCGAGCCATGATCGAGGACGCTGGCTGGCAGGACGAAGATCTGCAGCGTTTGGGACTCTCCGCCGTATTCGTCGATTTTGCGGCTGGCGAGCCGAGGCGAATATAAGGCGAAAATAGTATTTGCTTTTTCTTCGCCTTGATGGTAATTTGCCTTTCGCGGTTTTCAACAGGTGCAGGATGTATTCGGCTTCGAGTCTGGCGATAAGTTGTCCGGAACATGCTAGGCTCGAAAGCGAGTTCATCGAGGGGCGCGATCGGATGCGGGGGCTGGTACGGCTCCGCAAGCTGGAGCCCGCCGAAGAGCGGCAACTGGCGGTGCGAGTGGCGATGGCCATCGCCCGCTTGAAGGAGCATGTCGCCGAGCACGGTTGCGAACGCCAGGGCTGAGGTGGTTGGCGAATGGCCCTGAGTTGAGGAAGGCATGGCGAAAAGATAATTGAAGTGTTACTTTGCAGCTTCCGCCATGTCCCGGGCCACGGCTTTGCGTTGCGATCGAAATTCCCTAATCTTCTCTACCGAGGTGTGAAATGACAGAAGAAAAAGAAAAATTGCTGGCAGCGGCGATATCGCAGATTGAAAAGGACCACGGCAAGGGCGCGATTATGCGTTTGGGCAGCAGGGATGTGCTGGTGCCTGTAAGTGTGATTCCAAGTGGGTGCTTGTCGATTGATGCGGCGCTGGGCGTTGGGGGCTTCCCCCGCGGGCGCGTGATTGAGATTTATGGGCCAGAGTCGGGCGGTAAGACGACCATGACGTTGCACGTAATCGCGGAAGCGCAGAAGCTCGGCGGCCAAGCGGCGTTCATCGACGCGGAGCATGCGCTTGATCCCGTTTATGCGCGGAAGCTGGGCGTGGATGTGGACAACCTCCTGGTGTCGCAGCCGGATAACGGCGAGCAGGCTTTGGAGATCGCCGAGACGCTGATTCGTTCCGGCGGTGTGGACATTGTTGTGGTGGACTCGGTCGCGGCACTTGTGCCAAAGGCGGAACTTGAAGGCGACATGGGCGATCCGCAAATGGGTTTGCAGGCGCGGCTGATGTCGCAAGCGCTGCGGAAGCTCACCGCGATTGTGTCGAAGTCGAAGACTTGCCTGATTTTCATCAACCAGATCCGCGAGAAGATTGGCGTGATGTTCGGCAATCCGGAGACAACCACCGGCGGACGCGCGCTGAAGTTCTACGCGTCGATGCGCATCGATATCCGGCGCATCCAGGCGATTAAGGAAGGCGACGTAGTGGTGGGCTCGCGGACGCGCGCCAAGGTCGTGAAGAATAAGGTGGCGGCGCCCTTCCGCGAAGCCGAATTCGACATAGTTTATGGCGAAGGCATTTCGCGCGAAGGCGATCTGATCGATCTCGGCGTGGATAAGGGGTTGGTCGAGAAGAGCGGTACGTGGCTCAGCTTTGGCGGCGAACGCATGGGCCAAGGCCGCGAAAACGCGCGCAGCTTCCTGAAAGAAAATAAGGATATCCGCGACAAACTGGAGAACGCTCTGCGCAAGAAGCTGGAGATCGCAATTCCGGGCGGACAGAACGCTGCCGCACACGGTCCCAATGGTCACGCGCCGGCGACTGCGCACGGCGATAAACCTCCCATCAAAGCGGCCGCTGCTGCCGCCACGTCAGGCTCATCCGAAGCCAACAAAGCCCGTCCGACAAGGTAGCTGCCCGGCGCGGGCTGCTCGCGTGCGACGCCTGTGCTAAGATTTTTGCGTGACGCAACACAACGACGTCATTCGAGAATCGTTCACGACACAGGCGCAGGCTTTCGCGGCGAATCCCTGGGTTACCGACGAAGAGCGCATTCGGCGCTTGGTCGCGGCGGCCCATCTCAACGGCGATGAGTGCGTGCTGGATATTGCGACGGGCCCAGGATATATCGCGGAAGCCTTGGCTGGCGCTGTGCGTGAAGTAGTCGGCGTCGACCTCACGGACGCCATGCTGGCGATTGCTAAACAACGCACGAAGGAGCGCGGCATTTCTAATGTTTCGTTCCGCGCCGCTGATGCGCAAAATCTCCCTTTCGATAATGGAGCGTTCGGCGTAGTTGTGTGCAGGCTCGCGCTGCATCATCTTATGAAGCCGTTGCAAGTGCTATGCGAAATGGCACGCGTTTGCCGCGCTGGCGGCACGGTTGTGGTGGAAGACATTTTCGCCAGCGAACATCCCGAGCGCGCAGCTTATCAAGACCGATGGGAAATTCTGCGCGATCCTTCGCATGTCCGTACGCTTGCGCTCAGCGAACTGCTCCAGCTTTTTCGTGACGCAGGACTGGAGACGGATTCCGTCACTACGGCGGACGATCTCACTCCTGAAGTGGAACGCTGGCTGGCGACCACGAAAACGCCACCAGAACGCGCAACGGAAATTCGACGTCTTCTCGAAGAAGACCGTCTGCACGACCTGAGTGGTACACGTCCGTTTCAAGATGCGACAGGGCGACTTTTCTTCCATGCCCGCACGGCGATCCTTGCCGGACGCAAGGTCAGCTAAATTCCGCCCCCTGTCCCGATGGTCAGTCGTTGATAACAAAGCACATACGAACGTACTGGTGCGCCTGAGCTATTGCGTACTATCCCTCCGAGTGCCTAAACTGTGTCTCAACGTGAGAGATGCTGTTTCTCTGCGGAACAGAGTGGGCACTACGCCACGCAGCTAAGTGGCATCAAATGAGTAAGCTCCTCATTTGGCGATTTGGGTGCAAGATCAGTCGGTGATCGCGCGACAGGGTGCTCCTCAGTTTTGGCGATTTAGAAAACGGACTGTGAATGCAGGTTGACCGTAAGTACAGGATGAGGTAAGTATTCGTCCCTGAGAGTTTTCGGGGAAGTCGCGGACCAAAGGCGGTTTAGTGAAGAAAGCAGCAAAATCGGTTCTCGCAATTCTGGTCACGGCGCTTTTTGCCGTGCCGGTTCCCGCTGCGCCGGGCGGTTTGACTTCCAGCGCAAAATCCCGCAAGTATGCTTCGCGTTACCGCGGCGTTCCCACTTTTGCCGATTCCACTAGCGCCGACATTTCGACGTTTGATGACCCGGTCGTTCGCGCGGCTGTCGTCGAAGCCCTGGGGCGCTATAACGGATCGGTAGTCGCTGTGGATCCGAACACCGGCCGCATCCTCACGGTCGTAAATCAAAAGATTGCTTTCGGCGATGGCTACATTCCGTGTTCAACGATCAAGCCGACCATCGCTCTCGCCGCGCTCGAAGAAAATGTCATCACGCGCGACACCATGCTCAAGGTGAGTTACCGCAAGTACATGAATTTGACCGATGCGATGGCCCACTCGAACAACGTGTTTTTTGAGCAGCTCGGCCTGCGCATGGGGTTTGACACGGTTTCGAAGTACGCGCGCCTGCTGGGTCTCGGCGAGCTCGCCGGCTACAACTTGCCGGAAGAGCATCCTGGCGCTTTCCCCAGCGCGCCGCCCGCGCTAGGCGGCGTTGCGCGGATGTCTAGTTACGGCGAAGGAATTCAGATCACTCCGCTGCAACTTGCCGCGCTGGCTGCGGCATTTGCGAACGGCGGCACGCTCTATTATCTGCAATATCCACGCACGCAGGAAGACGTGGCAAGTTTCGCGCCACGCGTGAAACGCGACTTGAATATCGGCTCGATTCTTCCCGAAATTCGCGAAGGGATGCTTGCCGCTGTTCTCTACGGTACGGGCAAGTCCAGCTTCGACCACGGCGGCGACGAAACACCGCTCGGCAAGACGGGTACATGCGACGATCACACCACTCCATCGCACATCGGCTGGTTCGTGACGTACGCGGACGAAGCCCATCCGAAAATCGCGCTGGCCGTTCTGCTCCGGGGAAACACACGCAGCGTTAAGGGACCGATGGCAGCCGTTGTCGCAGGGCGCATCTATCGCAAGCTCCGCGAGCAAAACTATTTCGCCGATCAGACCACACCTGTTAACTCACTCGCTTCTGGCAAGTAAACGAAATCAAGAGCGGTACGTGGCGCGGAACGTTTCGAGGCACTTTTTTGCCGTGTCCAGCTCCGAAAACCTGCTGCCTTCCTGTTCGATGAGGTAGTATTCCACTCCCCCAGCGCTTTCTGCTGCATCGAAAATAGCCTTCCAATTTGCAACGCCTTCACCAAATAAAACCGTATAGCCTTTCCCGGCTTCTGGTGACCATTCTTTGAGGTGAAGCGATCGGATGCGGCCGGGATTCGCCCGAATCCACGCCACAGGGTCGGAACCGGCTTCGATACAAGTCCCGACGTCTAATTGCAACATGACCGAAGGCTTTGTATTCTTCGCGATGATTTCGATGGGGCGAATGCCGTCGACAGGAGTGAACTCCGTCTGATGATTGTGATACCCGGCCTTCAATCCTGACGGCTGCAAATTTTCGGCGGCGAGATTTAGCGAATCCGCGACCGTTTTCCATCCATCGAGTCCGGGTTTCTCATGCGAGCTGGCCATCACCACATATTTGCAGCCTAAAATCAGGTTAAGGTCGCGCGCCCGAGAAATCTTTTCCGGACCCAAATATGAACTGTCATTGTGGGTGGAGTAGCAATGAATGCCCAGGTCATCTAAAAGCTTTCGCATGTCCTTGGTCTGGCTCTCCGTCCATTCAAAGTACGGCGCGTAAAACTCAACGCATTGATAGCCCATTTTGGCGACGGCGCGAACCGTGCCGGCAAGATCATCCTTCAGGGCATTCCGCACAGAGTAGAGTTCGAGTCCGACCGGAATCGGCGCCGCCCCCTGGGCTCGAAGCGCCCACGGCAGTGTTGCCGACATCACCAGAAAAGAGCGGCGGGATAAGGCGTCTGAAGTCATGGCTGCATCCTACTTGAGAACGAGCTGAATTTCATCAAGAGGTTAGACGGCTCCGAAGGTTACGCGATTGGACGCAGGGGATAAGATTCGCGTTTGACTGCATTCGTGGTTTGGTACAAAAGTGTTCGTGGTAATCTGCTTTGCATTGCTTGCGGATGCGGTTTGTGGCCGCCGCGCTGTATGGTGTAGCGAGCCGGCAAGTTTGGCGAATGGCAGGAGGAAAGAGTGAATCGTCGCTTTGCGATTGTGCTGGTTATCGTGCTGTGCTTTGGCGCCGGAGTTCTCACGTATGTTTTTCGCCTGCGGCTGACCGCATTGGCTGAATTTGAGCATCAAGTGAAGCTCGGCCAGGAAGAGGCAGCGGTGATACGCGCGCAACTCATTCTTCCGACGGAAAAGCGAGTTCTCGCTCGCGACAATTTCATGTCAGCACTGGAGAAATTTGGGCTAAGCCATCAGGATGCATCCAACGCTTCCTCGGCAGCGCAGCACGCGTTTAACCTGCGGCAGGTCCGGGCCGGAAATACGATCACGGTTGGACGGTCTGTCGAAGGCGACCTGCGGGAGATCGATTACAAGATCGATCCGGACCGAATGTTGAAGATTGTGCCGGCAGATACCGGCTTCACCGCCGAAGTAAAAGAGATTCCTTCCAAGATCGAAGTCACGTCAGTTTCTGGGCAGCTCGATGATTCTCTCTTCAACGCTATCGAACAAGCCGGCGAATCGCCGGAAATCGCGATGCGCCTCGCGCAAATCTTCGGGTACGACCTGGATTTCTACACTGATCCGCGCAAAGGCGATACCTTCCGCGTCTTACTCGAGAAAAAGAAGTACGCCAATGGCAAGACGGCGGGCTACGGAAAGATTTTCGCCGCTGAGTACGACAACGGGGGCCAAAAATACCAGGCGCTCCTTTTCCATGACGAATTCGGCCGCCCCGCCTACTACAACGGCGCCGGCAAATCGTTGCAGAAGGCGTTTCTGCGCTCGCCGCTAAAATTCTCCGCGCCGGTCACTTCGCACTTCAGCGCTGCACGTTATCACCCAATTCTGAAGACCGTTCGCCCGCACATGGGAACGGATTATGGCGCGCCGATTGGCACGCCGGTGCAGGCCATTGGAACCGGCCGTGTTTTGTTCGCAGGACTAAAGGGTGGCGAAGGAAATATGGTGCACATCGCCCATTCGAACGGCTACGAAACGATGTATCTGCATTTGTCGCGCATGTACGTCCGCGCGGGCGAGCACGTCGAGATTGGAAAGACCATCGGCCTCGTCGGCAGCACGGGGCTCGCCACGGGGCCGCATCTGGATTTTCGAATTTTGCAAAAGGGCCAATACAAGAACTTCGAAAAGCTAGGCTTGCCGCCTTCCGATCCAATCTCCAAGAAAAATCTTCCGGAATTTGCCGACGTTCGGGAGAGATGGCTACCGCTTCTGAAGAAGCCAGAGCTGCTGCAGGCAGCCGTCCCCGCCGCCGCAGGACATTGAAGAGCTTCCAGACTTGTCTTTCTGCGCCTGCTCTTTAATAAATGACGGGAAGTCTGGAGTAATCCGCGGTCCCTTCGCTGGTGACGCGGAGCACCAGGAGGGTGCGGTCGTCGTGGGGGTTTGACCCAGGCCCGCTGTGATCGTCGGTCGCCGCGATTATTTTTTCCGAGAGCTCATTCGCCGAAATCTCAGGACCTGCACTCGCCAGGAGCGCATGTAAGCGCTTCGAGCCAAACTCTTCTTCGCGGACATTTTCCGATTCCAGAATCCCATCGGAGGCAAAGAGAACGATATCGCCAGCCTGAAGATCGATCGTCGTCTCATCATACTCGGTGTCGGGGAAGAGGCCGAGTGGAACGCCTTCTACTCGAATTTCGCGTGCGCTTCCGTCGCGCACCAGCAAAGGATAAGGCCCGCCGGCGTTGGAGAGCGTCAGGTGATGCGCCGCCGCATCGTAGATGGCAAACAGCATGGCGATGAACCGCGAATCGAGCCGTGCCCCGTACATTCGGCGATTAAGCATTTGCAGCATGCTCGCTGGATCGCACGTGCTGCTCACAACGAGTTCGCGCAGCGTCCCGATAGCCAGCGACCCATAGAGCGCGGCCGCGGTTCCTTTGCCGGACACATCCCCCAGAGCCATAGCCAGCTTGCCCTGGCCGTAGGGAAGAAAATCATAGAAGTCGCCACCTAGCTCTCGCGCGGGAACATACGCCGCGGCGAGATCCAGACCAGGTATACCGCGCGCGCCATGTGGAAGCAGTTGGCGCTGAATCTCGCGAGCGGTATTGAGGTCATCCTGGAGACGAGCTTGATTCTCGCGCGCCTCTTCGTAGAGCCGCGCGTTTTCGAGTGCCACCGCTATGTAGGATCCAAGCGTCGCCAACATACGCTCGTGTTGCTCGGTGAAGGCGTTCTTCTCCGTAGTTTCGAGATCGAGCACGCCAATCAGCCGGTCCTGAAGAAGGAGCGGAATCACCAGCTCGGAACCTGTGTCTAAACCAAGCTCGCAGGTGACGTGGCGGGGGTCGTTCGTGACGTCATTTACGCGTACGCTGCGCCGCTCGGCAGCGGCTGTTCCAGTAATGCCTTCGTTGAGCGCCATGCGGAGGCGCACGGGACGCGGATCTTCATAGCGAAAGGTGAATACGCTCTCAAGAAGCTGTGATGCCTCGTTCCAGAGCATCACGCTAAAAGCATGGTAGTCGACGAGACGCTTTACGCGCTGGGCGACGCGAAAGAGCAGTTGTTCGCGATCGAGGATGGACGTCAGCTCGCGGCTCACCTCATAAAGCAGCGACAGCGTCTTGGCCTGCTCCGGATAAGCGGTCAGAAGGCTCGGTGGGACGGGGTCCACGTCGCCAAGAATGCCGTAGGCGCCGAGTTGAGAGATGTCTTCCATTTTTGAATGAGCCCCGTTGGCTCGTTTATTAGATGTAGCACAAACGAAACGGTTTCAGAAGCCGAGGTTGCTTTCAATCATCGGCCAAGCATCTTGTTAACCTTTGATAGCGGATTCGCTTGACGGGGCTGGACCCCATACTTACGCTATTGGTGGCGGAGGATTGGAGCTGTTATGAATCCTTCTCAGGGGCAGGCCGGGGCTTCACGTCCGTGCGCTTACTGCGGAAAGCCGGTACCCGCGCGGATGAATCGCTGTCCCTACTGTCGCGAGGAGGTTTCCGAGGTTCGTTTGTCCTCCCGCACTGGCAGGGATGGCCGCCGTGAGGTTCGGCGCGGGCTGATCTACATGCTTCTGGGCGCAGTGATTCACTATTTCGCCGGCGGCTATAGCGCGCTGACACTCCCTTATCCCCTTAATCCTGTGGTGACAGTTTACTTGTCGCCTGTCGTGTTTCTTGGTGGATTGGGGATGTGTCTTTACGGGATTTATTTGCGAATGCGCTCGTGAGACAACCAAATTCTTGAGCGTTCAATTGAAGGCACAGTTTCAAAGCACTTCCTTGGAAATCCTTGCTTTTAGCGAATCTTCAGCAAACCCAACAGCGCTCAAGCTTGAATAATTCCAACAGGTCCTCTTTCGCAGTTGCGAGCGCTGGAGGGCGAGAAGCGACGCCCTTCCCGATGGCCCTGTCCGAAAGGACAACGTGACCGATTGGGGGAGTACTCTCCCCCCAATCCCTCGCTACTGACGGAACCGCATGGCCTACTGATGAACGGGACCTGTCCGGGCCCCAAGTTCGGCCTGAGAGAGTGATCGGAGGGCAAATGAAAAAGCTAGTCTTCATTGTGGCAGTGGCGATGGTAAGCGTCTCTTTTGGTGCGGCCAAAACCGCCGCGCAGGGGCCGCAGGGAGCGGGCGCGGGGTCAGCATCCTCGAGTAGTTCGAGCGGCAGCACGCATTCGCTGAATCCCATCAAGTGGGTGAAGAAAGATCCGAAGTCGGCCAGCGATACGCTCGATGCCAAAGACGAACAAGACAAGAAATTAACCGCTAACTTGCAGGCTCAAGGAGTTTTGCCGGCCAACACGGATGCGAAGAGCGCTTGCGAAAACTTCAAAGCACTTGAAGAGTGCGTGGCCGCCCTGCACGCCAGCAAAAACGTTGGACTGGATTTCAACTGCTTGAAGTCAAATTTGACCGGCGTGCAAACGAGTGCGGACATGTCTTCGTGCAAGGGCCCGGCTGGCGATAAAGCGATCAGCTTGAGCAAAGCGATACACGCGATGAAGCCGGATGCCGATGCAAAGGCAGAGACAAAGAACGCGGAGAAGCAAGCCAAGGACGATTTGAAGGCCGCGGGAGCGTAGTTCCGCAACTCGAGAAAACAGCAACGAATTTCGGGTGAGAGCACAGAGTGTGAAGAGGGCGGCTTAGCCGGAAGTTACGGCGCCCGCCCTTTTCGCTTTGTGAGAGGAAACCTGTTTGCAGCTATTGGCTTGCAGTAGCACTCTTTGGCTTAGCCAGTACTTCCAGGACGTGCGGCGGAAGCGATTGCATTCGTTTGATGTAGGCAGCCATGGTCCACATCTCCTGGTCCGTATTCCACTTGCCGTTGGCAAACATACCGGTTCTGCGGATGCCGTGTTTGATGACCCAAAAGATTTGCGCCTCGGTGTATTCGGTGCCCACCAGGGGCAATTGGGGAACAGGCGGAAACAGTACGTCGCCTCCATCCTTTTTGGCCTTTCCTGGCATCCCATGGCAGCCGGCGCACCCATCGAGATAAAGCTTTCCCCCGGCGATGAGATTGTCGTCGGTAGGAGCAACCGGGTTCGGAATTTCCGGCGCTTCGCGGCGGACCGAGGCATGAACGGCTGAAGACATCAGGAGACTCTCCAACCTAGACGGCGGCAAATCGCCGCGTGCCTCCGCCAGACCGAAACGCAGATAAGCAAATCCTCCTATGAGGATAATTGCGATTGTGGCGAGAATTCCGAGAAAGAAATGTTTCACGGTTGTCTCCACGGGATCTTAAAGCCGGCGTTCGGCTGGAGCGCCCAAAGTTCCGCTGCGTGGGAATATCAGGCCGCAATAAGAACGGGCTCCCATTTCACGCGGATTTGGGCCGTGCAAAGGAGGCGCAACTGTGCTCCGGTGCCGAACGCAGTCTATCCGAATAGACGCGCGACTCCGCTGAAGCGCTTTTTCCGTGTCCGAGCTTTTTGTTTGCCGGGCGTTATCGCCCAGGAGCAGCCAGTCTTAGGACGCGGCTGCTTTAGCCTTATCGGCCCGAACCAGGGGCACATCCACAAGGTGTTCGGCCAGGAACCACACTTGGAGTTCGTTTGTCCGGATCACGTTGGAAACAATCAAATCGTTGGTTCCGTCGTCGCCCGCGTCGCTGGCCTGTTCGGCCATGGTGCGAGCTTCCTTCAGAATGATTTCGTGGGCTTCGAGAAGGCGCGAGATCTGTACCGGCGCTTCCTCCCGGCCACGCGGCGGCCGTGGGATCAGAGTGGTCTCGGCAACATCCGCCGCCATCGCGAGGCTGATGCCGCCCAGGACCTGAATGCGTTCGGCGATATCATCCACGAGCTCGTCCTGTTCGCCGTGATGCTTGTCAAAGAGCAGATGCAACTGGTAGAAGGTGTGGCCGGCCACCTGCCAATGATGTTTTTTGTACATATCGCGGAGCGTCATGGTGTCGGCGAGAAGCTGGTTGAGATTCGCAGCGCTGCCAGCGCAGACTTGCTCATCGAGAGCAATCGGCAGCTTGGCGATTTTTCCGTAAGGCTGGATTTCGGGAGCGTGCTGGTGTTGAATCGGTCGAGCGTGCCGCGTGCCTTCTTCGAGCTGATTGTAGGAAGCTTCGCGCTTGTTATTTTTCGGGCTCATGAGTCTCTCTCCTAAGGTAGGTCGGAATTGACTGGAATCCCAAGGCCCAATCATACGCTTATTGGGCTGTGAATATGATGCGGGCGGCGGAGGCCTAGATGCAGAAATCCAAGCGCGAACTGGGCAGGGTCCTCGAAGCGCTGGGGAAACACTACGGCAAGCAGGTAGCCGTCGGGCCAAACGACCCTTACGAGATGATCCTGTTTGTGAACTGCGGATACCCTGCGACGGATGCGTCGTGCACGAAAGGGTACGAAGCGCTAAGGAAGGGCGTGGGAGCGAAGCCGGTGGAGATTCTAGCCGCGCCAAAAGCGAAGCTGGCTAAGTTGATGCGGCTCGGGGGAATTGTGCCAGAGCTCCGCGCGGAACGATTGAAGACGATTGCAAAGATTGTGAATGAAGATTTCGGCGGCGATTTGAAGTGGTCGCTCGAAAAATTGCTGCAGGAAGAAAAGAAAGAGGCAGGCAAAGGGGTTCGCCTCGCCAAGAAAGCGTTGAAAGAATTTCCAGTCATTGGCGATCCCGGCGCAGACAAAATTCTCTTGTTTGCGAGACTGGCGCCAGTAGCTGCTGTGCCATCGGCTTGCACGGGAGTGCCGCAACGTATTTTATTTGGTGATGAGGACAAAAACTACGCGGCCGGTTATCGCGCTGTACAGGAGGCAATGACGGTGGAACTCCCCGAGACGTTCGACGCGAGGCAGAGGGCATATCTATTGTTGAAGCGTCACGGGTCCGAGATTTGCAAACGAACCAAACCGAAGTGCGAGGTATGTCCGATCAGCGGCATGTGCACTTATTTTCGGGAGAAGCTGCCAGCGAAACGGTAGCGCCAACTGTATTATGACGTGAGAACTTGTGCGCGGGCTGGCTGAAGCTATTTCACTTCCCAGGTATCGCCGGCGCGGAGAAGTTTCGCAAGATCACCTGGTCCACGCTTCGCGATTACGTCCTTGATCTGCTGGTTCATGACGTCTTCATAGCGCGGAAGATCGTCCCAGGCGCGAAGCACGCCGATGGGCGTGGGGAAGCCCGGACGATGCTCCATGTGCGAAAGCAAGAAGGCGTAGGATGGACGCGGATGATGAGCGTCGTGCACCACCAGGTCTGATTCCGTGATGCCGTTGCCGAGTTGGACGACTTCAATGTCGCCGTCGGTCTTGCGCCGAATGCCCTTGTCGCGGTTCTTGCCGAAAACCAGAGGTTTGCCATGCTCCAGTTGGATGATGTGCTCGCTGCGCGCGTCGCGTTCGGTGAGATTGAACCAAGCGCCATCATTAAAGATGTTGCAGTTCTGGAGAATTTCGACGAACGCGGAGCCTTTATGAGCAGCGGCGTGTTTCAGTGTTTCTTTCAAGTGCTGCTGGAACACGTCGACGGAGCGCGCGACAAAAGTGGCCTCGGCGCCGATGGCGAGAGAAATAGGATTGAACGGCCGGTCGAGCGAACCAAACGGCGTCGACTTCGCTTTCTTTCCGATCTCCGAGGTCGGCGAATACTGGCCTTTCGTGAGCCCGTAGATGCGGTTGTTGAAGAGCAAAACTTTCAGGCCAACGTTGCGCCGGAGCATGTGAATCGTGTGATTGCCGCCGATGGAGAGCGCATCGCCATCACCAGTGGCGACCCAAACTTCCAGGTCCGGGCGAATCGCCTTGATGCCCGTGGCGACCGCGGGTGCGCGCCCGTGAATGGTATGAAAGCCGAACGTATTCATGTAATAGGGGAAGCGGCTCGAACAGCCGATGCCGGAAACCACCACGAAATTCTCGCGTTTGATCCCAAGTTCAGGAAAAACAGACTGAACCGCGGAAAGAATCGCGTAGTCCCCGCAACCGGGACACCAGCGTACTTCCTGGTCGGTCTGAAAATCTTTCTTGGTGAGAGGCGTAATTGGCGGCAGAGTGGCAGTGCTCATCAGGAATTCTCCCCAAGAATCTCTTCGATCTTTTGCTCGACTTCGGCCTGTTTGAACGGCCGGCCCTGAATTTTATTGAGCCCGATGGCGTCGACCAGATATTTGGCGCGCAACACCCATAGCAACTGGCCCATGTTCAACTCAGGCACAAGAACTGTCTTGTAGCGCTGCAGCACTTCGCCGAGGTTCGCCGGCAGCGGATTGAGATAGCGCAAATGAACGTGCCCGATTTTGCGGCCTTGGGCGCGCTGCGCTTTCAACGCAGCCGTGATGGCCCCGTGCGTCGAGCCCCACGCGACAATAAGCAAATCACCTTCCGCATCGCCGGCGGGAACTACATCCGGTATCTCCTGCACGATACCGGCAACTTTCGCGGCGCGGATGCGCACCATGTTTTCGTGATTGAGAGGCTCGTAATTGATGTTGCCCGTAACGTCCTGCTTTTCGAGGCCGCCGACGCGGTGTTCGAGACCTGGCGTGCCTGGAACCGCCCACGGACGCGCAAGCGTTTGCGGATCACGCTTGTAGGGCAAATAACCGTTCGGACCGTTGGCTTCCGTAGCAAATTTCACGGGGAATGCCGGGATTTCATCCACGTTCGGAATTTTCCAGGGTTCGGCGCCATTTGCCAGATAGCCGTCCGATAGAATGATGACGGGAATCATGTATTTGACAGCAATGCGGCTGGCTTCGAGTGCGGCCCAGAAACAATCGCTAGGCGTCGCCGCGGCGATGATGGGAATCGGCGCTTCGGAGTTGCGGCCGAAGAGCGCTTGCAAGAGATCCGCCTGCTCGGTCTTCGTCGGCAACCCCGTGGAAGGTCCGCCGCGCTGAATATCGCAAATGACAAGCGGAATTTCGACGGCTACCGCAAGACCCAGGGCTTCCGTCTTCAACGCCATGCCAGGGCCAGAAGTCGTTGTGATGGCCAGCGCGCCTGCGTAAGCTGCGCCGATCGCGCTGGTGATGGCGGCGATTTCGTCTTCCGCCTGAAAGGTCATCACGCCGAAATCTTTGTATTGCGAAAGTTCGTGAAGAATGTCCGACGCAGGCGTAATAGGATAGCTGCCCTGAAAGAGCGGCAGTCCTAATTTCTGCGAAGCGGTGACGAAGCCCAGCGCCAGCGCCTGGTTTCCGCTCAGGTTGCGGTAAAAGCCGGGCGCGAGTTGCGCGGGTGGAATTTCGTAACTGATTTGGAACGCTTCAGTGGCTTCGCAATATGAATAACCGGCCTTCATCGCGAGCTTGTTGGCTTCGACGAGCAGCGGCTTGTTCTTAAATTTCGCGTCAATCCACCGTACCGTCGGCTCCATCGAGCGGTTGTAGAGCCAATAGCACATGCCGAGGGCAAAAAAGTTTTTGCACCGGCTAATGGACTTAGCGTCGATGCCCAGATGTTCAAGGGCTACTTTTGTCAGGCGCTCCAGCTCCACCGAAAAAAGCCGGTATTTGTCGAGCGAATGATCTTCGAGCGGATTCGTCTTCGACTGCGCTTTGCGTAGATCGTTTTCGGTGAACGCATCGGAATTTACGATCAGGATTCCGTTGGCCTTGAGGTCCGCGACATTCATCTTCAGCGCGGCGGGATTCATGGCGATCAACACATCGACGCTGTCGCCGGGCGTATACACGTCGCTCGAAGAAAAATGCAGCTGGTAGCCGCTCACGCCGGGGAGTGTGCCTGCAGGAGCGCGAATCTCGGCGGGAAAATCCGGGAACGTGGCGATATCGTTGCCGTAAAGCGCAACGGTATTGGTGAACTGGCTTCCGGTAATCTGCATCCCGTCGCCGGAGTCGCCGGCGAAGCGGATGACCGCGCGATCAATTACCTCGCGCTTGTGTTTTACCGGCGGCGTTTCAATCAAAGTTGACATAGTGACCAAGGCTCCGCTGTGTCTCAACTCCCGATCAGATTCCCCGAGGGGGCGTGGCTCGATATGTTAGATGGGCAAAGCGAAAACCAGGTTGGATGCTGTATCCAGCCTCCCTGAGCCGACAGCAAGAGAATACCACAGCGGCACCTACACGGTAGGAAGAGAGACCGCTGTGCGCAAATGTGTCGTTTCAGAAAAGATGCCCAGAATTGCGGCCGGTTCGCGGTGTGTCGAGAACTTCACGATCTCTCAGCCGATGCCGCTTCGAGAAAGCGAGAGCGGTAGAAAAGCAAAAGCGCGATGATCGCCATACTAAAAAACAAGCCAAAGATGATGATGGAATGGAAGAACGAGCCGGTTAGAAACGGATTGCCGCCGGGGAACGCAGGGTTTTCCGCATCCGCGCGTTGCATGGCCTCCTGCACGGTGGCCAGAAAACGAGGATTCATCGCAGATAGAATTCCGTTTAAGAACAACACGCACTGGAGGACAAGCGCCGAGTGAAAACCTAAAGGCTTCAGTTTGAGAATCCCCACTCCAGCGATACCGAAAACCATACCTAGGAGTCCCAAAAGGAGCTTGGCTGTGATCCCGCTGAAGAAGTGCCCAAAAAGGAAGAAAGGCATCGAGCCGGTCATTGGGAAAAGCACCGCCAAAACCATGCATGCCGCTGAGAAAATCAGGAAACCCGCGAGGATCATAAGTGGGAGCGGGCAGGCAGCCTTGGAAGAGAAAGTGGGCCGCACTTCTGGTTGCGGCAAAGGGAACCCTGTGGCATCCATCGCCGGCGGATACGCTGCCAAAGGAGCCAGCGCAGCAAAGGCTGCCGCAACTCGCGGACGCGTGAAGAGCACCAGCCACCAAATACCGATTCCGAACGGAATCCCATAGAAAAAAACCATGAACACTTTCAAGAATGCCATGAATGGCCCAGCATCCGCGCCGTTGGGCAGGGAGGAGGGGAGTGAATTAAAGACAAGGAGAATGACGGGAATCGAGACCGCCGAAAGCACAGCCATGATGCCGCCCCAGACAAGCATCGTGATGCGAGCCCAATTGCGCCGCCGAAGGACGCCGAGGCCAGCAAAGAAGCCAAAAATCGCAATGGCTATTCCAAAAAGCCAGAAAACTTCCACTGCTGCGAGTGTACCGGGAGGAATGCCTGGCACTCCCTCGGATTTTTGCAGCCTAGGTGCAACCAACATCGATACTTCAGCTAACAAGCCAAGCAGCACACCTAACGCGCTGAAAATGATTGCGACAACGCCGGCAGCGGTTACCGCTGGAAGCGACTCTTTCTTGGCTAGCGTGTACATGTGCAGACCATCATCGCAAGCAGCCCGGAAGACTGTCTATCGCCTGCGTGCATATCATTTCCAGAAGTGCCGCCGTAGGGAAGCAAAAGTAACACGAAGACAACTCGCCGCTTGACGTTCGCTTTCTTTTCGCCTAAAGTAAGAGCGCTTCAAGAGTTTCTGTGGAGGTAAGCGATGGCCCTGACAAAGCGCCAAAAAGAAGTCTTGGATTATCTGGTCTCTTTCGATAACAAGCACGGCTACGCCCCCAGTTTTGAAGAGATCGGCAAAGGTCTGAAGCTGACTTCACTCGCCACGGTTCACAAGCACATCACCACGCTCGAGAAAAAAGGGTTCATCCGGCGCGGCTATAACCAGAGCCGCTCCATCGAAATCCTGCAGTTGCCGAAGCCTGTCAAGGAACAGATCAGTGACAGAAAGATTCAAGAACTGCCCTTGGTGGGGCGCATCGCTGCGGGCCGCCCGCTCGAAGCCGTGGAAGATCGCGAGACACTTTCGCTTGGCGATTTTGCCCGCGGTGGCAATTCCTTCGTGCTTCAGGTGAAAGGAAGTTCCATGATTGAAGATCACATCATGGATGGCGATTACGTGGTCTGCGAACAGACCCAAGTAGCCAACGCTGGTGACATCGTCGTAGCTTTGATCGGCGGCGAGGAAGCGACACTTAAAAGGTTCTACCGCGAAGGTGCTGGCAAGATCCGTCTTCAGCCTGCGAATTCCGAGATGGCCCCCATCATGGTGGCCGCAAACGACCTCAAGATTCAGGGCCGCGTCATCGGCGTACTTCGCAAGTACTAAAAACCCCTTCCGCAGTAGCTTTTCGGTCTCGGGACGCGCAGCTTCGCTTTCTCGACTTTTTCCGATTCCTTCGGACCTTGAACCATGTTCGTTCGACCTTGCTGAGCTCGCCGGCCGCACCATAAACATGCGTCTCCTTCCATTTCCAGATATTATGTAAATTCCTTGTAGCCACTTGGAAAGGCGCAGCGTCAAAGGTACGAGGCGGGGCTAGCTTGCACGGTCGCTGCCACGGAAACCACCAAACTTGTCGAACAAAAACCCCAACATACTGATTGTCGAGCCTGACGATGCGCTCCGCCAGCAACTCCTGGACGTCTTGCGTTCCGCAGGCTATGAAGTTTCCTCTGCGCCTTCGCAGGAAGAGGGTTTCCGCGTCGTCCAAACCGGCAGTGTCGATGTGTTTCTGCTGTCCGCTGACTTGGCCGATGTCCTTTGCTGCAGCTCTCTCACAGAAATCAAAGGTCTGGGATCCACCGCCAACACGCGCGTGATTCTCTTCGCGAGCGGCGGCGGTGCCGTGCGTGCGCGGGCCTTGGATCTGGGCGCCGATGATGTGATGACGCCGCCCTGGGTGCCCGCCGAATTGCTTGCCCGAGTGCGTGTGCAGTTGCGCGACAAGCATGCCTTCGATGAATTGCAGTTGAAATCGCGCATCGCGGAAGAAGGCCAGGAAATCGCGCACACCGCGTTTCAAGCTCTGGCCGTTACAGAAAAAATGACTCGCGATGCATTCTCGACCGGCCGCGCTCTGAAAATTGGCGTTGGCGCTCTCCTCGTCGTCGCTGCCGTCATATCCATTATTTTTCTGCTCTTCACCCGGCGCGCCGATAAGGAAACCCGTCGTGCCTATTCCGTGATCGCGCAGCTCGAACACGGCGTGCGCACGGAGCAAGCTCTAGTCGCGGAAGCCGCCAAAGCCCGCGAAGAGCTGAAGCAGTCGGACATCACCGAGCAGAAACAACAACTCCAGAAACAGACCGACGATCTTCGCCAGAAACTCTCCGCCGCGGACGCCAGCGAAGTTTCCGGTCTGCGCAAACAGTTAGACGAGACAACAAGCCGCCTGAAGAAAGTAGAAACGCAATCCGACGCCGCTGAAGGCGTTATCCGAGCTAACGCTCCCAGCGTCTGCTTGCTCCACGTCTCGGTTTCCTTCGTAGACCAGGCTTCGCATCGCCCCTTGCGTTACGGCGCGATCAATCCCGACGGACAACCATTGAAAGACAGCGACGGGAATGTGGTCTATAGCCTCGATGGACGCGCCCCCGAAGTTCGCGAAGATTTCTTCGGCACCGGTTTCATCGTCGGCCAAAATGAAATACTAACCAACCATCATGTTGCGCAACCCTGGTGGAAGAATGAAGAGCTGGGGGCTGCAGCGGAGCAAGGCTTGCAGCCAACGATCGCGGAGATGACCGCCTATTTCCCGGAAGCGGCGGCCGGCATTCCCATGAACATTTCGCAGATCTCGGACGAAGCGGATCTCGCCGTTCTTCGTGGCGACATTTCCGCTCTGAAACGCCCCATTCTAAAGATCGATGGCCGCAAAGAAGCTGCCGTCAGCGGCCAACTGCTCATTTCGCTCGGCTACGCGACTGGAATAAGCGCCATCATGGCGCGCGCCGGGGAAGACACGGTAAAAGACATTGTCAGGTTGAGCGGCGGCGACCCGAAAAAAATTGTCGACGAACTCGAGCAGCGCAAGCTGATCCGTCCGCTTGTGACGCAGGGACATATCGGCGACGTCTTGCCGGATAAAATTGTCTACGATGCGCAAACCACTTCCGGCGGCTCCGGTGGGCCGCTGATTAACCGCGACGGCCAGGTGATCGGAGTGACCTTCGCAGTCGTCCGCGGGTTTGGCGGTTCCAACTTCGGCGTTCCTATTCGCTATGCGCAACCCCTGCTTAAGCCGTAAAGCGCCGTGGCGTCACGGCGTAAAGCGGCAGATTGAGCGCTGGTCTTTATTGTCTCTCATCAAGTGCCAAATGCTTTGCGGTTTGCGGGTGATTTTCGTTTGCATCCTCGTTTTCACGCTCATCTGGCCAACTCCATCCAGTGCCTATGCGGTTCTTGCCCACGAAGCGATCATCGATGCTGTTTGGGAGACGGACATCAAGCCGCTCCTGCTGGCACGTTTTCCTGGTTCTACCGAAGAGCAGTTGAGCGAGGCGCAGGCCTATGCCTACGGCGGCTCGATCATCCAGGACATGGGTTATTACCCTTACGGAAGCCATTTTTTCAGCGACCTCACGCACTACGTGCGAAGCGGGGATTTTGTGCAGGCTCTGCTTCGCGACGCGAAGGACCTTGACGAGTACGCGTTCGCCGTCGGCGCTCTGGCCCATTATGCCGCCGACAATGATGGCCATCGCCTGGCTACCAATCGTGCTGTGCCCCTCCTCTACCCCAAACTTCAAAAAAAGTATGGCGACACCATCTGGTACGAGCAAGATCCGCTTGCTCACACCAAAACGGAGTTCGGTTTCGACGTTCTTGAAGTGGCATACGAGAGCTACGCGCCTGATGGCTACCATGACCTGATCGGTTTCGAGGTGTCGCAAGGCCTTCTGGATCGCGCATTTGAGCAGACCTACGGACTACGGTTAAAGGATGTCCTCCTGGACGAGGACAAAGCACTCAACTCCTATCGTCATGCCGTCAGCAAGACCATTCCGATGGCCACCAAGGTTGCATGGAGCCTGAAGAAGGACGAAATCAAGGCTGATCTGCCGGGGATTACCAAGAGAAAGTTTCGCTACAATCTTTCGAAGTCAAATTATGAGCGGGAGTGGGGCAAGAATTATCAGAAGCCCACGTTTCGCGAAAGATTTCTGGCTTTCCTCTACAAACTTATTCCAAAGTTCGGGCCCCTCAAGGTGCTTCAATTCAAAACCCCAACGCCAGAAGCTCAACACATGTTCCGCGATAGCTTCAATGCGACGCTGGACAAATACCGGAGATTTATCAAAGAGGAACAAACTAAACACTTGGACCTGCCAAACGACAATTTTGACGTTGGGGAAGCCACCGGGCCGGGGATATACGCAATGAATGACGACGCTCACGCCAAACTGTTGGACAAGCTGGCCGATCGGAAGTTTGTTGGGATATCGGCGGAGCTGCGCGACGAGCTCCTGCACTTTTTTTCCGAGCCCGACGCGCCCTATGCGACTAAGCGCGATGCCAAGGCCTGGGCTACCGTGCAATCGGAACTCGGGCAGTTGAAAAATTCCGCACCCTCCGTGGCCGCGGCGAGCGGTCCGAGCGCACCGTAACTTCAGCGCCGTCAGTCTCTCAGTGAGCGTGTTGGGCACGATTTCCCGGCGTGTCCGGTCGTCCGCATTCAAATAGATTGTCTTGCAAATCGAAAAAAGTGCTCAAGTTGCGCCCCGGGCGCGTGAAACAATCTAAAGTTTCGCGTAACCTACTTGTCGGCTCAGGGATGACGAAGAACAAACCCATCCGAAAACTGCTCGCTGCCAATCGCAGCGAAATCGCGATACGGATCTTCCGCGCCGCGAACGAGCTTGGCCTGCGCACCGTGGGAATTTATTCGCAAGAGGACCGGCTCGCCCTGCATCGCTTCAAGGCGGACGAAGCCTACCAGGTCGGCGCAGGCAAGGGCCCCGTGGTGGCGTACCTCGACATCGCGGGCATCGTCGCTTTAGCCAAGGAAAAGAGTGTCGACGCCATCCATCCCGGCTACGGCTTCTTGTCCGAGAATTCCGCATTTGCACGCGCCTGCGAAAAGGCCGGTATTGTATTTATCGGCCCTACGCCGGAATTGCTCGAGCTCCTCGGAAACAAAACCGCTGCCAGGCGCCTGGCGGACTCGGCGGGCGTTCCGGTGCTCCCCGGAACGCAGGAATCGATCAGCTCCACATCGGAGGCGCGCAAATTCGCGGCCTCGATCGGCTATCCGGTCATCGTGAAAGCCGCTATGGGCGGCGGCGGCCGCGGCATGCGCGTCGTGCGCAACGAAGCCGAACTCGAGCAGCGCCTCGAAGAAGCCCGGGGCGAAGCAAAATCGGCCTTCGGTGACGCCAGCGTCTTTCTGGAAAAATATTTGCCCCGCGCACGCCATCTGGAAGTTCAGATCCTCGCCGACAATCACGGCAATCTTCTGCACCTCTACGAGCGCGATTGTTCTGTCCAGCGCCGTCACCAAAAAGTTGTCGAAGTGGCGCCAGCTGCGAATCTGCCGTCATCCGTACGCGCGGAATTGTGCGATGCCGCGGTTCGTCTGGCGCGAAAAGCCAACTACCGCAACGCTGGCACAGTCGAGTTCCTCTACGATGTCGACGGTAAAAACTGGTATTTCATCGAAGTAAATCCGCGCATTCAGGTCGAACACACAGTAACGGAGATGGTGACAGGCATCGACCTGGTGCGCTCGCAAATTCTCGTAGCGCAGGGCCATAAGCTGCACGACGAGCCGCTGGGGCTCCCAGAACAAGCCAACGTCCCACTCTACGGCGCCGCCCTTCAGTGTCGCGTCACCACCGAAGATCCAGAAAAGAATTTCGCGCCCGATTACGGAAAGCTCACGACCTACCGATCCCCGGCTGGATTCGGAATTCGTCTCGATGGCGGAACTGCCTACGCCGGCGCGGTCCTCGCGGCCTACTACGATTCTCTCCTCGTCAAAGTCACAGCATGGGGAACGAAACTTCCTGAGGCCTGCCAGCGCATGGACCGCGCCCTCCGCGAGTTCCGCATTCGCGGCGTCAAGACCAACATCCCCTTCCTCGAAAACGTGGTCAACCATCCGCGCTTCCGCGCCGGTGAAGTCACGACCTCTTTTCTTGATGAATCGCCCGAGCTATTTCGCCTGCAAAGCCGCGGCGACCGCGCCACAAAACTTCTCTCTTATCTCGGCGACGTGATTCTCAACGGCAATCCTGAGGTAAAAGGCAAGCCAGTGCCCAAAGCGCTCGAAAAGGAGACTCTACCGAGCGTCCCCGGCATCGAACCGCCGCCTGGAACGCGCCAACTACTGCAAAAACTGGGTCCGAAGAAATTTGCCGCCTGGGCCAGAAAAGAAAAGCGCCTGCTAGTCACGGACACGACCTTTCGCGATGCCCACCAATCGCTGATGGCCACGCGCGTCCGCACACACGATTTGCTAGCCACAGCGAGCGCCGTCGCTCAACGGCTTCCGAATCTTTTCAGCATCGAAATGTGGGGCGGCGCAACCTTCGACACCGCCATGCGCTTTCTTCATGAAGATCCGTGGCGGCGCCTTCGCGATTTGCGCCAACGCATTCCCAACATCTGTTTTCAAATGCTGCTCCGCGGCGCAAACGCCGTCGGCTACACCTCTTATCCAGACAACGTGATCGTCGAGTTCGTCCGCGAATCCCACGCACAAGGCATCGACATCTTTCGCATCTTCGATTCGCTGAACTCCATCGAGAACATGCGCGTCTCGATCGACGCCGTTCTCGAAATCGGGGCTGTCTGCGAGCCCGCTATATGTTACACGGGAGAGATCTTCGACAAATCCCGCCCAAAGTATTCGCTGAAATATTACGTTGCCATGGCCACGCAACTCGAAAAACTCGGCGCGCATTTTCTGGCCATCAAAGACATGGCCGGCCTTTGCAAGCCTTATGCAGCGTACGAACTAGTGAAAACTCTCCGAGAAGAAATCGCAATCCCCATCCACTTTCACACCCACGACACTAGCGGCATCAATTCCGCCTCGGTCCTGAAAGCTGCGGACGCCGACGTCGACGTTGCCGACGCCGCAATCGCAGCCATGAGCGGCGGCACCAGTCAACCGAATCTCAATTCCATCGTCGAAGCACTGCGCCACACGCCACGCGACACAAATCTCGACAACGAAGCCCTCAATGAATGCTCCGACTACTGGGAAACCGTCCGCAGCTACTATCTGCCGTTTGATTCAGGGCCCAAAGCCGGCTCCGCGCGCCTCTATCAACACGAAATTCCCGGCGGCCAATACACGAATCTCCGCGAACAAGCCGGCGCCATGGGCTTGGGGCACCGCTGGCGCGAAGTAGAAAAAATGTACGCCGAAGTGAACCAACTCTTCGGCGACATCGTGAAAGTCACGCCGTCCAGCAAAGTCGTCGGGGACATGACGCTCTTTCTAATGGCCAACGAGATGCAACCAGCCGATTTGCTCAAGCTCGACGAAAACCATGACGTTTCTCTGCCGAATTCTGTCGTAGAAATGTTTTCCGGGGTCCTCGGCGTTCCCCCGGGCGGGTGGCCGCGCAAGTTGCAAAAGATAATCCTCCGTGGCACTGCGCCGCTCAAAGGTCGCCCCGGTGCAAGCCTGGAATCTGTAGACCTAGCGGAAACATCCGCCACACTCCAGAAAAAATTGGGTCATGCGGTGCGCCCGGATGACCTATTGAGCTATCTTTTCTATCCGGATGTATTCATTAAATACGACAAATTTCGCCAGACCTACGCGGATGTCAGCGTCCTTCCAACGCCCGCGTTTTATTACGGCTTGGCTTCCGGCGAAGAGATCACCATAGAAATCGAGCCTGGCAAGACGCTTATTCTCAAATTTCTGACGGCCAGCGATCCGCATCCCGATGGAACACGCACGCTCTTCTTTGAATTAAACGGCCAGCCGCGCGAAGTCAACGTGCGTGATCTCGCGCTGCGCGTCGTCGAGCGTGCCCATCCGAAAGCCGACCCTAGCGATCCTGGACAGGTCGCAGCGCCAACAGCCGGAGTAATCAGCGGAATCGCCGTGCAAGCAAATCATCCCGTAGAACGCGGAGCCAAACTCTTGACCCTCGAAGCAATGAAAATGCAGTCGAACATCTACGCACCCATCGCCGGACGCGTCAGAAAGCTTTTGGTCACGCCAGGGCAGCACGTCGAAGCCAAAGACTTGCTGGTGACCATCGCCCCGTGAGCGGCCCCAATCTCCGCAAGCACGAAGGTTTTCACTCGCGCTTCCTCAGAAACCAGCGCGACCTCATCGTCTATCTCCCGCCCGGCTACGACGACCAGCACGGCCGCCGTTTCCCCGTGCTCTATCTCCACGACGGCCAGAATCTTTTCGACGGCGCAACCTCATTCATCCCCGGCATGGACTGGCACGTCGGCCAAACCGCGGATCAATCCATCTGTTCCGGTGCTGTCGAGCCTCTCATCATCGTTGGCATGTACAACACGAAGGCCCGCATCCGCGAGTACACGCCCACTCACGTTCCCAAACTTGGCGGTGGCCGCGCGGATCGTTACGCCAAATTCCTGATCGAAGAAGTAAAGCCCTTCATCGAGAGCGAGTACCGCACTCTTTCCGGCCCCGAAAAAACTGGCATCGGCGGCTCTTCGCTCGGCGGGCTCGTTTCTCTCTATCTCGGTCTCAGGCTTCCTGAAGCTTTTGGAAAGATAGCCGCGCTTTCGCCTTCCGTTTGGTGGAACCAGCGCGTCATGCACCGCTTCGCGGAAGCCGCCAACGTAATTCCGCGACCCGCTATCTGGCTCGATATCGGCACGCGCGAAGGCCCGCGCATCGTCCAGGACGTTGAACACTTTCGCGACGTACTGTTACAAAAAGGCTGGCAACTCGGCCGCGACCTCCACTACCAGCGCGTTGAAGGCGGCGAACACAACGAAGCGGCTTGGGCCCAGCGCGTCGGTCCATTCCTTCAATTCTTGTATCCGGTCCGCAAGACCGAAGTATAATCCGCACCTGCCGCGCGCCCGTTTATGGCCGCCCCCGCAAAGGCCGCGCAGCGTTCAGAGGTCATCGATGCCAGAGAGCCGTTCTCTCACCATCCTCTGTGTTAGCTCTTACGAAAAAGGCCAGGAATTCCTGCGCACGTGCAAAGCGATCGGTTGTCGCGTTCTGCTCCTCACCGTCGAAAAACTCCGCGACGCGGATTGGCCGCGCGAGTCCATCGACGAAATGTTCTTCATGCCGGAAGAGCTTCCGACGCAAGACCTCATCAATGCCGTCAGCTTTGCCGCCAGGTCACAGCCCATCGACCGCATTGTCGCTCTCGACGAATTCGACATGGAAAATGTCTCGGCCCTCCGTGAACACCTGCGCATCCCCGGCATGGGCCTAACCACCGTCCGCTATTTCCGCGACAAACTTGCCATGCGCGCCCGCGCAAAAGAAGCGGGCATTGCCGTCCCGGAGTTCGTACCTATTCTCAACTACGACGCTTTGCGCGAATTCATGGCCCGCGTTCCTTCGCCCTGGCTGCTTAAGCCGCGCTCGCAAGCCTCGGGCATTGGCATGAAGAAAATTAACGATCCCGCCGAGCTCTGGCCCTGGCTCGATCAGCTCGGCGACCATCAATCGCACTATCTGCTCGAACAATTCATTCCCGGCAGCGTCTATCACGTGGATAGCGTGGCCTCCGAGCGCGAAGTCGTCTTCGCGGAAGCTCACGCTTACGGCGCGCCTCCCCTCGAAACCTCGCATCAAGGCGGCGTTTTCACCACTCGAACACTTCCTCGCGATTCCGCCGAAGTGAAAACGCTCCTCGAAATCAATCGCCAAGTCCTCGATGAGCTGGGCTTCCTCAGAGGCGTTACGCACGCTGAATTCCTGAAAGCTAACTCCGATGGAAAGTTTTATTTCCTTGAAGTCGCCGCTCGCGTCGGCGGCGCCTATATCTCCGATGTCATTGAGGCCGCCACGGGCATCAATCTTTGGCGCGAATGGGCGCGTCTGGAAGTAGGGGCAGGGAAACAGCCCTATCGACTGCCGCCCACCAGGCATGACTACGCGGGTGTGCTCGTTTCCCTGGCTCGCCAGGAGCGTCCCGACACTTCCGCCTACAATGACCCAGAAGTCGTTTACCGCATTACTAAGTACCATCACGCCGGTTTCGTCCTAAAATCACCCAAGCCCGAACCTATCCAGGAACTCTTAGACTCCTATTCAAAACGATTTCAGACTGATTTTCTGGCCACACAACCCGTCCCAGAGAGGCCAAGCTCCTGAAGGGTTCCCATTTTGGATTTGCTGCCGCCCGCCCTGAGCGGTCACCAAAACTTTACCCAACCTTAACCGCGAACAGTGGACGAACACACTGTCCAAAGGTCTAGTTACTTTCACGAACGGCCATTGAAGACTGCATTTGCCGTGCGCCATACCGAGGAATACAGTTTGCAATACCCCAAGCGACTTTCTGCGCGGGGTGGTGCTATCCCTTTGGGAGGGACCGATGTGGGGTAATAAGAAACCGGAAACGCCGCAAGCCGCGCAACCGGATCCGAAAAATTTTCCAACGAATCAGCCGCCGAAGTCCGCTCCGGCGACTTGGGAGGGAACTACCGCAATGAGTACAGATGCCATGCGTCCACTAGGTGCAACCGCGGACCGCGCCACCGCGCGGCTCGGGGCCAGCCTGCACGTGAAAGGCGAGATCTCCGGCAACGAGGATCTGCTAATCGACGGCTCGGTCGAAGGACTGATCCAGCTTGATGAGCGGAAGCTGACCGTCGGGACTACCGCAAAGGTCACTGCCGATATCATCGCCCGCGAGGTGGTGGTTTACGGCACCGTGAAGGGAAACCTTCGCGCCAAGGACCGTATCGAGATCAAGAAGGACGGCTCCGTGAATGGTGATCTCACGACCGCCCGCATCATGATCGAAGACGGCGCCTACTTCAAAGGCTCTATCGAAATTGATAAGAGCTCCGAGAAGGATTCCTCACACAGCGCCTTTGCAAAGAGCTCGAGCGCTCCTGTCGGCACTCCAGCTACGAAAACCATTTAATTCACTCTTAACTATTTTAGTTTTCCTCGGGGCGGCGCGGACATCAAGTCCTCGCCGCCCTTCGATTTTCCGTCTCTTCTCACTCCTCACTCAGAAATCCAATGGCGCAACGGAAATTCGCGGTGCCGATCTCTCGCTCGAGTCCGTCCCCGCGATTCCAGAGCTCTTGCAAATTCCCGGTCGCAATCAAGTGCCCGGCTTTGCTCTCCGTCCAAGCGGCGCGCTCGTCTATCAACCGTTTCTCACAGGGCCCGCCGGCAATGCTGGCGTAAATGGTGGCGTAGATATCCTCGACGCGCACAGCGGCGTCCTACGCCTTCGCATCCTTTTGTACCAACAATTCATGACCGACGTCGACGGCCTCCACGGCAGCTTTCTGGCCACCGACAAAACGGCCAACGATTGTTCGCCATCACCTCGAAGGACGGCACCGCGCAAAACGCAGGTGTCACCATCGTGACGCTGGCAAACGTCCCGCTGGGCATTAGCACAGTGACTCCGACGAATGGCCCCGCTGCCGCGAGACCACGCTAACGATTCGTGGCAGCGGCTTTCAAAGCGGCACCACGGTCACCATCGGCGGAAAATCCGCAACCGTCACGTTCAAAAACATGAACACGCTAAACGTCGTAACGCTCGCTCTCTCTGTAGGCGCGCAACGCGTCACCATCACGAATCCCGACGGCGAATCCGTCTCCCTAGACGCCGCCTTCACCGCCAACTAACCCGCATGCTTTGTAGGGGCGCAGCATGCTGTGCTCCAACTTGCCCAGACATCTGCTAGCTAACGTTTCCTTCTCCCCGCATCCGTTCCATCCGCCGCCTACGAAATCTCCTCCTAACCAAATCCCCTTTTTTTTCATCTCATGCAATGTAGAATTCCCGCGGCAAACAATCCGCGCAGCGCAGTGCTCAATTCGGACGAAAGGTCACGTAACATGGAAACGCGCAAGCTCGGCAATTCCGATTTGCAAATTACGCCGGTCGGCTTTGGCGCCTGGGCTATCGGCGGCAGCGGCTGGGATTTCGCCTGGGGACACCAGGAGGACGCCGACTCCATCGCCGCCATTCACCGCGCGCTCGAACTCGGCGTGAACTGGATCGACACCGCCGCCGTCTACGGCATTGGCCACTCCGAAGAAATGGTTGCGCACGCGTTAAGCGATTGGCGCGGTCCCCGGCCCTACGTATTCACAAAATGCGTTCTTCGCTGGGACGACAAAGGCCACGTAACACAGAACCACACCGCCGCATCCATCTGCCGCGAATGCGCGGACAGCCTGCGCCGCCTGCAAATAGAAGTGATCGACCTCTACCAAATGCACTGGCCGCCTTCGGACAATGGCCCCGGCCTCGAAGAAGCCTGGCAAACCATGCATACCCTGCAAAAAGAAGGCAAGGTCCGCTGGATCGGAGTCTCAAATTTCAATGTCGACCAAATCAAGCGCGGCGAAAAAATTGCCACGCCAACATCCCTGCAGCCTCCCTATTCCCTAATTCGCCGCGCGGTCGAAAAGGAAATCCTGCCTTACTGCAAACAGCAGGGCATCGGCGTGATCGCCTACGCGCCCATGGCTTCCGGACTCCTCACCGGTGCTATGACTCACGAGCGCGCCGCCGCACTCCCGCCCGACGATTTCCGCAGCAAGAGTCTTGAGTTTCGCGAGCCGCGCCTCTCAAAAAATATCGAGCTGGTCGAGCGCCTCCGCAGAGTTGGCGCACGCCACGGTCGCAGCCCCGGCGAAGTTGCCATCGCCTGGGTCCTCAGTAATCCCGCCGTCACCGGGGCCATCGTCGGGGCTCGCAACGCCAAGCAAGCCGAAGGAGTTATGCGCGCCGGCGAACTAAAGCTTTCACCCGAAGAAATCGCGGAGATTGAAGGCGCCGCCGCCGTAGCCGTAGCTTGATGAAGCACACGATGAAGCTCGTTGGGAGGCCTGCTCCATGGATTTCGGTCTGCAGGGTAAGCTGGCGGTAGTCTCCGGTTCCACAGCGGGCATCGGACTAGCCATCGCATCTACGCTCGCAGCAGAAGGCGCAAGGGTCGTCGTAAACGGCCGCACGGAAGCACGTGTAAATGCCGCGCTGGAGAAAATCCGCTGCCACCATAAAACCGCCGATGTACAAGGCGTCGCCGCGGATCTAGGCACTGCGGGCGGCGTCGAAGCCTTCGTCAAACAAATCACGCACGCCGACGTTTTAGTCAACAACCTCGGGATCTTCGAGCCCAGGCCTTTCGCGGAAATCCCGGATGCCGACTGGCTGCGCTTCTTCGAGGTCAACGTCCTCAGCGGCGTCCGCCTCTCGCGCCACTATTTGCCCGGCATGCTCAAAAATAATTGGGGCCGCATCATCTTCATTTCCAGCGAGTCCGCGTTTCAAATTCCTGCGGAAATGGTTCACTACGGCATGACCAAGACGGCGCAAGTCGCCGTCGCTCGCGGCCTCGCCGAATCCGTTGCGGGCACCGGTGTCACCGTAAACTCTGTCCTCCCCGGGCCCACCGCTTCCGAAGGCGTCGCAGGTTTTCTCGATAGCATCGCCAAACAGCGGGGCATCTCAACCGTCGAAGTGGAAAAGGAATTTTTCAAAACCGGCCGACCCAGCTCGCTCCTGAAGCGTTTCGAGACACCCGAAGAGATTGCCGCCGTCGTAGCCTTCGTCGCCAGCGCCCAATCCGCCGCCATCAACGGCGCATCCGTTCGCGCCGAAGGCGGCGTCATCCGCAGCATTTAGCAAGCGTGCTGTAGGGACGGGGCTTGTTTACCCTGAGCCTCGAATGGCCCCGCTCGCTCTCTTTGCGAAACTCCCAAACTCAAGCCCGCGCAAAGTCCGGCCGCCAAGTCTTGATCATCTGCTTGATTGCTTTCCGATCATTCAGCTTTTCCTCCAGCACCTTCCGCGCAAGTTCCGGCAATTCCGCATTGCTCGCGAACCGCAACGCCACAAGCTGGTCGATCGTAAATTCCCCGATCCGCGGGTGCAAGTCCGCGGGCAGCACCCGTTCGAATCGCAGCCGCTCCTCGAGACGAATCACGCGGTCCTGCACCTTCAGCGCCATCCCGCGCGCCGTCCCTATCCCCACAAAAAACGCCAACGCAACAAGCACGGAAACCACGCTACTGATCGTGAATGCTTTCACACACCAATAAATCTGAAATCCAATGTTGATCAGCAACACCGGCAAAACAAAAAAGTGAAACGGTGGCACCCATTTCGCGTGACTCTGAAAGCTCTGTTCAGCCATCTCTATCCTCCTGCAGCGTGCCGATTCTACCAGAAGCGTCCTGGTCGGCAGACGGCTGATCGGCGCGTCGCGCAACTCTGGCCCTGCCCCGACGCAACCCCCACAGGAGAGATGTTTCTCTATTTCTTTGCATGAACCGTTTTCCTATTTTCCGCATCCAACCCTGAGGTAGACTAAATTTCATCGCGCAACTGCCGCGACCGAGCACGAGGAGCAAGCAACATGGCAAAAGCCATCTGGGGTGGCAAAGTCATTGCCGATAGCAACGACACCGTGGTCGTTGAAGGCAATCAATATTTTCCTCCCGACTCCGTCACCAGAAATGTCTTGAAATCCAGCACGCACACCTCAATCTGCCCGTGGAAAGGCACGGCCCACTACTATCACGTCGAAGTCGATGGCATGAAAAATGAAAATGCCGCCTGGTACTATCCCGAACCGAGTCCTGCCGCCAAAGAAATCAAAGGCCGCATCGCTTTCTGGAAAGGTGTTAGCGTCGAAGCCGGCAAGAGCTAAATGCGCCCAAGCGCGATTCCGATCCGCTCGAATCCGCACCGCCAAGCCTCTTTGCCAAACGCGGCCTCCCAATCGATGAGTGGTAAAAGCCGAACGATTCGTCCGCCACTACTCACTATTCACTGCCTACTGCTCACTCTTCACTTCTTCATCTCATCCTTAAACACCGCCCCATTGTGCATAACAAACCTCACATGCTCGAGCTCGCCCACATCCTTCAGCGGATCCCCGGACACCGCAATAATATCCGCATAAGCCCCCGTCGCTACCACTCCGATCTCGCCCTTCATCTCCAGCATTTCGCTGGCGCGCACGGTAGCCGACTGAATCGCATCCATCGGCATCATCCCCATTGAAACCATCCTCCCGAATTCCTGCGCAATCGGTTCTGTCCACGGAATCCCGCCCATGTCCGTCCCATACACGATTTTCAAATGCGCCTGCACCGCCTTGCGAAACGAAATCTCATGCACCGCCGCCCGCGCGCGGTCTCGTTTTCCTCCCGGCGTATCCGCCGCCGCCCAATCGCCGTAGTAAGGCGCGAGTGTCGGGCAATACCACGTCCCCTGCTGTTTCATCTGCGCAATCTGCGCGTCTGTAATCTCCAGTCCATGTTCAATCGAATCGCATCCGCCATCGAGCGCCCTCTGCAAACCAATTCCGTTGTAAGCATGGCACGCCACTTTCTTTCCCCACCCATGCGTCTCATCCACGATCGCCTTCAGTTCCTCCACCGTCAGCGTCGGCTGCGAAACAAGCTTGCCCTCTTTATCCACCCAAGACCTGTGCGTCATGTACACCTTGATCCAATCGGCTCCATGCTCAAGTTGCTGCCGCGCCGCCTTGCGGGCCTCCACCGGACCATCCACCAGTTGCGCGCCCTTTGGCATATCCAATTCCGGTGCGTAATCTTCCAGGTTGTACCCGCCAGTCGTGGAGATCGCGCGCGTCGCGCAAAAAAGCCGCGGCCCGGGAATCGTCCCTTCCTCGATCGCTTGCTTGATCTCGACGTCGCCGTATCCCGCTCCCTCCGTTTCCAAATCGCGCAATGTCGTAAATCCTTGTTCCAACGCCCTCCGCGTCGCAAACGTCGCCCTCGCTGCTCGCAGCGCAATCCCCGCCTTCAGAATGTTGACGTCATACCCGCCTTTGTTCGGATCCTCTCCCCACAAGAAAATATGCGTATGCGAATCAATCAGTCCCGGCAAAACGGTTGCCGCAGAGAGATCGATCACTTTCGCGCCGGGCGGAATCGCCGCCGAAGCATCAATCACTTTCTCGATGCGCTCGCCACGCACAAAAATCAGCTGATTCTTCCGCGGCGCATCGCTAGCCCCATCGATTAACGTTCCCGCGCGAATCACAGTCAGCGAAGCGCCGGACGGTGCTGCAGTCTGCGCGCGCAAACTCCCCCCACTCAAAATCAACAAGCTGGCCAGGCACAAAATTGCTTTTTTCATGAAACACTCCTCCGCGGCGGACCGTAGCTTGCCCCAACCATAAGTACGATTGCAAGGGGTGCTCACATCCCTCTAAGCTGCGTCTGCAACTTAGCAACTGTCTGCCGCGCGTCTCTTGAACCCTCGGAGTATCTCTTTATGAACAGTAATACCCTCGTTCTATTGCCACAACGACGTTTATTACGTTTGGATAGGGATGTGAATTCCATGCTCCATCATTTTTCTTTTACAAAAACAAAGTGGCCATCACGCCTGGCTTGTCTGCTTCTGTGTTTCACTGCGCCTGCTCTTTGCAGGGCGCAGGGTGTCGGCCAGGTCGAGTGCGCCCGCCCAGGCGATTTCGTCTATCTCTATAGCTCCATGACCACTCTCGATGTTCGCCTCACTCTGCAATGCGGCCAACAAGTGGAAGTTACCGGCCGCTACGATCAATATTTCGGCGTTCGTACCGCCGACGGCCAGACTGGTTACGTCCCTATCGATTTCTTGCTGTTGTTAAAAACCGCCCCGGGCGCAAAGCCTGTTCTGGCGCCCACTAAGGAAACACAAAGAGAGAAGATTGCTTACGATCCTCCTACCAAAAAGCCAGAAGTTCCCGCGAACGCTCCAGCTTCCGCGCAAATTCTCATTTTGCTCGATAGCACTCCCGTTCGAATGAAGCTCGGCAGAACTCTTTCCTCCGCCGACGCCCAAGTCGGCGATGAGGTAGACCTCGAAGTCTCGGAAGATGTCGTCGTGGATGGATTGCTCGTCATTGCCAAAGGAGCGAACGCCATCGGCGTCATCAATGAAGCCGAACCCAAAAGGGCTCTAGGCCGCGGCGGTAAGCTCGGCGTGCTCGTCAGGAGCGTCCGCCTCGCCAACAATCAGGAAGCGGTCTTGCGCTCGGGCGGCGAAGCCAAAGGCTCCAGTTCCACGGCGGGCATAGTCATCCCTGTTATGCACGGAAAAGACATCACGTTTTCGAAAGGCTCGGAAATCACCGCCTATGTGAACGGCGACACACGCCTGAAACGCGAGAATTTTCACCCCGTCCCAGAAGTTCCAGACGCTCCGCCCAGCGGCAAAGTTTCCAATCTCCCCCATCCCTAGGATCCAGGCCCCAGGCCGTAGGGGCACGATACATCGTGCCCTCTTTCTTTTTCTTCTCTCGCCTTTTGTAGGGGCGGAGCTTGTTTATCCTGTAAAGGCCCCGCCCGGTTTGTGTCGGGCTCGCGAATCACAAATTGAATGTCGTTGAAGAATTCCGCTCAGCTACCAAGAAGATTCGGCTGCAACCTGCTATACCCATGCTCGTGGGCCCAAAGCGTCAGCGGAATCGCCGCGAGATCGTCCACCACGGGCACCGCGTGCCCGTCCTTGGTGAGATCGATCGTTCGAACAAAAAACTTGCAAGTCTCGCAAGCCTCCACGCGAACATGCGGAAACTGCTCTGCCACGTAGACCGGAAGTTTTTTCTCCTCTTCCTCACCGCAAGTTGGACACAAGATGCGCCGGAACTCCCACTCATACGCGCAGAAAGAACAAACCATGTAGCGCTTTCCGCCGTCGCCCTCGATACGCAGCACTCCGAACAGCGCCCGCCCTCCACACAGGGGACACACCCGCGGTGTCGCTATCACTGGCGGCACTGCCGCCAGTCCCGCGACATACGCGGCATAAGGCTGCAGAAACGCCCGCGGTAAAAACTGCGCAAACGCTCCAATCTGCTGATCGAAGCGTCCGCCAAGTTCCCAGTAAGAACTCAAAAGCGTGATCCACGAATCGGAGGGCATCGCCGCAATTTCGCGTGCCGCTGCGGCGAGCGTGTTGGGAGCATTTTGTTCGACGAGCGACAGAAAAGTGCGAAAGTGTGGAAGCAGCAAGGCAATGTTTAGGCCGTCCCGCACAGAGCCAAATTGTTGAACCTCCGGCTGTGGCAAGCTGGCTTCGGTTATTTGCGCATTGAAACTTTTCTGAAAACTGGCGATTCTCTTGTAGAACGCGAGCGGTTCGCTTGCTGAGGATTTTTCCGCGATAAGCTTTTCGGCGCGCCGGATCCGCGCGTCGTACTCATTGCTCACCACTTGTTGGAACGTCATTTTTTCGGCGAGGCGGGCTGCCCTGTGATTTCTTTATACCAGTTGGGGTGATACCGTTTCACAAAATTCATGGAGACGTCTCCGTGAACCATGGAATCCAAGGCGCCGCGCTCTGCGAAAACGCCCATGTATACGTGAAGCAGGAAGAGCCCGATCGTCAGCAGCGCCGATGAGGCATGCACCAAGACCGCGATGTAACGCAAATAGCGTAAGCTCCACGGAATATATTCGGTGAACCACAGCACGAGCCCGCTGAGCAAGAGAAGCACCATGCAGACGACAAAACCCCAGAACAGCGATTTCTGTCCCGCGTTGTAGCGCCCCGCTGGCGGCATATTCTCGTCTTCATTCTGTACGTAGTAACCAACGGATTTGAACCAAACCTTATCGTTCTCGTCCACATGCATATGGGAGGCCCACATGGCATACATCACCACCACGCAAGCCGAGAAGATCAGGCCCATCCACGGATGCAGCATGCGCGAAACTTGCCCGCCGCCCAACATCGCTGCGAGCCAGAAGCACCACGGCGACCAGAACGCCAAGCCTGTCAAAAGCAAATACAGGTAGGATCCCGCGGCGATCCAATGCGTGATCCGTTCCTTGAAGTTGTAGCGCAGCACGTGGTCGGCAGGAACAGTTTGTTCGGTTTCGCTCACGGCTCCGCTCCTTCATGCGGTTCCTTGATCGTCTCTTCCCGTTCTTTCGGTCCAAACCGCAAGTAGTGCACAACAAGGCCGAGCAGTCCGCCGACCATCGCAACGTTCCCCAGCCACTTCAGCGGACCTTTCCATAGTTTCACCGACCAGGGAATAGTCGGATTGGACGGCAAACCGCCGTAAAGCTCCGGCTTGGTCGCGTCATGCAGCACGTACACCACACCTGTGCCGCCGACTCCGGCCGGATCATACACGCCTGCCTGCGGAAAATTATAATCGTCGCGAAGCTGCTTGGCGCGTTTCTGCGCGATGTCCAGCATGTCCTCTTTGCTGCCAAAGTGCAGACAGCCGGTCGGGCATGACTTAATGCAGGCCGGCTCAAGGCTTTCGCTCACGCGGTCCGCGCACAGCGTGCACTTGAACACGCGATTCGTCTTCGGATTCATCTTCGGAATGTCGAAGGGGCAACCAGTAATGCAGTAGCCGCAGCCAATGCAGTTTGCCTGCTGAAAATCAACGATGCCATTAGTGTATTGCACGATGGCGCCGTCGGCGGGGCAGGCCGCTAGACAGCCGGGATCCGCGCAATGCATGCACTGGTTCTTGCGCATCAGCCACATCAGCGAGCCATCTTCCTTCTCGTGCTCGTCGAAAAGAATCAGGTTCCAATAGTTCCACCGCGTCTCCGGCATCGTCTGGTAAGTGTTGTCGAAGACGGTTTCGCCGAATGGCAGGTCATTCCATTCCATGCAAGCGACTTCGCAAGCCTTGCATCCGATACACGTCGTCGTGTCGATGAGCTTACAGACGGTATATTCGCGCTGAGCGTCTTGCCCGGGAACGCTCCCGGCGTGTCCGGACATTTTCTGAACGCGTAATGTGGCTTGGCTCATGCGCGTCCCCTAGACCTTCTCCACTTTCACGAGAAATCCCTTGAATTCCGGCGTGTGCGCGTTCGGATCGACGATCGTCGGCGTCAGTGCGTTCACCAGCATGCGTGCGGTCTTCCCCTCATCCTCGGCGATCCCTCGATATCCCCAATGGAAGGGAATCCCGATCTGGTAGGTTTTCTTTCCATCGATCATCATCGGCTTGATTCGTTTGGTCACCATCGCTTTGGCGATGTATTCGCCGCGCGCGCTCGAAACCTTCACTTTCTCTCCGCCGCGGATTCCCATATCGTTCGCCATTTCCGCGCCCATTTCGATGAATGGCTCCGGTACGAGCTGAACGTTCATGGGATTGTTCTTCGTCCAGTAGTGATAGTGCTCGGTAAGACGGAATGTCGTGCACACGACAGGGAAGTCTTTCACCGTCCCGTACTTGTCGTCCGCGGTCTTCAGCTCTGTCACCACAGGATTGTGAGTTCGTTCCGGATGAAACGGATTCTGGATCGGGCTTTCGAACGGTTCGTAATATTCCGGGAAGGGGCCATCGGCAAACGCCGAGAGCGGCGCAAATATTCGTCCGACGCCTTCCGGGTTCATAATGAATGGCCCCATGTGATCCTTTGGGTTGGAATCAGCTTTGAAATCCGGGACGTCGTTTCCCACCCATTTCTGGGTGCCCTCGTTCCACCAGACTTGCCGCCGCGTCGCATCCCACGGCTTCCCGTCCACGTCGCACGAGGCCCGGTTGTAAAGGACGCGTCGATTGGCCGGCCAGGACCAGCCCCATCCCGGGTGCACACCCATATTCGAAGGATCGGAGGGATCGCGGCGTGCCGTTTGGTTTCCCGCTTCCGTAAACGACCCTGAATAAATCCAGTTGCCGCACGCCGTTGTGCCGTCATCTTTCAACCAGGCAAAGCCGGGAAGCTGTTGGCCCGCCTTTATTTGTGTCTTCGTCGCCGGATCCTCCAAATCGGCCAGCGCTTTGCCGTTCAGTTCTTTCAATACTTCGGCCAGCGACGGATTATTCGGATCAGTATAATTCCACGTCAGTTTTAAGATGGGATCGGGGAATTTTCCGCCGTCCTTCTTGTACAGCGCCCTGACCCTCAGGAAAATCTGCGCGACGACGGCCTGATCCAGGCGGCAATCTCCGGGTGTGGGAACGGCCGCATTCTTCCACAGTAGCCAGCGCGCGGAATTTGTGAACGACCCATCCTTCTCGGCGAAACCCGCGCACGGCAGACGGTACACCGTTGTCTGGATTTGCTTCATCTCTTCCTGCGAGATGCCGGGCGATCTCCAGAATTCGCTCGTCTCGTCAGGATAGATTTCTCCGACGACCAGAAATTCCGTTTTCTTCAGAGCGTCAATATTTTTCTTCGAGTCCGGCCCGATGGCCACACCGTTCATCCCAAAGGCAAATATGCCTTTGATGAGGCCGTTGTACATGTTGTTCCACAAATTCACCCACGAGTAGTCGCGATCCACCTTAGGCAAGTAGTCGTACGCCCACTCGTTCTGCTTGGTGGCTGCGTCGCCGTACATCGTCTTCATGAAGCTCACGGTAAACTTCGGCGTGTTGCCCCAATAGTTAAACGATTCCCACGGAGCCGGTTTTGAGGATGTGGGCGTCGCTCGTTTCATCCACGCATCGAAAGACCCATCGGCGGGAGTCGGCACTTTCAAATATCCCGGCAGCGTGTCGAACAATCCAGCCATGTCCGTGGCGCCCTGAATGTTCGAATGCCCGCGAAGCGCATTCACGCCCCCGCCTGCACGCCCCACATTCCCCAACAATAGCTGCAGCATCGCTGCCGTTCGAATGATTTGCGTGCCGAAGCTGTGCTGCGTCCATCCGACCGCATAAATAATCGTCCCGGCTTTCTTCATATCGCCGTCTTTGCGAATAGACGTGTACATATCCGCGGCTTTAATGAATTGTTCCTTGGAAATTCCGGTGATGCGCTCAATCATCTCCGGCGTGTAGCGCGAATAATGCTTCTTCAAAAGTTGAAACACGCAATTCGGATTCTGAAGCGTCAGGTCGTACTCAACTTTCTCCGGGAGCGGCGGCAATGGCGGCGGCGCGGCGGGCTGCCCAGCAGACGTAGCCGCGGCCGGTGCCTGCTTTCCCCCTGAGTAGTTCCAGCTCGCGCGGTCGTAGTTGTGCTTTTCCGCGTCAAATCCGGAAAAAACACCATCCGTGTCTGCCGGCAGTTTGAAACCGCCGTCGACGACGAACGCGGCGTTCGTGTAATTAATGATGTAGTCTTTTGCGATCCGATTGTTCTCGATAGCGTAGTTGATGACGCCGCCGAGGAAGGCGATGTCCGTTCCCGCCCGAATCTGACAGAAAAGATCCGCGACCGCGGAAGTTCGCGTAAAGCGCGGGTCGACGGAGATCAACTTCGCGCTCCGCGTGCGCTTCGCTTCGATCGCCCACTTGAATCCGCAAGGATGATTCTCGGCTGGATTCCCGCCCATGATCAACATCATGTCGGTGTTCTTGATATCCACCCAGCCGTTCGTCATTGCGCCCCGGCCAAACGTTGGTCCCAAACTTGAGACCGTGGGGCCGTGTCAAACCCTGGCCTGGTTTTCTAAATGCACGACCCCCAGGGCGCGCATCGTTTTGACGACGAGAAAATTGAACTCATTTGTGTCCGTGCAGCCGCCGGTCCAGGCAATCGCTTCTAACCGATTGACCGTATTTCCTTTACCGTCTTTTTCGATAAACTTTTGGTCGCGGGTGTCCTTGACCTTGTGCGCGATCTCATTCAGCGCATCGTCCCAAGAGATGTCTTCCCAGTCTGTTCCACCAGGTCGCCGCACTTGTGGCTTCAAGAGCCGGCGATCATTGAGAATATCTTGCTCGAGCGAAGCGCCCTTGGGACACAGCGTGCCCCGGTTGGTCGGGTGGTCCGGATCGCCTTCCACGTGTACCACCTGCGGGGTCACATTCTTCGCCCGGTCTCCGATGGTGTAGATAATCGTGCCGCAGCCCACCGCACAATAAGGACACGTCGACCGCGTTTCGTTGGCGCGTGCGATTTTTAGGACTCGAAGCTGGGCATAGGCGGGCTGGAGGTCGAAACCGAAAATAGTGGCGGCCGCCCCGCCTATGGTGGTGAACTTCAGAAAGTCTCTGCGGGTAGCCTGCATGGTACCCCCTGGGATAGAGACAAACACACTGCGCACGGCGCCTATTTAATACTGCCGGTCCGCTGCGAAGTCAAGTGTTCGACGATTGAGCAGCGGAGAAGGATACAAAAATAATTCCGAATACCGCACGATTCCTCAGCTCGAAAAAGAGTTGGAAAAAACATTGAGTCACGGGCGGCTGTCCACATTTTGCAGGGAGTGTCTAAGATATAGATTCCAATAAGTTTATTGAGTCACTTGACCGCACACAGGCCGAATACGATCGAGCGACGGAGCCGCACGAAGAAAGGGAACTCTACGCCGAGATAGATTGTGTGGCGGGGGTGGCGTCGGTGTCCGTAGTGGCGCGGGCGCCTGCCGCACGGTAACGAACAATGAGCAGCGTCAGGTCATCGGCTTGGCTTGCTCCGCGCGCGAAGTTTTCCACGGCTTCGAGAACACATTTTTGCAACTGATCGAGCGGACATCCGGTCTGCCCAGTAAGGACTTCGCGTAGGCGAGGGACGCCGAAAAGCTGCTCGTCGGGATCCATGGCTTCGGTTACGCCGTCGCTGAAGAGAACAATCGTGTCGCCGGGTTCGAGTTTCAGCCGCGCCATGGTGTATTCGGCTTCGGGGATGAGACCGACGGGATAAGAGCCTTCGCTGAAAGGTTCCTCCGCCACGCCATGGCGAATCAGGAACGGCGAAGGATGACCGGCATTTATAAACTCGACGTGGCCGTCGTCATCCAGAATGCCGAAGAACATGGTGGCGTAGCGGCCGACTTCCGCATGATCGCAGAGAAAGCGATTGACGTGGTTGAAGACGCGGGCGGGATCGGTGCCCAGGGTCATGGCGGAGAGCGCGCCCTGGAGCATGGTGGTAAGAAGAGCAGCGCCTAGACCCTTGCCGGAGACGTCGGCAATGAGAAAGGCAGTGCGATTGTTGTCCAGCGGAAAAACATCGAAGTAATCGCCACCGACAGAAAGACACGGATAATTGCAGCCAGCAACGGCGAGGTGCGGATGATCGGGGAAATTGCGTGGAAGCAGCGCTTGCTGGATGCCGCGCGCGATGTTGATTTGTTCTTCCATGCGCTGCCGCTCGCGTTCACGGACGACGAGGCGGGCATTGTCCAGAATGCTGGCGGCGTCTGCAGCGAGCGCGTCGAGAATCTGGCGGTCGAGTTTCGAGAAAGCAGCGGGGCGGCGCGAATCGAGATAGAGAACGCCGAGCGAATGCCCATAAGCCGGGGTCGAGCTGGAATCGGGCGAGCTCGCGCGGTGTACCGCAAAGAGAGGAATGACGACCACCGCGCGCAGGCGTTGGGCAATGATGCTTTGCGCCGATTGCAGATCCATCTCGGCGCGCTCGATGTCTTCAGTGACCACGGGAGAATGCTGGCGGAGCGCGAGCTGAATGGCGGTTTGGCTCGGAGTGATGCTCTCCGGCGGCAGTCGTACGCCGCCAGTACGCCGAGCGAGGCGCACTTTCAGCGCTCCTGTATCGTCGGCTTCCAGAAGCATGCCGCGATCGGCATCGGTGACAGAAACAGCATGATCGAGCATTGTTCCAAGCACAGAATCCAAAGGAAGTTGCGAGTGAAGCAAAGTAGTGGCTTCGAGCAGCAGATTGAGTTTGCGAAGCCCGCCGCCGACCGGTTCAGAGCTGGTGATGTGCTCGATGCGCGTCAGCAGATTCGGAAGCGACTCCTCGCCAGCAGCGGTGCCCGAGCGGAAGACCACTTCGTAGGAATCTTCGAGACCGAACGTGATGGAATCGCCGTCATTCAAAAGGCGGCTTTCGACTTTTTCGCCGTTGATAAAAAGGCCGCGACGCTGGCCGCGATCTTCGATGTACAGGCGGCCTGCTTCGATAACAAGTGCGGCGCAATTGCGGGAGATTCGGCGATCGGAAAGCTGAAGATGATTACCGGTTTCAGCACCGCGGCCGATCAGGAACGGAGTTTGCGTGACGCGCACGTAGCGGCGAGCGCCGTCAGGTGAGACGACTTCGAGAACTGCACCACCCATCGAGATGGAGGCTGTGTCGGGCATGGGATGCTCGCGACGGGATTGTAGCATGCACCCGGCGAAAAGCCGCTGCTGACCCGCGCAACCGCGGAACGGCATTCCCCTCGTCGCTTGTGGCCGCGTCTGTGATAGGTTTTTCTTTCGTAATGTGGAATCGTTGGAGGCAAGACATGCACGAACGCGAGGTGAAATGGGGTGAGCTAGGTTCGGCGAGAACGAATCTGGATAGCGTTAAAAGCAGATTGTTGCGAGCAGCTTTGCTGCTTGGCTTTGTTCTAGTGAACCTCTCAGGGGCGGCGCATAGCAACGCGGCGGAAAAACATCCCTTCGGAATTGACGATTTCTTGGCGCTGCATCGGGCACTTGCCCTTGCGGTTTCGCCCGACGGCAAGACTATTCTGTATGACGTCAGATCCCACCCTACGAAAGGGCCGATCAAGCACGAGTGGCGTCTGATGGACATGAGCGGCGAAAATTCCCGGAAGCTCGAGCTGCCGGAGAAGTTTGAGCCCGCAGGATTCACCAAAGATGGAGCACTGTTTGGCACTTACGAGGTTGACAAGCTCGGCCAGCTCGCCATCGTGCCGCTTGCGGCCGCCAAGCCCACGCTCATCATCTCCTTGCCCAATGGCATGCACGCCGCGGTGATTTCGCCCGATGGCGCGCGATTTGCCCTGCTGGCAGACTCGCGTGCCAAAGATCCGTTGGAAGGTGTGCATACCGTCGTCGAAAACGACGAATCGAGCTTGTACGTCGTTGGGGCGGACGGTTCGAATGGCGCGTGGTGGTGCGCGGACTTGAAGTTCATTACGGATATCGCCTGGTCCAGGGATTTCGCGCAAATAGCCGTGATGACGCAAACTCCAAAGCTGGGTCACCACGAGGTGCACTCGTTCGTGAATGTTTGTGGCGCGGCCGGTGCGCGCCAGGTGGCAGAAATCCCCAATGCGACCAGCGGGATTGCTTGGTCCAGCGACGGGAAAGAGATTGTCTTCGCCGCGACGACGACGCCGACATTGACGCCAGAACACGTATGGACCGTGCCCGTGGAGGGCGGCGCGCCGATTGACCGCACGCCGCAGCTCGAAGGAACAGCGACGACCGTCAAGGGCGACCCGCGTGGAAAAATTTGGGTCGAGACGCACAAGGGAGTGATCACAGAGGCGGATACCTTTCAAGGAGGCAAGCTCGAGAGCGCATATCGCTGGCCGGGAGGAGTCGTGGAAGGCCTGCCTGTGTTTCCTGAATTCGCGGCTTCGCCGGAGGTGCTGGCGTTTTCCGTCGACGATCCCGAGCACGAGACAAACGTGGCAGTGACCGCTGGAAGCGAGCTCCGCAAGGTTACGCGCGAAGGAGACGACACGCTCGCAAGCGTGGCCCTCGGCGAAGTGAAGACAGTCCATTGGACTTCGAAAGAGGGCATCAACCTCGAAGGCATTGCGACGTTTCCTTCAGGGTACACGGCAGGGAAGAAATATCCGTTCCTGGTCTTGCCGCACGGAGGCCCCGAAGCGAACGACACGCTCGATTTTGATTTTTTTGCGCGGCTGATCTCGGGGTTGGGTTACGTGGTTCTTCAGCCGCAGTACCGCGGCTCAACCGGCTATGGCGTGGATTTTCTATCTGCGATTTACCAGCATTTCGGCGACCGCGCCTATCGTGACGTGGACAGCGCCACGGACTTCGCCGTCGCGCAAGGCTGGGCTGATCCCAACCGCCTGGCGATTTTCGGCTGGAGCGCGGGTGGCTTCATGACTTCGTGGACGGTGACGCAAACGCATCGCTACAAAGCGGCGATCGAAGGCGCGGGCATCACCGACTGGCTCAGCTTTATTCCGACCAGCGATATTGCGCAAGTTGACTACGATGCGCGCCTCCAAGAAAAAAGTCCCGCGCCGATGCTGCAGTTTTCCGCGGTGATGTTTGCGGACCAGGTGACCACTCCACTGCTGATCCTCCATGGCGAAGCGGATATTCGCGTCCCCACGTTTCAGGGCCGCGAGTATTTTGTCTTGCTCAAGGAGCGCGGAAAAACGGTCCGCATGGTGACGTACCCAGGTTCACCGCACTTTCCTCGTCTGGCCGAGCAGCGCCGCGACGTTTTCCAGGAAATCGCTGCGTGGCTAGCGAAATACAATCCGTAACGTTTAGGCAGTAACGATTAGTCCAGCAACTCTTTCGATCATTCACCGACGAATGTCATTCCGAGGGCAGCGAGGAATCCGCTTTCTCCTCTCTGCGAATTTCAGCGTACTCTGCGTCTCTCCGTTATCTTTGCTCTTTTTCCTCACATTTCTCTTTATTCAGTTTCGTGCCTGCTCCCCCCGCAAATCTATTCGTGCCGAAGAGCCTCCAGCGGATCCAGCTTGGAAGCGCGCACCGCCGGAATGTAGCTCGCCGCCAGCGCGATCACGGCGAGGATAAGCGTAGCCATGGTCAGCGTTGCGGCGTCATGGGCCTTTAGGCCGAAGAGCAGGGAAGACGCGGCACTGGACGCAGCAAGAGCAAGGGCGACCCCGAGCGTCAATCCGATCGCAAGCAGCAACAGAGACTCGCGCAACACGAGCGCGATGATCGAGCGCCGGTCCGCGCCAAGAGACATGCGAATGCCAATCTCATTCCGTCGCCGCGCCACCATGTACGAAATCACGCCATACAATCCAATCACCGCCAAGAGAACGGCCAGCCCGCCAAAAAATCCCGAGAGCCGCGCCATCAAGCGGTCCCGCAGCAATCCTTCTTCAATCATCTGGTGAAAAACGAGAAAGCTGACGTCCATATTTGGATTCGCGCCGTTTGCGATACTCTTCACCGAGGAAATCAGAGCAGGAAGCGGCGCATTCGATCTAATCAAAATTTGTGCGTCCGGGTCGGGTCGATCGAGTTGCGCCACTGGCGTGTACATGATTTCCTGGGCCGTTTCGCGCAAGTCCGCATACTTCGTGTCCTTAACCAAGCCGACAATCTGGTACGGGCCGAAGATTGTACTCATGCGACGTACTCGCAATAGAGTGCCGACGATGTTGCCTTTTTTGATGAATTTTCGGGCGAAGGATTCATTGACGATCGCCACCAGTGGCGAACCCGCAAAATCGTGCTCGTCGAAGTCGCGCCCCGCAATGACCGGCGTTCGCAGCGTGCGGAAGAAGGCCGGGCTCACCCTATGGAATGCTGCAACGGCACTGTCCTCCTGGGGTGGGCCTGAAACTCCGAGAAGAATATCATGAGCCTCCCCGTTGCCGCTCAGCGGCAATATCCTCGTTATCGCGGCGGAATCAACGCCGGGGATAGCCCGCACGCGATCGAGGAGTTCCTTGGCAAAAGAAATCCGCTGGTCAAGTGGGAGGTTCAAAGTCGTGAAATCGATGTCGGCGGCAAGGATGCCATCTCGCTGGAAACCGGCATCCACGCTGGCAAGTTTACCGAGGCTCCGGGCGAAGAGCAGCGCGCCAACGAGCAGTGTGAGCGAAAGCGCAATCTGCGACACCACGAGAATACGGCGTAAGCCAAATCGCGAGCGGCCATCCGTCGTTCCCCTTCCGCTCTCCTTCAGCACCAGACTGGGCGTAACATTTGTTGCTCGAAGCGCCGGAGCCAGGCCGAAAAGGATGCACGTGAGGAAGGCCAATGAAATTGTAAAGCCCAGCACGCGCCAGTCTGTTCCCAGATCCACAAACAAGGGATTGCTCTGCGTGCTCAAGGAGGCCACAAGTACCTGACTCAAACTGCGGGCTAGCAGGGCTCCTAGAAAGGCGCCGATGCCGGCGAGAAGCAGGCTCTCCGCGAGCAACTGCCGGATCAATCGCCACCGGCTGGCACCGACCGCCATACGCATTCCCATTTCTTTTTCGCGGACGCTCGCCCGGGCCAGCAGCAGGTTCGCGAGATTTGCCGAAGCGATAATCAGCACGAGCGCCGCAAGGCCGAGCATCAGCCAGAGCGGGTTTTCGTAATCGTCTCGAAGATCGGAAACGCCCGTATCTGCGGGGAAAGCGCCGAGTCTATAGGCCAGGAATCGCTTCGCTTGCTCTGGATTGAAATCGGGAGGTAGTGTTGTCTCAAAGAGGCCGGGGGATATTGTCCGGAGTTGCGCCGAAGCTCGTTCCGTTGTCCACCCTGGATTTAGGCGGCCCATGGCAGCGAGCCACCAGCCGTCGCGCTTCGGCAGCATCGCATCTTCGGTGCCATCCACGACCGGTTCCGCGCAAAGAGGAGCGGCAATGTCGAAATACCTGCCCATCTCCACGCCATAGAACCCTGCGGGAGTAACGCCAATGATTTGGAAGGGATGCCGGCCGATTTTGAGAGAGCGCCCGACAACTGTCCGGTCGCCGCCATATTCATGCTGCCAGAAGGAATTGCTGATCACGACGCCAGAGGAAGCGCAGCTTGGTTTATCATCCGCGAGAGTGAGAAGGCGCCCGAGCGCGGGTTCGACGCCCAGCGTCTCGAAAAACTCTCCGCTTACCCACAGCGCCTGCACGTTATGAATCTCGCCGGAAGGTGCAATGTTGAATTCAGTGGGACTAAATGCAAATATGCCGGACAACCCCTGCTGTTGCCCGCGGATTTGTTCCCACATGGCATACGTGAGCTCGGGATAGCGTCCGCCGGTTCTGCCGCTCATTCCGTGACGCTGATCGATACGTACGCTTACAAGTTCCTGAGGATTTTTTACCGGCAAGGTGCGTAGCCGGACGGCATCGAGGAGTTGAAAAATGGCGGTATTCGCGCCGATACCGAGCGCCAGTGAAAGAATGGCCGCCCCTGCGAACACCGGATTGAAGCGCAGCAACCTCGCGCCGAAGCGCAAATCGTTCCATAGAGTTTCGAGATGCGTCTCCCAGCCTACGGAACGCACATTTTCCTTCACGGCTTCCACGCCGCCCATTTCCATCCGCGCCGCGCGATGAGCTTCTTCGCGCGTCATTCCCGAGCGCATTTTTTCAGTGATGGATTTGTCCAGAAAATCGCGCAGGTCTTCATCCAGTTCCTGCTCAAACTTGCGCTTGCCGAAGATCCCGCGGATCCCTGCCGAGAAATTTTTCCAGGCTGCCATCTGTGTTCTCCCACGACCAACCGGAATTCCTCACCAACAATCCGCGCAACGCCGAATTCTTTTGTCGGGGCGAAGTACGCTGCGCCACAGCTAGCCCAAGCGCCAAAAAAACGAATGCTATTTAGAGCGCCAATTAAAAGCGCTTCATTCCTAGCGGAGCGAGGAAACTGCTTTTTTTCTCTCACATCCCTGCAAAAACCACGCCTTACGAAGCCGCCTGCAAAATCCTTGCGATGGCCGCCACCTGCCGTTCCCACTCTTTCGTCTCGCTTTTCAGTTTTTGCCGTCCAGCTTTTGTTAGCAAATAGTATTTCGCACGCCGATTGTTTTCCGAGGTCCGCCATTCGCACGCAATGAGGTCGCTGCGTTCGAGCCGGCGAAACGCGGGGAAGAGGGAACCAGGGTTGACTTCGAAAACCCCATGGCTCAACTGCTGAATCCTCTGCGAAATCCCCCAACCGTGGAGCGGCTCGAGAGCAAGTGTCTTGAGGATGAGCATGTCGAGCGTCCCTTGCACCAGCGTCGCGGAAGTGTCAGTCATCGTTGGTCCTTCGAGTTTGTGCTTGGCGGGTGTATCTTCCGAGCCTTCCCCTGGAGAATCGAGAGAAGTATACGCCGCTCCTCTCGATTGTCAAGAGAAGCGGGTGGGATGGACTTCAGCCGGTCTGCCTTTAAGCAATCAAAAGGATTCTAACTGTCAGTGCGAAGCAGCAGCGAGACGCCGCGTGACGTAATCTGTGACGTAAGCGTCGAAGAGATCGTTAAGCTGGTGCGTAACAGGTCCCGGAGCAGTCGCGATCTTGTGCCCGTTGATTTCGCCGACCCCGATGAGATTGCGATTCGTCGAAGTCATAAAAACTTCGTCGGCGGAATAAAGATCTTCGGGTCGAAGAGCTTGCTCGATCACTGCGACTCCGGCCTCTGGTGCAATCTCGAAAAGAATGCCGCGCGTTACGCCTTCGAGGCAGCCGGAATTTAGAGGTGGCGTGAGTACTTTTCCGTTTTTCACGGCGAAAATATTTGCTGCCGTGCATTCGGCAATTTCGCCCCGCTCATTCAGAAGTACAACTTCATCGAAGCCTTCTTTTTGCGCTTCGGCAACGGCCCAAACATTTTGCAGCCAGGAAGTGGTCTTCACGCCGGCGAGAGGCGAAGCAGCGTGGCGTCCCTGTTCGCGAAGAGCGAGGCGCACCGGTTCGCGATATTGAGGAAGCGGAGCCGTGTAAATAATCAGATCCACTTCGGGTCTTTTTTCGTCGCTTTGCCAAAAACCAACTTGGTTGTAAATCAAATAAATGCGCGCGCAGCCTTCCGTAACTTGATTAGCGCGAATGACTTCGTGGAGATTGAGGCGGACTTTAGCAGAGGTGTACGGCATCGGCAGGTGAATGATGGCAGCGTCTTTTTCCAGGCGGCGCCAGTGGCGCTCGTAAGCGAATGCCTCGCCGTGGAAGATGCGCAGCGTGGTAAACAAGCCCCAGCCGCAGATCAGGCCGGCTTGGCCAGGGGAAAGCCTAACTTTTTCAATGGGTAGCAGGCTTTCGTTGTGGAAGACTTTGCTGTGGATCACGCGCGCTCCTCGGCCCCAGTCGGCTGGGCTATGGCAGCCACTACAGGAATATTGTAGCCGAATTGGGATTTGGGGCCTACGGACCAAAAGACAGGCACATAAGTATAAGAAAATAAGCAACTTAATGTACATCCGGAGAAGATGTGGTTCATGACAGTGGGGTGCGAATTATGGCCGGGCGGCTGGGGACGGAGACGCCGATGAGGAAGGAGTCGCCAGAGCCGATGTGCAGACGAGCGGCAAGACCAGAATCTGGCCCTCGTAGATGCGATTAGGATCGCTGATGGAGGGGTTTGCGGCTGCCAGACATGTCCACGCGGAGGAGCTGCCCAGATTGGCTTTTGCGAGATTCCAGAGGGTGTCGCTCTTGCGGACTTTAATACCGGCGGCAGCGCCGTTCTTGGCGCTGCGAGCTGATACCGGGGTTGCGGCGACGGTGGGAAGTATGAGTTCTGCGCCGGCACGGATTTGGTTGGGGTTGACGACACTCGGATTGACGGCAAGAAGTTCAGGGTAGCGATTGCCGCGGCCCAGAGTTTGTTGCGCCAGCTTCCAGAGAGAATCCCCGCGGTGCACGGTCACAGTTTTCTGTGAGGCAAGGCCGGCCGAATTAGGAACGGGCTGCGCTTGAACCCGGCGAATCGTCGACATGGGGGCGACGGCCGTCACGGGTTCCGCTGGCTTCGCCGGCGCAACCGGTTGCAAGGGAATGCTCGGCGCCACGGGGCGGGAGGAAATTTTTGGTTGCGGGGCGGCGATCATCCGACCGTGAGCCCGGACCGTCGGACGAACTTCTTTACTGAAGTCAGGACGAATACTCGGACGGATGATTGGCAGGACGTCTTCACGAACTTTGGGGTGCACGTCGTTGCCAACTTTGGGACGAACCGCTGGGCGAATATTTTCACGGGCAGTTGTATGGGCATCCACGTGAACTTCGGGGCGGACATCTTGACGAACGATCGGGCGAATTTCAGGACGGTGAACTTCGGCTCGGGGAAGTGCCGGGCGAATGGGAACGGCTGAGAATGGATCGCGACGAAAAACATTCGAGGGCATTTTAGTCGAAGGGGCTTTGGAACGAAGAACCGGTAGACCTGGAGGGCGGATTGCGGGACGCTCCGGCAAAATCGGAGAGGCCAGCGCGGGAGTCTCGAAGGGAAGATGAAACGGTTCAGACTGTTTTGGTTTCAACGCTTGCAATTCTTTTTGCTTGCGAAGCTGGCGCGCGACTTCGCCGAGAGAAGTTCCGGAAGTTTGTGAATTTGCGTCGAGAGCTTCCGGCGGATTTTGCGTAGCGGCGGGCGAACAATTATTTTTCTGCGCGCATTCGTTTTTCTTCGCTTCGATTTGCGCGCGGTCTTCCGGAGTCA
>DATFZQ010000145.1:0-16425 GCA_035314345.1 Candidatus Acidiferrum sp.
GAAATACTGCGTCAGAGGCGAATCCGTTAGAAAGCGAGCATTCGTCTGCTGATAGATCTCACGCAAGAGCTGTCTTCCTTTGCCATCGACGAACGTGACTCCGCGTACGTCGAGCTGCAATTCCTTGGAATCAAGCAAAGGACCAAGAGAATGCCAAACGCGACTCAACTCCTCGACCCAAGGCCCGACAATTTTTCCTTCGAGCTTGATGGCCTGTATCCGTTCGCTTTCCTTGACCGTGATTCTTAGCATCTTTGTCTGACCGCTCTCTTTGCTGACGACCTCAGTACTGCAGGTCACACTCCAAACGTGACCGTCCGCACAGATTTTCGCTATCTGTTTCAAAGTGAATCGCTTACGTGACGGGAAGGAAGGTCGTTGAAGGTTAAAGCGTGCGCAAGATCACTGGGTGACGAGACGGGATTTAGTCTCGGGACTAAATGTAGTCGCGCCGCCTGATGCCGAGCTTTTTCAGTTTGGAATTTAGGGTCGTTCGCTTTACGCCCAGGCGCTCTGAGGCACCCTTGTCGCCGCCTATCATGCCGTGACACTCGCGGAGGACACGAAGAATATGTTCCCGTTCGGCCGCTTCGAGGCTCGAGCTCGTCTGCCCGGCGGCTTCCTCGACAGCTTTAAGCTCGGCAAGTGGCGCACGCAACGCCGGTCCTGGAGAAAGGATAACGGATCTCTCTATGAAATTCTCGAGCTCGCGTACATTACCGGGCCACGGCCATTTGACCAGCGCTTCCATGGTCTCGGCAGGAATGGTTTCGATGTGTCGGCCCATGCGCTTCGAATGAATTCCGAGGAAGTACCGCACCAGGAGGGGAATATCGTCGCGGCGCTCGCGCAAGGACGGAATCGTGAGGGGGAACACGCGCAGACGGTAGTAGAGGTCACTGCGGAATTGTCCCGCGTTGACCATTTTGGCGAGGTCGCGATTCGTCGCGGCTAGGAGTCGCACGTTTACGGGAATCGTACGCGTTCCGCCGACCCGTTCGAACTCCTTTTCTTGCAGCGCTCTCAGAATCTTTGGCTGTAGTTCCAAAGGGAGGTCGCCTACTTCATCCAAAAAGAATGTACCCTGATGAGCTAGTTCGAGCCGTCCGACCTTCTTTGCAATTGCTCCCGTGAAAGAGCCTTTTTCGTGGCCGAACAACTCGCTCTCCAGCAGCCCGGAGGGAATGGCGGAGCAATTCAGTCTGACGAAGGCGTGATCGTGCCGCGTGCTCAACTCGTGGATGGCGCGGGCGATTAGCTCTTTGCCCGTTCCAGTTTCTCCGAGGATCAGAACCGTCGCGTCTGTTGCCGCCACGTCCTCTACCTGTTTCAACACGCGCTTCAGCCCGGAACTCTCGCCGACGATTTCGTCAAACTGATGCGTGGTGATGAGTTCTTCTTCGAGATAGCGGTTTTCTTGTTCGCTGCGCCGCAGGGCTTCTTCGGCTTCTCTTTTTTGTGTAAGGTCACGGATTACGCCCAGAACCATCTGCCCCTCTGGCGCGGCTACCGGGCCCAGCATGATGTCAACGGGGAACTCGCTTCCATCTTTGCGTCTGCCGTAAAGTTCCAGACCTGCGCCCATGGGCCGAACGCGGGGTTGATTGCTGTAGTCACTCCGGAGTCCAGTGTGAGATTGGCGGAACCGTTCGGGAATGAGGATCTCGATTGGTTTGCCCAGCAACTCGGAGCGGCTGTACCCAAAGAATTTCTCAACTTGCCCGTTTACTTCGCTGATTTTTCCTTCGTGGTCAATCACCACGATGGCATCGGGCGAGAATTCAAACAATTTCTCGTATAGGCCGCTTGCGTCGACAGGGAAGACTTTGTCAGACGCTTCTCCGCTCACCGGATGGCTCCTCGAGTTCGCGGAGAGTCTAAATGGTAGCTCGACTATCGGCGTTTGCGCCGAGACTCATCCGCACAAGCAGACAGGTAATACGCGAATTATAGCGCATTATTCTAGATCCTGAATCGCCACGCCAGATGCTATAGCGTGACCGTCCTCACGCGAGGGAGTGATGTTCGTCACCGCAAGCCTGGCCGCCTTGCCTCAACTTTGCCATGCAAGGGAGTTCCTCTCATGATTAAGGACAAGCGCGACGTGCTTGACGTTCTAAAGGCGGAATTGGAGTTTTTAGAGAAGGGCGGCTACCGCCATACAGCGCGAGCGGACTCGCGACCACAGTTCATCTTTCAAGACTCACCGACCTGCTTGAATTTCGATCCTACTCATCCGTCAAAACCGTGCAGTGATTGCGTCCTGATGCAGCTCATTCCCGAAGATCGACGCGACAAGAAGATCCCCTGCCGCTACATCCCGTTGAGCGAGTACGGAGAAACGATCGATTCTTTCTACCACACTGGAACGCAGGAAGAACTGGAGACCGCCGTAGCGCGCTGGCTGAAGAACACTATTGCTCGATTGGAGCGGCAGAGGGCAAAGAGCATTTTGTCCTCGGAGCATCCCGAGGTTCACGTGCGCGCGAAATTCGGGTCCGCTCCCTGATTTCTGGCCTTCGGCGGAAGTGAGGCTTTAATGTTTTCAGTTTGCGCAAACCCGGATTGCCAAGCTCCCTTTGATTACCACCAGGGCCAACTCTTTCGTTTCCATAAAGATCATCCGCCGGGCGAGAAACCTCCTAACACTCATTCCGTCCAACATTTCTGGCTGTGCGGCGGATGCTGCCGCTTCTATACGCTGGAGTACCGCGATGCGCGCGGCGTTCTCTTCAAGTGCCGCCGGGAGACGTCGGGCTATGAGAACACGCTCCGGCTGATCGCTGCTGCTTGACCGCCTTAACGCGAGATTCGCCTACTCACTATGCGCCAGCTCTCCATGTAATTTCTAGATGATGTCCGTGAGCGCACTGCCGGTGTCCGTACTTTTCGAATAGTAGGCGTCTCGTAGATATTGAGAAAGCATGCGCTGGGTATTGAAAAAAGATCCGTTGACAGCAATCGTGGACCGCATGATTTCTCCGTAACCTTGGGGCTGCGAGTAGAGCAGCGGCAGGATCGTGTGTTCCAGCTTCTCGTAGAGAGAGGCAATCTCCACGTCGCGCAGTTCGGGATCCTCATCGTAGCCGATCGACCAGCCCGTGACGCCCTCGAAATGCCCCTCGACCCACCAGCCGTCCCTTATGCTCAGGCTGGGAACGCCATTTAGTGCCGCCTTCATGCCACTTGTGCCGGACGCTTCTAACGGCCGGTGCGGCGTATTGAGCCAAACGTCCACGCCCGCCGTGAGTAACTTTGCCCAGCGGACATCGTAATCGCTGACGTAAACAACTGGGATTGCGTCGCGCAGAACGGCGGCCGCTTCAAACACTTTGCGTATCTCGGCCTTTCCCGATTCATCCCGGGGATGTGCTTTGCCACCGAAAACTACTTGGAATGGGCCCGCGTTTTTTTGGACGGCTCGAAGCCGGTTCAAATCTGAGAAGAGCAAATAAGCCCGCTTATACTCCGCAGCCCTTCGTGCAAAACCCAGAGTCGCAACGTTCTCGGAGAGCTCTACACCAGTTGCCTGTTTGATTTCGCGCAGCAATTCGCGTTTGGCTTGTAGATGCGCTCTCAGAATCTCCTTAACGCCGATCCCAACGGCGTAGCGCAGGTATAGGTTGTCGTGGCGCCACTCGGGAAGGTGCCGGTCATAGAGTTCTTGAAAGTGAGACGAAGTCCAGGTCGCGGCATGAACGCCGTTGGTAATCGAGTGGACGGGATAGTTGGGAAACATGCTTTGGGATAATTCGCCATGGCGCATCGCCACGCCATTGATGTAGCGCGAGCAGCGCAGCGCGAGGTAGGTCATGTTCAGCGCTCCGCAAGTGCAGCATTCCGTTTCAAGAAAAGTGCGAACACGGTCCGCGCCGAGAATTCGCGTTGCCAAATCCAGTGGGAATTGATCGGAAGCCGCCGGCACAGGCGTGTGCGTAGTAAACACGCACTTCTCACGGACCTTTTCGATGTCCGCAAGACTGACCTTTGTTAAATTTTGCCGTCCGATTTCTTCTTCCAGAAGAGCGAGTGTGAGAAGTGCGGAATGGCCCTCATTCATGTGGAAGCGGGATATGTTCCGATGGCCTATGGCGCGAAGAAAACGCACCCCGCCGATTCCAAGAATCGCTTCCTGGCAAAGACGGTAGGTATCGTCGCCGCCGTAAAGATGATCCGTCAGCGTTTGTTCCCAGGCGGAATTCTCAGCAAGCTCCGCGTCCAGAAAAAAGACTGGAACCGTGTGTCCAGTGAGGCCGGTAATCAAGTGCCGCCAGCCTCGAACCTTGACTTCCTTACCCTCGAGAAATACAGAGATGACTGGCCCCAGTGCCTCTAGAACCTTTTCCGGATTCCACTCCTGAGACTCCTCACTCTGTCGCCCTTTTTCGTCGAGGCGCTGGCGAAAATATCCTTTGCGGTGCAGCAGGGTCACACCCACCATCGCAAGCCCTGCATCCGCCGCGGAGCGAAGCATGTCTGCTGCCAAGACGCCGAGCCCCCCGCTATAAGTAGGAAAACGGGGGTCGGCGGCGATCTCCATCGAGAAGTACGCAATGCTTATTTCGTTGGCCGGCGTCACAGCAGCTTTTATTCTAGTATTGTCTTACTGCGTAAGCCTTGCTTTAGAAGCACGAGCATCGCGCTCGTTCTTGGGGGTACAGATATTAGCGCCCGCTAAGTTATCCGGCAATCAGCTGCGAACCGTCAAAACTGGGCAAGTCGCATGCGAAACAACCTTGTGCGCCGTTGAAATCGGCAGATGGATGGCCGCTCCCGGCACTCCCTCCGCAGGCTTGATACCTAACACGATCATATCCGACTCGCGGAAGCGCGCCAGCTCCAGGATCTTTTCCGCTGGACTGCCTTGCTCCACGAAAAATTCTGGCTTGCACCAGTCCGAGGCTTCCTTCGGCACCAGCTTTTGCAGCAGCGCCTTCGACGACTCGACCACATCGGAAGCCATCACTAGGTCATTCGGTTCGAGTCGCGGAGCCACATGCAGGAATACCAGCCGTGCTTGGAATTCCTCCGCCAGCGAAACGGCGTAATTTGCCGCCGCCTGCGTTTCCGAAGTGAAATCGGTTGCGTACAGAATCTCTCGAATCTGTCCGTCGGCTCCACGCGTCTGGTCGGCATACGGTCCCACGGTCAGCACTGGGCTTGTAGTCGTCCGCAGAATCTCCTCGGCCACCGAACCCAAGAGCAGTTTTCCGAGTCCCGTCCGCCCCCGCGTTCCAATCACCACCAGGTCGATGTGGTACTTCTCGATCGCTGCCTTTAAGTTGTCCTGAATCCCACCCTCTTCAATCAGCACCAACGTGGGAATCCCTGCAAACGTGCTCAGCAATTCCTCGCGGTGCTGTTGATCGCGAGCTTCCGCAGCTACTTCCTCGGCGGCCCACGTTTCTGGCGGAGTCATTGGATTCACAGTCGGTGAATGCACATTCAGGGCGACCAGGCTCGTCTCATAGTGTTTCGCTATTCTTTTAACGTACGGAATCGCGCTTGCAGCTGCGGCGGAAAAGTCCGTCGCAAAAAGTATGTTTCGGAACCCTACTGCGGTCTTAGCAGTTGCGGCTTTCATGTCTTGGGTCCTCCTGTACCCATGTTCGATCCCGCACACAGGCGTAGGCTGTGACGACCATCACCTGTCGCAGTGATGCGCTTCGCATTCCGCCGATGGTTGTCCCCTCATACTGTTCTTGATGGTCATAAGTGCTGGTCGGCGACGTCAGATGCAAGGGTCAGCGTGAGAGCAAACACCCAGTCCACAAAAGCCTCCGAGCTTAGGGCGGGCACGCGGCCGCTCTCTAGCGGCCCGGCGCCCAGGCATATTCCTGCCGCTCTTGCCCCAGCGAGCCTCCCCGCCAGCAAAGCCGGTACTTCTGCATTGCGCCGTTTCCTCGCTGGAGAGTCTGGACACGGCGCCAGAATCATCGCCATCCTGACGGCCGCAGGAATCGCCGTTCATCTGTTTCTTCGTTTCGCCCCCCTCGAACTCCGCTCGTTTGCCGATATCCCCTTGTATCTCGCCCTGTTTGCAGGTGGCTTGCCCCTGCTTCTTAGTCTCGGAGTCAGGCTCTTCCACGGCGAATTCGGCTCCGATTTTCTCGCCGCCATCTCGATCGTCACCGCCGTTCTGCTCCATCAATATCTCGTCGCGTCCATCGTTGTTCTCATGCTTTCCGGCGGAAGCGCCCTCGAGGAACTCGCTACGAAACGGGCCTCCCGTGTTCTCGACGCTCTCGCCAAGCGCATGCCCAGCGTCTCTCACAAAAAATCCCTCGAAGGCCTCACCGACGTCAAAGTTGCCGACATCCAGCTCGGTGACACGCTTGTCGTCCTCCCTCACGAGATCTGCCCCGTCGATGCAACCGTCATCGAAGGCCAGGGCTCCATGAATGAAGCCTATCTGACGGGCGAGCCCTTCGAAGTAGAAAAAGCCCCCGGCGCAACCGTCCTTTCAGGCGCGCTAAACGGCGAAGCCGTGTTCATCATTCGAGCGGAAAGGCTCGCCACCGATTCTCGCTACGCGCGCATCATGCGCGTTATGGAAGAAACCCAGCAGCGCCGCCCCAAACTCCGCCGTCTCGGCGACATTCTCGGAGCCTGGTACACACCCCTGGCCGTCGGTATTGCCGTTCTCGCATGGCTTCTGAGTGGGCATGTCGAACGCTTCCTCGCCGTGCTGGTCATCGCCACGCCCTGCCCACTGCTCATTGCCATTCCCGTGGCCGTCATCGGCGCCGTCTCGCTCTCCGCACGGCGCGGCATCATCATCAAAAACCCTGCCATCCTCGAGCAGCTCGACACCTGCCGCACCTTCATCTTCGACAAAACCGGCACGCTCACCTACGGCAAACCCACTCTGACGCGCATCGTCTGCGCTCCTGGCTTTCAGGAAAATGTCGTCCTCGCCGCCGCCGCAAGTCTCGAACGCTATTCCAAACATCCCCTGGCCTCCGCCATCTTGGAAGCTGCGCAGCATCGTGGCTGCGCTCTTTCCCCCGCAACACACGTCAGTGAAAGCCCCGGCGAAGGCATGCGCGGTACAACAAACGGCCTTGAAGTCCTGATCACCGGGCGCAGCAAACTCTCCGCCATTTCCGCCAGCTCGAACCTCAATCTCCCTCCCGTCGAGCCCGGTCTCGAGTGTCTAGTCTTTCTCGACGGCACTTTCGCCGCCCTCATCGGCTTCGAAGATTCTCCCCGCGCTAACAGCCGCGTTTTCGTCTCCCACCTTTCGCCCCATCATCACGTGACAAAAATTATTCTCGTCTCCGGCGACCGCGAACCCGAAGTCCGCTCCCTCGCCGCCAAAATCGGCATCAGCGTCGCCTACGCCGCCAAAAGCCCCGAAGAAAAAGTCGCCCTTGTCCGGGCAGAAACCGATCTCGCCAAAACCGTCTTCGTCGGCGATGGCATCAACGACGCTCCCGCCATGCAAGCCGCCACGGTCGGCGTCGCCTTCGGCCAGGATACCGACATCACCGCCGAAGCCGCCGACGCTGTCATCCTCGAACGCTCGCTCGAAAAAGTAGATGAACTCATGCACATAGGCCGAAGGATGCGCAAAATCGCCCTCCAAAGCGCCGTCGGCGGCATGGTCCTGAGCATTGCAGGTATGATTTTGGGAGCATACGGTGTGCTTCCCCCCATCGGCGGCGCCATCGCGCAGGAAGTGATCGACCTGCTCGCGGTGCTCAACGCCGTCCGCGTCGCCGCCCCCTTCGGCGCTCTGCGCGATTTTTGATTAAAAACTCTTTTCTAGGGTAGGCTGACTATGACGGAACTAACAACACTAAAGTCCCAGGAATTTCAAGCCTCAGCTTCCATGCCCAAACCCACGCAAATCCCGGCCTGCTCCCCCATGGCCAGTTTCTTTTCTCCCGTCTCTGTCGCACTAATCGGTGCAACCGACCGCGAAGGCAGCGTCGGCTGCACCGTTCTCCATAATCTCCAAAATGACGGCTACAAAGGCCGCGTCTTCCCCGTCAATCCGAAGCGCACCGAAATCTTCGGCCTCCCGTGCTACCCGACGGTTGCCGCCGTCCCCGAGCCCGTCGAGCTCGTTATCGTCGTAACGCCCGCCGCCACCGTCCCAGCCATCGTAGCGGAATGCGTCAGAGCCGCGGTTAAATCCATCCTTGTTATCTCCGCGGGCTTCAAAGAAATGGGAGCCGAAGGCGCCGCGCTGGAGCGTGACGTTCAAACGCAACTGCGCAAAGGCGCGACCCGCCTGATCGGCCCCAATTGCCTCGGGCTGATGAATCCTTGGCTCGGCTTAAACGCCACCTTCGCGCACGACATCGCGCGCCCCGGCAGCGTCGCTTTTCTCAGCCAAAGCGGCGCCCTGCTCACCGCCATTCTCGATTGGAGTCTCTCCGAACACGTGGGCTTCAGCGCCATCGTTTCCACTGGCTCGATGCTCGACGTGGGCTGGGGCGATCTCCTCTCCTTCTTCGGTGAAGACAAAAAAACGCAGAGCATCCTTCTCTATATGGAATCCATTGGCGACGCCCGCGCCTTCCTCTCCGCCGCGCGCGAAGTTTCTTTCAGCAAACCGATCATCGTCATTAAAGCCGGCCGCTCCGAAGCCGCCTCCAAAGCCGCCGCCTCTCACACCGGCGCAATGACCGGCAGCGACGAAGTCTACGACGCAGCCTTCCGCCGCTGCGGCGTCCTTCGCGTCGACAGAATCTCCGACCTCTTTCACATGGCCGACGTCCTCGGCAAACAGCCCCGCCCTCGCGGCCCCCGTCTCACCATCCTCACCAATGCCGGCGGCCCCGGCGTTCTCGCCACGGACACCTTGATGACGCTGGGCGGAGATCTCGCCACGCTCTCTGAATCCTCCGAGCAAGCCTTTAACTCTTTTCTCCCGTCACACTGGAGCCACGCCAATCCCATCGACATCCTCGGCGACGCCGACCACGAGCGCTACGCCCGCGCCACAGAACTCGCCATCCACGATCCCAACAGCGATGGCCTCCTCGCCATTCTCGCGCCTCAAGGAATGACCGATCCCGCAAAAGTCGCCGACGGTTTGAAAGTCCACGCCAAGGGCCATGGCAAGCCAATCTTGGCAAGCTGGATGGGCGGTCCGACCGTCGAGGAAGGCGTCAAGATTCTCAACGCCGCCGGAATCCCCACCTTTTCCTACCCGGACTCTGCTGTCCGCGCCTTCCGATCCATGTGGAACTACACCTACAACCTCAAGGGCCTCTACGAGACGCCCTTTTCCGCCGACGATCCCGCCGTCCTCAGCGACCGAAAAGAAAAAGCCTTTCGTCTGATCGAAGCCGCCGCAAAATCCGGCAGAACCTTCCTCACGGAGCTCGAATCAAAAGACATTCTCAAACTGTATGGCATCCCCACGGTTCAGACGATTCCCGCGAAAAATGAAGACGAGGCCGCAGCAAAAGCACAAGAAATCGGCTTCCCGGTGGTCCTAAAACTCCACTCTGAGACCGTCACCCACAAAACCGACGTCGGCGGCGTGCAATTGAATCTGGCCAACGAAAAAGAAGCCCGCGAAGCTTATCGCTCCATCGAATCTTCCGTCACCGCAAAATCCGGCCGCGCCGCCTTCCAAGGCGTCACCGTCCAGAGCATGGTCCGCGCCCAAGGCTACGAGCTTATCCTCGGCAGCACCATCGACGCCCAATTCGGGCCCGTCATTCTCTTCGGTTCCGGAGGCCAGCTCGTCGAGGTCTACCGCGATCGCGCCCTGGCTCTCCCTCCGCTCAACACCACTCTCGCGGCCCGCCTCATGGGGCAAACAAAAATCCTCAAAGCCCTCCGCGGCGTCCGCGGCCGCAAAGCCGTCGATCTCACCGCGCTCGAAACCCTGCTGGTCCGCTTCAGCGAACTCGTCGTCGAGCAGCCCCGCCTCCGCGAAGTCGACATCAACCCCGTTCTCGCCTCTCCAGAACAGCTCCTCGCCCTCGACGCTCGCATGGTTCTCTTCCCCGGCGACGTCCAGGACTCGCAGCTCCCGCGTCCGGCCATCCGCCCCTATCCCTCGCAATACATCACCCGCTGGCAGATGAAAGACGCCAGCGAAGTCACCATCCGCCCAATTCGCCCGGAAGACGAACCCCTCATGGTCGCCTTCCACCACACCCTCTCCGATGCCTCCGTCTACCTCCGCTATTTCCAGATCCAAAAACTCGACTCGCGCATCGCCCACGAAAATCTGATCCGCCGCTGCTGCGTCGATTACGACCGCGAAATCGCCCTCGTCGTCGACCACACCAACGCCAACGCCCAAACCGGCGCCCACGAAATCATAGCCGTAGGCCGCCTCATTAAGCTGCTTGCACGGGAAGAAGCCGAACTAGGCGTCCTTGTCACCGACCGCCACCAAGGCTCGGGCCTCGGTGGCGAACTCGTCGCCCGCCTCATCCAAATCGCCCGCGCCGAAAAAATCCACACCATCGTCGCCCACATCCTCTCCGAAAACATCCCCATGCTTGCCCTGGCCCGCCGCTTCCACTTCACCTCCGTCCCCGGCAGCGACCCCGCCTCCCACACCGCCGTCCTCATCCTCGACTAACTCTCCATCACAGGAGTACGCGCGTCACTCAGGCAACGACAGTGCCCACGTCGCAGCGGCCTTACGCCAACGGAGAGAATTCCGAGCCGAACTTCCAAAATGGCAAGAGAGATCCGCGCGAGTGACCCACATCACTAACTCCCGTGACCTCTCTCACAGCCCCCCAGGCACTCCCGCGTGCTAATCAATCTGAAGAGCAGGGAGGTTATGATGACTGCAACACTTCAAATAGCGATTCCGAAAAAGCAAACGGCCCCGACGACGATGAAGGCGCTCGTCTTCCGCGGCCCAGGTCAGATTAGCGTTGAACAAGTTTCGATACCCAGGCCCGGCCCGGGGGAAGCTGTGATTCGCGTGACCCTCACTACGATCTGCGGAACAGATCTCCACATTCTCAAAGGCGAATATCCCGTTAAACCAGGCTTGATCATTGGCCACGAACCCGTCGGTGTGATCCACGAATTAGGCGTCGGCGTCACGGATTACGCCGTGGGCGACCGCGTCCTCGTTGGCGCGATCACGCCATGCGGCCAGTGCAACTACTGCCTCAGCGGTGATTGGTCGCAGTGCGGCGGGCCGATCGGCGGTTGGAAATTCGGCAACACTATCAATGGAGCCCAAGCCGAATATCTCCTGGTTCCCAGCGCGCAAGCGAATCTCGCGAAAATTCCCGATGACCTGACCGATGAGCAGGTCGTGCTACTTGCAGACATCGCCTCGACCGGCATATCCGCGGCTGAGAGCGGCGAAGTGAAGATCGGCGACACGGTCGCCGTTTTTGCGCAAGGCCCCATCGGTCTCTGCGCCACCGCCGGAGCTAAACTCAAGGGCGCGGGCCTGATTATCGCAGTGGAATCAGACCCAGTGCGCGCCGCCATGGCAAAACGCATGGGTGCCGATATCGTTGTCGACCACACTAAATCCGATGCCGTCGCGGAAATTCGCCGACTGACGGGAGGTAAAGGCGTCGATGTTGCGATCGAAGCGTTGGGCACTCAAGCCACATTCGAAAGCGCCTTACGCGTTCTCCGCGCCGGAGGAACTCTCTCCAGCCTTGGCGTCTATTCCGGCAAACTTGCCGTTCCACTCGAGCCTTTCGCCGCAGGCCTCGGCGACCATAAAATAATTACGACTCTCTGCCCCGGTGGCAAGGAGCGCATGCGCCGCCTCATGGAACTCGTTCGTCACGGCCGCCTGGACCTGCGGCCGCTTCTAACACACGCATTCCCGCTCGACCGAATCTCTGAAGCCTACAAGCTCTTCGGCGAGCGCCGCGAAGGCGTGATCAAAGTCGCCATCCGGCCCTAGGTGACCACATGTCCAGAGACGCACAGGTCTGAAGTTGTGCGAATGGCCGCAGGAAACGCGGCCCTAAGGAGATGTGATCGGAGTCATGCCCATAAGTAATGGGCGGCCAGGCGAGATTGTCTGAGCGTAATCATGGAATGCAAGGAGGTGCTTATGAAAGCAATTCAAGCAAGAACGAGAATTACATTGAAGAACATTTTGTTCGCAACTGACTTTTCACAGGCAGCAGACGCGGCTGCGCCGATTGCGATCGAGATCGCGCAGCGTTATGGCGCAAAAGTGTATGGCGTACATGTGAATCGATTTGACGACTACACCGCTGCTGCACCCAATGCCTGGGCAGTGATGGCTGAGGCCGCGGAGAGAGAGAACGCGGAAGACGCCGGACGCTTGAATGAACAGCTCCAAGGCATCGACCACGAAGTGGTGGTCGGTGGAGGTAAGATTTTGGAAGTGATTTCCGATCTGATCGAACAAAAGGAAATCGACCTGGTTGTACTTGGGACCCGTGGGCGCACGGGGCTTGGAAAGGCGCTACTCGGTTCGGTTGCCGAACAGATTCTCAGGCAATCGCCGTGCCCGGTGCTGACGGTTGGTCCACACGTGAACCTTTGGTCTGACGAATACGCAAAGATGCGCGAAATCCTGTTCGCCACGGATCTTGAGGGTGACTTCCCGATCGCGGCTCCCTATGCCATATCCTTGGCCCAGGAGAACCAGGCACATCTCGTGTTGCTGCACGTGATCGAGGATCCGAAGGTGGGAGACTTAGTGAAAAGCTCACAGGTCAAGGAGTCCAAAGAGCGAAAGCTCCAGCAATTGGTTACGCAGCAAGCCGGATTGTGGTGCGACCCCACTTACATCGTCGAGCAGGGACCGGGGGCGGAGAAAATCCTGGACGTTGCGAAACGACGACACACGGACCTGATCGTGCTGGGAGCTCGGCCGGCAAAAGGCCTTGCGACGCATCTGAACACTGGCACAGTCCATAAGGTTGTGTCACAAGCGACGTGCCCAGTCCTTACGGTGCGTGGCTGAACATGGTTGAACGCCGATAAGTGCCAGTGATTCCCCGGTTCACCGAGCCGTTGACTCTGAGATTGAAGCTCGACACGCTTAGTGCCGGGCCTTCGAACAGGCATATTGGAACCTGCGGCGCGAAATCGTTGAGAAATCGGTTGCCACGAGAATTCGTGGAAAACGAATCCCGCCAGTTTCGTGTCTCTTCCTTTGATTTTCTGGGCCGAGGATAGCATTGATGTCCGCAGAAACGAAAATAGCTCAAATTCTGGCGGGAGGTCACAAGGCCCAAACCTTCAGTCAATTTATTCGACTACTGGTGCGAAAATGCGCCTGCCCCGAGTTCTTCGATGTCGCCGCGAAGATTACCGTGTGGGAGGGTTCGAGTCATTGCTTACCACCTCCGGTTCGGCGCGGAAGGGCAGTTTAAATTTGCGAGAGATCTCAGGCCAGAATTCGCGGAGTACGTCGTAACCCATGTCTTGAAGGACGCTGTAGCCCACGCGCTGCGCTGCGGGGGAGAAACCGCGTCGGTAGTCTGGGTGATAGGTGTTGCTCAGCGCGACCGCGCTCGCCGTCCCTAGCCATTCGGAGAAATTAAACATGGCTCTGCCATCGTCGTGGTGACCCACTACCGCGTGCTCCAGCGCATGGAACAAGCGCTTCCTGGGGCTACCGTGAGCCAGGCGGTAGTAACGCGGGTCCTCTGAAAATATCGTGGGATACGCGAAATCCTTGAAGAATCTGGAGGACGCCTGACCGACGTACTCGGCGCCATAGCGTTTGGCATATCCCTCACCCCCCTGTCCGTAGCTGGGGTCCGTGTTTTCCGCCTGATCAATCCCCGCGTCAAAGCCAGCGCTCAGAAACGTCACCGGGTCAAATGAGTCCTGGACGAACAGAACGAATTTATCCTTCAGCGTGAGAGTGCACAATTTCGCACCGGGCTTGTAGTGCGGAGGGTGCGCCACCTTGCGTTCCAGAGGCCGCGCAAACGTTCCCACTACCTTTTTCAACGGCCCGTCATAATCTTCTATGCGCACCATCGGCGGGGGCTGAATGCATGGCGGCGCAATGTTTTGTGTGTTTTCCTGTTGCAGACCGGGTGCGTGCTCGGGAGGTTGCGGCGGCTCCTGCGCGCAAACCAAGCCGGCGGCCAGCCAAGCCAGCGTCGCCAAGAAGAACATTGGTATCGGTATCCGAAAGCGAGTTCTGTGCTTCACGATTTGGTTTGAAGCCTATCATTTTCGCCTACTCGACTTCGACACGCACTCTGCTTCCGTCGCTGAACGCAGGCGAAGCAGTCACTGCGTGATCGAAGTTTGTGACCTACGTCACAATTTGGCGTGACGAAGGTCATAACGACTGACTATCGCGAAGGAAGAATATGGGTCGTGAGCAAAGTGAACAGGCGCATCGGAGGTCTCGGCACAGTGTCCGGACATTGCACTCGCGGTTCCGACTGTTCGTGGGGGAGCGCAGGTGGTCTACGGAAACAGCAATTGGGCAACGATTATCTCTGGGACAACGCCGGGGTACCTACAGATCCGCGAACTCTCTGTGGCCGAGGGGGCTACGTTTTCACAACAAGACGTCGACGGTACAAACAAGGTTGCCCTGCTCGGCAAGACAGTGGTGGCGAACTTGTTTGGGGATATCGACCCCGTCGGGCAGTCCATTCGGATCAAGAACGTGCCTTTCCTCGTGGTCGGCGTGCTAAGCCCGAAAGGCCAATCGCCCACCGGACAAGATCAAGATGACATTATTTTGCTTCCAATATCGACGGCCAAGCGCAAGGTGATCGGAATCAAGTCGGCAAATGCAGACGCCGTCGATTCCATCACGATCGAAGCCAGGAACGGAGACCAGATTCAGGCTGCGCAAGATGAGGCCAGGGTGCTGCTAAGGCAGCGGCATCATTTGCAGGGAGCGGAAGATGACGACTTCTCGATTCGCAACATGCGGGAGATCTTCGCCGCACAAGCGGAATCCTCACACATCATGTCCCTGATGCTCGCCGCGGTGGCTTCCGTGTCGCTCGTGGTGAGTGGAATTGGCATCATGAACATTATGCTGGTGTCGGTCCGAGAGCGGACACGGGAGATTGGGCTGCGTCAAGCTGTAGGTGCAAAGACACGCGACATTCTTATGCAGTTTTTGGTCGAGGCTGTGGCGTTGTCGATAGCAGGGGGATTCGTTGGAGTTGTTCTTGGGATAGGGGTGTCGGCCGTGATTTCACGATTCGCGCACTGGAACACAGTGATGGGTCTCGGTGCCGTTTTGCTTGCCGTATTATTCTCCGCTCTCGTGGGAGTGAGTTTTGGATATTACCCGGCGAGAAGAGCTGCGTACTTGGATCCCATCGAGGTATTGAGGTCCGAGTAAATTACTAAGTCGCGTTCTCAGTGACCAATCGATGAAACAAATTGCGGTAGTAACGAGCGGTGGCGACGCGCCAGGGATCAACGCGGCGATCCGAGCAGTCGTGCGCACCGTTATCGATAAAGGCTGGAGGGTCTTTGGTGTGCGCCATGGCTATGCAGGCCTTATGAACGACGAATTCGTGGAGCTCGGATCCCGCAACGTGAGCGGAATCATCCAACGCGGCGGCACGATTCTTGGCAGCACTCGGTGCCTCGCGTTTAAGGCTGAAGAAGCTCAAGTTAAGGCCATCAGATTCCTTCGGCAGCGGGAAATCGATGCATTGATCGTCATCGGTGGCGATGGCTCACAAGCTGGCGCGTTTGCGCTGTTTCAGAGAGGTTTCCCGGTGGTTGGCGTCGCATCGACGATCGACAATGACTTATATGGTTCAGAAATGACCATTGGGGTCGACACCGCGCTAAACGTCGCGCTCGAAGCCATCGACCGCATCAAAGTGACTGCATCCTCGCACGAACGTGCCTTCCTGGTGGAAGTCATGGGTCGAAATTGCGGCTATCTCGCATTGATTTCCGGTATCGCAGGAGGGGCAGAGTGCATTGTCCTCCCAGAAGTTGAGACTGACCCCGAGTCTGTCGCCTCCGAATTGCGCCAAGCCTATGAGCGCGGTAAGACTCACGCCACCGTCGTCGTTGCGGAGGGCGCTAAATACAATGCCGAAGGGCTCTCGAGTTACTTCCAGGAGCACCGCGAACGAATCGGCTTCGATCTGCGAGTCATCAAGTTAGGTCATGTGCAGCGGGGCGGCACGCCAGGTGTGTTTGACAGGTTGCTTGCTACACGGTTCGGTGCCGCTGCCATGGATCATGTTGCTCGCGGGGAGTTCGGCGTCCTCGTGGGTCTTATCAAAGGCCAGATCGCAGCTACTCCTTTAGCCGATATCGTCGGCAAGAGGAAAGAACTCGATCTAGGTCTGTTGAAACTCGCAGACGTGCTCGCTCAATGAAGATTCTGTAACCTAAATTATGCGCGGATTTTGGAGTGAGGCTGAAGGCCTGAGGAGAGAAACATTTGGGGACCCTGAGAATCCTGGTGTAAAACCAGTGAGGCCGTGAAGGTAGCACTTCACAGCCCAACTCTCAGGAGTCACCCAAATG
>DATFZQ010000146.1:0-11311 GCA_035314345.1 Candidatus Acidiferrum sp.
TTGCTTCGGTCACCACTCCAGGCACGGCTTTGAGGCCGTAGTTCGTTCCCTGGAAGCTCAGCTGGTGCACAGCATCGGCGCTGGTAATTCGAAACGTGATGGAAACACTCGCGGGGACTACTATGCACTGAGGCACGAAAACAAATTGCTGCGCAATCATGCGCACGGTAACTGATCCGGCCGGCCCTTCCGCCGCGCCCAGATTGCTCTCCACAAATTCCCCGCGCAGGTGCAATGTCGCAGGGTCGGGTCCGTTGCCGCCGCTAAAAAAATGCCATACCGGCAGGTCCACCATATAGTAGCGAATGGATAACAACGCCAGTCCGACTAGCGCCATTGCTACTACAAATCCGATCTTTTTCTTCATGGCATCTCAGGCCAACCCAGTTTCCGGGTTAGATGAAACACGGGCCCGACCAGGTACATCAATTCTGCCGGGTGGCCCACTTCAACGGGGAGGTATAACTTCAATTTGAACCTGCACTGCTTGTTAACTTGCCGCAGCATTCGGGCCGGTCTGGCAGGCTCGAGCGGTCCCATCCTCCGCCGAGAGCCTGGATCAGCAACACCGTGTTTGCCATCCGCCGTCCTAAGATATTGACCGCCGTAACCTCATCCGAGAGGGCGGCACTTTGCGCGGTGATCACCTCGAGATAATTTGTGACGCCCCCCTTGTAACGAATGACTGAGAGATCAAGGGAACGCTGGGCAGCGACGACTGCTTCATCCTGGACCTTCGCCTCGTCCTCCAGAATCCTAACCGCCGCCAGATTGTCTTCCACTTGCTGGAATCCAGTCAGTACGCTCTCTCGATAGGCAGCGACTTGATAGTCATAAGCCGCGCGCGCCTGGTCGTTGAGGGAACGGCGCCTCCCGACATCGAAGACGGTTACGACGGCCGACAGCCCTACGGACCAGAGGCCGCTCGGTCCTTGGAGCAAAGTCGTGATGCTAGAGCTCTCGAATCCTCCGGAAGCGCCTAAGCTGATCAGTGGGTAATAGGCTGACTTCGCAACTCCGATCTGGGCATTGGCGGACGCTACGCGCCTCTCCGCGGCCGCGATATCGGGTCGCCTCTCTAGCAATTCCGACGGCAAACTAATAGGAACGTGCGGAGGTGGTGCGGTGAGTGGCAATGGGGGAAGGCTGAACTCGGCGGGAGGTTTTCCGATGAGAGTTGCAACGGCGTGTTCGTATTGTGCGCGCAGCACACCAACATCAATTGCCGCTGCCCGCGTCGTTTGCAATTGAGTCTTCGCCTGCTCGACGTCCACTTCCGAAGCGATTCCTCCATGGAAGCGGTTTTCATTCAATTCTAAGGCCTGCTCGTAGTCCGTAACAGTAGAGTTGAGGAGCTGTTCCTCGGCGTCCAGGCTGCGAGCCTGAAAGTAATCGACGGCCAAATCCGCATGCATGCTCAGGTTGACCGTGGCCAGGTCTGCCGCACTGGCTTGTGCTTGCTCACGGTAGGACTCCACATTTTTTCGAACGCGTCCCCAAACGTCAGCCTGATAGGACACGTCGAACGGCAGCACAAAATCGTTGTAGGTAGCGCCACGCAAGATTGTGCTGGCGGGACTATTTGCCGAGACTCGCGTCCGAGTAGCTGATGGCCCAGCCGTCACGGTTGGGTAGTAGTCAGCCCGATAATAGCGTAGGACTGCGCGAGCTTGCTGGAACTGCGCCTCAGCAGCCTTTAGATTCTGATTCGATACATTGACCTGAACTTCAAGCGCATCCAGTTGCGGATCCTGGAATATCGTCCACCATGCACCGCCAAGATTCTGGTCATTCGGCTGGGCGGGCTTCCAATCCCCCACTTCCTTATAGGCAGGAGGAGCCTGTATCGCGGGCGGGTGGTACTTTGGGCCGACCACGCATCCTGTCAACTGCAGCGCTGCGATCGCTATCAGAACACGTGCGGCCGCCATCCCTGAGCTTCTGAAAATCAGTTTTCGGGGTAGGCTCACTTGATATCTCCCGGCAATGTTGCCTGAACAATTTGGACTTGCTGACCGGACACAATCGAGTCGGGTGGGTTAACTATGACCTGGTCATTCGCCTTCAGGCCGGAGACGATCTCTATCTGGTTGCCAAAATCGTGCCCGGGAATGACGGAGGTCAGCGCGACCTTTCCGTCTTTCACAATTCCTACGCGTAACCCTTCGCTGCGGAAGAGCAGAGTATTAACCGGAAGAAGAAAGGTGGAGGCCTGCGTCGGGATCGCCAAGTGGACTTCTGCATAGGAACCCGTGAGTAGCGTGCCGGTCGGATTGTCCACATCAATTTCAATGAGAAGAGTACGAGTTGTGAGATTGATGTCATCGGCAGTCCGCACCAGTTTCCCTTGAAACTTGCGGTCCGGGAACTCAGCGAGACTCAGATCCGCTGTCATACCGACTTTGATTCCCCGCGAATATTCCTCGGGAACGTTCACGTAAACGCGCAATTTTCCAGGTTGAGCAATGTGGAACAGATCGGTTTTCACATTGCTACTGCTGCCGGAATTGATGAGATCGCCGATATCCGTGTTACGCGCCGTGATCACACCATCGAAAGGCGCATAGATTTTTTCGAAAGATACCAGTGCCGAGTACTGCTCTACGGTTGCCTTGTCTGCTTCGACGATTGCCTTATTCGCATTGTAGGTACCGACCGCGTTGTCGACGTCCTGTTGGGCTACAGCGTTGCTCTTCAGCAGCCCCTGATACCGGGTTTTGGTAATGGAAGCGAGTTCGAGATTTGCCTGCGCGGTCAATAGGTTGCTGCGCGCTTGCTCGAGTTGCTGATCGACTTCCGGCGTTTCGATGACTGCCAGAAGTTCCCCCTGCTTCACGTGCGCGCCAATATCGGAATACCACTTCTTCAGGTAACCATTGGTGCGAGCGTAGATGGGCGAACTGATGTATGGTTGCACGTTTCCGGGAAGGATGATTTCCTCAGCGGGAGTCGTTTGCTTTGGCGACACCACCGACACCGCCGTCAGAGCAGCTTGGGTTGTCTCCGTGTCTAGCGCGGCGCGCGCCTTGACCCGGGACCGGATGCCGAATATCAAGAGTGTGGCGACCAAGATCACCGCAACAGCCAGGACCAGCCATTGTTTGTGCGTACGCTGTCCTGCGCCGCCATTTGCTGCTGACGATCTTTCGGCCATTGTTTGCACGTTAGTCTGAGGCAGCATGATTGAATCCCCTAACTTGGATGACTACCGTTTTTCCTCTTGGCCCGCATGCGTGCGAACCCCCTGCAGTAGGCTGAAGAATGCCGGGACAAAGAACAACGTCGAAACCGTCGCGAAAATCAATCCGCCTATAACTGCCCGGCCAAGCGGAGCATTCTGTTCGCCACCATCCCCGAGTCCGAGCGCCATGGGCACCATGCCGATGATCATGGCTAAAGCGGTCATCAGCACAGGGCGAAAACGGGTAAATCCTGCTTCCAGCGCGGACCCGAGGGAATCCATTCCTTCCGCCATTTTTTCCGTGGCAAAACTCACGACCAAGATGCTGTTTGAGGTTGCGACCCCCATGCACATGATGGCGCCCATGAGTGCGGGCACGCTGAGAGTCGTGTGCGTTATATACAACATCCAGGCAATCCCTGCGAGCGCGGCGGGAAACGCGGAAATCATGATGAAAGGATCCAGCCAAGACTGAAAGTTGACCACGATCAGCAGGTATACAAGCATGATCGAGAACGCCAGTCCGCTCAGAAGACCGATGTAGGAATCTCGCATTGTCTGAACCTGCCCGCGGACAACGACTTGAGAACCACGCGGTAATTGTGGTCGCGTGGCGTCGATGGCCTTGTTAATATCGGTGGCCACGCCACCCAAGTCACGTCCTGCAACGGTGCCAAAGATGTCAATCACTGGCGCTACGTTGTAATGAGAAACCACCGCCATCCCGGCTCCCCGTTGCACCGATACCAGACTGGCCATAATCGACGGAGGCGCCGTAGGGTCTGTTCCTGTGACCGGAATGTTCTGCAGATCCTGCAATGTGTCGGCGCGGTACTGCGGTGTCTGGGTGGCGATGGAGTAACTGACATGGTTTTTGGGGTCAACCCAGAACGTAGGCGACGTCTGGAAACTTCCACTCAGCGATACCAGGAGATTTTGCGCAATGTCTTGCGCAGAGAAGCCCAGTTCTTCAGCCTTGGTACGTTCGACTCTGAGATTCAGGTCTGGCTGATCGAAGGGCTGCTGAATTCGGAGGTCAGCCGTTCCTGAGACGAATCTCATTTTCTCCAGTAGAGTATCCGCGTAGAGCCGGTTTCCCGCCAGGTCGTTTCCTACCACCTGAACGTCGATGGGAGCCGGTAACCCAAAATTCAGGATCTGGCTGACCATGTCGGCCGGCAGGAAAGCGAATGTGACGCCCGGAAACTGCTTCGGGAGTGCCACACGAAGCTTGTGAACGTAAATATCGGTCGGGTGGTGGTTATTGGATAGAGTCACAAGAATGTCAGCATCCCCTGTGCCAACCGGCGCCGAGTTGCTGTAAGAAAGGTTGATACCGCTGTACGGCAAGCCAATGTTGTCGATGACGTTCAGGACTTCGGCCGCCGGGATCTGCTGTCGAATTGACCGCTCGACCAGATCACAAAGGTTGGCGGTCTCCTCAATGCGCATTCCGGTGGGAGCGCGCATATGAAGCTTGAAAGTGCCGCTGTCAACGCTGGGGAAGAAGTCGCGACCCAGCCAAGGAATCAGAATCGCGAGGGAGCCGAGACAGAACGCAAAGAACGTGATTAGGAAAGCACGCCTGTGATGAAGAGAAACCTCCAGCAGGCTACGATAGCTCCGACGAAAGCCTTCAAAGGCCCCTTCAAAACGTTTCTGAAGGCTCACCAGCGGATTCCGGCTAGCTGCATGTCCCGCCTCTCCTTTTTCTCCCCTCAAGAGGTACTTGGCCATCGTCGGGACGATGGTCCGGGACAGAAAATAGGACGCCAACATGGCGAAAACCACTGCTTCCGCGAGCGGCACAAAGAGGTAACGAGCCACGCCAGATAGGAGGAACATCGGGGCAAACACGATGCAAATTGCAAGGGTGGACACGAAGGCCGGTGTCGCGATCTGCGACGCACTATCGAGCACGACCTCGTCCATGTCTTTGTCTGGTTCTGCCTCACGATTTCGATTGATATTCTCAACTTCGACCGTGGCGTCATCCACCAGGATGCCAACTGCCAGGGCAAGTCCTCCTAGAGTCATGATGTTGATGGTTTGCCCAATCGCGCTGAGCGCGATAATCGATGTCAGGATCGCGAGCGGGATCGAGGTCGCGATGATCACGGTGCTTCGCCAACTGCCCAGAAACGTGAGAATCATGAAAGCGGTCAGACACGCGGCAATCACCGTTTCCCTGACCACCCCGCTGATCGCACCACGAACAAAAATCGACTGATCCGCTAGTGGCGAGATTTGTAACTGGGGTGGCACCGTCGTCTTGATTTGAGGTAGAAGAGTCTTGATGGCCGAGATCACATTCAAAGTGGACGCGTTCCCCGCTTTTTGGATCGTCAGCAATGCTGAACGCTGCCCGTTTACCCGTACGATATTCGTCTGCGGGGGAAAACCGTCGCGCACCCAGGCAACGTCCTTCATGTAAATAGTCGTGCCGCCAATTGTCTTGACTGGGATCCGGTTCAGGTCCGCGATCGTCTGCGGTGCTGCATTAGGAATCGTGACATCGTATTCCCGGGAGCCGATCTTGGACCTCCCAGTGGGCAGAATCAGATTTTGTACGCTGATCGCATTGACCACATCCAGCGCCGACAAGCCTTTCGACTGTAAGGCCGTTGTGTTGAGATCGACTTGCACCTGACGTTGCTTACCGCCATAGGGATAAGGAACAGATGCCCCAGGCACGGTGATGAGTTGGGTCCGAATAAAATTCAGTCCGTAGTCGTTGAGTTCTTGCTCTGAAAGATTTTGCCCCGACAGCGCCAACTGTAGTACCGGTACACTCGATGCGCTATAGGCAAGAACGAGCGGCGGTGTCGTTCCTGCGGGCAACTGCCTGAGCTGGGTTTGAGAGATGGCAGTAATCTGCGCAATCCCCCGTTGAATATCCGCCGTAGGCTGCAGGAACACTTTGACCACAGCTACTCCGTACAACGACTGCGACTCGATGTGCTCGATGTTATCGACGGTAGTTGTCAGCGCGCGCTCGGTAACGCTAACGATGCGGTCACTCATCTCCTGAGGTACGAGGCCGGTATAGGTCCAGATGATACTGACCACGGGAATGTCGATGTTGGGAAAGATGTCTGTTGGGGTGCGGACGATCGCAAGCCCACCCATGATTACGATGAGTATCGACACGACTACAAACGTGTAGGGTCGCCGCAATGCTAGTCGAACAATCCACATAGAAGTTTCCCTGGTTTTTCAATCGCCGACTGTCGCCGGTTCACCAACCGCAGTTCTGTTTAACCCTCAGGCCGGTACGCTCCAGTGCTCTGCTTCAGTTCCTGGCCATCGCTCATCTAGGGTCGGCTCATAAACTGATTCTTTTTGCTCATTTGCCTTCCGCAATCTGTAAGGGCGCCCGGCACGCGGATGACGAGGCCGCGCTCCGAGTGCCGGGCGTAGAAGACGCGTGAGCTTTGCGCGGGCCCGTGCGACCTGGGCCTTCACTGTTCCGTCTACTACTCCGAGAACCTGTGCCGCTTCACTGGTAGTGAGACCGTCCAAGTCGCGCAATTGAAACGCTGTGCGCAACGTGGGAGAAAGCTTGTCTACGAACTGCATGAGGTGCTCGTGCAGTTCCGCTTTTCGATACTCTTCTTCCGGACTAGGTCCGAAGTGCACGAGCCGTTCTGACAGCGTATATCCCTCTTCGTCTCCGAATTGTTCGTTGAGAGAAACGTGGATTTGCCGTCGCCCTCTCCGTAATTGCATCCGCGCACAATTGCTGACGATCGCAACCAGCCATGTCGACATTTGCGCCTGCCCTCTGAACTGATCCAGGTGTTTGTAAGCGGAGAGTAGCGCATCCTGAACGGCATCCTCTGCGTCAGCTACATTGCCCAGGTATCGATACGCTGTTCTATGGAGCAAAGGCAGATAACGCAAGAAAGCGTCCTGGGGTTCGCGAGTCTCTTTCTGTGCAACAAGAACGTCGTAGTTCTGTTCGTTTCCGATGAATGCCGCGGTCGCTTGCATAGTGTCTCTCCCGATCGCCACATCAAAATGCACGCCTGTCTCCAATTAACCGGAAGGCAATCTAATCGAGCATTTTCAGCGACATGCGTCAGCGGGGTAATTGGGCAACGGCCTGTGGCACTCCGCCGTTCGTCCCGCAGTTGACACCAACGTCGGTATTTGGACTCGACGCGCGTTCTCGGGTTAAATTTCGACGGCTGTGAATATCGGCGGAGGAGCCGGCCAACTCAAAGTGCTGTTGTGTTTGTTGGTCAAAGCGCACTTTCACCTTGTCCTTCACACGCCTTTCTAGCTTTGGAACTGGAAATGCACTAGCAGTCGAGGAAATAAGAGGAGACGCATGAAATCTTTTACAGCAGACAACGTAAAACTTGGATTTATTGGACTAGGCAACATGGGAAGCCGAATTGCACAACGCTTGCTTGATCACGGATACCCCCTCGTTGCGTACGACAGGGATATCGTTAAGGCGGCTGCCGTCGCAGCGGAGGGAGGTTTCACTGCTAAGAATATTCTTGAACTGGTGCGCACCACCGATGTGATTCTGTCGTGCCTGACCAATGATGAAGCAGTTCAAAGCGTTTATACAGGCCCCGCGGGAGTTTTTGCTGAGGCGCGGCCTGGAACCGTCGTGCTAGAGATGAGCACGATCTCCCCGGAAAGCTCGCGCGAGCTGCACAGGCTCGGCGCTAAGAGTGGCATCGAAGTATTGGATGTCGCCATCTCGGGCAGCACTCCTGCCGCGGAACAAGGCATTCTGACGCTACTGGCCGGCGGCAACCAAGACTTGTTCCGCGCCTCTGAACCAATATTCCAGGCGATTGCAAAGCAATACTTTCTTCTTGGGGGCTCCGGCTCCGGAACAGCGATGAAGTTGGTGGTCAACACGCTGTTAGGTATTGGCATGCAGGCCATCGCTGAGGCTGTGGTTCTTGGAGAGACAGTTGGTCTGAATCGCGAACGTTTGCTTGAGGTTCTGTCAAAGACAGCGGTGATCGCGCCGGCTCATGTTGGAAAGCTGGCGAGGGTCGCGATCAATGATTACACACCGCAATTTCCACTTCGCCTGATGAACAAGGATTTCCAGTTGATTCTTAAGGCAGCAGCAGAAGCGCATATCCCCCTCCCCGCTACTGAAGCGGCGTTTCACGTGAATTCAGAGGAACTGGCACGCCAGGATGAGGACGACTTCTCCTCTGTCCTGCGGCGAATGGAAGAAGTTGCCGGTATCGCAGATATTCACTCCGCCTCGTTGGCGAGTTGATCCGAGTGCCAAAAAGCCGATGTCACAAGGGTCGGCAGAAAAATGACTGGAGGCTTTTTGAGACACCTGATCGCAACGTCGACAACGGTCCGAATCATCCACACATCATTGTTCAGTTCTTTCTATTAATTTGGCCATCGGGTTGGTTCGTGAGCGTACGCACGTCTATCGCGGAAGCCACTAGAGGCGCTGGAACCAGGCGAAAGCTAGATTTCATTATCGATTCGCATGGTCGTGGTAAATCTTCCAAGAAAGGGACAACTGATGCAAGTGATAGCCGGGTCGCCGCCTGGAACTCTAACTTCGCGCTCTTCGCGATCGCTCTTGCGACGTGAGGTGGCGGTGGTTGGCCCTCGATGGCTCCCAATGGTGCTGGTCTTCGGGTCGATTGGTGCGGTTGCTTACGCCGACTTTATCGCGACCGGTGTGTCGTTAGGGTATCTCTACATTTTGCCCCTTGGGATCAGTGCCATGTTCTTGCGCAGCCAGATCAGCTATGGACTGATTGCGGTTTGTGTCTTTCTCCACGATCTTTTCGGGCCTCCCTATCCAAGCCAGGAGGCCCGGATAACACATAACCTCACCGCGCTGATCGCGTTCGCCTTCGTCGTCTATGTCATCCAGAGATACGTGAAACAGAGGGAGCAGCTCGACAAGGCGGTGCGCCAGCAGCGCGATCAGCTTCTGCAAGAGGTTGAACTAGCCGCCGGGGTACAGAGGATGTTTCTTCCTATCAGTCGCCCATCCATCCCCGGGCTGGAAATCGCCGGCATGATGCAGCCTGTGGGGGGTGTGGGTGGCGATTACTACGACTACGTACCAATCAATGAGCACACGATCCAGATAGTGATTGCTGATGTATCGGGAAAGGGTGTCCCGGCTGCCCTTCTGATGTCCGCCACCGCGGCTGCCGTGCAACTGGAGGTGAGTGAGAAACGAGACATGCTGGAGGTTGTAAATCGTCTGAACAACGGGATCCATTCCGTATCTGACGGCGACCGTTACGTCACGGTGCTGCTGGCGGACATTGATTCTCTCAGACGCTCGCTCCGGTTCGTCAACTGCGGCCACAACCCCGCTCTACTTTTTCGGGCAAGCACCCGGGATGTTGTTCCCATGAACTCGTCCTGCTTTCCACTCGGAATGTTCGAGAGCGTAAAGTGCGAAATCAACCGAGCCAGCCTCGCGGCCGGCGATATTCTGGTTCTTTACACAGACGGTATTACCGAAGCAGAGAATCCGCAAGGAGAAGAATTCGGGATGGAACGGCTATCGGCCGTAATTCAGCGTGACTCTTCACTTTCAGCGGAGGGGCTGATGGCCAACATTTTTGAAAGCGCCGAAGACTTCTGTCAGGGTGTTGGCTTCAAGGACGACGCCACCGCACTTATAGTGAAATGTTGTTTTGATGGGATTTGAGACACTTCATATCCCCATATTCCGCTACGGCTTGTCGCCGGCGGGGATAGGAAGCTTCTCCTCAATCTTTCGGATTTCTTTCGGTGCATGCTTCCGGAAGAGACGCTTGATATCAGGCATAAACTCGTGTTGAAGATCTCCAATCGCATCCGAGCTCAGTGCACCGGTAAAGCGATTCATGGTTTCACCAAAATTGCGGTCCCGTCTCGGGTAGTAGCTGTTTTGTAGTGAACTGGTAAACAGCGTACCCAGAAATTCGGACGTGTTGAATGTGTTATCTCCGCTGTCGTTCCTGGTTATTACAACTCTGGTTGCGGCATACCACGAGCGCGAAATAAGGCTTCTCTTGCGTGAGGGGAAATATCGAGGATCCTGATGCAAGATGGTCGATAAAGCAACTGTTTGGATGAACCTCCGCGATTCGGTATCCGCCAGAGTCGCCCCAAATCGCTTGCCGAAACCTTGCACTCCTCCTCCATACTCGGGCCACTGATCCTGGGCTTGGTCCAAAGTCGCCTGAAAAGCCGCCGACACGAACGTGGAGGGCGAATGGGTTTGCTTCAGAAACAGGTTGAATTTACAACGTGCGGACAACGGAGCGTAGTCCATGGTTCCGATGGTCGACTTGGCTTCTGTGGCGTTGGCTGGAGGTTGGACAAACGTGTCTTGCACTTGGAGGCGACAGGGGCTGGTCGGCACGTGATCCGACGGTGGGTCGATCGATGTTGACCGGGTTTCGCCGGACCCAACGTGGCCGATGGCCGAAGAAGGTGAGGCGACTGGGGCCTGCGCATGGCCAAGGCGCTGCGCCATCGCAATCGAAATGGCTACCAACAAGGCTTGAGTTACGCTCCCTGCTCGAATGCAATTTTCTTGATTCACCCTCATGCCAGGTCCAATCGGGAACGTGCGTTTCTTTTGGCTTGCAAACACGCATCCTCTTGCTGATGAGCATCCAGGTCTCCAAACGTCGCCTCCGTGTAAGGCACGCGGTTCGCTCTCTCGATATTTGCAGGGTGGAGGGAAAGCATCATCGCCACGTCCGCGGGTGGACGCGCGTCGGTAGATCGACGGTGTCAGCCTTACGTGGCCCCAAATTCTAAGCGACGACGCGCGTAAAGCCATGGGCCAGAACAAATCAAAGAGGTTCTTTCGTCCCCGATATTTGGAACGCCACTTGCATTCTTGGAGAACCGAAGGAGGTAGCCATGAACGTTTTCAATCGAACAACAATGTACGCTCTGTTTTTCCTGACCCTGCTGGGATCTGCGTTCGCCCAGAAGGTCGAAACCGATTTTGATCACCAAGCCAATTTCTCTCAGTACAAGACCTATTCGTGGCAGGAAATCAAACCCGCGAATTCCCTCTGGGACGCTCGAATCAAGAATGCGGTGGATGCCCGATTGGCAGCCAAAGGCTGGACCCAGGTTGCGAGCGGCGGCGATGTGGCTGTC
>DATFZQ010000147.1:0-16243 GCA_035314345.1 Candidatus Acidiferrum sp.
CTTAGTCATAGAAACCGTCCATTAACTCCGCGCCTGTTCTGTGCTTGGCCTTTTTCCAGGTCGCAGGGGCTCAGCTCGACCGATGAAACGCCACAGCGACCGGAAAACATCCCTATCCATTTCCAACAATCTCAAGGAATCCGCAAAATCTTGTGCACATTCTGCTTGGAGCTTTCAGCCAGTGACTGAAGTTCCTTCAACCCGCTCATACCCCAGCTCGCCAGGAACGGCAAAAAGCACAACTCGCGCGACTGCAACACCTTATGCGGATAGAGCAGCGAATCGAGAAACTCCTGATGCGCACCGATCAAGCCGCTCTTAAAAGCCTGCGCTCTGCCCGTCTTGCGCTCCAATTTGTCGAGCTGAAACGCTATCTTTCTCTGCGCCGTCTCCACCGCTCCGCCCAGGGTCGGATCGAGCCGAACAATCTGTTTTTTCAGTGTCGCCAGCATCCGCGCGCTTTCTTTCACCGTCTTGTCGAAATTCTTTCCAAGTGTCGACGGCACGCTGGACGTCTCCATTTTGCGCCGTAGTTCTTGCGAACCGCGCCACACGTCCTCGATTCTCAATCCGTAGCGTCGCAGAAGTTTTTCTGCTTTTGCGTCCAGAATCGTAAACGCCGCGCGCGGCAAAATCACCGGCATGCGACCCAGCAACTTCCGATAGATCACTTCCGACTGCGCATAGTACGCAATCTCCGCCGGCCCCGCGATGTACGCCGCCGTCGGCAAGAGCGAGTCCTGTACCAACGAGCGGAGGAGCGCATTGGGACTGAAATTCTCGGGCTCCGCTTGCACCGTCCGCACCAATTCTTCCTTAGTCCAACTCTGCTCGCCGCTTGTGAATTTGCCGCCGATGAAGGCGATGGGCTCTCGCGTGCCTTTTTTCATGCTGAAAAGCAACGTGTTTCGCGCCGTCACTTTCACTTGCGCTGCAAACCCTGCCTTGTCCAATTCCTTGCCGCGCGCCAGCAGCGCTTCGTTCAGTTCATCGCGGTCTTCCACGGCTCTTCGCAGCACGTCTCCCGCGATGCGATGCAACCGCGCGTCCAGCGGATCAAGCAGGATTAGCCCCTGCTCGGCAAACAATCGCGAAAATAGCTTTCCGAACGAGCTACCATACGTTTCTTGCGCGCCATAACTCTCGCGAAAAATTCCAGCGACAAATTCTCCTCCCGCCGCCGTCAAAATCCTAGCTGCCTCGTGCACCATCTCCTGAACTTGTGCACCCAGCGCAATCCGTCCCACCGGTTTTCCCGCATCGCCGTTCTCGGGAAGCTCGAATCGTGCCAGCTTGCCTTCCCGAAACCACGTAGAGACACGGACTTCGTCAAGATCGTGATCTTCCGTCGCCATCCAGAAGATCGGAACAGCTTCGATGCCCGCGCGCGTCAATTCCTGCGCGATTTGAACAGCTGACACCGCTTTGTACACCGCGTACGCCGGCCCGCCAAACAATCCGACTTGCTGTCCGCTCACAATGGCCACCGCGCCCTTCGCAAGCCTGTCGAGATTTGCTCGCGTCGCGTCTCCGCCGCCGAATGCAGCATTTTGCTCCCGCAGGATTCCTGCCACTGCTGCTCTCCGCTCCCGCGGATAATCAAGTCCCCGCGCGGCCTTCTTTACCGCTGCAATCGTTGGAGCGTGCCCATAGAACTGTTTAACGGCGGGAAAGTTATCGAGGAATTCGAGAAAGAGCTTCGACTGATGCGGGAGCTGGCGAAACGGCAGGCTTCTACATTCCATCGCGAATTAGATGATCCCTACAGCTTTTTGTCACACGAATCCGAGCGCGTCCGCCTCACCACGCAACGCGAGTTTAGGCCAGCTTTTTCGATGCCGAGCGGGCCCAAGATTTAGACGGCGACCGCGCCAGAATGGCGTGCGGCCGCATGGTTTTCCAATTTGGCCATGAGCGTTCGAATAGACTGCTTCTGATCTTCCGCCAGCGGCTGTAGAGGCAGCCGAGGTGCGCCGCCGCGATAGCCGGCTTGATCCATCGCGTATTTCACGCCGGGAATACCGCATTGCGAGACAATAAGCTTCGACGCGGGCAGAATCCCAGCTTGCAATTCCCGGGCTCGTTCGAGATCGCCCGTTCGAACGGCGTTGAAGAGCGCGACGCACTGTTCCGGCATCGCGCTGCCCAACGCCAGGATGGCGCCAGCGGCCCCCAGGACCATCGACGGAAACATCATGCTTGCCGAACCCACTAGAAGCTGAAACGGGGGCGGAGCGGCGGCAAGCATTTCTGCTGCGCGCTGAACGAGTCCGGAGCTTTCCTTGATGCCAATAATGTTTGGATGCTGCGAAAGGACGCCAACCTCGGGAGCTTCCAGCGCGACACCGGTAAATTGCGGAACTGAGTAAAGCAGCACGGGAATGGGTGAAGCATCCGCAACGCGGCGAAAGTGAGCGATGAAAACCTCTGGCTTGTACATCGGCTTGTAGTAATACGGCGTCTTCACCAGCGCAACGTGGTACCCAATCTCCGCGGCGCGCTTCGTCCGCTCGATCGTTTCAGCCGTGGACTCCGCGCCGGTTCCCGCGATCAGCAGCATGCCTGGCGCGGCCGATTCCTTTACAGCGACCAGGACGGAGTCGACCTCCTTGCGCGATAGCAGCACGGATTCGCCCGTCGAGCCTATCGCTACATACCCCGCTAGGCCTGTTGAGTTGTACTTGGTGATGTTGTGCTTGATGTCCTCGACAGAAACGGATTCATCCGCGGAGAATGGCGTGGTAAGCGCGGGGAAAACACCCGAAAGATTCATAACTTAGTCTCCTGTGCCTGTGCTGCCGGTGGCAGCGACTCGGCCGCGATGCAAATCCTGCAGAGCGGCAACTTCCGTGCCCTGATCGAGCAGCGCACGAATCCCTCGAGCCGCGGCATGGGCCGCAGCAAGGGTCGTGATGCATGGAATGTTATAGCGAATCGCCGCCCTGCGAATGGATTTTTCGTCGTAGAAAGATTCCCGGCCTAGCGGAGTATTAATCACCAGGTCGATTTTACCGGTTTTGACCAGGTCCACGATGTTGGGCCGACCTTCGTTCACTTTGAATACGGATTCCGCTGGAATGCCCGCTGCTTCGAGCGCCGCAGCGGTCCCTCGCGTGGCGAGCAGACGAAAGCCAAGTTCATGCAGCTCTTTTCCGAGGGAAGCGAGATGCCTCTTGTCTCGATCATTTACGCTGAGAAAAACAGTGCCCTTGCGGGGCAGCCGCTGACCGGCAGCAAGTTGCGCCTTCGCAAAGGCCAGGCCGTATGACTTGGAAATTCCCATGACTTCGCCGGTAGAGCGCATCTCCGGGCCAAGAATCGTGTCCACGCCGCGGAATTTGTTGAACGGAAAGACGGGCGATTTCACGGAATAGAATTCGTGGACCGCGACCTCAGCGATGCCGTTATGGTGTACAAGCGGCAGATTCATCTCGGCCAGTTTTTTGCCGGCCATCAATCGCGCAGCCACTTTTGCAAGCGGTACTCCGGTCGCCTTACTCACATAAGGAACCGTTCGAGACGCGCGCGGATTCACTTCAAGAACATACACTGTGTCGCGTTGAATGGCATATTGCACGTTCATTAGGCCGATAACTTTCAGCGCAAGTGCGAGGCGCTTTGTGTATTCGCGGATGTGTTCGAGAATTGCGGGCGACAAGCTCACTGGCGGTAATACGCATGAGGAATCGCCCGAATGCACACCAGCTTCTTCGATATGCTCCATGATTCCCCCGATGACGACATCGGTCCCGTCAGCGAGAGCGTCCACATCAACTTCAGTGGCTTCTTCCAAAAACTGGTCGATCAGCACGGGGCGTGCGGGACCCATCATGGCAGCCTGCGCGACGTACTCCTGCACTGTATTCACGTCGTACGCGATGACCATGGCGCGTCCCCCGAGCACATAACTCGGCCGAACGAGCACTGGCATGCCGATTTCGGCGGCAACGCGCGCGGCTTCTTCCGGGACGAGTGCGGTGCCATTGCGTGGCTGTGGAATTTTTAGTTTGTCGAGCAATCCACCAAAACGCCGTCGGTCTTCCGCTAAATCAATTGATTCGGGAGCTGTCCCGATGATTGGCACGCCGTTGCGCTTTAATTCCTGTGCAAGATTTAGAGGCGTCTGGCCGCCAAACTGGACGATGACACCCTGTGGCTTCTCGCGCTCCACGATTGCCAGAACATCTTCCAGCGTGAGCGGTTCGAAATAGAGACGGTCGGAAGTGTCGTAGTCCGTCGAGACCGTCTCCGGATTGCAATTCACCATGATGGTTTCGAATCCATCTTCGCGGAGAGCGTAGGCCGCGTGGCAACAACAGTAATCGAACTCAATCCCCTGCCCGATGCGGTTCGGCCCGCTGCCGAGAATCATTATCTTCGGGCGTTGCTGCGCGTCAGATTCGTCTTCGTCCTCATAAGTGGAATAAAGATATGGCGTGAAGGATTCGAATTCCGCGGCGCAAGTATCAACACGTTTGAAAACCGGTGAAACGCCGTATCGTGCACGCTGCAGGCGGACGGATGCCGGAGTACTCTTCCAGATTTGAGCGAGCTGTTCATCGCTCGTCCCGTGCCGCTTGACCTCACGCAACAATTCTTTCGAAGCAGTCTCTACCGTGACGGTAGCGGCACGGCGGTTCATCGCAACGATCTCTTCGATCTGATGAATAAACCAGGGATCTATTTTGGTGAGTTCGCAGATCTCTTCGGCGGGCAAACCCTTGTCGACGGCAGTAAGCAGCCAGTGAATGCGATCCGGGCGCGGGGTGGCCAGCTTCTCGCGCAGCAGGGAGTCCGGCGTTTCTGCAGGCGCGCGCCAAGGGGTGTGCGGTTCAAGGGAACGAATTCCCTTCTGCAGAGCTTCCTTAAACGTGCGGCCTATGGCCATGACTTCGCCCACCGACTTCATCTGCGTTCCGAGCGTGCTGTCCGCGCCGGGAAATTTTTCAAACTGCCATTTGGGAATTTTCACGACCACGTAATCAATGGTCGGTTCGAAGCAGGCAGGCGTTTTCTTGGTGATGTCGTTGGGTATTTCGTCGAGCGTCATTCCGACAGCAAGCCGTGCGGCGATTTTGGCAATTGGGAAGCCAGTAGCCTTGCTGGCCAGAGCCGAGCTGCGCGAAACGCGCGGATTCATTTCGATGACGGTCATGCGCCCGTTTTCCGGATTAATGGCGAACTGAACGTTCGAACCGCCCGTCTCGACCCCTACTTCGCGGACGATAGCGGCAGCCGCGTCACGCATCCTCTGATATTCCTTGTCCGTCAAAGTCTGCGCCGGCGCCACGGTGATCGAATCCCCTGTGTGCACGCCCATGGGATCGAGATTCTCGATGGTGCAAATCACTACAAAGTTGTCGCGGTGATCACGCATCACCTCGAGTTCGTATTCTTTCCAGCCAAGAACAGATTCTTCCACCAGTGCTTCGTGAACGGGGCTCATATCCAAAGCATGAGCGATGGCTTCGCCGAATTCTTCTTTGTTGTAGGCGATAGAGCCGCCCGTGCCGCCCAGCGTGAAAGAAGGCCGAATGACGAGCGGGAACCCAAGCTGATCGCACAAACGCAAAGCGTCTTGCGCGTTGTTGACGAGTGCCGATGCTGGCACTTCAAGTCCGATTTTACGGCACGCATCCTTGAACCATAGCCGGTCCTCGGCGACTTTGATGGCGCGCAGTGACGCGCCAATCATCTCGACTTTGTACTTTTCAAGAATGCCGCTCTCCGCAAGCTCAACGGCAAGATTCAGGGCGGTTTGCCCTCCCACGGTGGGCAAAAGCGCGTCGGGTTTTTCCCGCGCAAGTATTTCTTCCAGGTATTCCTTGGTCAGCGGCTCGATGTAGGTGCGATGAGCCAGCTCCGGGTCGGTCATAATCGTGGCAGGATTGGAATTCACTAGGACGACTTCGTAGCCTTCCGCGCGCAGTGCTTTACAGGCTTGAGCGCCGGAATAGTCAAATTCGCAAGCTTGCCCGATCACGATGGGGCCAGAGCCAATAATCAGAATTTTCTTGATGTCAGTGCGTTTTGGCATTAGTCGTTAGAGTATCGTCGTTTGCCTCAAACTAAAAGTAAGTGACGCGAGTCATTCTTAGCTGGTGGTTACCGTTATTGATCTTCTCAGAAAGAACTTGCCCTTTTCGAGCGTGTACTGGAACTTGGAGCACTCCTTCTCGGCTTTCTTGACAGGTTCATACCGAACTAGCAATTTGTATTCGCTGCCGCCAATGGTCGCGACCAGCAGATAATCGCCTGGGGTAAGCTTCTTGAATTGAAAAACACCATCGCGTCCCGTAAAGGCTTCCGCCACCGGCGTCATTAGTGTGCAACAATCGCCGCTAGCCGTTGGTGAAAAAAGCCTGATGCGTGCGTGCGCTGCAGACTTGACCTCTTGTCGGGAGGAACTCGCCGTTCCCTTGTCTAGAGTTTCTTCGATGGAAACAAGTCTGCCGCATATCCTGTCAACGGAAACTGGCTCCACGGTTTCCGCCGAAATCGCCGGAATCGCCAGTCCAAGCACCACGGATGCAACAGCCAAGCCCCACTTCACGCCGCGTGCTCCTTCATCATGTCGGTGAATTTGGTGAAGAGGTAATGTGAGTCATGCGGGCCCGGCGAGGCTTCAGGGTGATATTGAACGCTGAAGAGCGGGAAACTTTTGTGCCGCATTCCTTCGTTGGTGTGGTCGTTGAGATTCACGTGCGTGATTTCCACGTCGCTCGAGGGCAGTGATTCTGGGTCGACACAGAACCCGTGATTTTGAGCGGTGATTTCCACCTTTTGGTTGAGCAAGTTCTGAACCGGATGATTCGATCCATGATGCCCGAATTTCAGCTTGAAGGTTTTGCCCCCTAGGGCCAGGCCGCAGAGTTGATGGCCGAGGCAGATACCAAAGATCGGAACGCGGCCGAGGAGCTTTTGAATATTCTCGACCGCGTAGCCGATGGGTTCTGGGTCCCCGGGACCATTAGAAAGAAAAATGCCGTCCGGCTTAAGGTCTAAAACGTCTTGGGCAGACGTCTGCGATGGAACCACCCAGACGTCGCAGTGGTGATCAACAAGAAGCCGCAGAATATTTTGCTTGATGCCGAAGTCGTAGGCCGCAACCCGAAGTTTTCGTGTGTCAGAAACTCGGCCAGATTCGCCCATTGATTCTGACCACGGCGGAATCGTCAGCTCGATCGAGCTTTTTTCCCAGCCGTAAGCCTTCTTGCAGGTAACGCGGCTCGCGAGTTCTTGCCCAGCCATGGGGGGCAACTGCTTGGCTTCGAAGATCAATTGCTCGGCGGGAGTGCCGTCGGTGGCCAGAACCCCGCGGAGCGCCCCAACATTGCGAATGTGGCGAACGAGCGCGCGCGTGTCGATATCCCAGATGGCCGGAATTTTGTGTCGGTTCAAATACAGCTGCGCGGTTTCTGCTGAGCGCCAGTTCGAGGAGATTTGCGAAAACTCACGCACAATCAGTGATTCGATGTAAGGCCGCGAAGATTCTTCGTCGTCGAGGTTGGCGCCGACATTGCCGATATGGGGATATGTCAGGCAGACGATTTGACCCGCGTAGCTGGGGTCCGTGAAGACTTCTTGATAACCGGTTAGGCTCGTATTGAAAACGACTTCGCCGCCCCGGCGCGTGATGGCACCTGCGGCGCGGCCGTTAAATATCCGCCCGTCTTCCAGAGCGAGGGTGGCAGGTCTGTGCTGAACTTCGGTCAGGTTGTCCTCCGAGTGTGATCATAAAGAAGTATGCCAGTCACTTTGAGTTAGTGGAACTGGCTTCCGTCGTGGAAAGTGAACCAAAATGGTCGACCGGCCAGTACGCAAAAACCGCCCGGCCGTATATAAATTGGCTGGCTACAGGCCCAAAGACACGCGAGTCATTGGAACTGATGCGGTGGTCGCCCATGACGAAGTAACTATCCTTGGGAACGCGCACGGGGCCGTAATCGCTCATGTCTTCGTACTGCGGAGGGACGTAAGGTTCATCGATGGCGCGCCCGTTGACATAAACGATGCCCTGGCGAATCTCGACATTTTCGCCTGGCAAACCGATGACCCGCTTGATGAAAGACTTCGAATGGTCGAGAGGATACCAGAAGACGACAACATCGCGGCGCTGAATGGGCTCGAAGCGGTAGACAAATTTGTTGATGAAAATGCGCTCCTGATCCGAGAGTAGGGGCGCCATGCTGGTTCCTTCAACTTTTACCGGCTGATAGAGGAAGACGATGATGACAAGAGCGAGGCCAATAGCGATCAGAAGATCGCGAGTCCAAACACGGATTTCGTTTCGCAGGGAATGGCCTGCCGAAGGCGCCGGTGCAGGAGTTTCCGGAACCGATGGAGCAAGAGGTTGGTTCTGGTCCACGCTTTGCATTTTGTGCTGCCTTCTATTTATAGCACGGGGGTTGCTGGCCGCGCTAGATTGGATTTGTGCGGTGCATTGACGGATTGCCCATTTGCGCTGGGCCGTTACATTGGATTCAGGCGCGGTGGCCAGGCATTGCCCACGCGGTCGAGGAGTTTGTGTGTTGGGTGCTTGACTAGTCGGGTGAGAGCGCGAAGTTCAGCATCGCCAGAGCGGCGATGACCGCGGTTTCAGTGCGGAGAATGAGTTGCCCCAGAGAGGCCTCTTGGAACCCGGCGGCGCGGGCGGCAATTAGTTCGTCGTCAGTCCAGCCCCCTTCGGGGCCGATGGCCAGAGCGGCTGTAGCAGTCTTCGCTTGGCCGGCAGAGTTGAGAGCAGTACGAATCGACGGGGCATCACTGCGTTCGGAGAGCATGTGGCGAAATTTGGCCGTTTGCGCGGCGAAGGCTTGGGTGGGTTTGGCGAGGCCGTCTAGTTGCGGAATGCGAAGACGGCGAGACTGTTGGGAAGCTTCCAAAAGAATTTTCTGCCACCGCTGGGAACGTTTTGCGACAGCGGCAAGCAGCCCTTTTTCAGAGCGAGCTGCAGCGACCGGTATGATTCTGGCTACGCCAAGCTCGGTGGCTTTCTCAATGGCCCATTCGAACGCGTCAAATTTGACGATAGAAAGAAGAAGCGTTATATCAGCGACAGGTGTCGGCTCAGGGAATCGCTCGAGGAGCGCAAATTCGACGCGGTTGCGCGCGACCGATTCGACCCGGGCGAGCCATGCCGTCGAGCCGTCGCTGAGTTCGTAGTGCTGCCCTTCTTGGGCGCGAAGAACGTGGCCGAGATGATGTGCGGCGTCGCCCTCCATGACGGCGGTGGTCCCGGTGAATTGTTCGACAAAGAATCTGCGGCGCACACGTGGATTCTATCGCAGGAACAGCTCGCTAACCGAATATGTCTTTTACTTTGTCGAAGATCGTGGAACTACGGTCAGCAGGTTTGTTCTCGATTTTAAGAGTCGCACCCAGTTGTTCGAGAAGTTTCCTCTGCTCGCGCGTGAGCTTTGAGGGCGTAAGAACGCGCAGGTGATAGTAAAGATCGCCCTTGCCGCCGCCGCGCGGGTCCGCGAGGCCTTTGCCCTTGATGCGGAAGACAGCGCCGCTTTGCGTAGCTTCGGGGATTTTTAGCTTCTCTTCGCCATTCAGTCCGGGAACTTGCAGCTCCGTGCCAAGAGCGGCTTGCGTGATGCTGAGCGGAATCGTGCAGTAAAGGTCAGCGCCGCGGCGTTCAAAAAAGGGATGTTCCTTGACGTCCAACACGACGTAGAGATCGCCAGGCGCGCCGCCATTGGGCGCGGGCTCGCCTTCGCCCGTGACGCGCAGGCGAGTGCCGGAATCAACGCCGGGAGGAATCCGCAGTTCAATCGTTTTTTCGCGCTCGATGCGACCTTGGCCGCGACACTCCAGGCAGCGCTCCCGAACAATTTGTCCGGCGCCCTGGCATGCAGGGCACGTGCGCGTGATGGTAAAGAAGCCCTGCTGGTAAGCGAGCTGGCCTCGGCCACCGCAGGTCTGGCAGGCAATGATTCCAGTTCCCTTTTTCGCGCCTGTGCCGTTGCAGGCTTCGCAATATTCCTGGCGCGGCAGCTTGATTTTCGTTGTCACCCCTACGGACGCTTCTTCAAACGTGAGCGTCATGTCGTAGCGGAGATCGGCGCCGCGTTGCTGACGGCGGCGTCCGCGCCCCCCTCCTCCGCCGAAAAGATCCTCGAAACCGAAAAAGTCACCGAGAATGTCGTGAAAATCGCGAAAGACGGTGCTATTGAAATCCACTCCGCCGGCGGATCCGGAAAGCCCCGCGTGACCGTACGTGTCGTAAACTTCGCGCTTCTGCTGGTCACTTAAAACGCTGTAGGCTTCCGTGCACTCCCGGAATTTTATCTCGGCTTCTTCTTTATTCGCCGGGTTGCGGTCCGGGTGCCACTGAAGCGCAGCCTTGCGATAGGAGGCTTTGATCTCCTCGACGGAAGCGTTCCGTGAAACGCCCAACACCTCGTAAAAATCTCTTTGGTTCCCCTTAGGCATGCCATCCCTTTCGTTCGAATTAGTTCGCAGCTTCTTTCGATGCGCCGCCCGGATGAACCGCTACGCGCACCATGGCGGGGCGCAGAACGCGGCCATGAAAAACGTAACCAGGTTGGAAAACTTGCAAAATTGTGCCGTCCTCATGCTGGGCGGTTTCAGTGCGGTCCATCGCCTGATGCAAATGCGGATCAAATGGCTTGCCCAGCGGATCGATGCGCTCGACGCCAAGGCGAGTGATATTGTCCACGAGCTGTTTGTAAATAAGCTCAAAGCCTTTGCGATAATTTTCGTATTCGGCTTCGCGATGGGCCGCGAGAGCTTGCTCGAAGCCGTCAATGATGGGAATCAAGCCTTCGATGACACGGGCGATGTAACGCTTGGAATCTTCGGCGCGCTCTCTTTCGATGCGCTTACGGTAGTTGTCGAAATCAGCCTGGCGGCGCATGAGCGTTTGGCGCAGTTCGCTCAGGTCGCTGGCAAGTTTCGAGACTTCCGCCTCCGCTGCCGGGGAATCCGCAGCGAGCTTGGCCGCGTCGGATTGGTCCGCGGCGGCGTCTCGGAGGGTGTTTTCAGTGTTGAAAGGTGAGTCCTTGTCGGGCACTTTGCTGCCTCTCTTCCGGAAAAAGTGTTTCAAATTTTACTCAACGCTTCGCTGAATAGCTGCGCGACGTACGCGACAGCGGTCATGGCGCGCTCATAATGCATGCGCGTCGGGCCGAGGACTCCGAGCGAACCTTGCACAAGATCGTTGCGCGTATACGGCGCGCTGATGATCGCAAGATTGTCGCCGGCTTCCGATATCTCCTTCACGCCAATTTGCACGTGCACGGGCTCCGGCGTTTCGATGCATGCATTCAGCACGGTGACTAGCCGATGCTTTTCTTCAATCGCCGCCAGAAGCTCGCGCAGTTGCGCCTGGTTAGTAAACTCGGGCGTACCAACGATTTGGGCAGTGCCCTCTACGTGAACCTGACTAGCTTGACTCTCTCCGAGCATCGCTGGGTCCCACAATGTGAGGGCGTTCCCGATAATTCCTTCATACTGTTCGCGGTCCGTGGCGAGCTTCGAAAGCAGGTCCCCTCGAATGGCTTCAAGCGTCCAGCCGGAATAGTGACGATTCAGAAAGTCCGCGGTCGCGTCTAGCTCGGCCTGGGCAAACGGACGGTTCGGCCGGACAATTTTGTCGCGCGTATTACCGCCGGGTGAAATCAGTACGACCACAACGCGCCCGTCCGGTAGCAGCCACATGCGGGCGTGTTCAAGAACGGTTCGGCCGAGCGGTGGCGAAACAATAATGCCAAGCCCATTCGATACTTCCGCCAGAACGTGCCCGGCGCGCTCCGTAATTTCCGAGGCCGTTTTTGCGCCTCCCATTTCGCGCTGAATCCAGTCGCGATCGCCGATAGTCAGCGTCGCCTGGGAAGCAATTTCCTGCGCAAAGAATCGATAGGCCGAAGAAGTTGGTACACGCCCTGCTGAAGTGTGCGGCTGGTACAGAAACCCGCCGTCTTCCAGATCAGCCATTACATTGCGAATCGTCGCCGTGCTCAACGTCTCTTCGTACCTCTTGGAAATCGCGCGCGAGGATACCGGCTCGCCGGTCTCAATATAAGTACGCACGAGATCCGCGAGAATCTGCCGGTTGCGCCGTTCCTGTAGGGCTGGATTCCTCATAGCAGCACTCTACGCTAAGCGCTAAAGAGCGCTACCTATATTGTAGAAAGCGCGTCAAGCACCGTCAACGCAGTTGGTCTATCTGGTTCCTGCCCAGGCCCCTGCTAGGCGAGCGAGCACTAATTGTTGTCGATCTGGGCACGCTGGAGCTTGTCGGAATAGTCGATGTAAATTGTCTTCCATTCAGTGAAGAAATCGATGGCCGCTATCGCGGCTTCGCGGTGGCCGTTGCCGGTCTGCTTGGTACCGCCGAAGGGCAGATGCGTTTCGGCGCCGATTGTTGGGGCATTGACGTACACGATTCCGGTATAGAGATCGCGCGTAGCCACAAAGGCTTGGTTTACATTGCGCGTGTAAATCGACGCGGACAATCCGTACGGTACGCCATTGGCGACCTCGATTGCCTCGTCGAAGCTATCGATGGGAATTACAGATACGACAGGGCCGAAGATTTCTTCCTGCGCGATACGCATTTGCGGCGAGCAATCGCCAAACACAGTAGGAGCGTGGAACCAGCCTCTCGCGTAAATCCCACTGTCGAGGCGATTTCCGCCGGTGAGCAGTTTTGCGCCTTCGTTCTTGCCGATTTCCACGTAGTCCATCACTGTGTTCAGTTGCTGCTCATTGATGCAAGGGCCCATGTCTACGTCAGAATCGAGGCCGTTGCCAACTCGCAGCGCTTTCACGCGGTCCACGAATCGCGTAATGAATTCGTGGTAGATGCTCTTGTGCACGGCGACGCGGCTCGCGGCCGTGCAGCGCTGGCCACTGGTACCAAAGCCGCCCCAGACCGCACCATCCACGGCTAGATCCAAATTAGCGTCGTCCATCACGATGATGATGTTCTTGCCGCCCATTTCCAGGCTGCAATGCTTAAACGTCGGCGCGCAGGCTTGGGCAATAAGCCGGCCGACGGCGGTCGAACCTGTAAAGCTCACAACAGGCACATCTTCACTCGCCGCCAGGGGCGCACCCGCGCCCGGCCCATCACCGCTGACGATGTTTACTACGCCCGGCGGGACACCGGCTTCGGTGAGAACCTGCACGAGATGATAAGACGACAGTGGCGTATCCTCAGCTGGCTTCAGCACCACGGTGTTGCCGCTAATGAGAGCGGGTGTCATCTTCCACGAGGGGATCGCCATCGGAAAATTCCACGGTGTGATCATTCCGCAGACGCCAATCGACTGGCGAAGGCTCATTGCGAACTTGTTGGGCAACTCCGAGGGAGTCGTTTGGCCGAACAGTCGCCGCCCTTCGCCCGCCATGTAATAGGTCATGTCTATGGCTTCCTGGACGTCGCCGCGCGTTTCCGCCAGAACTTTGCCCATTTCACGGGTCATGTCCTTGGAATATTCTTCCTTGCGCTGCACGAGAATCTCAGCTGCGCGGAAAAGAATCTCGGCGCGCTTCGGTGCCGGGACCAAACGCCACTTCTTGTACGCCTCTTTGGCAGCATCCACTGCCGCGACAACATCCTCCGACGTCGAGGACACAAACATTCCCACCAACTCATCAGTGTTCGCGGGATTGCGGTTTTCGTAGGCTTTGCCGCTGCGTGATTCCACCCACTCGCCATTAATGAAATTCTTGAAAACTCGAGGCGCTACTGACGTAGCCATACTTGTTCCTCCGTTGCGCTGAAATTCCGGTCTGAAAGTCTCATTGTGCCTGTGGGATTAAACACGGGGCACCACCGCGCGGAATCTAAATTCTACAGTCGGTTGCAAGCACCGTCAAATCGAGCTTCGGAGTTTTAAGAGTTGTTCCATTTCGTACAGATTCATCGACGCGGTTCTGGTCGAATCAACATGAAATCGCAGAGCCCATGAAACTTCACCACATGAATTCACGGCACCTCGGTGCCATTTAGGATTGATATGAGCGGGAAAAACCTTAGAACCGTACCGGCAGACCAACGGACCAATGCCGAGGGAAAACAAGTACTAAACAAAGTGCTGTTGGCAGCGCCAGACAACGAATACGAGCTGATGCGTGCTGACTTGACCTATATCGACCTGCCGAGTCATCTCAGCCTTCACGAACCGACACAAAATATCGAGTTCGTTTATTTCCCAAACAGGGGAATGGTTTCTCAAGTGGTTGTGACCAAAGACGGCCGAACCGTGGAAGTGGGCGTAGTGGGCAAAGAGGGCTATGTCGGGGCGGGATTGGCAGTCGGCATTAGCAGAAGTCCCGTGCGTGAAATAATCCAAATCGCCGGTGATGGCTTTCGAATGAAAGCGAATGCGCTACAACGCATTCTCCGGTCCGCCCCGCAATTGCAAGTGATCCTAAACAGGCACACTGGGCTCCAAGGAATGCAAGTCTCACAGACTGCGGCGTGCAATCGCCTGCACGACATACAGCAGCGCCTCTCAAGGTGGCTTCTTATGACCCAGGACAGGGTGGATGCCGGACTGCTTCAGATCACCCATGATTTCATTGCGACCATGATGGGCACAGATAGATCCACGGTGAGCGTGGCCGCGTTAGTAATGCAGAAAGACGGAATCCTAGATTACGTGCGAGGCGCAGTGAAGATTGTAAACCGCAGGAAACTAGAGAAATCCGCCTGTGAGTGCTACGGCGTCATTCAAAATCTCGAGGATGAACTCGGCCTCAGATAGCATTTCTTGTCAGTGTTGGATTCCCCACAGACAGCAGCCCTTTCTATAGTTAGTGTTCTGGCCTTGCACCTTCACTTCGATTTTTGATGTGTGTTAAAGGAGCGACGACTAGGGCAGAACTCCGCTCTGCGCAATGAAGAGACCTGTATCAGTCGGCTCTGTGTCGTGGAAGTCGGGTTCCAGGCTGCATTTGTAGAGAATGTAGCCGAAACACCTGTTGAGGCGTCCAACGTGACCATTCGTCGCAAACTGGTATGGGTCGAAAGCCAGAATTTTCAAGGCTGGGCTTGCTCCGAATGCGCATGGGCATTCAAGCCGCTGGGGCCGCTAGTTGGCCAATCCATTGACGAAATGAAGATGCACTACGAACGCCAGCGCGACAGTGAGTTTACTTCTCACGTCTGTGCCCAACACCCAAGATCCACTAAAAGCCCGCGTTAGCCAAACCAATTGCAGTGACAATCCCTGAGTGAATTGAGCATGAGGAACTGTCCCCGCGCAATTCCAGCTACTCGACCGCGCTGGGATGAAAAGAATTTCTCGGCGAAGTGAAGTTGCGCAGGTACACTCTTGCCGGTTTCTATCAGTTTGCTAACCAGGGTTCCTTGTCTGTATCCGCCGGTTTCGATCGGCGGAGGAGCCTTCTACGGTGAGGAGGCAGCATGAAAAGACTCGTCATTGGCATTCTCTTGGCGACTGTATGGAGTACAACGCTTTCGGCGGCCACTGCCACTTCCAAAGCTAACCCGATACATATACTCCTTCTTGACGGAGAGAGTGGTGGTCCCTATCACGCCTGGCAACTTACATCAGCCGTCCTGAAAAAAGAGTTGGAGGACGCGGGCATATTTAGCGTCGCTGTAGCAACATCTCCTCGCTTTGGTGAGGACTTCAGTAACTTCAAACTTAATCTAAACGGCTATCAGGCGATCGTTCTAAATTACGACGCTCCCGACTGGCCGGCAGACCTACGTGCGCAACTCGAGCAGTATGTAAAGAACGGCGGAGGACTCGTCGTCGTCCACGCTGCAGACAATTCGTTCCCCGATTGGCCGGCGTTTAATCAGATGATCGGGATCGGCGGTTGGAGAAGTCGATCAGAAAAATCTGGTCCTCTCTGGTATTTCAAGGATGGCAAGCTGGTTTCTGACAAGTCCCCCGGGTCGGCCGGCTCGCACGGAAATCGCCTCCCCTTCCAAATGGAGACTCGCGCTCCAGAACACCCGATTATGAAGGGGTTGCCGCGGATCTGGATGCACGGCGCCGACGAGCTCTACGCAACACTCCGTGGACCCGGCCAGAACATGACCGTACTTGCAACCGCTCATTCCGATCCGGCGAATCACGGCACGGGACACGATGAGCCAACTCTCATGGTGTTGAGTTATGGCAGGGGTAGGATTTTTCACACCACGATGGGACATGATGTCGCCGCCTTGAGCTGCGCGGGTTTCATCACGACTTATCAGCGAGGTGCAGAGTGGGCCGCCACAGGCCGG
>DATFZQ010000148.1:0-37985 GCA_035314345.1 Candidatus Acidiferrum sp.
ACGCCGTGCATGTTCGGCAGTTAGCGGGTGGAAGTCCCGTCCCAACCTGATGGAGGTGAAGGGTAGTGAAGCGCAAGGGCGTCACCGTGAGGTGGGGTCTGAAGGAAGCGTGGAGCAAAGATACGGGCCGATGGACAAGAACCTGATTTGAAGCCTACGGCGTCGGACGAGCGGGCAACTGATCGCGAAGGCCGTATCCATCAAGGAACGGGTGGTAAATCCGGCGGTCGCGTAACGAAAGCAGTCGGACTTATCGCGGGAGATCTGTTGCATGTCTCGGATTCGTGACTGAGCGCGGAGTAATCCACGCTGATCCTGCAACAGAAGTCAGCAGCGGGCGTAGTGTGCTGAGCAGCGTGTTGTTCGGGAGGGTTGAAGTCCCTCTGGCACTCGAATGAGGGGTAGCTATATCCAAGAATGGCGGTAACGCGTCGTCGGCCGAAGGAGGAATCCTTTGGAGGGCAGGGTGTCCATCGCGAGATGGAATCCGAAGGGCATGCGGAGAACTACCGGGCCGTAATCGATGGGGGCTGCCCCGAAGATGAACCGGTCGGCCAAAGGTGGGGCAAGGTCGAGCCTGCACTATGGAGGCGAAGGCATTCTCATTCACCCACCGCACCAAGGTGTTTGCGGACGGCACAGTAGGGAAGAACAAGGCCTGACCTCAGGAGGACTGGCAGAGTCTCCGGGTGGCACCGGAGTAAGCGAGCCCAACTTACTGAACCGCCCGATGCGGACCCGCATGTACGGTGGCGTGGCAGGGGAGGACGGGCGACCGTCCCCCCTATGCCGATTTTAGAGTCCGAATTGAGCGAGAGAGCATCGTTTGCGGCCACAGCCGGGCTTGTTAGACTACCAAGCATGCTCTCGCTCCTAGCCTATGCCTGCGCGCTTCTAGCCGCCTTCTCCTCGACCAGCCCCGAGGCAAAATTGATTGCCACAAAGTTGGAGGCGCGCTACCGCGGCGCGCATACTCTGGCAGCGACGTTTCTGGAGCGCTACTCCGAAAGTGGCCAGGTGGTTCGTTCGGAAGCGGGAGTCGCCTATTTTCGCCGGCCCGGAAAGATGCGCTGGGAATACGAATCTCCAGAGAAAAACCTTTTCTTAGTGGACGGCAAGATGGCGTGGTTTTATGTTCCCGCGGATCACACTGTCACGCGGGCCCCCGCAAAGCAAAGTACGGATTGGCGAACGCCTTTGGCACTGCTTGCCGGTGAGATGAAATTGTCGCGAGTCTGCGCTCGAGTAGAACCCACCACGGCGGAAAAGCCCGACACCCTTGGGAACACCGTCCTGTATTGCCCCCTGCGCGGCGAGGGAAATACCCCTCAGCACCCCGCTGGTGCTGCACCCGATACCCAAGAACCCCGATCCGACGAATCTGTATATCTTGAAATTGCGCCTGCTACGGGTGAGCTTGCCCGCGTGCTCGTTCGCGAGAAAGGTGGCGTCGAGGTTGAGTTCAAGTTCGCGGACTGGCGCTTCGATCCCCCTATCGCAGATTCCTTTTTCCGCTTCGATGTACCGCCAGGCGTGGCCATCGTTAACGCCGATTCCTCTGCCGAATCAAGGCCTTAGGGTTAATTTCGGGTTAATTTGCAGGGACGTTTCCCAAAAGGAACAGCCAACCCTCAGCCGCTACTCCGCATATTAACTAGATGAGGTAAACTATTAGCTATGGCGGAATTTGTCTGCCGCGTTGCTGACGCAAACGGCCGGGTTTTCTCGCACGTCGAGCCTGCGGGGTCGTTGGCAGAGGCGCGCCAGAAACTGGTCGAGAGGGGTCTTTTCGTCTACTCGGTGGAAACGCGCAACAGCCTGCTCGGCGCGTTTTCCAGACGCCGCAGCGAACGTCAAATCGGCGGCTCGGACTTCCTAATTCTCAACCAGCAGTTCAATACCCTCATCAAAGCTGGTTTGCCGATCCTCCGCGCCCTGGATCTACTGGCTGACCGTGCCACCTCTCCAAAGCTTCGCCCGGTGCTTTCGAAAGTCCGCGACCGCGTTCGCGAAGGGAAGTCGCTCTCTGAAGCCATTACCGAGGCCGGTGTATTTTCCAAGGTTTACGCGACGGCCATTCTCGCCGGCGAAAAAAGCGGAAATCTATCCGGAGTTCTCGACTATTACATCGCCTACCAGCGCGTGAGCACCGGAGTTAAGAAGAAGATTCTCGCTACGCTGGTGTATCCCGTACTTCTGATCACCGTTGCGACTATCATCGTGACGTACCTCGTCACCTTCGTGATCCCCAAATTTGCCGAACTCTATCGCGACTTGAACGTGGAACTGCCCGGCCCCACTCAATTTCTTATCGCCCTTACAGTGGATTATCGGTATGTCGTGATCGGCGCCTTCGTCCTCGTATTTTTCGCAGCGTTTGGCATCCTTCTTTGGTCGAGGACGGAAGAAGGCGGCGCGGCATTTGACCGTATGAAATTCCGCATCCCCGTCATCGGCGACACGCTTCTGAAATTCCAAGTGGCGCAATTTTCGCGCACACTGGCCACGCTTCTGACTGGTGGCACTCCCTTGGTCGCAGGCTTGCAAACCGCTTCCGACGCCATCACCAGCAAGCTAATCCGTTCGACGGTCACACAAGCGACGCAGATGGTCCGCGAAGGCGAATCGCTCAGCAGCGCATTGGCGTCGAAAGGGACCATGCCTGCGCTTGCCTTGGACATGATCGAAGTCGGCGAATCCAGCGGCGCCCTGGCCCCTATGCTCACCAGCGTCGCCGAGTTTTACGAAGAAGAAGTAAGCGTCAGGCTTTCCGCACTTGTGGCTATCATCGAACCCGTTATTCTTATATTCATGGGCCTGCTGGTAGCCTTTATTCTGATTTCACTCTATCTGCCGATTTTCTCGTTCTCACTTACGAACACGGCGCCTAAGTAGGCAAAAGGAAAAAGTGGCTACACAAGAGCACAATTGGACTCCCGGCGACGGCGCTGAAGCCCTCAACGAACGCGAAGTTGCGAGGAAACTGGCCGGCAGATACCGCTGCGCCTTCGTCGATCTAAGCGAGCAGCGCATTGATCCCGAACTGTTCCGCACGATTCCCGCGGACTTGATGTTTCGCTACAACTTCGTCCCACTCGAAGTGCAGAACAATTCACTCTCGATCGCCGTTTCCGATCCCAGCCTGGTTTTGCTGAGCGACGAACTCCCGTTGCTGCTGGGGAAGAAACTAGCCATCAAGGTGGCTACCGCAAAGCAGATTGGCGACATACTCAAGCGCACCGAGCAGTCCCAGCGCGTCCTCGAGCAAGCCACCGAAGCATTTACGCTCCAGGTTTCCAAGGAAGAAGAAGAGAGCGAAGAGACCATCTCCGGCGATCGACTGACACGCGATACCACCGTCAGTCCGGTCGTGAGGCTAGTCGAGACAATTATCTTCACTGCTCTGGAACGCCGCGCGAGTGACATCCACATCGAAGCGCGCGACACGGAAGTAGCCGTCAAGTACCGCATCGACGGCGTGCTGCAACATGCCATGCAGCCGATCGCCAAGGAATGGCACTCGACGGTTCTGTCGCGTATCAAAGTTCTCAGCGATTTGGACATCGCCGAGCGCCGCGTCCCTCAAGACGGCCGTTTCCGAGTCAAGTACAAAGGCCGCTTTATTGACCTCCGCGTGTCCATCATGCCCGCCAGCCACGGCGAAGACGCTGTGCTGCGCGTACTGGACAAGGAAACTCTCTCGGAGAAATTCCAAAGCCTAAGCCTGGACGTCGTCGGCTTCTCAGATCTTGAAGTCAAACGCTTCCGCCGCTACATCCAAGAGCCGTACGGTATGGTGCTTGTCACTGGACCGACAGGCTCGGGCAAAACCACCACTCTTTACGCCGCTATCAACGAAATCAAGACCGATGAAGACAAAATCGTCACCATCGAAGACCCAGTCGAGTACCAGCTTAAGGGAATCACGCAAATCCCCGTAAACGAGAAAAAAGGTTTAACCTTCGCGCGGGGCTTGCGTTCCATCCTCCGCCACGATCCAGACAAAATCATGGTCGGCGAAATCCGCGACCAGGAAACGGCCCAAATCGCCATTCAATCCGCCCTTACTGGACACTTAGTTTTCACCACCGTCCACGCTAACAACGTAACTGACGTCATCGGCCGCTTCATCAACATGGGTGTCGAGCCTTACAATTTCGTCTCCGCCCTCAACTGCATCATGGCGCAGCGCCTTGTCCGCGTGATTTGTGAAAATTGCAAGCGTCCAAAAAACTTTTCGCCGGCCGAACTAAAAGAAGCTGGCCTCGATCCAGCTGCATGGTCCAACGTAGTTCTTTCCGAAGGCGCCGGCTGTCTGGAATGCTCTGGCACGGGCTTTCACGGCCGTACCGCCATCTGCGAACTGCTCGACTTGACGGATCGTATCCGCGAAATGATCGTGGACCGCCGCCCAACTTCGGAAATCAAGCGCATAGCTCGCGAGGAGGGCATGATTACTCTGCGCGAAAGCGGCTTGGCCAAAATCCGCGCTGGTCTTACCACGGTCAAAGAAATTAACAAGGTGACCTTCGTTGAGTAGCACGGCGACATTCCACCAGGGAATTTATAAGAGCGACCTTGTGCGACGCGTCGCGCGCTGGCTCGAAGCCACACCTCATCCGCCCCTGGCCATCGAAATCGGTTTGGACAGTGTCGCCGGCGCGCGCTGGACGCGGACCGGCGGTGTTGAGGGATTCAGCGTCGAGGTTCTTCCTCCCGGCGCGCTAGTTCCCTCTGCCGTCGAAACCAACATCATTAATCCCGCTGCTCTCAAGTCCGCCATTTCTGGCGTGTGCTCCACCCTCCGCGCCAAGGACGAGAGCGTCGCGCTGATCTTGCCGGATCCTGTCATTCGCGTCTTCGTCCAGCATTTCGACGACTTTCCTCGTTCGAAAGAAGAAGCCGATCCCATGCTGCGCTGGAAACTGAAAAAGAGCGTGCCCTTCGAAGTCGACGAAACGCTCATTTCCCACATGCGGCAAGCCCCCCGCGAAGCCGGAGTAGACGTTGTCACCGCTCTCGCTCGCTTGCGCATCATTCGCGAGTATGAATCTCTGGCCGAAGCGGCCGGGCTGCATCCTGGCGTCGTGCTCAGTTCCTCCCTCGCAGCCATTGCGCTGGTGGAGGAACACAAACCCACACTCCTCGCGCGTGTTTCCGGTCCGTCCTTGACGACCGCTATCGTCCGTGAAGGTGTGCTTTGCGGCTATCGCTGTACGGAACTGCCCGCGCGCGGCGCTGACCTTACTCCGCACATGTTGCTCGAAGACATTTATCCGGTTGCCGCGTATTACCAGGACACCTGGCAGGAAGGAATTCAATTGGTGCGCGTTGCTGGGCTTGGCGCACGTTTGCCCGAATTTGTGCAGCCGCTCGAGGAGGAGTTTCACTGCGAGGTCCGTTCGCTACTTCAAGCGGGTCTCTCTGATGGACGCATTCCTTCCGATGCGCGTGCGATGGCCGACCGCGAACTGGACGGATTGGTAGGTTGGATGTTGCATCGTGGTTAGAATAGTTGGCTTTGGGCTTCGCGAGAGGAAGCAAAAGGAGAAGAATGAGGATTCGGCTCAATCTAGCCACCAAGCCTCTTGAGGCGCACCGGAAATTCATCGCCGGTTCTGGCCTGCTGGGTGTCATCGCAGCCATCGTCTTCCTGAGCCTCGGCTGGCACGTCTACTTGGCGCGCAAAGCCAACGCCGAAATGCGCGCCAAATCCGCAAAGATACTCCAGCAGGTGGCGGAGCTCGAACAGCAGCGCGCATCCTTGGAACACTTCTTCAACCTCGATGCGAATCGCAATCTGCACGACCGTGCCGCTTTCATCAATAGCCTCATCGACGCTCGGAGCTTCAATTGGACCCTGATGTTCATGGATCTTGAAAGAGTTCTTCCCGCCGGTGTGCACGTTGTCAGCATCGAGCCGAAGCAGGAGAAAGGCCGCATCGAGGTGAAATTCACCATCGGCGCTGCCAGCGATGAGGCCAAGCTCAAGTTCTTGAAAGCCCTGGAAGACTCGAAAACGTTTACGAGCATCGAACTGATTGGCGAGCACCGCCCCACTCCAGGGACAAATGTTGATCAGATCGTTGTCGAACTGAGTGCGGAGTACTTGAGGAGCTGATGCACCGCGACTTCACAATACAAAAACGCGCCATCTTGATCGTTCTCGGGTTGCTCTTGGCCGCGGACATGGGACTGGCTATCTATAGCTGGAAGTTGTCCTCATCGCCGCAAACGCCGCAACGGGAATTCGACGAGCAAACTACAAAGCTCGGCGTCCTGAAGGGCGACATCAAGTCCGCGCAATCCATCAAGGACAACATGCCCCGTACGCTCAGCGATTGCGAAAAGTTCGAACAGTCCCTTCCAGCGGCAAGCACCGGGTACTCTTCGATCGAAGCCGAACTTGATGAGATCGCAAAAAAATCCGGCCTTCGGATTGAGACTCGTGCACAAAAGCGGAAAGATATCCCCAACCGTGGTATGGCTGAGGTGACCATCGATGCAACGGTCAGCGGAGACTATGGCAGTGTCGTGCGATTCGTGAATGGCTTGCAGCGATCTCAGAGATTTTATGTGGTCGATGGCTTGGCGCTCGCTACGGATACCCAGTCTCAATCCGCCGCAGGTCCTATTCGCGTGGGACTTCACGTGCGAACTTATTTTCGAGAAGGCGCATGAAGCAGAAGCAGCAAATCATCGTCCTTGTTGTGCTCGTCGCTGTTGCGGCGCTCGTTTGGGGTTTGGAGTTTCGCAATCGGACTCCCAACACAGTAACGGCGAGCTTCATTCAGGACTACAAGCCACTGGGGGAAGACAATCCGCAAATTCGCTGGGACGAGTTGAAGCGCGCACAGGGGACCGAGTACAAAAGCAACGGCCGCAACCCGTTCAGCCCGCTTGCGCCTCCTCCGCCTGAGGACCCGCACAAACCGAAACCAGTAGTTGTTCCGACTGAGCCTGTTGTGCCGACGCCTCCACCTCCGCCCACTATTGCGAATCTGCCTCCCAACCTCAAATTTTTTGGCTACGGTGCAGTTCCCTCCGGAACACCCCGGCGCGCCTTCATTACCGACGGCGAGGATATTTTTATTGTCAGCGAGGGAGAGACGTTGCTAGGCCGCTATCGCATTCTTAAAATTAGCAATGTCTTTCTCGAGTTTCAGGAAATTTCCAGCGGGCTTCATGGCACCACGCCGCTGGAGGAGCAGGCCGCTCCGCCGTCCGCATGATAAATAGACTTGCACCGACGAAAGCGCGAAAAAAGCAAGGCGGCTACGCCTTGCTGCTGGTTGTGTTTCTCACCGCGCTCGTCCTCGTCAGCACCATGTCCATTGGGTTGCGTATCCTGACGGAAGGCCGCCGCGAAAAAGAGCAGGAAATGATCTGGCGCGGCAAGCAATACACCCGCGGCATCAAACTCTATTATCGCAAGCTGGGCCGTTTCCCGACCTCCATGGATGATTTGGTCAAACCCAAAGTCGGCAATCTCCGTTTTATGCGGCAAGCGTACAAAGACCCCATGAACAAAGAGGATGGCTCGTGGCGTCTGATTTATGTCGGTCCTGCAGGTAACCTCATTGGGAGCCTTAAGCCGCCTCAGGGCGGAATCCAGATGCCCGTTCCCGGCGGGCAACAAGGTGCCGCGGCGGGTTCTTCATTCGGTGGCTTGGGTACTCAGCCTGCTCCGACAGGCGGCATCGGTGGGCCAGGTGCTGTTCCTGCTCCTGGCGCTCCGGGAAGCGCAACCGGCGCAACCGGAACAGCTACCGGTGCGCAAGGAACCGACACATCCGGCACAGGCACCGATGCCCAAGCAGTTCCCCCTGCCAATACGCCGACAATCATGGGTGGCAACATCATCGGCATAGGGAGCAAAGTCAATGAAAGTTCCATCATGGTTTATGAGAAGGCCCACAATTATCGTCTGTTCGAATTTATCTGGGATCCTTCCAAGGACATGGGCATAGGCGCTGCTCCGGGCACGCCGATCGGGGCTCCCACGGGTGCGCCGGGGCAAAATCCGCTCAATTCACCAGCTAATCCTCTAAACCCGCCGCCGGCTCCTCCGACGGCAGTGCCCCCCAATCCAAATCCTACACAACAATAGTTCGCGATTTGCTGCCGGGAGAAACCCCCATGTTGGAGCGCGGCACGCCGTGCCCGTCTACCCTCATGTGGGACAGCCAATCCAGGCTGTCCACGTGTTCGACAGCTTTCTTGTGGCGAAACACGATGCGGCACACGCTCGGCCACGAATGTTGCCTGACCTTGGAATTTGGATCTAATTCGAGAGACTTAGCTTCGAAGCGACTGCGCTCGAGCTCGACTTTGCCGCTGGAGGAGAAGTTGTCTTCTTGACGGATGGACTTGGTGCAACTTCGAGCGACAGACCGGCCTTACTCTTCTCGTATCCTCGCTTCACCCGGCGAATGTAAGAAGTTGTCTCCGCGTACGGCGGTACCCGCCCAAACTGCTGGACGCGCTCAGGTCCCGCATTGTAAGCGGCCAAGGCAAGCGCCAAATCATAGTTGTACCGCTGCAAGAGTTCGCGCAGATAGTGCGTTCCGGCGTCGATGTTCTCTTGCGGATCGAAAATATTATGCACGCCGAAGCGCGCCGCCGTTTCCGGCAGCAGTTGCATCAGCCCGCGCGCATTTTTTTTCGAGACGGCTTTCGGATCGAAGTTCGACTCCGCGGCAATCACACTAAAGATAAGGTCCGCGTCTACGCTGTAGCGCGTGGCCGCAGCCTTCACAATTTCATGAAACGGGGCCGCCGGGGCGATCGAGGGCGGCAGCGGAGCGAATGCATCTTCCGGGTCAATGGAGACAATTTCGTCGACTGGAACTTCCACGATCCCACCCGCGATTTGTAGCCGGTATTTATCTCCAAGAAGTTGATATCCCGTTATATGGAGCCGCTGGCCGTTCCGTAAAGCGACGTACTCCGCGCGCAAACACGGCGCAGCCGCGAAAAAAAGCGCGCACGATAGTAGAGTGCGCATCAGGCGCACGGGGCCGCCTCGCGCAACGCAAAATGTTCGATAGCTGCTGCGACGCCGCCATCATCGTTGCTGGCGGTCTCGTGCCAGCCAAATCCCTTCAATTCCGCTACTCCGTTTCCCATCACTACAGGAATGCCCGCGAACGTGAGCATCTCCAGGTCATTGCGATTATCGCCGATGGCCAGAACCTCCTCGCGCGCCACTCCACGCAAAGCAGCCCATTCAGCCAGCGAAGCCCCTTTGGAACAAACAGGGTTAATGACATCGATCATCGAAAAATTTCTGCTTTCGTAGACGGTCACAGCCAGCGCAAACTCCGCCGCGAACGCAGCCCCTCGAAGAGTAGCTTCTGCTTCTCGCATCCGCGCGATGTTTCCGCTCAGCATCACTTGAATCGGATCTTCAGTGAGACAACTTTCGAGCGGATTTGCCAACCCCAGGAATTCGCGATTGCGCGTGTAGTAAGCAGTTCGAATCGGATCGTCTTCGTTAATGGACTCAAGCATGATCTGATTTTCACGCCGCCGGTCAAAAACGACTCCCGCGCAATCCCGCCAAGCTCGCGTCAACTCCAAAACGCGCCCCGCGGTCTCCCTCGCCAGCAGGTGCCGCACATGCGTCTCGCCGTCGTATGTTCGAATGACCGCTCCGTTGCTGACAATCATCGTAAGCGGCGCCCTAATCTGCCGCGCAATCGGCAGGGCGAAATCGTAACGTCGACCGGTAACCAAGGCGACTTCGATCCCTCGCCGCGTGGCTGCCGCTATCGCGGCCCGGTTTGCCTCCGGAAGCTGCCAGCGGCTGTCCAGAAGCGTGCCATCAATATCCAGGGCGATCAGCCGGACGCTCATCTATCCATTATACCTTCAATCTAGGATGCCTTCCGGAGTGCAGGTGGCCTCCCGCAGCCAAAAGAATAGCCAAAAAGGCCTGTGATAGACTTTCCGAGATGACCAAACGAACGAATGTATTGGAACTGGAATGTTCCGCCTGCGCGAAAAAGTACGACTCCACAATTGAGCAGCACCTCTGCACCTGCGGGAAGCCGCTCTATGCGAAGTATGACCTGAAACGCGCAGCTGCCACGCTGACTCTGGAGAGCTTGAAATCGCGTCCGCACTCGCTCTGGCGCTATGCCGAAGTCCTGCCCGACGGCCCGTCTGTGACACTGGGAGAGGGTATGACACCCTTGTTGCCAGCAAAGAGGCTCGGTGCCAGGCTCGGCGTATTTAACCTGTTGGTTAAATACGAAGACCTGAATCCTACCGGCTCGTTCAAGGCCCGCGGCATGACGGCGGCGGTGACACGGGCCAAGCAATTGAACGTAAAGGCTTTAGCTGCGCCCACGGCCGGAAATGCAGGTGGCGCGCTGGCGGCCTATGCTGCCGCGGCGGGAATCCCCGCCGTTATCGTGATGCCAGCGGACACGCCTTCAGCTAATGTCATGGAATGCCAAGCCTTTGGCGCTAAAGTTATCAAAATAAATGGCTTAATCTCCGACTGCGGCATATACGTTGCCGAGCACAAGGACCGCGAAGGATGGTACGACGTTTCCACCCTCAAGGAGCCCTACCGCATCGAAGGCAAGAAGACCATGGGCTACGAGCTTTGGGAACAGCTTGGCGGCAAGCTGCCGGATGTGATTCTGTACCCCACGGGCGGTGGCGTCGGTCTCATCGGCATGTGCAAAGCGTTTGATGAGATGCAAGAGATGGGCTGGATTAGCTCGGAGCGGCCCCGCATGGTTGCTGTGCAAGCGGAAGGCTGCGCCCCAATCGTCAAAGCCTGGGAAGCCCAGCGAGCGACCTCAGAATTCTTCCAAAACGCCGCGACTCTAGCTTCGGGTCTTCGCGTCCCAGGACCGCTCGGCGACTTTCTCATTCTGCGGATGCTCAGGCAAACCAACGGAACGGCTCTGACGGTCACTGACGAAGAAATGCTGCAAGCAGGGAAGGAGCTGGCGTCGCTCGAAGGAATTTTCGCTGCACCGGAAGGCGCCGCAACCGTGAGCGCCATGCGAAAGCTCGCGGCTTCCGGCTGGATCAAGCCACACGAGAGCGTCGTGCTGTTCAACACCGGCACGGGTTACAAATATTCGGAAGCGTGGCAACGCGCCTTGCAGACGTAAACTTCCTAAACCCTATGAAGACACACCGAATCTATTACGACGACGCGTACGAACGAGAATTCAACGCGCGTGTCGTGCATTGTGAACTCCTCCCGCCGGACGTGAACTCCGGAATTACCGCGCAAGTGCTGGGCTTGGTTCTGGATCGCACCGCTTTCTATCCCACCTCCGGCGGCCAACCAAATGATTTAGGGAAAATCGGCGACGCGAATGTGCTCGACGTCCGCGACGATGGCGACGAAATCATTCACGTCGTCGACCACCGCCCCGCAAGTCCGGACGTCCTCGGCTGCATCAACTGGCCGCGCCGTTTCGACCACATGCAGCAGCACTCCGGACAGCACTTGCTTTCGGCCATGTTTCAGGAGCGGTATGGGAGGACGACAGTCTCCTTCCATCTCGGCGCAGATCTCTGCACCATCGACCTACGGGGCCCGGAACCTTCGGACGAAATACTGGAGGGTGCAGAGCGCGCGGCGAACAAAATCATCTTTGAAGATCGGTCCCTAACCGTTCGCTATGGCACTGCTGAGGATCTGGCGGAACTCGGAGTGCGCAAAGAAGTCGAGCGTGCTGGAATATTGCGCGCCATCGAGATCGAGGGCGCTGACCTCCAGCCTTGCGGCGGAACGCACGTCAAGAGCACCGGGCAGATTGGAACTCTCCTCGTGCGGCGCTGCACGAAGATGAGGCAAGACTGGCGCGTGGAATTCGTTTGCGGTGGCCGAGCCGAACGTGCCGCTCGCCAAGATTTCTTGCGTCTTCGCGCGGCCGCGGACAGGCTGAGTTGTGCGTCGGAAGAACTGGTTGACGCCGTGGAGCGTGTCATCTCGGATCGCGACGCCAATTTTAAAAGGGTGCGTGCTATTCTCCAACGCCTCGCGGAAGTCGAAGCGGCAGAGGCCGTACGTGAAGCTGCGCCGAGCGCCGATGGCCTGTGCGTGGTTCATCGTGTTTTTGAGGACGTCGAACCCGAATTCCTGGGACACTTTGCAACACACGTAGCGAAAACAGAAAAGTCGATCGCGCTTCTGGCAAGGCTGGGATGCGGCCACGTATTCTTTGCGCAGCACCCCACCGCAGCTAAAGACATGAACGCTCTTCTAAAACAAGTCTTGGCAATAGTCGGAGGCAAGGGCGGCGGCACACGCGATTTCGCCCGCGGGCGACTCGACGACGCCACGCAGGCTGAGAAAGCCTTGGCACTCGCGCGCGACCTGTTGTCCAGAAATCAGGCTGCTGACTAGGGCGAGCACGGCTCGAATTAACTGCTAGAAGAGCCGCGTGCGAACGCGATCCGGGAGGCGCTGCAAATCGATCAGCGTAAGAAAATCAATGGTCTTAAATTCGCGGTCAATCGCGGGCGGACCGCAGAGTCGCGCGGAGATCTCCAGGTAAGCGCGAAACAGGCGTGGTGTAGCCGGCACTGGTGTCGTTGCGTTGCTGGTGCGGCATTGAAACTCAGGCTTGGGATTCGTGCGCATCGCCGGCCCTATCAGATACTTTCCCCGCAACTCCTCATACAGGGCCATCCCCGCGTTTTCGTCCTGCGAGGTTACCGAGCTACAACCAAGTAAGTATCGGGCCCTGCAACTTAATGCATATCTAACAACTCCTTTCCATAACATGTGCAGCACGGCCGTATTCCGGTACTCCGTGTGCACGCACGCTCTTCCTAGTTCGAGCACTTCCTCGCGAATCCCCCCGAACGGAGTGAAATCAAAAAACTGCTCGCTGTAATATCCGAGATTCCCCTTGGCGCGGAATCCGCTCTGCATACGATACGTTCCCACTAATTTTCCCGACCTGGTATCGCGGACCATCAGATGGTCGCAAATGAAATCATATCGGTCGCGATCGAGCCCAATCCGCGCGGAGCCCGCGAGCCCCTCTCCAAGCTCGCAATTAAAGACCAGATAACGCAGGCGCTGGCAATCGATCAGATCTTGCAATGTTTGCGCCATGCCGGCTCGGAACTGGTGCGTGGCGGCGAGCGGATTCTCGCAACTGTGCTCCAAGACCGCCGTCGGTGCCATGCCTAAAGTGTCGAACGAGGCAAATTACAGGGATGTTTCAGGAGTGTGATTTGCGAGTTTCGGTTAGGTATCTGATGCGATACAAATTGCTTTGATACACGAGAGAGGATTCCGAGCATGCTTCTGGGCCAGGCATCCGTCGATTGGCAGATGCCCCGCCCACTAAGCACTCAAATGCCGATTACGGCCTGGGGGGTTTGGCCGGAGCCGGGCGCGGCGGTGGCTGCTGATGTTGCTGCAGTTTCTGCTGCTGTTGGATGTGCTTTTGTTGCAGCTGTTGAGTCTGGTTTTGGTGGTGCTGCTCCAATTGCTGTTTTTTCGCGTCGTTTGCCTTTTGTTGTTCCAGTTTCTGATGGTCCTGGTCCTGTTTCCTCTGGAGGTTCTGGCGCTCCTTGTCCTGTTTCTCTTGAAGTTCTTGCTGCTGTTGCTGATATTTCTGGTCCAGTTTGGGATTACCTGTGTTTGGAGGAGCTGGGCGTTCAGCGGGCTGAATATCCTTGGGATGGATCACATTGTTGGGACGGGGTGCATTGTTTTCTGGACGCGCCGACGGCTCATGAACCGATCCACCCTCTCTGGCCGCTACGACTCCGCCACCTTTTAACTCTCCTGGTCTGGGAGTTGCAGCGATAGGCGGTTTGCCGTGGTTCGCGGAAGCGCGGAGCTCCGGGTTAGACCGTGCGGCCTGAATATGTTCTGTTTGCGCAGTCACCGGCGGGATATGGCGCTCATGCGCGGCCGCTTCTTCTTGCGCAGTGGCACGCGCGTTGATGCCGCCATTGCCACCATTGAAGCTGACGCGGGTGACGGTGGTTTCGTTGACCCGTGTGTTGTAGACGTTGTGAATCACATGGACGTTCACGTTCAAGACCGCGCGGTTATAGAAAAAGTGCCCATTGTCCCAGCGCCCGCCTTCAAAGCCGTGACCGAAGTAACCGAAGCCATAGTTGATCCCGCCGTAGAAACCCACTTGGGGCCCCCAATAGCCATCATAGAAAACATAACCGCCGTCTGCCCAACCCCAGTAGCCCGGGGTCCAGAGAAAACCGACTTCGGGAGCCAGGACCCAAGTTCCCGGCACCCAATAATAATCGTCATCACCGTAAGCCCAGTATCCCGGCGTCCAGAGGTAACCGTCGCCGGGGCATATCGGTTGTTCGTAGACGGGAAGCTCTGGTGGAGCGATTGTTATAGCGACTCCGACGCGCACCTGCGCGAAAGACGCCGCGGACATGACCAGCACTCCCATGGTGAACAACAGCAATCGAATGGAACTAATAATACGCATTGTGATTCCTTCTGCCCCCTCATCCTTCGCTTGCCCGGGGTTGCTCTCGAGCTGCGGGCTGCGCGGATCGCGAGGCGCGATTTGTGGACGCGAACCGGAAGCGTCCAGTTGCATGAACCGCATCCTAGCGGTCGCTCGAAGTGTTTCCCATCCGGTGATGGGAGTAGAAACTAAGGAGGGATGCCGTATTCGGCCAGGATCAGAGCGAGTGGGTACGCGATGGGAGTTGAGCGCCCAAGTAGACAGATAGAGAAGTGCAGGAGTTTCCTAGAGTGGGAAATACAGCATTTGCCTGATAGCTCGGCAACGGCTGGAACACTACAGTCCCCGGTTCGATCATAGACAGCTCCGCGAGACGCCTAGGGGATTCCTGTATTTAGTGGTGCCGACACCGAATGAGTGTGTTACTTTCAAACGGAAAACTGGAAAGAGTTGCGGCATGATGAGCGATGACCCAGCTGGGTCGCACCAGTTAAACGGCTCAGGAGGGGTGGCTCCCAACCGCTGGGCAGGAGAATAGAAATGAGCACCAGAGCTATGAGTCCCGACCCCGGGAATTCGGCGATGCCACAGCGAACCGAGAGTGTTCCTCAAGGCGAACACGTTGTTTATTTTTATCAAGAGAGTGATTCTCTGCTCGATTCCCTAAGCGACTTTATCGGTTCTGCTCTCGGCGCCGGCAATTCGGCACTCGTCATAGCTACCAAGGTACATCTCGACGGACTGCAGCAACGTTTGCAAGCTTGCGGTTTGGACACGCAGAGGGCCAGCAGGCAGGGAAGATACGTGGCCCTCGACGCTTCTGTACTGCTATCGCAAATCATGGTGGGTGGGATGCCCGACGCAGAGCGCTTCGCGGGGACCGTCGGTCGGGCGATAGGCCGCATCAGTGCAGCGCTTAAGGGCCAACGTCCCGAGCTCGCCGCGTTTGGAGAGATGGTTGCGTTGTTGTGGACGGAGGGCAAAATCGAAGCGGCGATCCGGCTTGAACAGCTCTGGAACGAACTGGCAAGAAAATACTCCTTTTCGCTGCGGTGCGCATATCCAATGACGAGTTGTCACGGCGAAAAGAACATTCAGCCACTGATCAGAATTTGCGCAGAGCACTCGGCTGCGTTGTTCCAGGACGGCGGTACGTTCCTCAAGGGCAGCGACGGCAAGATCGCGCTGCGCCGCACGGAAGAGCGATTCCGGCTCTTGGTAGACGCCGTTCAGGACTACGCGATCTTCATGCTAGATGTGCAGGGCCACGTCAGCAGCTGGAATACCGGAGCCGAACGCATCAAAGGATATGCAGTTTCCGAGATCATCGGGAAACACTTCTCCATCTTTTACGCGGAAGAGGACCGCCGAGCAGGTAAGCCGGAACGAGAGTTGGAGATCGCCGCCAAGGAAGGGCGGTTTGAAGATGAAGGATGGCGGTTGCGCAAAGATGGCTCGCGCTTCTGGGCCAACGTGATCGTTTCAGCGATAAGAGACGACAGCGGGCAGCTCATCGGATTCGGGAAAGTAACTCGTGATTATACCGAACGAATAAAGACCAACGAGGTATTACGAAGAGAGATTGCCGAGAGAACGGAGGCGCAGCGAAAGTTGCACGATTCCGAAAAGTCTCTGCGTCAACTTTCCCTCCGGCTTTTGCAAACACAAGACGAGGAACGCCGGCGCATTGGCAGAGATCTGCACGATAGCGTGGGCCAATACCTTGTCGGGTTGAAGATGAAGGTGGATTCACTGAAGTCCTCGGCAGAACGAAGTCAACGAGGGGATAGCCGTGAGCTGGCTGAGTGTTCCCAGCTGATTGAAGAGGCTATCTCGGAAGTTCGTACGATCTCTTACCTGTTGTATCCTCCGATGCTTGAGGAACTGGGCCTAAAATCAGCGGTCCCCTGGTATCTGGAGGGATTCACAAAGCGGAGTGGAATCAAGACCACTCTGGAGGTTTCGCCAGAGTTTGACCGCATTCATGGGGACATGGAGTTGGCAATATTTCGCGTGCTTCAAGAGAGCCTGACAAACGTGCATCGTCACTCGGGCAGTTCAACGGCGACTGTACGGCTGCTGACGAAGGATCAAGCCGTCGTTCTGCAGGTTATTGACGAGGGGAAGGGAACACAGTCTAAGAATTTGGAAGACCGAACGCAGGAGTGGATGGGCACGTTTGGCGTTGGACTGCGTGGCATGAATGAACGCGTAAAACAATTGGGAGGAAGTCTGGAGCTATCTTCCGATCCGGAGGGAACCACCGTCACTGCTACGCTCCCCCTGCCCGACTCCGGATTAGAAAATAAGCAAGAAAAATAGCAGGTCGAATGTGAGAGCCACCGTCTGAGGCTGGCGAGATAATATGCAGCATGCGGAACTTCTTAAGTTCTAGTACGTGACTGACGAGCAAAAAATACATATTGAGTCAGAAAAAATTCGCATTTCGATACACGGCAGCGCGTCGCTCTCCTCGCCATCCATCCATAATTGATTGATTTTGAAATGTTTAAATCCATTGTGCGAATGGCGCGTCGGTTGCCTTTATCTCAGCCAGTTGAAACAAAACTGATTCGGGGGGGAGTTATGGGTGCGAAGTTCGACATCTTCAAAAAACTACCCGATGGTCACCCGCTTTGGGTGAAGGCTGTGGAAGGACTGGAAGAGGCAAAGAGCCAATTGGCTCGTCTGGCGGCGAGTTCGCCGGGCGAGTATTTCATCTATAGCGTTCGAAACGGGTGCGTGATTCACGCAATAATGGCTCCCGAGAGATAACTCGGGAGCGGACGCCTTGGAAAAGCAACGTCTAGAGCCAATAAGCTAGAATTTCAATGGCGGCATACCCGCCCTGCCCACCTGTTTCGGCCTGTCGGCAAATACATATCTGCGCTCTGAGCTAGCGCGCATACTCCACTATCGATTTTCATCCGACTTTATAAGACATTAGCTGCACGTTCGTCACTCAGTTCGCGGGAGGGAGGAGAACAGGCGCCTGTGTTCGGTCAGGCACCTGCTCTCGGTGGGTGTGTCGGAGGTGTTTCTGGAAATCAGGTTAGCGAGGCTCGGCGTGTGCAACCATCGGGTTTTTCCTGTAAGAAGGGCTAGTGGTTCTTGTAGAAACAGAATGGCTATCTTAAAAATGAGTTTTGGATTGCCGAGGACACGAGCCGCATTCGATAGAGAACAGCGATCAAGAAATAACATAATGGCAGCGTGCTAATTTTGCCTAGCGGTGAATTGTTGTTCTCTTTGCTGGGGTAGAGCGAGCGGATATTTATTTTTGAGGAATTGCACCAAATTCTCTCTTACATAACATCGTAGATCGAAGGCTGCCGAGCCGTTGCGGGCGCTCATCAGGGCTCGGATTTGGATGGTACGCTCCGTTGCATCGGTCACTTGCAGAGCCCAAGTCTTTTTGTCCCACAGTTCGGTCGATTCAAGAATGCGACGTAGTTCCCGGATCAACCAGGATGGCAAGAAACGCAGCGAGCAGCAGAGTAATGCAGAAAGAACTGGCAAAAAAGCAAAAGGCCATGAGAAGAACGAGAACAATGACCCACAGCAGCCAGGCAATCCGGCTTAGCAAGCGAGATTGTAGCAAGTCCGTTGAGCTGCACATCATAAAGAAAAGTCGGCTCCCTCTTGTAGTGGCAGTTTGCGTGTGCGGAGCCTCCTTGCGCCCGAGTCGAGGGCGAGAAGGCTCTTACTGGCAGTTCAGGAGACGGTCTGGCGCCGAAATAAATGTGCAATCAGCGAGATGACCGCGAAGAGCAGTAGTAGATGAATCAGCGCACCGGATATATGGAAGACAAAAAAGCCGCCGAGGCACGCAAGCAGCAGAACTGCAAAAAAATGATGAACATGTAAGTCTCCTAGTCCCTTACGATCGGCTGATGTTTCCAACGCTAGGTCTTCGCACCTCTTAACCTGAGCCTGCTCGTATCGCCGACGGCGCGTCGTCAGACTTCAATTCCGCCGGCAACTTCAGATTCTTCGAAGAAGTAACAAAACGAGTAGGATTACGACGACCAGGCCCAAGCCCCCGCTCGGGTAGTATCCCCAGTCTCGGCTGTGCGGCCATGTCGGCAGGCTGCCCAAGCTCATCAAGAGCAGGATTACCAGAAGTATGATCAGCATTTTGGTTTGCCCTCCATGGTCCATTGAACTCGAAGACGTGGGTTCCAACAATCGATGTAACCCTGTAGAGGTTGCATTGCGTTAGGGTATGCCGATGAAAATGGTGCAGTGGGCCCAAGCATGTTTTCGGGTCTGGCTAGCGAAATGGGTCGAGGAATTGCCCAGGGAGAGTAAAATACAGGGAAAACAGTATGGGGTTGACGGCTCAAATGTAATATTGGTGGGTTGTATATCATGGAATGTTTAGATCACGCTGAACATGCCCAACGACCTGGATTACGTGTAATCGACGGTACAAGCCAGTTTCGAGAGACTGCTTTGAGATTGGGGGTAAATACGGTGAAAATTCTCGTTGCAGACGATCACGACATCATTCGCCGGGGCCTAAAACAGCTGCTCACCTCGCGTCCTGGCTGGGAAGTGTGCGGAGAAGCCAAGACCGGAAGAGAAGCTGTTGCTCTCGTGGAACAGCTCAAACCCGACATTATAGTCATGGATATCAGCATGCCGGATTTGAATGGTCTCGAGGCGGCGCGCAGAATCCATAAGTCATTTCCGAAAATGGGAATTCTCATCTTGACGCTTCATTTTTCGGACCAGCTTGTACGCGACATCGTCGAGGCTGGCGCACGTGCTTACATCATGAAGTCCGACGCCGATCGAGATTTGGTGAGCGCCGTTGAAGCCCTGGCTAATCATCGAACATTCTTCACGTCCCGTGCGGCCGAAATGCTTCTGAATGGGTTCGCTAATCAGAATTCCGATCAGAATTCCGTGCACGATCCGGAAGCTCATTTGCGGAACAGACTCACATCCCGCGAGCGCGAAATTGTACAGCTGCTCGCTGAAGGGAAGAGCAGTAAGGAAGTAGCGGTGGCTCTCGGGATAAGCGTGAAGACGGCGGAAACGCACCGCGCAAATATCATGAGGAAGCTCGAGATGCATTCCGTCAGCGAGGTTGTTCGTTATGCGGTAAAGAATCAAATCATTGAGGCGTGACGCTCCCCGCCGTCGCGCACGACGAGATTTTGTACGGATGTGAGCAACAAATTGGAAGCCCATGCCTCGACGAACGACTTGCGTTTCGTTGCTAAGACAGGTCCGTGACTCTCATCAAGGCCTCGAGGAGGCCGCAAGCCATGCCTAGGGTGCTTATCGTCGATGATCACGCTTTTATCCGCCGTGGCGTTCAAACAATTCTGCATGCATTTCCGGAATGGGAGTTTTGCGGAGAGGCGGAAAACGGGAAAGATGCCATCCGCCTTGCCGACGAGCTAAAACCGGAAGTCATCATCATGGATGTGTCCATGCCCGGACTGAACGGCATCGAGGCGACGCGGGCCATTCGAAAGATGCAACCTGGGGTCAAAATAGTTTTGCTGACTCTTCACGAATCAGCCGAATTGTTGCGGAGCGCTTTTCGCGCGGGTGCCAGTGGTTACCTGCTGAAGACGGATGCGGAGCAAGAATTGGTGAAGGCCCTAACGGTCGTGATTGGAGAGGGCGCCTATATCAGCCCAAAGATGGATAGCGAAGTCGTGAAAAGTGTGATCGGTGACCTGAGCGGAACCCGCTGATCGCTTAGTCCCGCGCGGGATCGCGCTGTCCGCATCAGTTCTGAAGCGCCATTGGCTCCGGCTTTGCTAGAGCTAAAAGGCGTTGCCGCAATTTTATGCGCGCTCGGAAGATTCTGGATTTGACGAGCTCTGGAGTAATTTCCATGGCCGTCGCCAATTCCCGGCTCGTCCAACCTTCTCTTTTTTGCAGGATGAAGGTGTACTTAAGCGTTGGGTGCAAAGCCTCGAGTGCCTTTGTGGCCAATTCCTTTGTCAGGTACTGGCGCTCGGGATCCGCGCGCATATCCCGCAGTTCCGCGCGCGTCTCATTGCCGTCCGGTGTCCCTTCCTCGTCGGCGGAGGCTGCGGCTGCTTCGGGCCGGCGTTTGCGCAGCATCATTAGCGCTTCATTGATGGCAATACGAACCAACCAAGTCGAGAACTGCGAATTTCCTTCAAATTGCCGAATCTTTCCATACGCCTTGCAGAAGACATTTTGCAAATTGTCCTCGGCGTCCTCACGGTTCTTCAAGATCCTGAAGGACATCCCGTACACGCGGTGGGAGTGCCGCCGGACGAGTTCCCCAAAAGCCGTGCGGCTTCCTTCGCGCGCGCTGGCGACAAGCATTTCATCCGAATGTGCGATCTTGCTGTTCATCACGGGAGCCTCTCCTTTACGGTTGGCTTGTTTAAAACAGCCTTTGTCGCCATCAGATATATGACGATAGAGGAGCACGGACAATACAGTTCAAGCTGTATAGAATTGAACAGGAGTCCGTATCCCCACCGTCTCGCCTGGGGCGGCATCCCGGACGATGAATGCAGGGCATGTAAAAAAAGGGCGAGGCAACAGTCGCCTCGCCCTTTCTTCCGATTTGGGTCGGGTTACATTTTTCGTTCAGGAGTGGCCTTCTGCAAGCGATGTACAAGCGCCCTTCCGGATTCAGGGGACTCATACTTCGGCTCAGTGATGATGAGCGCCGCCGTGGCGTCGGGGCCGTACAGGCGATGATTGGCATCGTTGTCGGGACGGAGCGTCGAGCCTTCTAACGACACGCCGGCGAAAACGCCGCGCGCTCGCGAGTAGCTGAGCATTTCTGCACGCATGTACGCATCTGTATCTGCTGACGCGGTCCGGCCCTTCGGTCCGGCTGCTATGGAAGCATCGGCGCCAAGCTTAACCTTGCTATGCAGCAGACTGTCCGCGCCACGATTGTTCATCACCAGGATCACGAAGTCCGTGGCTTCTGCTCCAATTTGCAATCCCACGCTGCCGCCTTCCAGCGCGTACATCGCTGGAGCGCCCCATGGCCCCCTGAAGTCTTTGCCCGTGCGGCAAACCATGGTGCCGCGGCCATAGCTGCCTCCAACGACAAAGGCAGCCTTTAGAACGGATGGCATGACCACCACGCAGCGAGCCTTGTCGAGCAGGTCTTGGGGAATATCATCCGGAATATCAAGGATCTCCTGCATGACCGTGCCGGCGTTCTGCAAACGATTGTTTTCATCTTTTGCATTTTCGTCCCCTGCACTCCGTGCGAATGAGAGGGGCGCCAACATGAGCGCACCCGCAAAAATAGCCGCTATACGATTCATAAATGTATCCTCCATCCTTTTTCTTTAACGATTTGAATCACCTATCTGGGTCCTAATTCCCACGCCTGTCGGCCACAACCACAACAACACCGCTTAGCAGAGCCAAAGCGCCAAGAATCGGAGGAAGAGGAACGGTGTGATGTTCTTCCTTCGTTGCCTGGACTGGACCGATGTCTACGACCTTCTTTTGTGTTGTGTAGCTAAAGCCCTGATACGCCAGCGCGAGAAGCCCGATGACGACCAGTGCTATTCCCAGGATTGTTCGTCCGCACATAGTTCCTCCGTACTCGCAAGTCGAATTCTGTGCAGCCTGTTATGACCGATAAAGAGAACGCGAGAGCCGGTCTCTCAGGTCCGGCGCAGGAGATGGCTCACCAGAGATACGAGGAAGAGAACCAGGAAGACAAAGAAGATAATCTTCGCGATTCCTGCCGCAGCCAATGCAATACCCGAAAAGCCGAGCACGGCTGCAATAAGCGCCACGATAAAAAAACCCAATGCCCAACGTAGCATCACGACCTCCCCATGTTTCCCATTCATAGTTTCGTTGGCCCTGAACCGGGCGTCTTGCCTGAGTTCTTTTGTTGGAGACCCGCCACGATTCGTTTCTGTTGTAATTCATTGGCGCGGCTGTCTCCATACCTTGGAAGCCCTATGGGCCTCCAAGGAATCCTGTATTCCGGGTAGAAATCGCCCAATTGCGTTCCTTTTTCCCTCGCCTCTCGGTGTTTCTCTGTATGTACGCTTTTCCACTCGCATGTTTTTCTTGTCTTGCAGGGTTCGGCGCGCTTCCCAGCTGGTGCGAGGCCGAATCAGTAGGCGTTGCGCAAAAACTGAAAACTAGGAGACTCCAATGAACTGGGATCAGCTGGAAGGAAAATGGAAGCAGTATTCTGGCAAAGTAAAGGAAAAGTGGGGAAAGCTCACAGACGACGACCTCACGGTAATCCACGGCCGGCGGGAGCAACTGATCGGAAAGATTCAAGAACGCTACGGTGTCGTGAAGGAGGAAGCCGAAAAACAGGTGGATGAATTTGCCCGGTCTTTCCGTAGCGAAGTATCAATCCAAGAAGCACGCGAGCGCGATGAAGAAGCGGAAGCCCGTTCAAACGCAAGAGAGAAAAAGCGCCGGGCTGGCCAGTCCTAATCGGAGGTAATCTCACGATTCAATGTGAGGCGCGGGAGCTGGGCCCCTCGGGATGGCGCTTGGCTCCCACGTCTCGTTAGTATTCCCACCCTTTTCTGGGTAATCGACTTCCACTGAACTCTGAACGACCGCGAACTCTTACAAGGAGCCATTACTCGTATCGTAAGTATTGACAGTAGCGTCCGCCCCTTCCGTCTGTCAGAAATGCCATGTCTAGGCTGCCGTAGGGTGCTGTGCGCCGGATGGATGAGGAGCACTGCGTCCGAATCGCGTTTGGTCGTGTCCGATGGACCGCGGAACGTCTTCTCCCGGGGAAAATCTCTGAACCACCTACTGGGGCATGATGGCTGAGAAGATTAAATTCATGGCAGCGTCCGCGAAGTAGTGGATCGGCCCGACTTAAATAGACGATTTCGACATGAGGACATAAGGAGAAAAGCATGATTAAGCGCTACTACCTTTGGATTGTTGGGCTTGCGCTGTTCACCGTATTGATGTCCGCTATCCCGCTACTCCGCCCAAGCGACGCCAAAACTCCGCCGCAGCAATACCCAATCATGGACAAGGTTGCCGATAAGGTCATTCTGAAATACCAGCAGTCCACCTGCGAGCAGCTGTGGATTCAGAAGTCCCAAAAAGCCCCGCCGACACTGGAAGAACAAAAAGCCATCGCATTTCTCAAGAGCGATCCGCAAATGCGGGCTGCTTTCATTAACAAAGTTGCACCGCCTATTGCGAACAAAATGTTCGAGTGCGGCATGATTCCCTGATTCTGTCGGCAAAGACGAATTGTAGTTGGGATGCTCGAGGATGGTTCCAGGCACCGTGCGCACGTTGTTTGGAGCTACAGTTTTGTTGTTCCTGATGCTTTCTCCCTGTTCTTAACCCGCTCACGTTCAAGGCTCGATGGTCAACTAAGATCTTGCAAAAGAAAAACACGTAAAAGATGAAACCTGTTGCGGTTACTGCCGACGCACCATCGAGGCCAACGATCTACTATTTTGAACAAGATGCGAGTCCACTCGGTCTGTCAAAACTGACAGTAGCCTTATGCAGGACTTTCGCCGAGCATGGCCCAGATGTGATTGTTTATTTATCCCGCTCGGGGACCATTTTCGGAAGTCCACCAGGCAGAAAATAACGATCGCGTCTGCTAGTCATTCAATTCTCTATCAGTGAGAGCCGGCTTCCAGTTTGCGACGGCCAAGCTTGATACCTTTCCGAGCTTGGAAAGAAGAAGTGGAGAGTAGAAAATGATCAAAAACTTCACGAAACAGCTTTTGTCGGTGACGCTATCCTTTTTGGTGATCTTTGGCGTCGTCCCATTGGACGCTCAGCAGACGGGTTCTTCTGGGTATTCGGGGCAGGGCGCACCTTTGACGGCGCCAGAATTGCAAGCACTGGTGGCGCCCATCGCGCTTTATCCAGATGCTCTGGTAGCTCAGGTACTTTCCGCTTCGTCATTTCCAGACCAGGTAGCCTATGCCGAGAACTGGATTCAGATGAACCCAGAACTTACCGGCCAGACTTTGATGGTGGCAGTAAATGCGCAAAGTTGGGAGCCCAGCGTGAAGGCGCTCTCACAGTTTCCATCCGTGCTAGCCAACATGGCGAAGAATCTTAGTTGGACTTCGTCGCTGGGAGAGGCTTATAGCACGCAAGCCGCCGATGTAATGATAGCCGTCCAAGCTCTGCGTGCGAAGGCGTATGCGGCTGGCAACTTGGTTTCGGGGACACAACTTTCCGTCGTGCAGCAGTCGCCGCAAGTCATCGTGATTCAGCCTGTGAATCCGTCGGTGGTGTACGTTCCCGTGTACAACCCAGCGGTGGTGTACGGCTACCCCTATGTGGTTCCCGCTTACATCCCACCTCCAGCTCCACCCACCGCAGCGGTCGCGGTCGTGGCCTTTGGAGTTGGCGTCGCGGTCGGTGCGATGATGAGCAGCAGTTGTTGCGCCTGGGGATATAGCAGCTGGGGCTGCAGCAGCACCGCGGTGGTCTATCACGGCTCGGCGTATTACGGAAACACCGCCTACCATGGCGGCTACTATGGCTCCAGCGCCTCCGCCTATGGCGCCTACGGCTCCGCGCACGCCAGCACTGGCTACAACCCGTCCACCGGGACGTACGCACGTGGCGCTACAGCCTCGAACGGTTACGGCAGCGTAAGTGCCGGTCAAGCTTACAACCCCCACACCGGGGCCTCTGCCTCGACTGTGCAAGGGTCCAATGCGTATGGCAGCTATGGGGCCTCGACGGCTTCGAAGAACGGCACCACTGTCGACAGCCAGCATCAAACGAACTCGAATGGAACCACCGCACAGGCGCACTCTTCGACCGGCGCATCGGCTTATGGCGCGTCGGGCAAATATGGCAACAGCGCCGCGGTTGGTCAGACCGCCAACGGCGACAAGTATGCGTCAGCTGACGGCAATACTTATAAGAACACCGGCAGCGGTTGGTCCAACACGAATGGAAGTTCCAATTCCTCTAAGGGCTATGGAAGCCAGGATAAGAGCAGCTCCTCGGCCTTCAGCGGAAGCAGCGGCGGAGGCTGGGGATCCAGGTCGGCGAGTGCCCGTGGGTCATCAAGCATGGGCGGCGGTGGTGGCTGGGGCGGGCGTAGGTAAACCAGTTGCCTGTGAAGCTGCACACGAAGTCGCGGTCGTGAGCGGCGGCAGCGAAATCTCTTACAGTGGATGATTTGGAGGAAAGTTATGTCGCGCGCAATACGCAGAATCGCCATTACGACTCGGTTTGTACTTCTGGCCCTAATCATTCCCCTTGCCTCCTGCGGCAAGTCCGATAAACCGTCATACAAGGTGTTTGCTTCACCCGACGACGCGGGTAACGGACTATTGGAAGCGGCAAAGTCGGGAGATCAGAACGCTGTGCTTGCGGTCTTCGGTCCCGAATCGAAAGAGATCATCTTCTCTGGCGATGCCGTGCAGGACAAATCCACGGTGGACGCATTTGTCACGGCTTACGGGGTGATGCACCGCTGGCGAAAGTTGGCGGATGATGCCCAAATACTGATCATTGGAGCAGACAATTTTGCCTTCCCCATCCCGCTGGAAAAGAACGCCGCCGGGCAATGGTATTTCGACGTGGCCGCCGGTAAAAAAGAGATTCTGGCGCGCCGCATCGGCCGGAATGAACTGTCAGTCATTGATGTATGTGGAGCGCTGGCCGATGCTGAGGCCGAGTATTTCTCGCAGCGCCTCGCTGACGGAAAGACGAACCAATACGCTGTAAAGTTCATAAGTGATTCCGGGAAGAAGAACGGTTTGTACTGGGATTCGCCAGAGGGGCAGCCGAAAAGCCCGCTCGGTCCCCTCGTAGCCTTTGCGACCAACGAAGGATATAAAGCAAAACCGGACGCGCACACGCCTTTCCATGGCTATTTTTTCCATATGTTGACCGGGCAAGGCAGTCAAGCTCCGGGCGGTGCGAAGGACTATGTTGTTGACGGAAAGATGGTCAAAGGATTCGCGTTCGTCGCCTATCCGGCAGAGTACGGCAATTCGGGGATCATGACTTTCATCATCAGCCAGGATGGCATCCTGCTTCAGAAGGACTTGGGAAAGACCACGGCAGAAACAGCAGCCGCAATGACCAAGTTCGATCCCGATCCCACTTGGACTGTAGCCAGGTAGTGGAAAGGCATTAATTCTGCGACCGCGCCAAGTGCCTGTGAGAAGTCGTCTCGCTGGCAATCCTATCTGCGCGATTGTTGATGTATCTGTTCAAAGAGTTTCCGCTTAACTGATCGCCGCGGGAGAAAAAATTCGACACAGGATAAAGGAGATCTAATGAATCGTAGTTCTGCAATTATGTGCGGAACGCAGTCTCTTCCCGGAACTGTTGTTTCAATTTACAGACGATGGATGATGATTGGTGTTGTAGCGATGGCGGCTGCCCTGCCTGCCATCGCACAGATTGTCGACATACAGCAAAAGCTCGCGGCCGTGAAGCAGGTTGTCGCGCTAAATAAACAGAGCCTGCTGAAATATCAATGGTGGGAAACAACACAGATGACTCTGGATGGAGATCCTAAGCCAGTAACGCAAAACCTGTGCCAGTACGGCCCTGGCGGACAGGTTGTGAAGACTCCCATCGGTGCCCCACCTCCGCCACCCAGCGGTGGCAGATTGAAGCAAAGAATCATTGAGAAGAAAAAGAAGGAGATGCAGGAGTACATGACTGAAGTGAAGGGCGTTCTCAGCATGTACGTCCCGCCCGACCCGCAGAGGATGCAGCAAGCCTATCAGGCCGGCAAACTTTCATTGAATCCCGTAGGGGGGCTCATGAATTTGGTTTTCAGGGATTATGCGCAACCGGGCGATCAGATGACCCTCACTTTCGACTCGGCTGCCGTAAAAGTGCTTTCCCTGAGCATCAACACCTACATGGGTCAAACGAAGGATGCTGTGACCTTGCAGGTCCAAATGGCCACCCTCCCCGATGGGACCAACTATGTGCAGCAGACGGTTCTTAGCGCAACGGCCAAGAAGCTCGTGGTGACCACGACCAGTTCCAATTACCAGAAGATGTGATCTACGTTCGTTCCTATCGATTTCCCCGGCTGTCCTTTTTGTCGATGGACCGCCCCCCGACTTCGGATTACAGCCGCGACCGGTTCGCACACCCACTGAGTCCCGCATAATCTTGCAAAGTAGCGATTTGGAGTGCGGCAGCCCTGCTGCCGCTTTTCTCAACTACTCGCACGACTCTATACTTGGCGAGGCTCAATAGATAGTTGCTGAAACTCACCGCACGAGGAAGCAAGCGCGATAAAGCTTTGAGCCACGAGTTGAGCAATTAGTCGAGCAACAATCGGAGAAGCACGGCGATGGCGGCAGTCTAGATCAGCTAACCAGCCAGGTTTTCGCCAAGAGACGCATGCCCAACATGAAGATCGCAAGCCAGCCCCGGCTTTTAACAGCTACTTCGGAGGTTTCGGCGGGCAGTGGGCGTCATAGTCCGCTTGCATTTGCCTGAGTTTTAGCACGCCATAGGCGACGGTCAGCGCCATAATGACAACCAGCAATCCGGCGAACCTCTTTTCGACGCTGTAGGCTTCCGCGCGGTAGGCGACATAGCTGGCCATGATCAAGCAGAGAACGAGGATGTTGATGACCCAGTTCACAGGCTTCCGCAGAACGAAGTGCATGGTCCCGAAGCCGGCGAGCTGGTAGAGCATGAATGGCAGGATAGCCACCGCTGGCAGAAGCTCGGAGGCACCCAACACAACGTCAACTGCGCCCGGCGCCTTGGAGTGAAGTAGGGCACTGTGTGCCAGTTCATGGAATAGTGCAGGCACCGCGCAAAGGAAAGGCACGACCCCGAGCAACTCGATCACCAGCGCGCCACTCCAGGTGCCGATCTTGGACGAAGTATCGGCTCCCGCATCCGTGGACTGCGTGCCGATGAATAGGCCACCGACGATGGCTGCCGCGCTGGAAAGCATCAGCAGTTCCACCGTGATGCCGAAGCTCGCCGGTTCGCCTGTCTTGATGAGTAGCAAGCCCATGAATCCGGGCGTGTAGAACATCACGCGCACAAGCCGCGCCCAAACGCGCGCGTCGCGTTCGGGCGGCAGGATTGGCAGGGGGAGTCCGTCGGTCCCGATGGTTGGTCTAGCTTTCGACATTCCGGTGTCCTATTCGTGCAAGAGATTCACACTTGAAATGAACGAGCCAGGGCAAACGCAAAACAATTGACCCGGCGGAGCCGTAAACGACCTACATCGACTCCGCTAGGCCTTTGTTCACCAAAACCTTCACGTCCACTCGCCGGTTTAGGGCGCGTCCCTGGGAATCGGAATTTTCGGCGGCTGGATGCGTCGCACCATAGCCGGCCGGAACGAGGATACGCCGCATGGGTACATTACCCTTCTCGCGGAGGTACTTGGTGACGGCGCCTGCGCGCGCTTCGCTGAGCTTTTGGTTGAGCTCTTTGGTCCCGGTCTTGGAGGCGTAACCCGCGATCTCAATCATGTACCCAGTGAGACCCTGAGTGGCCGCGACAAGCGTGTCGAGATCCGCTTTGGCAGCGTCGTCCAAAGTCGCATTGTCAGAGGCGAAATAGATGCCCGCTTCGGAAACCACCTTGTAGTCGTCTAGGTCCGATACGCGCTTGTTGACGAGCAGGACTGCAGCGGCGTCCATCTGTGCCGCAGCGCCTGCAGCCTGCGCGTTGTTGTTGGCTGTATTAGCAGAGCTCTGTGCGGTGTTGGCAGAGCTTTGGGCCGCCTGAGCTTCCTGCACTCCCTGATTCGCAGTAGATTGGGCGCTCGAGGCTGCTTTTTGGTTTGCCATGATTTGCTGCTCTTCCGCTACTTCAATCGCAAATTCATCTGGGGTAAAAGTGATCTTGCTGGCGTCCAGCTGTCCGTTTGCATTGCCGACGCCTTCTGCCTCGATCGTCAAGCCGGGCACCATGGCGGTGATATCCATGGACTTGTCACGGTGGAACACGAGGCTGCCCGTGTTGCGCCCGATCTTGGTGCCGTCCACCAAGTTAACAACAACCAAAGAGCCTGTCTTTTTGTCTTTGACTTTGATCAAGTCTCCGTTACGGGACAGGATGGTTCCTTTAACCTTGGCCTTCTGCCCGCTGGCGATTTGAGGCGGATTTGGCGCCGCCGCCACCACTAGGCAAGCAGCCAGCATGAGGGAGAGTGCGGCCCACATCACCGGCATTCTCGACTTCTGATTTCTGAAAATCATGTGAATCCTCCATAGATTTATTTGTCCTCGCCGACGTCTCAGGCGTGAGATCCAGAATTTATCGAGCCTAGGGTAATCTGCAGTCCTGCCACACTGCCATTGTCAGAAATGACAGACTTTCACGCACTTCTCCAGATATCTGGGCGCGATTTGTCACTCATCTCTCCCCGTGGGCTAGTCTTGCTTGCAGTTCATGTCACGCATTTTTGTGTGGTAGCTCGCCGCTTTTGCCTGAAAGGGCGGTGGATGGAATCGGCCCAGGGCGCTCCCGGGCCCCGCCTTTCTGTCATTTCTGACAATGGCAACTGGTGGCCATAGATGGAAGCCTCGCTATAGCAATGAGGTACAAGTACGTGCGGGAACAAAGTGGCAATCAACTCCGAGCACGACCATGAGGACTACATGACGAAGCTGATGCGGAAAGCCAGAAAACATTCGTCGCATCACAAAGTGGCCGCAACCGTCTCTTTGGTTCTATTGTTGATCCTCGCGCCGCTAGCAATGGCGAGAATAAACTTCGATTTTGATCCCAACCTGGATTTCTCACAATTCAAGACATTTGCGTACATCGGCGGCGTGAATACGCTGGAGTTTCGCCAGCTGGATCCTAATCTCATCAGCAACCAGGTCCATGCCGGAGTGTCAAAGGCGTTGGCGCAGCGCGGCCTGAAGGAAGTAAGGCCAGATCAGCAGCCGGATCTCGTCGTGCGTTACTTGGCCAACAGCCAATCCAAGCTTGTCTCTGCAGCCGTGGGAGATTGGGTACAATTCGGCCCATATGTCGGCGACTACTGGGCCTATACCTACGACATGATGTCGGCCGAAACCAGCTTGGACGCGTCTCTCATCATCGATCTGATCGATTTGAAGCGAAAAGACCTGGCGTGGCGCCTATATCTGGATCAGAAGATCACCAATGACGATACCATTTGGCCGAGAGTAATAGGCCAGATTTCCAAAGGCTTCGAGAGTTATCCACCTTCCCCAAAGCAAATAGCCGAAAAGCGCAAGGAACGCGCCGAACACCCGCCCAAGCCGCCGTCACAGTGACGTGGAGGTACGGACGGACGACGCGACCCGGATAAAGCTCCTGACTGTAACTTCTGACAGTAGAACGCCCCCCGAATGAGAACTACCTTTTCGATGAGCAAATGACTCCGCAGCGGCTGGTGTGCTCTCGGGCCATTGCAAGGAGACCACGTGTCACGATCCCTCATCGTTATGCCAGATGACTCGGCCAAGCCGATTCTGGATGCCATCAATGCCGCAACCAAGTCGCTGCGGGTCAAAATGTTTCTCTTCTCGGACCCGTCCCTTCTGAAAGCCGTGATGGACGCGCAGAGTCGCGGCGTAGACGTCCGAGTCATGCTGAATCCTGCCCGGCGTGACGGCGAATCGGAAAACACAGATACGCACAAAAAGCTTGTGGCCGCGGGTATCAAGGTCCTCGACAGCAATCCTGAGTATGACGTCACTCACGAGAAGTCTATGGTGGTTGATGATACGACGGCTTTTGTGAAGTCCCTGAACTGGGAAACGAAGAACATAACCGAAACTCGTGACTACGCCATCGTTACTTCTCACGCCCACGAAGTTGCCGAAATCATTCAATGTTTCGAAGCCGACTGGCATCGGAAGGCCTTCCGAGGAGACGAGAAGTCACATCTAATCTGGTGCTGCGGCAACGGTCGAGAGCGAATTGCGAAGTTCATTGACGAGGCGAAGGACTCCATCTTCGTGCAGAACGAGCGCTACCAGGATGCAGTCATCATCGAGAGGTTGGTTCGGGCAGCGCGCCGCGGAGTGAAAGTTCACGTCATGGCTCGCCCTCCCCATAAGCTGAAAAAAGAAAAGCTGGTAGAAGCTGTCGGCGGGATGCGCATCATGGAGGATGTGGGAATCAAGATTCACAAATTGAAACACCTTAAATTGCACGCGAAAATGCTTCTTGCCGACCATTCCCGCGCTATCGTGGGCTCGATCAATCTGGCACCCGGAAGCTTTGATAGCCGCAGAGAGCTGGCCATTGAAGTGGACGACAAAGATGTGGTCAAACGGCTATCAGAAATTGCTCACCACGACTGGAAGCACTCGCACCCACTCGATTTGACGGACGAAGGTCTTCTCGGCGAAATGAAGAAACACAAAATGAAAGGTGTGAAGGAGCTGGCGCTGTCGGGCAATGGCAAGAAAGCCAAAAAGAAAAAGAAGTAAGAAACCCGGCATTATCGATAGCGTTCTGGACGAATCTTTGATGCGCGAGGCCGAACCCAGGACGGCGTCGCACCCACCTAGGCGCGTGGAAACGTGAAGATCCAGAACGTGCTGATGAGCAGCAGAACGAAAGCCACGACAAGCAAAACGATTCGAGGCCCAAGAATATCGAATCGCTGGCCGAGGGCGGTCAGCAGAAGTACCGTCGCCAGGAAGACGCTTACCTTCACGTAGTGGTCACCAGTTTCGCGTGTGTTTACGCCCTTCTCGAAGTAGCCCTTCGCCTCCGCAGCTAACTTCTTGGACTCGTCCGTATTTGCGTTCGTGTACTCCGGCATGAATATGGGCCCCGACGGCGCGGAGGCGTTGTGCAATGGATCGAGCTTCTGCCAAGCCAGGAATGCTGCGGTGTATTCGGGCCGAAATCGACGCTCGTAGGTTGTCGTGAGCGTTTTGTTGCCGGCGCTCTGAGCTGCGATCCAACCGTTAAATGTCACGATGTCATATAAACGATCCTGGCCTGCCAGGGTCGCCTTTTCTTGTGCCCTCATGTTCGTGCTCGCCGCAAGGGAATAGTTCTGATTCGAGAGGGCATCCCACTTGGTGGCTTGATAACCGCTCCAGGCAGTGGCGACGGCCACGACCGCAAGGACAGTCGCCTCGGCAATTTCGACCAACGGGGATTGGCGGTGATTTCCCGAGCTGTGATGGTGAGCCTGTTCGTTGATTTTGTGTGCGATCTCGACGTTTGAGCTCTGCTCAGGCATCGTGCTGCCACTCCTCCAACAATGCCTCTCAAAGCTTTCATTTACCGTCGCCAGCTACCATTGTCAGAAATGACAGACGGGCACTTCTGTGAAGTGCGGTGGCCACAAAACAAATCTTCGTTTTCAGAATGATCGGCTCTAGTCGGTGACTGTCAATTCTGACAGTATCCCTCCCTTACCTGTGCCAGCAATATCTCCGAGCTGCACCGGTCCACGTCGACTGCTGCGGACCAATCTCTAGTACGAGGATCCCCACTTCTGTTGGCGCTCCTTGTGCTGATGCCCGATGGATAGCTGCAGTCGCGCTCGTAACTCGGACGCCTACAGCTCCGTCGACCTGAGCCACGAGGAGCACGTCTCTCGCAATTTGTTGGCCGAGCGAGAAAAAGAAAGAAGGCGGAATCGTTGCGACGCTGACCTGTCTTTCTACTTCGTGCCGTACAAAAATTTGATTGGAATGATGAATTACCGAACGCAGTTAATCCGCATTTCCCGGAGGAGAATAAGATGAACAGGAAGAGAGCCGTTTGGGTAATGCTTCTGGCGATGCTATTTTTCGTGCCGGCTGGGTGGTCCCAGGATGCGCCCCAACCCCAGAAAGCCCCGAAACCGGCCACTACATCGGCTGCCGCAGCTAATCAAAAGACGAACATCCAAGCGTACATACAGCTCCTGCGCTCCGATGTCCGCCAACAGAAAGCCGAGATCATGGGATCGGTAATGCTGCTAAGTGCTGCTGATGCTGCAAAATTCTGGCCTATCTACACCGAATACGACGCGGAATTGTCCAAACTGAATGGCCAAAGGCTGGCCAATATTCACGAATATGCCGTTAGTTATGCGCAAATGACAGATGCAAAGGCAGACGAGTTGATTCAGAACGCCATGTCTTATCAAAAGCAGCGTGGCGAGCTTCTTGCAAAATACTATGACCGCGTCAAACAGGAATTGGGGGCAATTACGGCAGCGCGCTTCGTTCAGGTCGAACACCAGCTGCTTTCAATTATTGATCTTCGCATTGCTTCTGAATTGCCGATTGTTGGAGCAGGCTCGTGAATTCCATGAAGGGGAGACAGGAAATGCGAAAAGGATTTATTGGGGCCGCAACAATTCTTTTGGTGCTGGCGACTGCGGCGGCTGTCGCTGCGCAGAACGTAAAGCGAATCACGGTTCCGGCCGGAACCCGCATCCTTATACGAATGATCGATTCCATCGATTCCTCCAAACAAAAAGCAGGGTTTCGGTTCACTGCCAGCCTGGAGACAAATCTGCAAGCTGAAGACGTGGTGGTGGCCCCGAGAGGCACGACAGTTTATGGCAAGCTCGTCTCGGCTGAATCCGCAGGCAAAATGAAAGGCAGCTCCGAGCTGTCGCTCGAACTGACCGACATCATGATCAACAATTCGACCTATCCGCTTCTCACCAGTACGTATGAGATCAAGGGGAAGGGAGAAGGCTCCAATACAGCGAAAAAAGTCGTTGGCGGCGCGGGACTTGGTGCGCTTATCGGTGGGATAGCAGGAGGAGGAAAAGGAGCCGGCATTGGTGCCCTCATAGGCGTTGCTGGTGGAACAGCTGTCGCCGCTTCCAAAAAAGGGCAGCAGCTGTCGATACCCAGCGAAACTCTGCTGGAGTTCCGGCTCGAACAACCGGTGGCATTGCCGGTAGCGAAGTAGTCGGACTCCGGCAAACCACCGCACACAGCGGGCTTCTTTCGCGTGCGCCTCGCTACATGTCTTTTGATAGCCGGCGCAAAGCTGGGCTTTGGCACAAACAACGTCACAAAACAGCCCGAGACTGGCAACGACAATTCGCAAGTTGTTGGGAATTCTGGTGGACGAGAGGGGATTCGAACCCCCGGCCTCCTCGTTGCGAACGAGGAAAGTAAATTCATAAGGCGCGGTGCTGCAACCACTTACGCCTTTTGAGAACCCCTTCAAATGGGCAACTTGGGCAACCGAAATACGATCGTACAATGACAGCGGAGCAGGGCGATCGCGACGGTCAGACTTGAACTGACGACCTTCGGGTTATGAGCCGAACGGTCATCGGTAAGTCTTGTTGATAGTGCTGCCCTTACTCCCGTCAGCACCCAGTTTTCTTCCTAACTCACCAAGATTTTGGACCCATAGTGGACCCACGGCCGCATCGATTCGGGGGAGCGGCTCGCACACGCGTCAGCGAGATGGGGCCTGTTGCGAGCGCCGACACAATGACGACAGAGAACCACGGAAACGGGGACCACGTCAGTTCGCCAGCTTCTGGGATATGCGAGTTTGGATGTAGAATGGCTTTCCCAGCCAGAACGGGAGATTTGTGCCATGTTGATCTTCAGCAAGCCTTCCCTTTGTCCGAACTGCGCCAGCGCTGCAACCCACAGGTCCAGAAGGAAAGGGTTCTTTGAGCAGATCCTTCACGCTGTTTTCTTCGTAAGCCCACTTCGCTGCGAGGTTTGTGATGAACGCTATTTCCGCGTCCGATTCCTGCCCCCGCGATCGGTTCACAAACATCACCCCCACGCAGCTTAATTGGCACTTTCGTAACTTCAGTGGGATGGGCCATACACCACTTGCCGTGTGCAAGCCTAATTGGACGAATTGAGCGAGGAATCCAATGGACACAAAGGACGTGTTCACCCAAGAGGTGAGAAAGGCCCTGTCCATACGCGCAGTCAACCAGCTTATTGCCCATGTCGAGGCCGGGCGCTTAATGAAAAACGAGGAACTGATGGAAGTGATTGCAGGTTGCGTTCGACATACAGACCAGGGGGACCTGCAGACTTTGAAACAAATCCTGGACCAGGAGGTGCTCGGGGAGCACACCATGCCATCGATCGAGTCCGAACCGGAAGATGTCGCGAAGCTGCGCCACATGGCCAGCGAGTTCACTGAAGGCTTTAACACCGGCGACGTGGAACGCATCATGAGTTTCTACGGAGATTCTTACGTGGACATCAATCTTCGTAACCCAGTTCAATCCTGGCAGGATCGCCGGGAATACTATGCTCAAGTGATCCGGAAAGGCGGTTTTAAGGTGCAGGTGCAACCTGAAGAAATCCTCATCCGAGGAGATTTTGCATTTGTCCGTGGGACAATCGAACTCTCACCTGGTTCGGCGCTCGGCGATTCCGCACCCAAAGAGCTTCGGTATCTCGAAATCGCCCAACGGCAACAGAATGGTTCCTGGCAGGTCATGTGGGGCATGGACGGCCCCGTCCAAGAATACACACCGTCATCCGAGTGAAAAAGATGTTCAACACGAAGTACGCGCAAGCTACAAGGACAAGGTTGAAACCTGATCAGCGTCTCTGAAACACCCAACCGGAACCACGATCACAATGCCGACATTGCGCAGTACCATCGTACCCAGAAGCCGCACAGGATAGACACTCGGCCCAATCATTGTCACCGATTGCGCTCTGATTCGTTCCCGTGCATCTGTGCGTGCCATCCATGCGCAGGCACTTCCCATTGGCGAGCTGAATGTTATAGCCGGGTGCTCGACACAGGTTGCAAGACGTGACTGGTTGAGGGCGCTTCATGCGGCTGGGAGGGGCAATTCTAACGCATCCGTCGTTTCGATGGTTGCGTTAGATTCTATTTGATTTTGCGGATCATCCGGCGCGGGCAGTGAGGGCCATTTCTTTGCGTTTCTTTTAGAGTTTCGCGCGGCGCACGGAGAACACCACGGTGGACAAAGGGCTTTTGGAAGATCTGGTGGACCGCGGACTGGATCGGAAGCGGCGATATCTGGTGGTGATGGATGGATCGAAAGCGCTGCGAGCCGGCGTAGAACGTGTTTTCGGTGAACAAGTCGAAGTGCAGCGCTGCCAGATTCATAAGCGACGAAATGTGAAGGAGTACCTGCCGGAGAACTGCTAGAAAGACTACGATCGGCGAATGCGCAATGCCTACGCGATGAACAACTACGCGGAGGCCAATGAGGCGCTATAGAAAATCTTCCGGCAACTGGAAAGAATCAATCCGAGCGCTGCCCGGAGCTTGTAGGAAGGGCTGGAAGAAACGCTGACGGTACATCGCTTGGGAGTAGGAGCGGTGTTGCGGCGGAAACTGACCACTACCAACCCGATCGAATCGTGCTTGTCGACCGTTCAGCGGGTGGCGCGGAACGTAAAACGTTGGCGCGAAGGAAATCAGCCGCTGCGCTGGACCGCCACAGGACTCTTGGAAGCAGAAAAGAAGTTCCGACGCATCAAAGGCTATCAAGAAATCTTGTTGCTGAAGGAACGTTTGAATCCGTCGCGCATTCAGCAGAAGGAGGTCCGGGCAGTAGAAGTTGCTTGAACTTGGTTGTAGGTAGACTTACAGTGCCGAACATCGAGAGTCGCTGCAATCAACTAAAACTCGGACATCCTCGTCGACCGGTTGAGCTGGCAGCGGTAACCGGTTACGCGACTAACCAGGAGTTACGCTGCGTGGCTCGCTTAGCGCATACTCAATCGACGCCGCGTTACACCGGATGTGGGTGCGATTTGCAGGTCCAACAAGTGAAGCGTTTTCCGATATCCATTCGTCAAGCCTTCAACTTCGCCTGGCCTATCTTCAAAAAACGTTTTGGCCTCTTTACAGCAGTTCTCCTAACGATATTCGGTGCCTGGGTCGCCCTGGAGATCGTGGTTATTACTGGCCAACGACTGGGCATCGTGTTGTGGGCCCTGGCGCACTTGGCATTCTTAGTCTTTGTCGCCGGTCTAGAAGTCGGCTTTCTCCAAATATGCCTTGCCTTATGCGATGGAAGAGAGCCGACATTTGCCGACATCTTCACGCACTTGGCCATGGGTCCGAAGTTTTTGGCTGCCCAAATACTGTATCTGTTAGTGGTTGTGATTGGCCTGCTGCTTTTGGTAGTCCCGGGAGTTTACTTTAGTGTTCGTTACGCCCTGTTCGGTTTCTGCATGGCTGCTGGTGAGACTAATCTAGTGCGCAGTTTCCACCAGAGCGCAGTTTTGAGTATGGGCAGAAAGACCTACCTGTTTTGGATTCTTGTTGCTCTTTTCGTCCTATTGAATCCCGCATAATATAGCGAACTATTTTCGGGTATCCTGCGTCTAATTTGATATGGGAAACCCTGCTGGAGTACGTCGCGATTTTGAAGCCTTAGAGAAACGACGCTTTCAAGCGATTCAGATGTTGGAGCGTGGACTGCGTCAGGCCGAGATTGCTCGTCAGCTCCGCGTTGTCCCGCAGACGGTGGCTCGTTGGATGCACGACTATCGCACCCACGGCAAGTCCGCGCTGCGGAAAGCGGGACGTGCCGGGCGCAAGCCGCGCTTGAGTGAGAAGCAGCGACAACAACTAGGAGCCCGTCCGAAAATTGACTTTTTGAAGACTGATCCTTCGCGCGAAGCGCCCATATAGGGCTATCCGATACGGTGA
>DATFZQ010000149.1:0-2503 GCA_035314345.1 Candidatus Acidiferrum sp.
GGTTGACTTTGATTTTGCCGGATGCAAGCACAATCCCGCAGGCAAACAGGGCGACGCCCCCGGATGCTTGTCCTAACAGCGAAAACGCGTGGACGATGAGTTGAGGAATGTGAAAGCCGCACAGCACGATAATGAAAGCGAGAATGGGTGCCCAAACCATCGGTTCTTTGGCCGTTTCCACGAGCTTGGCAGCGAAAACCGAGGCGTAAGACTTGGCGGATGATGGCGAATGCGGGCCGTCCTGCGCGATGGGAGTGTTTTCCTGTTGGTCTTTTGCCGTCGAACCCAAAGCGAGAAGCAGAATCGTCACTGGCACGACTGTGAGGTTGATGACGAGACTGCCTATGGCGACTGGGATAGCGCTGAGCCCTCCGAACAGATCGCCAAGGACGGCGGGACCTACGAAAGGCACTGCTGGCGCGGAAGCCGTCAGCGCGGCCAGAGCGCAGTTGCTGAGTTGCATGCGGAAAACAAGACGGCACAATAGAAACACGACACCGTAGAAGCCGATGATGGCGACGCACAAGGCAACGACCAGCGGGATGTCCTGACCGAGTGCCGCACGCGACGTGGCAACCGTTCCGGCAAAAAGCGCCAGCGGCACGGCGTAAAGCAGCACCATCCGATTCAGGGTTGGGGCATCCTTTGACCCAAAATCGTGTCGCCACGCCGCCACAAAACCGAGCAGGAAGGTGACGACCATTGGTAGGAGTGCGCTCAAAATCGTATCTAGCAACATTTCACTCTCCTCTTCCGGCCAGAACACGATCGACCATCGCGCCGGAGTTTCCGAGATAGTTGGTTGGCTCGATGAGCCTTTCGATAGCTGTATGGTCAAGGAACTTGGCAATTTCAGGATCGTTCGACAGAAGATCGATCAGCTGTCCCTTGCCCTGTGAAACAGCGATGGAAATGGTCGTAAGCCTATCGTGCGCCTTACCGCGGCCCATCTTCGGAGCCAAAGCCATCATGACGGCCTCGGTATTTACCAGGCCGTTGGTCAGTTGCAGATCCTTTTTCATATTGTCGGGATGAACGACCAGCCCACTGAGCATGTAGTTAGCCTGGGCCAGTGCTCCGGCGCTCAGACAAAAAATCTCGGGTAGTACGAGCCACTCGATCTCCCACGTGCCCGTGGCACGCTCGAAGTCTGCGTTCATCGCATTCAGAAGACTCGCAGTATGCTGGCGCACAACACTGCTACAGGCCGTGATGTAAGCGCAGGAAATGGGGTTGCGCTTCTGCGGCATCGTGCTCGACGCTCCGCGACCTCCGCCCCCGGCCGGCTCCTGCACCTCATTTAGCTCCGTCATCATCATGACCTTGACATCGGAGGCGATCTTATCCAGCAAGCCGCACAGTATGCCGAGGAAGCAGCCAACCTCAGCAATCGTGTCGCGCACGGTATGCCAAGCGATCGGCGGCTGTGTAAGCCCAAGCCTCTCCATGACGCCCTGTTGGACGGGTAGGCCCTGTTCGCCAAGAGAAGCGAGCGTTCCTACTGCGCCTCCAAATTCACCCATCAGCACACGTCTCTTCATCTGATCCAGGCGCTGAAGATGACGGTCGAAGCCGGCAAGCCACACCGCCGCTTTATATCCAAAGGTAAGAGGCACAGCCTGCTGCAGATTGCTCCGGCCGATCATCGGAGTGTCGCGATGTTCTTTGGCGAGGTGAGCTAGCGATGCGGAGATCGCCTTCATTTCGTCTTCGACAAGCTGGAGTGCGGAGCGGATCTGCAGAATCGTGGCGGTGTCCGTTATATCCTGGGTCGTTGCACCCCAATGGCACCACTGCCCGAGATCATCTTTGCAAAGCGCAGTTAACTGCTGAACGACTGGTAGCACAGGGTAGCCGATGTGCTCGGTTGCATCCTTCAACTTCCCGAAGTCCATCTCGCACACGTTGGAGTGCAGCGAGATCTCTTCAGCCGCGTCTTTTGGGATGACGCCCAGATGCGCCTGCGTTAAAGCCAGAGCTTTCTCGAAATCCAGGTAGCACTGTATTCGCGATCGGTCCGACCACACTTCTCGCATCGCACTCGTGGCGAAGATCTCGCTATAGACATCGGAATCGATAGCGGTTGCGTTCGGATGTATGCATCGGTCCTTCATATTGGTCTCTCCGGTTTTAAAATTCTTCAGACTCACAGCAGGTGATTCTCCTTGGCCGCTGCCGTGAGCGCGTCCTGGAACGCAGGGTGCGCTAGTGCGATCAAAGCCTGTGCTCTCTCCGTAGAGGAGAGCCCCTTCAGATTGGCAACGCCGTTTTCGGTAACTACGTAGTGAACATCTGTGCGAGGTGTTGTTACAGGACCAGAGAGTCGAGGCACAATTTTGCTGATCTTGCCCTCCTTGATCGCAGACTGGAAGGCGATGAACGACATTCCTCCCTTGGACGCATAGGCACCTCTGACAAAGTCGAGTTGTCCGCCGGTGGAAGTGAACTGATGGCCCCTCACGTATTCCGAGTTGCAGGCTCCCGTCAGGTCCATTTCAATCGT
>DATFZQ010000150.1:0-68122 GCA_035314345.1 Candidatus Acidiferrum sp.
TGGTGCCGGGGGCCAGAATCGAACTGGCTACGCCCGCCTTTTCAGGGCGGCGCTCTACCACTGAGCTACCCCGGCACTTGTGATGTAGAAATTGTATGGGGTGCGGCGCGACCGTGTCAATTCGCCTGAAATGAATGCTCACCTTCGCAAAATGACCGCGTCGGTAGCCAATCCACCGAATTGAAATCCCGCTCACCAATCTGACGAGAAAAGCCGCATGGCTGCTACATCGCTGCACTTCTGATACTTTGCGTACGCCACCGCCGCGCGCTTGCGAATTTCTTCTTTCGATTCCTGCAGTATCCAGCCGTCGAGCGCGGCTTTCAAGGTATACGCTTCGGGAGCCATTAGCCCATTAGTCCATAAGAGCGGCGTGGCCCCGGATGCCCGAAGGAGGGTTCGGAAATACGACCTGCTGGCGCAAGCCAGGATGATTGCAGAGTACTTCGATTCGGAACGACCCCCGAAATCCACAGTCAACGGAAAATCCATCAGCCCATCGTGCCCCACATACACAACGAGATCTGCGGTTGTAGGAACTTGAAAAGCAACGCCGCCGACTATGCCGCCGGAGGTGGCTTGTTTTTCTGTAATGCCTGCTGCCGCACGGAAAAAGTCTGTTAAAGCTTGTTTGATTTCACTGCCCCGGTAGGCGTCGGCTACGAGCAACACTTCCTGGTTTCGACTTTGAAAAATACTTCGCTCAAGAAGGTAGCTGTTCGGATGCTTGAAATAGAGGATTTCCCGCCATTCCGGAGCATTTTTGAAGAAAGTACGCACGCCAAACGCCGCACCCCAGTAGAGATTGCGGGCAGGGTCATCACCGTTCCCCAAGAAAGCGGGAACAGGAACGATGCCCTGGTGTTCGTTGTCGGCAAGGGCTACGAAAACATGGACAACACGCGGCTTGGTCTGGGCTTTAGCTACACCTGAAACACAAAAGAGGAAAGCACCCAGAAAAAAAACTGCCGTGCGAGGGATCACTGCGATGACTCGTCGAACTCCTTCATCCAGCTTTTGCCCTTGAGAACTTCGCGCGGGCGTGTGCCGTCGGGCGGGCCTACGATGCCGTCTTTTTCCATGATGTCGATCAGGTGGGCAGCGCGGCCGTAGCCAATGCGCAGGCGCCGTTGCAGCGTGGAGGTGGATGCGCGGCCCATCTCGCAAACCACGCGGACTGCGTCCTGGTAAAGAGCGTCGTCCACAGGCTCGCCGCCGGCTTCCGCGTCCTCACCTGCGGAACCCGCAACTTTTCCGTTCTCGTCCTTGGGGGCTTCCAGGAGTTGCTCGTTGTACTTCGCCTTCGCCTGCTGGCGCCAGAAGTCGCAAACCGCAACGATTTCGTCTTCTGAAACGAGCGGGCCGTGAATGCGATGCAGCCGCGCAGACCCTGCAGGCAAATAGAGCATGTCTCCCTTGCCAAGCAGCGATTCCGAGCCGTTCGAATCCAGAATCGTTCGCGAATCGACTTTGCTGGCCACGCGGAACGAAATGCGGGCGGGGAAGTTCGCCTTGATCAAACCTGTGATTACGTCGACGGACGGCCGTTGAGTCGCGAGAATCAAGTGAATTCCTACGGCGCGCGCCATCTGGGCTAGCCGCGTGATGGACTCTTCCACATTGTTGGTGTCCACCATCATCAGGTCGGCAAGTTCGTCGATTACGATTACCAGGTAGGGAAGGGGCTTGTGCTCGCTCTCCTCGACGTTTTCGAAGAGCGAGAGCGATTGCGCCTTCTGGAAGGTGCGATTGTATTGGTCGATGTTTCGCACACCGCGCTGTGCGAGGAGCTTCAGCCGCTTTTCCATTTCGCGCGTTGCATTGCGCAGCACGTTCGACGCGATTTTGGGATCCGTCACAACCGGAGCGATCAAATGCGGAATGTTTTCGTAGAGGTTCAGTTCGAGGCGCTTGGGATCGACCAACACCAATTTCACGTCGTCGGGGCTGGCCTTATAGAGAATCGACATCATCAGCGAATTGATGAAGACGCTCTTTCCGGTGCCTGTTGAACCTGCAATCAGTAAGTGCGGCATAGCGGCAAGATCGGTGACGCGAATCCGGCCGTGCAAATCGCGGCCCATCGCCAACGTCAACTTGCTAGGTGAACTAGAAAACTCTGGCGCTTCAATAATGTCGCGCAGAGCGATTGTTTGTCGGGTGAGGTTCGGAACTTCAATGCCAATCGTCGATTTGCCAGGGATACGTTCGATCAAGATCGATTCCGCCTGGAGCGCCAGGCACAGATCTTCCGTCAAGCCAATAATCCGGCTGTACTTGATCCCAGCGTCGGGCTTGAACTCGAACGTGGTGACGACTGGGCCGGGATTGATTTGCGTTACGCGGCCTTGAATATCGAACTCGAGGCACTTGGCCTCAATCGCGCGCGCGCGGTCTTTCAGTTCGTCCTCGTCCAATTTCTGGCTTCGCTCGCCCTCGCGAAGCAGCGAAGGAGAAGGTAGTTTGTAATTGGGATTGCCCTTGGCGATTTTTGGTTCAGCAGTCTTCTTCGCAATGGTTTTTTCCGGGCCCACAAAGAGAATCGGTTCTTTACGCCGCGACGCCTCTTGCTTTTCGGTTTCTTCTTCTTTCTCTTCTTCAAAAACGTCGCTCTCATCCGCGAGTTGAATTGATTTGGCCGGTTCAACCACTGCGGTAGCAGTCCCAAACGATTGGGGCGAAACAGGTTTGCGCCCAGAAATGCGAGTTTCCTCGACGCGGCGGCGCATGCGGTCCTGCTCGCGCTCTTCTCTCCACGAACTCCAACGCGCCGCGGCCTTCTGTAGAAGGCCGAGCCTTTCCACCGCGCCGATCGGCCCCTTTGGGCCGGTCGCCCAAGCGTGCGTGCCCGCAAACGAAAAACTGGTGGTCATAAATATCGCTGTAATAAGGACCGCAAAGGCGATCACGTACGCGCCCCAATTGAAGCCGCTCCTTAGTCCGTGTGCGAGCAATTCGCCCAGCATCCCGCCTGCAGGGACGGCGCCCCGCACAGCCGGCAACGGGAGCAATGCCAAAAGGGAAGGGAGCGAGACGAGCAGCAGTAAATATCCGATGAGGGTAGCTACCTGAGAATCGATCGCCCGGCTACGGCACCACCGCCAGCCCAGCACCAGCAGAGCCATCGGGAGCAGGAACGCCGCAAAGCCAAGTACTTGGAACAACAGGTCAGAGCCATACCCGCCGGCGGGACCTATCCAGTTCCGCGCCGAAGCCCCATCGGGCCCCGCCGCGCTCACATTAAATGCCGCGTCGTGTGGCGAATACGAAATCAGCGCCAGCGCCATCAATAGGCCTAATGTGATACACAAAAAACCAATCAGCTCATTGAGCCGTTTATTTTCGGTCGGAGTCAGCAAACGCACAGGATTCTCCTCAGCTTTTTGGGGAAGGCTGAGTGGCCCGACGAGCACGTTGGCGCTATCGCGTGCCCGCCTGGAGAAACGCTAAAACAAGGACGATGATACCAAACAAAAGTCGATAGAAAACAAATAGTTTGAGCGTGTGCGTTTGCAAATAGCGCAGAAAAAACGCGATCACGAAATATCCCGCCACGCCGGAAACCAGGATGCTGATGAGCAGCGTCGAGAGAGGCAAATCTAGCCCGCCTGCTTTGTGCAGCTTGATCAGCTTGGGCAAATGCGAGACCACTGCCCCCGCAATCAACGGTGTGGAAAGCAGGAAGGAAAACCTCGTCGCCGCCTCGCGTGTGAATCCTCGAAACAATCCGGTCGTAATCGTGATGCCCGAGCGCGAAACTCCTGGGCAAAGCGCCAGTGCCTGAGCGGTGCCAATCGTCACTGCATCTGTAATATTGGACTGTTCGAGCGGCCTCGTTAGCGGCGATTTGGAATCCGCCCACCACATCACCAGCGCGACGGCAATCAGCGAAATGGCAATCACATAGGGAGTGCGGAAGTGCTCCTCGATTTTGTGTTCGAACAGCGCGCCCAGAATTCCGCCAGGAATCGTTCCAATGACCATGTACCAGAACAGCTTCTTGTGTTGCCCCACTTCTTCGGTGGTGGCGTTCGCCGGATACTTCACTCCCACTCCGCAGAGTGCCAGCGTCAACCAATCCTTGAAAAAATATAGAAGGACGGCAACCAACGTTCCCGCGTGCAACGCGACGTCGAATGCAAGCCCTGGATCCTGCCAGCCCAGCAGCCACGGAAAGAGCGTGAGATGTGCCGTGCTGCTTACCGGCAAGAATTCGGTGAAGGCTTGCACGAGGGCGAGGACAATCGCCTGATAGAGGGGCATTAGGTTTGGGTTTCCTTTTGAGCTGGAGCCGATTTGCCTGTGCCAGGCAAAATCTTCCGCATCTCGTAAGCGTCGAGCCGGCCCAGATAGTAACGCTTCAACACCGCTTCGATACGATAGCCATGCCTCTTCCAGAACGCAACAGCGCCATCATTGTCGATTGCCGTTTCCAGCAGGATGGATCTCACGCCGCGCAGTGCCAGGTTCTTCTCGCTCTCCAACAGTACCGCTGTGCCGACTCCCTGCCGCCGATGCATTTCAGCGACATCCAGCGTGATAATGTGGGCAAGCGGAGGATTTTCCTCCGTCAAGATAAAGCCGGCAATGCGCTTACCATCCGCCGCAACGATGCAATCCGCGCTGGCAATCGTCAGAAAATAGTGCAGTGTAGTTTTCGAATAGGAAATCCCGGCAGGGAAGCAGGACTGATCCAGCCGATGCAAGGCGGCGAAGTCGTGCGGTTCGTAAAACCGAAGCGTGACCGCCATCCCGCGATTCTACGCCCAAAAAAGTAGGGGCACGATTTATCGTGCCCCTACGGCTTCAACTCTGGCCGTGAACATCGTTGTTCTACAGCTTTACGGTTACAGTTTTGACCTCGGTGTAATTCGCCAAGCTATACTCACCAAGTTCGCGCCCGATGCCGGACTGCTTGAACCCGCCGAACGGCGCGCCCGCATCGAACACGTCATAGCAATTCACCCACACGGTGCCAGCGCGAACATTGTCCGCGATGGCGTGTGCTTTACTGATGTCCTTCGTCCAGACGGCCGCCGCAAGCCCATACGTGCTCTTATTGGCCCGCGCCGCCACCTCCTCGATGGTCTTAAACTTCAGAATGGACATGACCGGCCCGAAGATCTCTTCCTGGGCGATCGTCATGTTGTCGGTGACGTCGGCGAACACGGTCGGCTCGATGAAGTATCCTTTGTCACCGACGCGCCCGCCGCCGGTCAGCATCTTGGCGTTCTCTTTCTTGCCCTTGTCGATGTAGCCCATTACCTTGTCGAACTGGTCTTGATCCACCTGCGGGCCCTGCTCGGTCTTCGCATCGAACGGGTTGCCCACCGTCCTCTTCTTTGCCCGCGCCACGCTTCTCTCGACAAATTCGTCATAGGCTTTCTCTTCGACGAACAGCCGCGAGCCTGCGCAGCAGCACTGCCCCTGATTGAAGAACAGTGCAAAGTGTGCGCCCTCGATCGCTTCATCCATGTCCGCGTCAGCGAACACGATGTTCGGGCTTTTTCCACCCAGCTCGAGCGTCACACGCTTCAGGTTCGTCTCGGCGGCGGCCTTCATAATCAACTTGCCCACTTCCGTCGACCCGGTAAATGCCACCTTGTCCACGTCCATGTGCCGCGCAATCGCCGCGCCCGCGGTCGGGCCATATCCCGGGAGAATGTTCACCACGCCCTCGGGGAATCCCGCTTCCATAATCAGTTCGCCTACGCGGAGCGCTGAAAGAGGCGTCTGCTCCGCCGGCTTCATGACCACCGTGCAGCCCATCGCCAGCGCCGGTCCGAGCTTCCACGCCTGCATCAACAGCGGGAAGTTCCACGGAATAATCTGTCCAACCACTCCTACCGGCTCATGCTTCGTGTAACAAAAATAGTTTCCGTTCACAGGAATCGTCTTGCCGTGATTCTTGTCCGCCCATCCTGCGTAGTAGCGATAACAAGCCACGGTGAGCGGAAGGTCCGCGGCCTTTGCCACCTGGTACGGCTTGCCGTTGTCCAGGGACTCGAGTTGCGCCAATTCGTCGGCATGTTTCTCAATCAAATCCGCCAGCCGGTTGAGCATTGCACCACGCTGCGAAGCGGTCATCTTCCGGCGCCACGCGCCAGTTTCAAATGCCGCACGCGCTGCCGCTACTGCCTTATCGACATCCGCGGCATCGGCCTCTGCCACTTGCGTAATGATTTCTCCTGTCGCCGGATTAACCGTAGGAAACGTCTTGCCCGAAGCGCTGTTGACCCACTGTCCGTTGATCAGCAGCTTATTCGCACTGATTTTCACGCTTGGTTCCATTACAGCCGTTGCTGTTGCCATGTAATCCTCCCTATCGGAATCGTCGCGCCGCAGCCACTCACAACAAACATTGTGGGAGCTTCCGCGAAAAGATTGATCTCATTAGCCGCCGGTTGGTGGCCTAGGAAGCGCGCTCACGCTAATGAAAGGAAGGCAGGGCGGAACCCCTCCAGCCCTGTGGGTGCGCAAACGTGCTGCCGAAGAAGAAGCCTATACCCATGCGCGGCGGGAGGCAAGAAGGATGGCAGGCGGGACAGTACGATACCTAGAACGCCAACCGCAGAGCCTGCTACCGAATTAGAGCTTTCCCTTCCTTTCCATAGACGGTCACGGTTTCTCTGAAGGTGACCTCGGGGTATTTGGACGAACGTCCTTTGAGCAGATCGCTGTCCTGCCCGCGCAAGTATTTGTCGAAAAACGCCAGCGTATAGGCAATGACGATCGCATGCCCGCGCCGCGCGTCAAGCTCATCCTTATCCGGCGGAATGGCGAGCATGAAATCGCTAAAATGGCCGTGTTGGGTCTTGGCTATCGTGACTTCATACCGGTCATTGGTCGAATGTTCGATCATGGAGCGATCCCAAACTTCGGTCTGCGCGATATATTCCTTCAGAATGGATTCCTGCTCCGGCTTTGGTGCTTTGTCCTCGCCGCCGTGATGCATCAGCATTAACGGACGCGACGTGCCCTTTTTTCGCGCTGTGCCAAACAGCTGTCCATCTTGATCAACGACGGCTTTCACGCGCGGGTCGTCGATGCTCATTTCTACAGACGTTGCACCTCCGAAAGACCATCCGAACATGCCAATTCGCGACAAGTCAAGTTGGTGATAGAAGAGTTGCCCGGAAGTTTTGTTGAGATCCTCTATTTTGTCCAGAGTATAGGTTGCATCCGCGATCCAGGTGGGAAAAACCTCGTCGTTCAGCCAATCCCAACTTTTCTTAACGTCTTCGCGAAAGTCACCTGTTTCCGCGGGAGCCAAATGTTGGTCCGCTTTAAACGGAACACCGTCCGGAAAGAGAACGGTCTCGCTGAAGCCAGGATGATCCGCACTCACCACCACATACCCGTGGCTGGCAAGTTCTTCCGTTTCAAATGTACCAATGAAACGCTGCGTGCCGCCGCCGGGTTGGTAGACCAGGACGGGAAGGGGAACTTTGCTCTTTGTGAGTGGGGCGTCGCTAACCGCGTTGGTTTTCACGTTCACGAACGCTCTGTACGTACTCTTCTCAGCGAACTCGTTGGCGTCTCGGATATAGGACGCTTTGTCAGCACTGGGCACCGCCTCGGCGGGATACCAGACGCGGACGATAAGATGGCGCCGCACTTTGGAATCCTTCGTAAAAGGATCTTGCCGGCTCTGGTCAATCCACAAATACTCGTGGGTTCCGACGGCAAAAGGTCCTGTCGGCGGAAGGAAAGGAGCCGTCGCAATCTTGAGAGGATCGTCACTCCGCGCGACAAAAGAACCGCCAAGAGCCAGTAGGATCGAAAGTCCGCACAGTCTTGCCCTGATAGCCATTCTCATCGCTCCGCCGGAAGGATAAGTTTGAGCTCCCGTTCCCCTGACTTCAATTCAAGTTTCAATGCTTCGAGAGTCCGCGAGGATAACACGTTGGAATCCAGAAGTGGCCAAGGTGCCAGAGCCAGCATGGCCTATGACCTCCTGCACGTTATATTTTCGCTTCAGTTCGGAGGCAGGTTGTGAGCGAGGCTTACCAGATTTAGCGGGGCCACGCGAATGACGCCGCCTCGCGGGCTGTCGATATCCGCAATAAGCGAGAACGAGATGGCCACCACTAGAGGTACAACGACGAAAAGGAGCGGTCTGGCCTCAATCCGGCGCGAACAGTAGCCAATCAAAAGGTTGCAGCAGATGCCGATGGCTCCCATCAGAGCCCAAGCTGCACGGGGGATTCGATTCCACCAAGCGGCTTGCGTGTATCCCTGGGAATTCAGCACATCGTTCATCCCTGAAAGGATAAGCGATGCCAAAGCCGCCGGCTGAGCCACCGCCGGACCACGGACCGCTGACCACAGATTCGCCTGTAGTTGCGCCGTGTCGGCGTTGATCTGCCGGAGCTGGCCGGCATCGCGGGTGTTATAAAACAGAATGCGCTGACTGAGATAATCGCGCAGCAGCGCGCGAACCTTTGCCGCATCTGCCGCGAGCAGCAAATCTACACGGACGTATTCCGTACCGATAGCGTTTGCCTCTGCCTCTTCAAGGTTTTTGCGCTGATCGTAACGGGTGATGGCCATCGAGAAGCTGAAGCCAATGATCAGCCCGAGTAGTGTTAGCGTGGCTCCCTCGACCACGCTGTAATCCTGGCGATCTGCCTCTTCTACATGCTGCCGGCGCCGCTTGCGAAAGTAAGCCCCGATCCACGCCGAAAACCACAACACGGCGAGGGACAAACCGAAAACGTAGATCGGGCTGTCCGTTAAAGTGGTCATAGGCTGGAGCCTCCAATCCCTGCGCTGAGCAATCTATAGTATTTCGCAAGCGAAGAAACAAGTTCTCTCGAAGGAAAGCTGGCGTATGAGGGTGGCAAGGATTGGCGCCATGCGTACGAGAGTCGACTTCAGGAGGTGCAAGTGCGCTCCACTGTCCGTAATTCCGCTTCATGATTGCTGCTCGGATCGACCCGCTGCGACTCAACCAGTTTTGCGAGCTTCATTTCAACGCAGTTCTCAAATATGATTGGCAAAGGAGAACGTCCATGAACGAAGCCACTGCGCCGACTCCGAATTCATCCCAAACCACCCATTTTCGCCGTCCCGGTTTCAACAACATCGCGCCCTACATTCTCGTGGATGGCGCGGCCAAATTTATGGAATTCCTGATATCGGCCTTCGAAGGCACCGAGCGCACTCGCGTGCCCAAGCCCGACGGTTCCATCTTGCACGCCGAGGTAGCCATCGGCGATTCGGATGTCATCGAACTCGGCGACGCCAATGAGCAATACCCTGCGCGCCCAATGACGACGCATCTCTACGTTCCGGATGCCCACGCCACCTACGGCCGCGCTCTTCAAGCCGGCGCCACGTCCATTCATCCGCCGTACGACGACCACCCCTCTGGAGATCGCTGGGGCGCCGTCATCGATCCCTTCGGTAACACCTGGTACATCGCCACGAGGAGAGGCTGGGTTCCTGGTCCCGAGGGTGCCCGCACCGTCCAGCCGTATCTGCATGTTCGCGAAGCCCACAAAATGATTCCATTTGTGGAAGCTGCGCTTGGCGCCAGAACTGACGGTGTGGCAAAGTCCCCCGATGGCGTGATCCTCCATGCCACCATCGAAATCGCCGGCGCCACCTTCGAGATTGCCGAAGCTCACGGCGAATCCCAGCCTTCTCCCCACTACCTCCACGTCTATGTGCCCGATACTGATGCCACGTATACCCAAGCGCTCGCCGCGGGAGCTACAAGCGTGACTCCGCCAAACGACGCGCCGTATGGCGACCGCGCGGCCACTGTCAAAGACCCTTTCGGCAACACCTGGTTCCTGGCGACGTACCTGGGACGCAGCGAACCTTAGTCGTTCGCTGACGCTCTGGCGTCAAAGTGTTTTTAGTTCTGGTGACGGGCTTTTATCGGCTTCGGCTTCAACACTTACAAATCTGCGCATTCCGTTGATGGCCGCTTGTGCCAGATGAACTTGTCCTTGGATATCTTTCACCGATTGGTGATCTTGTTCCGTGAGCGTCGGATTGTCGCGCAGAAGCTCGGCATAACCTAGAATTGCGGTCAGCGGGTTGCTGATTTCGTGGGTCGCACCCGCAGCCAAGCGCCCCAACGCTGCCATTCTTTGCGATTCCAGAATCTGCTTTTGCACGAGCTTGAGGCTTTCCAATGAAGATTCCGTCGAGCCAATCAAACGCAGGAGTTCGCGGTCCATCGAAGAAAGCTTGAGGAATGTCAGACTTCCCAGAAAAAGCACTGCTCCGAAGATAAGCCGGAGCCGGAAAACAACAATCGGTTGCGGAGTGTTGTGATCGAAGACCGTGGCGATGGCTAAAAGAGGAAGAGAGATCACTCCAATCATCGCAAGTCGGGCACTCCACATACCGCGGTTACGGGGAGCGTCATTGGACCGGGCCGGATGGGATTCAAGCTTTGCACCCAATGCCGCGGCAACTGTGACCATTGCCAGCGAAAAACCCCAAGGCACGTCATAGAAGCTCCCGGTGTAGTACAGCCCCCGGTCGATAAAAATGTTTTGTAGAAGACTTCCAGCGGCAAACGCGCTCAGTGCAAAGAAAAATTGCCGATAAAATCTTTTCCAGGAGCCTTGACTCTTCACATAAAGCGCTCCTACGGCTACCAGTGCCGCGCAGTGTTCCGCCAGGGCGAGAACGTAGTACGCCGGATTGTAGTTGGGATAGCTTCTGATTACGAGTTGCCAGGGCAAAGCAAAATAGAAGTAGAGGCAGACCCACCAGAAGAGCAGAAGAAGAAAGTCCAAGCGGCGAAATCGCAGATTGCCGGAAGCTGATTCGGCGTGCGGCCTGAGCGTCAACGCGGCCAGCGTGGGAACCAGAGCAAGAAGAAAAAGTCCATCGCCAGCAATTGGATTGGGCGCGGCCCGCCGCAGCACAACATCGTAGTGGAACCAGACTAACTGCGATACACACAGGATGCCAAACCCTGTTTCGCTCAACATCCAAAACAATCGAACCGTTCCGCTAGATTGCCGCCGGTTGCTGCCGAAGGAAAGCATCACCACTAGAGCCAGCAGACAAGGGAATGAGTCCCCGAGTGCTGTCAGCAATGCGCTCGGCGGCAAAAAGACAGCCGCAGCGGTCTGGGCGAGTACTAAGCCCAGAGCGATCCGCGTCCAGATTGTGTCAATCGTTCGAATCAATTCTGCGTATCCAATCGCTCCGAGAGATTCAGGAAATCGCCTCCACCGTGACGGCTACAGTCGCTGGCAGCACCAGCCTGAATACGGCCCCGCCTTCGGGCCGATTCTGGCAGTCGATCTCGCCGCCATGCTGCCGTACGATCCCGTAACAAGTGCTGAGACCGAGCCCCACGCCTTTGCCGACCGGCTTGGTGGTGTAGAACGGTTCAAAAACGCGGCGCGGATCCTTCAGTCCCGAGCCCGTATCCACGAATCCGATTTCTAACTGCTCTTGTTCCGCCTTGATGGCGATGGTGAGCGACCCTGCTTCGGTTCCTTCCATGGCGTCAATCGCATTCGCGATGATGTGCAGGAAAACCTGAATCAGCTGATTGGCGTCACCTTCGACCATCGGTACAGCGCCTTGTTCTTGAATCTCTACTCGAACATTGTGCCGGCGCCCTGCGCGGGTCAAGTTCACGGCGCTCTCCAGGAGCGGCCGAACATTCAACGAAGCTCGCTGCAATGGCATTTCTTGCGCGAAGCTGAGCATGTTCTCGACCAGGCTATTCGTGCGGCGAGCGGACTCGCCGATCTTGGTTGTCATTCTTTGCCGATTTCCATCGGCCGTGGAATACGATCTGAGAACCTCGACATTCTTGCTTACCGCAGCCATGGCTCTATTGATCTCATGCGCTACGCGCGCCACGAGTTTGCCTAACGATGCCAGCTTTTCGTTTTGTACCAGTTGATCCTCGAAACGCCTCAGATTCGAATAGGCCAGGGAAGCGTCTTCCAGGTAGCCGGCGAGTTTGAAATTCAAAAGATCTTGTTTCAGCAAAAGCAGGATGGTCAGGAGCAACATCGTGAACAAAGTTAAGAGAATGCGAAAATGGCGAACTGGGTCCTGCGTTTCGCCGCTCATCACCAGCCACAGTCCGATCACGGGAGTCGAAAGGGTCGCCAACATGGAGAGCCGCGCGGACCAAAATACGGGTTTTCGGTTCGGGCGACCCTGGGTTTTAATCTCTTCCAAAGCTTGAAGCTGCTCCGCTCGCGAATCAACGGTGTGGTTTATTGATATGACGCAAAACCAAGCAAGCGCTGTCATTAGCGGCACATCGTACAGGCTGCCTGTGTAGTAGTGCCCTGAGCCGATGGCACGGTTGATAAGGATAGACGCGAAACTGTAGATTGCCGAGGCGCCAAGAAAGTTCAAGTAAAAGCCACGCCAGCGTCCCCGGGTTCGAAAAGCAACGACCGCCAGGATAATCAGAAATAGTTGATTCCCCACCTCATCGACGATGTCCGAGTTGCTGTTGTAACGCGCCAAATCGTTTCCGGCCAGCAAGTACGCCATGGCCCAAAAAAGATAGACGTACGTCCAGCAAACTAGAAGGGAAGTGAGATCGAAAAACCCTAGCAAGCGAGGACGATCGGGGCGGTCATTGTTGGGCTCGAGAGCCAGCGCAGCAAGCATCGGAACAAGTTTGATAAAGAGCAGGAACTCCCCAATAGGAATCGACGGAACGGGCTGGTTCAACCACACCTCATAATAGACCCACAAAAACATATTGACCGACCACATCCCGAACCCCAGCGCAATCAAAAGCCAGAACGCCCGTGGTGTGCCCCGAGTGGAAGCACCTTTCCAGGCAAAGAAGAGAGTGGCAGTGGCAAGCAGGAAAAACTCGGTTAAATCGCCGAATGCCGTCAGGGGATAACCTGGACGGCTACGAAGCGAAACTCCAACTAGTAAAACTGGTAGAAGGACTGCAATAACGACGAGAATTCTCTTGCTGGAGAAACTCCAGCGACTTGAGTTGCTGTGAAGCTGTTCGGCTGTTTCCTGCACACACTCACCTATCAAAGTCGCATTCGACGGCCCGTGTAATGGGGTCCCAGCAACAAGCAACTTCCTGATGTGCCCGCCCCTTGTGCCAGGGAGACAATTCCTAAGGAGACAAGCGAATCGTGTAAGGTCGTCTCTATTTTGCTTGCTCTGGATGCCACATCAGGAACAATTGTTTAGGTGAGTGGCACAATCAATACACGCGGAAGAGGAAAGAATGATTCACCGCTGCCACGGGTGATCCTGGCAGCGCGCTGAAAGGACATTAACGCAAGCGTTTAATGAAACAGGGAGGAGGCCGAGACGCCAGGATCGGCGCGACATACCATTCCCATCCCAGCTCCTGGGAATTGCCGAAGCTTTCCGAACATTGCGGGATTCTTATCCCCAGGTGCGCAAGCCGATGATTCCCCAATACGCAAGGTACGCAGCGGCGATCAAAAGTGAAAGAATAACGGCCGTTGAAAACCTGCGGACACCAGTTCGCACGCCATCTTTGGGTGCTCGCCATAGGGAAACGGCGCCAGCCAGAGTCGCAAGGGCATAAACCACGGTCGCCAGAAAGAAGGCAGCGGACCACGCAGTGAGATTTCCCATGCGCGGAATCAAGTCATCGCTGGCAGCGCTAAAAATGACCACAACTGCGATCAAGCTCAGCACCGCGATGAGCGGCCACAATCGCATGCCACGCTCCGCGGGACGGCGGCGCTTCTTGCTGAGTCCGCCCAGGATCCAGAACGGTGCGTACAAGAGAACCAGAATGACGGCGAGCACGAACCAGCAAGTGAGTATCATCTCGGAGATCGCCAACAGCGCGGGGATGCGCTTTATCGTTGACATCCCAGAGCCGAGTTGAATGAATTGGCCCTCCACGTTGGGCGTGAGCAATTCAACGGTGGCTATCGGGTAGGGGAAGCCTTTCTTGGGGACCGACCGGAACTGTAGATCCGTCACCGGAACGAATACGTGATTTCTTTCCCCGAGAGAACTAATGAGGAGTTTGCCATCATCAAGACTTACATGCGCTATTCCCAACAGGCGTTCCAGAAAGTGGGTCAACTCAGAGCGCGTCGAGTCTGGCTGATACCAGCCTGCGTATGTGGCTGCGTTTGCAGATAGGCTTGCTACCGGTGGGGATGCTGGTTTCTGTAGGTTGCGCGTGAGGTACGCGCGGATAGTTTCGCCGATCTTTTCAAACGCGTCGCCATTTGCTGCATTGATGCTATAGAAATAGCCCGTGCCGTTTTCAGGCATGTAGGCCATTTCGGTCAGACCTCCGGCGACACCTCCATCATGCCCGTGATACACGAAGCCTTCGTTGACACTCCAGTAGTTGCTCAAGCCATATCCAGCTTTCAATCCTTCTTTTGCCGCCCAGGTGCGTGTCGGCATTTCCATGCGATCGATGGAAGCGGCTGGAATGACCTGCACGCCGTTTACCGTTCCACGATTTAGATAGAACTGGACGTAAGCCGCCATGTCCTTTGCGGAGGCGTTTATCGAGCCAGCCGGACGGTACATAACATTCCAGTAAGGGTAGGTCGTCTTTCCGTCGGCATGATATAGGCTCGTCAGCATTCCTGAAGTTGGCTGAAAATACGTTGCTGTCTTCATACCGACGGGTTCGAAGAAATTCTTGCTGACGTAATCTTCGAATTTTTGTCCGGTAACCTTCTCGACGATGTACGCGGCAACCGCTGGCCCGGAATTGCAATAAGCCATGCGAGTGCCCGGCCGCCAGCGCGAAATGCGCGAGTGGTGGCCAAAATCAAGTGCATCGCGGAGGGGTAGGGCAGGATCGTCTTTGGCGTACTCGCGCAAGTGCATGTCGTCCCAGGCCGTTGTGTGTTCAAGAAGATCAACGACACGTACCGGGTCCGTTGCTTCCCAGGGATTCTCAAACCACACTTCGGGAACCAGTTTGTGGACCGCGTCGTCCAGCGAAAGCTTTCCTTCGTTTGACAGTTTCAGAATGGAAAGCGAGGCAAACGCTTTGGATGTTGAGCCGATGCGAAACTGCGTATCCGGAGTTGTGGGGCGATTCGCGGCCACGTCCGATTTGCCAAGACCCGCCATCCACTCGGGACCGTCGCGATGTACGATCGCGACGGACACGCCAGGTGTATGCGTTTCCTCGAGGATCTTTTCCAATTGTTGCTGGAGTTCAGGAATAGACTGCGCTGGCTTGGGCGCGTCCTCTTTTTTATTTTGCGCAGAACAAATAGTGGCAAACAGGCAGAAGAGCACTAGGCGGGTTAGGGTTTTCACGGCTGGCATTCTGCTCTCGAAAACCCCTCGTCCGCAAGCAGATAAACCTCCCCGATCTTCCTGATCAAGAAGTATCGCTTGGCACGCGTGCCACGGAATCCGCGATTCGATTCATAACCGCAGTAAGCCCACTTTCATACTCCACCCTGACGAAATCCCCGGTGAAATATTGTGGCAAGGGCATGCTGAACGAGCCGAAGCCGTTTATTTAACCAGCCGGCCAAATACGAAAAAGGTCTGTTTTTCTATTGACAAACTGTTACCTCCAGCCTATCGTAGCATTTAGGTACTATCGCCCCATTTCTCCGTAGCGCCAGCATCCGTGCTTGCGTTTTTTGCTTTTTGGAGAATGCCTTTAGCGCTAACTCTTTTATTCGCAACACTTACGAAACACGTGCACTCTGCACAATTTTTGCTGCAACGCAGCGCAGCAAGTCATTTACAATCAACACTTCCACAAACCTCCCGCAAGTGTTGATTCTAATCGACTTGCGGGAACCTTAAACTCTTTGGAATCAACGCTTACGAAAAAACCGGGGGGCCAATAGACCGGCCCGAGGCGGCTCAAGCCACACCCGCCTGAATCCGGCATCGGTGGGGCAAGCCGCCCCACTGCTTCTCCTCAGCTTGCCGACCGGCTGTCCATCTCAGCGCATTCTTCTCGGTGTCGGCCAAGAAGCTTCTTGCCTTTCCTTCCGCCAGATTTCTGAAGCTTGGCGGGAAAGTTGTGAGAAAGGCGTCCCAACTCCCGGGTATTCGGCCAATCAGCAACTGATGCGCTTCCCGAGCGTTCCCATTTGTCGCAACGCCCCACAACCCATGAAACATTATGTGGGCCCGAGTCGTTTCTTCTACAGACGTCCGCGAGGGGACCCCCATGGAAACTTTCTGGAAAGACCTGCGCTACGCATCTCGCATGCTCCTTAAAAGCCCGGGCTTCACCTTTGTTGCCATTCTAGCGCTGGCTCTCGGCATTGGCGCCAACACTGCCATCTTCAGCGTTTTCAACGGTGTACTTTGGCGGCCGCTGCCTGTTAAAGACCCTCAACAGCTTGTTGTGCTCGCTTCCAAGACCCCCGGTTTCGACTTCCCCCTAAACCTTTCCTACCCGGATTTTCAGGACTATCGCCAGCTCAAGACGGTCTTCTCCGACCTTATTGCGTACAGCCCTAACCCCGTGAACTTCGGCACCGAAGGACGTCCCGAACGCGCTTGGTGCGAAATGGTTAGCGGCAATTACTTCTCCATGCTCGGTCTTGAGGCGGTCCGCGGCCGTACGTTCGCCACGGACGAGGGCTGGGTCCCGGAAAAGGACCCGCTCATGGTCCTCAGCTTTAAATTTTGGCAGAAGCGATTCGGCGGTGATCCCGCCATCGTCGGCCACAACGTTCTGGTCAACAACCATGTGTTCACCGTCATAGGAGTCGCACCCGAAAGTTTTCGCGGAGTGTACTACTTCCTTGAGCCGGACTTTTATCTTCCCCTCACAACCATGGGTCTTCTCGATCCGACCCAGTCAGATGACCTCAATAAACGTGGGGCTTCTTTCCTCCGCATTCTCGGCCGGCTCCAGCCCGGCGTCACCGCCGCGCAGGCCGCTGCTGCCGCCGAACCGCTCGATCGTCGTTTAGCTCAAGAATTCCCGGATTCTCACAAAGGCATGTCATTGCTCGTCTTGCCAGAGCTCGCAGCGCGCCCTGAGCCCGGCTTGGTCGCCGGTTTCATGTCGACGGCCGCCATAATCTTTATGTTGCTCGTTGGACTAGTCCTCCTTATCGCTTGCGCCAACGTCGCCAATCTCATACTCGCCCGAGCCAACGGTCGCAGGAAGGAATTCGCTACGCGCACGGCCCTCGGCGCGAGCCGCGGGCGCATGATCCGCCAACTCTTGACGGAGACCGGCTTGCTCTCCGCCTTCGGAGGCGTCCTCGGTCTCGTTTTTGCACGTTGGGCCGCCTTGATGCTGATGTCCGTTCACCTTCCCACCGATATTCCTTTGCGGCTATTTGATCTCCGTATGGATTGGCGCATCTTCACCTTCGCTTTTTTGGCCGCACTAATGACTGGCATGATCGCCGGCCTTGTCCCTTCGCTGCAGGCCTCGCGCACGGATTTGGTGGATACGCTGAAAGCTGGCGGTCGTTCGGGAGGTGCTTCCGCAGGCCACCATCGTTTTCGAAATGCGCTAGTCGTTGCGCAAGTGGCCGTTTCTCTTCTTCTGCTCGCCTGCGCAGGTTTTTTTATTCGCAGTCTCCAGAACTCGTCCCACGTTGACATGGGCTTTCGCGTCGACCACACCCTCATGGTGTCCATGGATGTTGGTCTGCAAGGCTATAGCGAAGAGCGCGGCCAGCAATTTTTCAAACAGCTTACCGAGCGCGTGCGAGCACTTCCCGGAGTGCGCGACGCAGCTGTCGCCGGCTACATCCCCATGGGCAATGACAATTCACTCGACAACATTTACCCCGAAGGCCAACCCGCCGACGACAAATCAAAGACGGAAACCGCCTTTGACGACATGGTCCAGCCAAGCTATTTCCGCACTGCGGGCACTCCCGTCATTCAGGGTCGCGAATTTAACGAAGCCGACTCCGCTACAGCTCCCCATGTCGCGATCATCAACGACACTTTCGCCAAAGAAATCTGGCCCGGCCAGGATCCCATTGGCAAAGTATTTCGCACAAAAAAAGATGGACCTCCTATTCAGGTCGTCGGCCTCACGCGCACAGGCAAGTATCTTTTCCTGTATGAAAAGCCGCAGCTGTACGCTTATTTCCCACTCGCGCAGCGATACTCCTCGGGCGCAAATCTGTTCGTCTACACACAAGGCGATCCCCAGCAACTGCTTCCCGCTGTCCGCGATCAAATTCGCCAGCTCGATGCGGGTCTGCCCGTCTTCGGCGTCACCACCATGGACGAGCAAATCCAATACGGCAAAGCTCTTTTGCCCGCGCGACTCGGTGCGATGCTGGTTGGAGCCTTCGGCCTACTCGGCTTGGTTCTAGCCTCGGTGGGAGTCTACGGCGTCGTGTCGTATTCCGTCAGCCAACGCACCCAGGAAATCGGCATTCGCACCGCGCTGGGAGCCCAGCGCTCTCACGTTTTGGCGATGATCGTGAAGCAGGGAATGGGCATGGCCCTAATCGGAACAGCCGTGGGAATCGTCCTGTCTTTCTTGCTCTTCCGCGCGCTGGGCTCCGTATTGTACGGAGTCAAATCCACCGACCTCGTCACGCTCTCGGCTGTCTCGGCGATGCTTCTTGCGGTAGCATTCGCGGCCAGCTACATTCCCGCACTGCGCGCCGCTCGCGTCGACCCGGTAGTTGCACTTCGCGAACAATGACGTCTTTCACTTGATTAACTGCTGTAAGGCTGAAGTTTGCTGCGCCAGGTCTCTTAGCGCGGGTTGTGCGATTACTTTACGTCCACATCCTCCTTCAATTTCTCGTACGCCGACGCGCTCATGATTTTCTTGCTCACTAGTTCATGCTTGTCCTTGTACGGCCGCCCAGCCATGATCCGCCGCGCCTCGTGCTTTCCAACGCCCGGCAATCCGGTTAATTCATCTTCGCTCGCAACATTCAAATCTACTGTTTTCTGCTTCCCGTTTTCCCAGCCTTCTTTCGCGCCATCGACGGCCGCTTTCACAGCTCGGCTAGCCTCTTCAAGCTTGGGCTTAGCTTCCGCCGCCGCTTTCGCGGCTTCATCATGAATCTTTTTTTCGCGCTCTGCCGAATCGCCCTCGCAACCCGCGACTACCATCCCAGCCGCTAACGCCAGCCCCGCTACTCCAATCCATCCCCGCATGTTCATCACCTCTCTCGACTTCCGCACTATCCTGTACGTCTCCGCGGCCTCCTGTCTATCTTCAATTTCCCTTTTATTTATTTCTGCACCTTCAAAAACGTCCCCTTCTCCAAATCCTTAAACGCCTGCTGCAACTGCTCTTGCGTATTCATTACGATTGGCCCATACCAAGCCACCGGCTCCTCGAGCGGCTTCCCCGACACTAGCAGGAACCGTATCCCCTCGTCACCTGCTTGCACGACTACTTCGTCCCCTCGGTCAAACAAAACCAGCGAACGGTTGTCCGCCGCCACCGGTGGGGCCGTATCCAGCCATCCGACGGCTTCCGTCGGCACCGCTAAAGGTTCCGACGCATTACAAAACTTTCCCGATCCCGCGAACACGTAAGCAAACGCATGCCGTGTCGTCCCCACCGGCAATGTTTTTCTGCGTCCCGGCGGCACCGACACATCCAGATAGATAGGCTCCGCCGCAATCCCATCCACCGGCCCGCTCTTGCCCCAAAAATTTCCGCACACCACGCGCACGTGCGTCCCGTCGTCGTCCTTGATCTCAGGAATCTCCCCCGACTTCACTTCCTGATACCGCGGCGCGGTCATCTTCAGCGACGCCGGCAAATTCGCCCACAACTGAAACCCATGCATCCGCCCGGCGTGATCTCCTTTCGGCATCTCCTGGTGAATGATCCCGCTCCCAGCCGTCATCCACTGCACGTCGCCAGACGCAATCTCTCCGTGATTACCCATGCTATCGCCATGCTCGACAGTTCCCGCCAAAACATAGGTGATCGTCTCGATCCCGCGGTGCGGGTGCCACGGAAACCCGGCGAGATAATCCTCCGGCACATCATTCCGAAAATCATCCAGCAACAAAAACGGATCGAAATCGGTCGTGTTGCCGAATCCAAACGCCCGCCGAAGATGTACTCCCGCGCCTTCCACTGTTGGTTTAGCCGCCACGAGCCGCTTCACTGGTCGAATCGACATTTTTTCTCCTCCACTGCTCCCTCGGTCGAATCTGCATCGCACGCACTCATAAGACGGGCACAGCACGCCGTGCTTCTACAGGATAGGTATTCAAGCGTACTGCCTTCTGGCATTCTCAAGTATCTCCGTAGACCGGCACGCTGGCGCCTTGAATCAGCTTCGCTTCATCGCTGCACAAAAACAAGATTACCCGGGCAATCTCCTCGGGCTTGGGCCATTTCGCAAAGTCAGCCTTCGGCATTGCTTTGCGATTCGCCTCCGTATCGATAATGCTCGGCATAATGGAGTTGGCACGCACTCCCGTGCCCTTCAAGTCCGCCGCCAGCGAATCGATCATAGCTACCGCCGCCGCTTTCGAGGCGGCATACGCCGACGCTCCGCCCGCGTGGTCTACCGCGGCTTTCGAAGCAACGTTCACGATCGCGCCGCTGCCTTGCTTCACCATCACTCGCGCCGCAGCTTTTGCCAGTACAAACCCCGCGTGCAAATTCAGAGCTAGCTGCTGTTCAAAAACTTTCACCTCCATCTCCCACAGTTTCACACCGCCCGCATACCCCCCGACGGCGTTCACTAGACAATCGAGCCGGCGGTGCCGCTCCACAATTCCATCCATTAGTTTTGCGACCGCGGCCTCATCCGTGACGTCCACCGCATAGCCCTCCAACGATGCACCCTCCGCCGCCACCAACCTCGCGCTAGCCGCTTTCTTTAACTCGTCCAAATCCCCCGGCCGCTGAAACGTAACGATCACTCGCGCGCCCTCTTCGATAAAAGCCAAACTCACCGCCCGCCCCAGTCCACCCGTCCCGCCCGCAACCAACACGACTTTCCCGGCCAGTTTTTCTCCCGCGTTCCCCTCCGTTGCGTCAACCACTGTGTTCTCCAATCTTAGGCCGTACCCTGCGTTCGCATAGTCTCACTTGGCCATTATCCCACCACCTGCGGAAACTGGAAACTTCAGGGCAGACGATAAGGCTTTGTTCCGCAAAACCAGAAAGTTGCCGCCACCTTTAATACCCCGATGACTGCTTCGACGATCACTGCAGCTAGCACTTTCACTCTCGCAAAGACGACCGGTGGAGCTGCCGTGGCGGGAGCGGTTACGTACGATTCCACCAGCAATACCGCCATCTTTACTCCAACCGCGGCTCTCACGGCGAGTACACAGTACACCGCCACCATCACCACCGCCGCCAAAGACCTCACGCCATGACCGCCAATTGTGTTTGGAGCTTTACGACGGGCATCGCCACTAACCTGGTCGGCCCGACGATCACGGTTACCAACCCAGCGAGCGCAGCCATAAACGTCTTCATCGACACGACCGTCAGCGCCACCTTCAGCACCGCGATGAATCCCACGACGATCACCAACGCGACCTTCACGTTGGCAGTCGCGGGAGTCGGTGGAGCCTCGGTCAGCGGCACGGTTTCTTTCAATTCCGCAAGCCAGATCGCCACTTTTACGCCCTCAGCCAATCTCACCGCTAGCACTCAATATGCGGCGACGGTTTCGAACCTGGCCAAGGATCTCTCGGGCAATGCCTTGACCAGCGGGCCTGCATCGACTCCGCCGGATCCGTGGAGCTTTACAACCGGCGCTAGTACAGGCGCCGGAGGTCCGGCGATCATCAACCTCGGTTCCGCGGGCACCTTTGCAGTGATGGCCACAGCTTCCATCAGCAGCACCGGCCCCGTAGTCATCAACGGCAACGTCGGATTGGCCCCGGGCACTTCGCAAGGCATTCCGCCAGCCCAGGTGAACGGAACCATCCATGTCAACGATCCCATCGTCACTCAAGCCCAAGCCGATTTGCTGGCTGCGTTCAACGATGCGACTAGCCTATCCACGAATGCGCAAACCTTGCCGGGAAATATGGGTGGATTGACCTTCACCCCTGGCCTCTATGTCAACTCCACTTCCGTCTTGATATCCGGAGCGGGCCCAAACAACAACGTAACTCTCGACGCTCAGTGCAACCCCAACGCCGTCTTCATCTTCAAGATGGGCTCCACTCTCACAACGGGAGTTGGTTCACAGGTCATTCTTGCCGGTGGCGCCAAAGCCATGCCTCTAGCATTTCGATACCGAGCGGTGCCGCTTCCTCAGACTTCAGGTCACCACCATCGCGGACATATTCTTCCGCTTTGATCCTGGCAGCCTGGGCGCGGTTGTGATCTTGCGCCGGAATATCTCCTCGATTGTGCTAATGCCGAGCGGTGCCGATGTCTACGTGAGGCTGTCCGCGGGCTTACTAGCTCGTTCCCGCCGTTTGCGAAAAGAGTCTTCTTCCGACACACTCCGAACCTTCTGTCGTCGGATCTCTAGGAGCAAGAAGACTTCCACTCCCCGGCATATTGGCCAGTGCCGTTTTGGAACGTACTGGCCTTTAGTCCATCTGATGGGGCGGCTCCTCGCTCGGTAAGCTTCTTAAGGGCTCGGGGTGTGGCCGGGCCGAGGAGGGGCCGATGTTGCGCAATCGATTGCTTATTGGGTTGGGGGCATGTTTTCTGGCGGCGTCTGGAGCCTGGGCGGACGAAATCGGGTACGTCGACTGCTCGAAAAATGCGGACGCGACGCAGGTTTTTGGCAAGCCCAGGAGATCTCAGGACGTCGTGGCCTCCCTGCCTTGCGGCGAGCGGTTTACGATTTTGGTGTACGGGTTTTACTTCTCGCGGATTCAGACGAGAGATGGGCAGGTTGGTTACATATATTCGAGTTTGATCGCCCAAGATCGCGGAGTCACCTCCTTGCAGCCAGCGGCGTCGAAACAACAAACGGGACCGCAGACTCCGTCATTGCAGGCGGCTTCGGAGAAAACAAAGATTCCGCGCGCGACTCCGTTCGACGCGCAGCCCAAAGCGGCTACAGCTGCGCTGCCCCAGGCAGCGCCTTCGGCGGCACCGGAGCAAGCGGCAGTTGTGCCGGCGACAGCCCTGCAAGCGGGCTCGACGCAATCGCCTGCAGTCGAAGTGGCTGCGCCTACAGCGCCGGCAACCGCTTCTAGCACAATTAGTTCAAATGGTGTAGGAACGGCTGCTCCTGTCGCACAGGTAGGTTCGAGTGCGTCGGCGGAGGCTCAGCCTGCGGCTGCCCAGCCGACTGGTTCTCAGCCAGCTTCGGCCGAACCTGCGGCGGCACCAGCGCCTGTGTTTACTGCACCACCGACGGCGCCGCCAACACCGAATGCGGATACGGCGGAGACGCCTGCCACAACGCAGCCTAGTTCGAATGCGGCAGGGGAGGCTCAGCCTGAGGCGGCTCAACCAGCACCTGCGCAGCCCGCACCCGCGGCAGCGGCGCCAGCTCAACCAGCCCCAGCCCAACCGGCAGCGCCAGCCATTCGCCCTGCGGACATGAAAGATAGCTGGGAAAAACCGCGCCCGAGCGTTCGGGCGGCTCCTTTGCTGGAACTTTATGGCGGCTTCGCGCTTTCGCGGATGGGTGGTACGGGATTCGGGACCAATTCAATCGGAGGGCTGGGGTCAGTTGGGTGGAACGCAAGGTCGTGGTTACAGATCCTCGCGGACACTAGCTACAACTTCGAAACGGTAAGCGGCGCCAAGAATGTGCTCTATGGAAATCACTATGGGCCCCGCTTCTTCTACCGTACGCGAAATCGATGGGGAATCACCCCGTTTGGTGAAGCGCTGGTTGGTGGATCCGACCTAAAAACCACCGTCAGCGGGAGCGGGGGTTACACCTCATCCACGGGAAGCACTCTTTCCTATAAGGTGGGAGGCGGTGTGGACATCCATCCAACGCGCTCGCACCGCTGGGACATACGTTTGATCGATGTGGACTACTACAAGACGTCTTTCGTGACGAATACCCATCAGACCAACTACTGGATTTCCACCGGACTTGTGCTGCGCCTGTTTGGAGGGGGAAACGAGTAGTGCTGAGGAGAGTTTCCCAATCGCATCGAGGCATATGCTAGCCAAGATGGGGTGGATGTTGCAGGCGCGAAGCCTTGGCTACTATTGCGAAACATGGGTTGAAAAGAGACTGGAAGCCAACCAGCGAATTGGTTACAAGTGAAATCAGGTTGGAATGGGCCGATGCGGGTGGCGTGTAGCCGAGAGAGTCCGTGAGGTCCATAGGAGGCGGCGTGATAAAGATATTTGTGCTTTTGGCAGCGGTGGTGTTGGTGGGAATCCCAGCCGCGGCGAAGGAGCCTCAGGCGGGGACGATTGTTTCGGAAAGTTCGGTGGCCTGCGGCTCGCACGTAAAGAACAAGAAAGAAACAGCCGAAGTGCTGTGCCAGGAGTATGTGGTTCGAACAGAGACAACGGAGTACCATGTGCGGCAGGAGAAGCCTGCGGATAAGGCATTGATTCCGGTGAACACAGGTGTCGAGTTCACGCTGGAAAAAGATAAGATGAAGTTCAAAGCGAACGGAAAGAAATACGAATACATCGTTGTTTCCGAAACGGCTGCGCCTGCGACTGCGGCTGTAGCGACGCCAAAGCCCTAACTGCAGTCAACCACCCCGCCCAGAACGAAGTTCAAATCTCCAGGATGACCGGCAGAATTAGCGGACGCTTGGACGTTTGTTTATTGATGTAGCGCTTCAGGTCGACGCGGATTTTTTCTTTGATCACGCCCCAGTCGGACTTTTCTTCGGCATTAGATTGCTCGACTGTTTTCATGATGACTTCGCGGGCTCCGGCGATTAATTCCTGGCCGTTGTCGCTGAAGAGGCCGCGGGTGACAATTTCCGGTTGGGATTCCATTTTACCGGTGTGTTTGTCGATCGCGATGATCGGGACGACTACGCCATCTTCGGAAAGATGCTTACGATCGCGGATTACCACGTCTTCGATCTCTTCTAGAGAGCCGGAATCGACGCAGACACGGCCTGCCGTTACTGGATCGCGCCGCCGAACACCATCCGCCGTAAATTCGATGCACTTGCCGTTTTCGAGAAGCAAGATTTCTCCGGAAACGCAGCCGAGCTGATGCGCGAGAGCGGCGTGGCGAAAAAGATGGCGGTATTCGCCGTGAACGGGAATGAAGTACTTCGGCTTGACGAGCTGAAGGACTAGTTTTTGCTCTTCCTGGCTGGCGTGGCCGGAAACGTGAATGGTGCCGGCGGAATTGTCGTAGTAGACGAGGGCGCGGCGGCGGAACATGTGGTCAAGCATTCGAAAGATGGCTTTTTCGTTGCCGGGAATGATGCGCGCAGAAAGGATGACGCTGTCGTTCTCGTCGACGGTAACGAAGCGGTGGTTATCGACGGCGATGCGCGAAAGCGAAGACATAGGCTCGGCTTGGCTACCGCTGGCGAGAATGACGATGCGCTTGGGATCGAAGTTGCGAATGTCCTGCGGACGGACGACCATGCCGTCGGGAATGCGCAAATAATTCATGGAGTGCGCGATTTCAACGTTGTCGACCATGCTGCGGCCCACGAAAGCGACTTTGCGGCCGACACGGCCGGCGATGTCGATGATTTGCTGGATGCGGTGAATTGACGAGGCAAAGCAGGAAAGGATGACACGACGCGGCGCGGACCGGCAGAGTTCCTCGATGCGCGGGACGATGGCGCGCTCGGAGGGAGTGAAGCCGGGGCGCTCGACGTTGGTGGAATCGCTGAAAAGTGCGAGCACGCCTTCGCTGCCGTAGCGCGCGAACGTATGAAGATCGAACGGAGCGCCGTCGACAGGAGTTTGGTCGATCTTGAAGTCGCCGGTGTGAATGATTACCCCGAGCGGAGTGCGAACGGCGAGGGCCACGCAGTCGATAGTGCTGTGTGTGACGTTGATGAACTCGATTTCGTAGGGGCCGATTTCGACGAGGCGGCCTGGGAGAACTTCGCGGAGGGTCGTGGAGGCGAGAAGGCCAGCTTCTTCGAGGCGTTTTTTCACCAGCGCTAGAGTGAAGCGCGTGCCGTACACGGGGACATTGAGGTCGCGCAAAATATACGGGAGCGCACCGATGTGATCTTCGTGGCCGTGTGTGAGCACGATGGCACGCACGTGCTGGCGATTTTGCTTTAGATAGGTGATGTCGGGGATAACGAGGTCGACGCCGAGAAGTTCGGATTCTGGGAACATCATGCCCGAGTCGATGACGAGGATGTCGTCACCGAGACGAAGGACCATCATGTTCATTCCGAATTCGCCGAGACCGCCGAGGGGAATTGCTAATAGGGACTGCGTAGACTTACTCAAAGAAAGGTTATCTCCGTGATGTGCGTAGGAATCGTATCACAGTGGGATGGTGGGCGCGCGTTGCGGTCGTGATGCGTGTGGGGGGTGTCTCTTTTAGCACAGGCGAATCGCGCACTAGCCGGCTGCAGCGCGGAGAGGCCGCTCGGGGGCGTGACTAACGATCGCCGCCGCTGAAGAGATGGGCGATAAAGACGAGCAGAACGGCGCCAACGGTAGCTGCAGCGAGAGAATAAAGGAAGCCGCCGCCCCAGATGCCGAGACGCATAAAAATCCAGCCGCCGATGAATGAGCCAACGATGCCGAGAATAATGTCGGTGATGCAGCCGAAGCCGCGGCCGCGCGAGATTTTTCCGGCTAACCATCCGGCGATGAGGCCGATGATGATCCAGCCCCAGAATCCACTGGGGAGGTAGACCGAAATACCCTTTGTCTCGAACAAAGCGCCAAAAAGTGTGGCGGACATTCAGCCTCCAAGAAAAAATCTCATTCGCATCTGGGATTGTGATGCGTAGGAGTCTATCAGATGGGTTGCTGTTGCGTCATGCAATGGAGCGTGCCGAGGCCGAGGACTAGGTCCCGGCACGCGATGCCGATGACTTCGCGACCGGGGAAAAATTTGGCCAAGGTGTTGAGAGCGACGCGGTCGTTCGAATCGTTGAACGTAGGGACGATTACGATTCTGTTGGCGATGTAAAAATTGGCATAGCTGGCAGGGAGGCGCTGGCCATCGAAATAGACTGGAGCCGGCATGGGGAGCGTTTCGACTTGTAAGGGGTGGCCGTCTTGATCTTTCATGCTTTTTAGCAGGGCTAGATTTTCTTGGAGCGGCGCGTAATTGGCATCGTTCGGATCGTCTTCGACGACGGTGACTACCATTGTGGGATCGACGAATCTGGCCAAGTCGTCGACGTGGCCGTGCGTGTCGTCGCCGGCGATGCCGTTTTTTAGCCAGAGGACGTTTGTTGCGCCGAAATACTCTTTGAAGACGGCGCCGTAGTCCTCGCGGCTAAATCCAGGATTGCGTTCCTGCGTTTTGCTGAGCAGACATTCTTCTGTCGTGAGCACCGTTCCGCGGCCGTTGACGTCAATGCTGCCGCCCTCTAGCACGAGGCGTCGCCCTTTGTGCTCCGGCTGCCAGACGCGACGGTTGAGTTTTTTGTTGGCTGCGGTCACGACAAGAGCATCTTTTTTGTGATTGGCGTACTTGGCCCAGCCGTTGAAGCGCCAATGGGTGTAAGCGACTTCGCCGGACGAATTCTTGACGCAGATGGGGCCGGAGTCGCGCATCCAGCCGCGATCGGTGGGGATGCGGAAGAAATCCACGGCGGAGAGATTGGCGCCGGATTTCCTCAGGATGGTGCGGACGCGGGATTCGGCTTCACGATTTTCAACCAGGAGATAGACGCGCTCCACTTGGGAAAGGTAGCGAACGATCTCGGCGAAGGCCCAGGGGATCGGAGAAAATTTTCCAGGCCAGTCGGTTAGCTCGTGGGGCCAGCCGAGCCAGGTGGCTTCGTGGGGTTCCCATTCGGCGGGCATTTGAAAACCTTGGGAACGTGGCGTGTATTCGATTTTCGATGGGGGCATGATCCTGGATTTGGTCACACGTTTTTTTAACACAGAGGTCGCAGAGAGCACAGAGAAGAATTATTCGCCGAGCCAGCGATTGAGGATGGGTTGATAGGCGTCGATGCGACGGTCGCGGAGGAAGGGCCAGTTGCGGCGAGTTTCTTCGCTTTGGGCGGGGTCGCATTCGACTACCAGGATTTCTTCTTTGTCGTTTGAGGCTTCGGAGAGGATGCGGCCGAAAGGATCTGCGACGAAAGAATTTCCCCAGAATTCGAGGCCAGCATCGCCTTTTTCTGGCTTACCTTCGTAGCCGACGCGATTGACTACGGCGACGTAAACGCCATTGGCGATGGCATGCGCGCGCTGGATGGTGCGCCAAGCGTCGAGTTGAGCCGCGCCGAATTGTGCCTTTTCGTGAGGATGCCAGCCGATACTTGTGGGATAGAGAATTACCTGCGCGCCTTGGAGCGCAGTGAGGCGCGAACCTTCCGGATACCATTGATCCCAGCAAATCTGAACGCCGATACGACCGTAAGCTGTGTCGAAATTCGGGAAGCCCAGATCGCCCGGCGTGAAATAAAATTTCTCGTAGTAGAGAGGATCGTCGGGAATGTGCATCTTACGGTATTTGCCGAGGAGAGAACCGTCCGCGTCGAGCACTGCGCAAGTGTTGTGATAGACGCCGGCAGCACGGCGCTCGAAGAGGGAAACGACAAGGACGACTTTTAGTTCTTTTGCGATTTTTGCGAGGGCATCGGTGGCCGGGCCGGGAACAGGTTCGGCAAGATTGAAAAGATCAGGGTCTTCGGTGCGGCAGAAATATTCGCCGCGAAAAAGTTCATCCATACAGATGATTTGCGCGCCGCGCGCGGAAGCTTCGCGGATTTTCTCGATGGCCCGCGAAAGATTTTCTTCGGGATTCGCCGCGCTGCGCATTTGCAAAAGGCCGATTGTGAATTTCTTTGTCATAAAATTTAGTTTATCATGCTCGTAGAAACATTTTTTGCAGCGTTTTGTTCTTTCCTTAGGGGCGCATTTGTAATATCAATCGTTACGAAATTTGAATATTGGGACTTGGTGTGAAGTTCTGAAACGAAAGCGCGAGAGAGTTCGAGGAGAGCAGATGGCAAAGCAGCACGAAAAGACAGTCACGGGACGCGTACTGCACGATCCGGTGAAGGATAAGCTGCGGCCGATGTTTCCCATTGATCTGTCGAAATGCCGCACCATCGATGAATTGGTTCGCGCGATGGGGAATACGGCGTTCACTGGCCGGCAAATCGGCGACGCGGCCGACGTTCTGGAAACGATGGCGCGGGACAAGGATTGTTTTGTGGTGATGACGCTCTCCGGGGCCCTCACCGTAGCGAAGATGGGTTTCATTTTCTGCGATTTGATTGAGAGTGGTTTGGTAAAAGCGGTCGTTTCAACCGGGGCGCTGATGGCACACGGACTGGTGGAAGCGACGGGGCACTCGCACTTCCGCTATGACCCCAAAATGGACGACAAGGAACTGTTTCACGCGGGATACAACCGCGTTTACGATTCGCTCGAACCGGAAGTGAATCTGGATCACGTGGAAGAAGTAATGGACGACGTCCTTTCGAATTGGGATGCGGAGGAAGTTGCCTGCAGCTGGAAGATTCACCGCAAGATCGGTGAAACGTTGCACAAGCAAGGGGCGGGGAGGGGAATTCTGAAATCCGCGTACGAGCACAATGTGCCGGTCTTTGTGCCGGCGTTCAGCGATTCGGAATTGGGAATCGATTTCGCCCTCCAGAAAATCGCGCGGCAGAGAGAAAACAAGCCGCTGCTGCGGTTCGATCCGTTCGAGGATTTCGAGAAATTTGCCGACACGATGCTGGCGACGAAGCGCATGGGGCTTTTTACAGTCGGCGGGGGCGTACCGCGGAATTGGTCGCAACAATTTGGAGTTTACGCCGAGTTGCTGGCGCGGCGCGGTTACCAGAAAATACCACTGAAGCGTTACAACTACGGTGTGCGCATTTGTCCCGAGCCCGTGCATTGGGGCGGCTTGAGCGGCAGCACGTATACGGAAGCCGTCTCGTGGGGAAAGTTTGTGCCGCCGGAAGAAGGCGGGAAATTTGCAGAAGTTTTTGATGACGCGACAGTGGCGCTGCCGCTCATCGTGGGCGCGGTTCTGGATCGCATCGGGTATTTCAAGCGCGAGAAGTAGGCCTGTAATCCGCACGCCGCCCGCAGCGGCAGACAGGGCGGTGTAGATTGATCTTCAAGCAGTTCTATTTAAATTGCCTCGCACATGCTTCCTATTTCATCGGGGACGAGACGGCGGGCACCGCGGCCGTTGTGGATCCACAACGCGACATCGACAGTTATCTCGAATTCGCCACCGAACACAACCTGAACATCAAGCATGTGATATTGACGCACCTGCACGCTGATTTTGTCGCGGGGCATCTGGAGCTGCGGGATCGTGTCGGCGCGACGATTTATCTAGGCGCGAAGGCGCAGGCAGAATACCGATTTACGCCCCTCAGTGATGGCAGCGTTGTCGAATTTGGGCACGTGCGGCTGAAGGCGCTAGAAACTCCGGGACACACCCCAGAATCGATTTCGATCCTTGTCTACGATCTGAATCGAGGCGAAAACGACCCGTATGCTGTCTTGACAGGCGACACGTTGTTCGTTGGTGATGTCGGCCGGCCCGATCTACGCGCGGCCATGGGATGGTCAGCCAAAGACCTGGGTGCTTTGCTCTACGACTCACTGCAATCAAAGTTGCTTCCGCTGCCGGACGCGAGTCTGGTCTATCCTGCGCACGGAGCGGGTTCGCTCTGCGGCAGAGCCATCAGCAAGGAGACGGTATCAACGATCGGCGAGCAGCGGCGATTGAACTACGCGTTGCAACCGATGACAAAGAAAGCGTTCATCGAAATGGTGACTGCCGACCAGCCAGAGGCTCCGCCGTATTTCGTCTACGATGCCGTTTTGAACAGCAAAGAGAGGCCCACGCTTTCAGAGGCTCTGGAGCGCGAACTTAAGCCACTCGAACTCGACACCGTACTGGCGTTGCAGGCGGGGGGCGCGCAGATCCTCGACACACGCGAGCCGGAGGAGTTTGGGGCAGCTCATCTGGCAGGCAGCGTCAATATTGGTCTTGGAGGGCAGTACGCAACTTGGGCTGGAACCGTGCTCGACCACGCGCATCCGATTGTGATCATCGCGACGCCTGGCAGGGAAAACGAATCAGCCATCCGCCTGGGCCGGATCGGTTTCGATCATATCGCCGGATATCTTCGCAACGGCTTGCAAAGCCTGGAAGCAAGGCCAGAGCTGATCGCCTTCACGGAGCGGCTTAGCTCCCAGTTTGCCGCGGAACTCGTCTCATCGAGTGAGCCACCGGTGGTTCTCGACGTTCGCGCGCCACGCGAGCGTGAACAAAAGCACATCGAGGGGAGCTTGAGCGTTCCTCTGAATCATCTTTCTGAGCGATTACAAGAGTTGCCAAGAGATCGCCCTTTGCTCGTTTACTGTGCAGGTGGTTATCGCTCTTCGATTGCCGCGAGCCTGTTACAGAAGCAGGGCTTCCACCAAGTGAGCGAAATTGCCGGCGGAATGGCGGGGTGGGAAGCCGCGAAGTTGGCGGTCAGCACCCCACACCTGTAGAGGAGGGGAGATGGCGAAAGCGGGAGAGGCGATGAGCAAAGGCAAGTATGGTGTGCACCCCGGAGTGGCGATGGTGCAGAAATGGATTGCGGAATTAAGAGAAAAGACTGGGCGTTCACTCGAGGAATGGATTGCTTTCGCGAAAAAAGAAGGACCAAAAGAAGACAAGGCGCGGCGCGAGTGGTTGAAAACAAAACACAAGCTTGGCACCAACAGCGCTTGGTGGATCTCCGAGCGCGTGGATGGAAAAGGGGCGGAGGAAGACTCGCCGGAAGCTTATCTGAAAACGGCGCTGGTATACGTTGAGGAGCAGTACGCGGGACCGAAGGCGAAATTGCTGCCAATCTATGAAGATTTGTTGGAGCTAGGAAAATCAATGGGGCCGGACGTGAAGGCATGCCCTTGCAAAACGATGGTGCCGCTGTATCGCGAGCACGTTTTTGCGCAGATTAAGCCGACGACGAATACGCGCATTGATTTAGGGTTCGCGTTGACGCACTACAAAGGGAAATTGCCGAAGAGAATGATAGATACCGGCGGGTTAGCGAAGAAGGACCGCATCACCCACCGGATTGAGGTGAAGTCAGTGGATGAGATCGATGCCGAAGTGAGGAAGTGGTTGAAAACAGCGTACGAATTGGACGCGAAGTGAGCTAGTCGTCTTCGCCGATGAGGATTGCGGCGCCGAGGACAGTGGTCCAAAGGCCGCGCTTGTCGCCGACGGCGGATTGCGTGACGTTCATGGTGCGAACGATCTTGTTGGAGATGCGGTAGACCTCTTTTTTCTCGTCGAAGCTGAGATCTGGGTCAAATTCCACGTTGAGAGTGGTGGCGAGCATTTCCGCGGCGAGCTCTTCCGCGTACTCGCCGGCGACTTCCTCGGTTTCGCCAAACGAGTGATGCTCGGAGAGGTAGCCGTACATCAATTTATCGCTCGGAAGCGCCAAGCCGATGCTAGCGGCGATGAGGCGATGCGCTTCCTTGGTGGAGTTTTCGCTGATGACGGTAAAAGCCACCTGGCCGGGCTTGATGTGCTTCAATCCTTCGCTTCGGGAAATCAGTTTACAGTTGGGCGGGAATATCGAGGAGACGCGCACGATGTTGCACGCGGCGATGCCTGCATTGCGCAGGGCGAGCTCAAAGCTCGAAAGTCTTTCGCGATGTTTTCCGACGCCTTTGGTGAGGAAGATCTTCTTAGCGACGAACGCCATGGTGCCGGGTTGTGGTGCCTCCGTGAGTAGAGTTACGGCGCAAAAATTTCCGCTGTGGAAAAATAACAAGAAGGTATTGCAGTGTCAAACGAATTCGGGGAATTTTTGCGGAGCGAGAGAGCAAAAATGAATGAATTGTGACAAGTAGCGTGGTAAGTGCTCAGGAATCACCGGCGATGTGCTGTAGCAACTTACCAAGAGGTTTGCAGAGCGCGAGGACCTTGCCTAAATCGTCGGCGCTGAAGTCCGGCCCGGCCACTGAGGGATTGGCTCCTTTGCGGCTGACCTGGATGACGCCCACGACCTTGTCGCCGGAAAGAATCGGAGCGCTGATCAACTTCTGGATTATCTCGGAGCTTTCGCCGCCGATTTTTACGCCCTCGAAAACAGTGGCGTGACGGACACCCGCAAAATTATTGATGATATCCGGACGGCTCTCGCGAGCCGTGCGGGCGGCAATGGCAGAGGTGCTGGAAAGCGGAATAAAACCAACCTGTTTCAGCGATGCCGGGACAAGAAAGTGCAAGTGGCGCCAGCGTGTGGAAACTCCCATAAGCGCGACCTCGTCGGATTTTACGCCGAGATTCTTCGCAATGCGTTCCGCGATGCCGGGCAAGGAGATTTGGGAAAGGGCGGTAGCGTCCGATTCGACAGCACTTGCGATGCGTTCCAGCTCCGAAACAAGGCTGAGGCTCATGGTCATGGAATATCCGTTGGACACGCGAAGGCTGCCAGGCGGGAGGAGCCGGGCGGATACCATCCGTCGTATTCTCATTTAAGCGACAAATGCTGCACGACGCAACGAATTTTCGAGTGGCGCGTGTCCGAGAGAAGAATAGACTCACTTGCATCGCTGTTTTCAACTCCCTATACTGAATGGGCCGCGACTTTTCAGCGCCCTTCAGCATCTCAAGCGGCGGAGAGGGCATGTTCGCAACGGCAACCCAGCCTGAAACCGACTATCTTCTTCGCAAGCTTCATTCTTTGACCGGAATTATCCCCGTTGGTGCATTCCTTGCGGAACATTTCTGGTCGAATAGCTATGCACTTGTGAGCCGATCGCAATACGACGCGAAATCGCAAGAGTTGCAGACGATTCCGTTCCGCTTGGCGGTGGAATGGCTGTTTATTTTCTTGCCGGTGCTCTATCACGGCGGATATGGGATCTATATTTGGTTGCGCGGAAAATCGAATGTGTCGGCGTACCCGTGGGTGGGGAACTGGCTTTACACCTCTCAGCGTTACACTGGGCTGATCGCGTTTGTGTACATTGGGTGGCATTTGTACACAGAGCGCTGGCTGACGCACGGTAGATCGACGTATGCGGATGTTGAGGATTTGCTGCAGAATCCATACGCGCTGACGTTCATGTTTATCGGCGTGCTGGCGTCGTCTTTTCATCTAGGTGTGGGCATTTGGAATTTTTTATGTAAATGGGGCTTGGCTGCGACGGCGAAGGCGCAGCGAGCAGCCGGCGCACTTGGGGCTGCAGTGGGTTTTACGTTCAGCCTGGTTGGCGTTCTGATTGTTTTGAGTTTTTGGTTGAATTGGCATCCTTTTGAATTCTACTTGAAATGAGACAGCCGAAAATCATTGTGGTGGGCGGTGGTTTGGCTGGCCTGATGGCGACGATTCGCGTCGCGGAGGCGGGCGTGCCCGTGGATTTGTTTTCGATTGTGCCTGTCAAACGGTCGCATTCGGTTTGCGCGCAGGGCGGGATCAACGCGGCGAAGAATCAGAAGGGCGAAGGCGACACTATCTGGAAGCATTTTGACGACACAATTTACGGCGGGGATTTTCTCGCGAATCAGCCGCTAGTGAAGAGAATGTGCGAAGCGGCGCCGGGGATTATTGATTTGCTGGACCGCATGGGCGTGATGTTCAACCGCACGTCAGAGGGATTGCTGGATTACCGCAGATTCGGCGGCACGCTGTATCACCGGACGGCGTTTGCGGGCGCGACGACAGGGCAACAGCTGCTTTACGCACTGGATGAGCAGGTGCGGAGGCACGAAGCCGAAGACCGCGTGAAGAAATACGAGGGGCAGACGTTTTTGTCTGCGGTGATTGACGAAGGAGGTGTGTGCCGCGGGATTTGCGCTATGGACTTGCGGTCCATGGAAGTAAAAACGTATTCGGCAGACGCGGTGATTTTCTGCACGGGCGGGATTGGCGCGATTTTTGGTCGATCGACGAATTCCGTGGTGTGCACGGGTTCAGCGCAATCAGCATTGCTTCAGCAGGGAGTCGATTACGCGAATGGCGAGTTCATTCAGGTGCATCCGACGGCGATTCCTGGAGAAGACAAGCTGCGGCTGATGAGTGAATCCGCGCGAGGAGAAGGCGGCCGCGTTTGGGTACCCAAGAATCCATCAGACGCGCGTCCAGCGAGGAGCATTCCCGAGGGAGAACGCTTCTATTTTCTCGAGGAATGGTATCCCAAGTACGGAAATCTTGTCCCGCGAGACATTGCGACGCGCGCGATTCACAGAATTGTTTACCAGGAAAAGCTCGGAATACGAGGTCAGGCAGCAGTTTATCTGGACGTCACACATATACCGAAGGAAGTGCTGGATCGCAAGCTGGAAGGCATTCTGGAGATTTACGAGAAGTTTCTTGGTGTGGACCCGCGCGAAGAGCCGATGAAAGTATTCCCGGCGATGCACTACACGATGGGCGGCATCTGGGTGAACGCGGAAGATCAGGCGACGAATGTGCCGGGAATTTATGCCGCCGGCGAATGCGAATATCAGTATCACGGGGCGAACCGGCTGGGAGCCAACTCACTGGTGTCTTGTATTTTTGGCGGAGGGTTGGCGGGACCTGCGGCGGTGAAGTATGCCCGGAATTTGGCAAGCGGCTGTGAGGCGGTTGGCTCGAACGTCTATGAGAGCGAGCGCAAGCGGCAGGAAGAAAAAAATCTGGCGTTGATTTCGCCGGATGGTACGGAAAATCCGATGACCATCTGGCGGGAGCTCGGCGAAGTGATGACCGAGCACGTAACGGTGACCCGGATTAACAAAGATTTGCAGGTTGCTGACGCCAAGATTCGCGAACTTCAGGAGCGCAACGGCAGAATTAATTTGAGCGACCGCACCCGCTGGTCGAACCAGACGCTGAATTTTGCTCGCGAGCTGGACAATATGCTTGTACTTGCGCGTGTCGTAACGCTTGGCGCGCTGCAACGCAATGAGTCACGCGGGGCGCACTACAAACCGGATTTTCCAGAGCGGGATGACGCGAATTGGCTCAAGACGACGCGGGCCAAATGGTTGAATGGCGAAATCCAGCTCAGTTATGAGCCGGTGGACATTTCGCTAATCCCACCGCGTGCGAGGCGTTATGACGCAACCAAATAGAACCTGTTCGAAATTGACAGTATTGGAGCCCCCGTCGTCCAGTATTTGTAAGATTTGCCGAGGACTTAATGCCTGACACCAAAGAGGTGCTCGTTCGCGTAAAACGGCAGGTCAGTCCAAAGGGGACGCCTTATTGGGAAGAGTTTGCGTTGCCGTGGCGTCCCGCCATGAACGTCATCATCTGCCTTCGCGACATCGCCGAGACGCCGGTCACTCGGGATGGCACGAAGACCACGCCGATCAGCTATGATTCGAACTGCCTTGAGGAAGTTTGCGGCTCGTGTGCCATGCTCATCAATGGGCAGGCGCGCATGGCGTGTTCCGCGCTGGTGGATAAGCTGGAGCAGCCGATTCGGCTTGAACCTTTCTCGAAGTTTCCAGTAGTCCGCGATCTGGCGGTTGACCGTCAGTTCATGTTCGACAGCCTGAAACGCGTCAAAGGCTGGATTCCCATCGACGGGACGTACGATCTCGGTGAGGGGCCACGGATGGCTCCCGAGACGCAGGAGAAAGCCTATCCGTTGTCGCGCTGCATTTCGTGCGGAAGCTGCCTGGAAGTCTGCCCCCAGGTGAATGACAACAACCAATTCATGGGCGCGGCGATCATCAGCCAGGTCCGGCTATTCAACATGCATCCCACAGGCGCGATGCATGCGAAAGAGCGCATTGCGGCGCTTATGGAGCCGGGCGGCATCCAGGAATGCGCAAATGTCCAAAATTGCGTGAAGGCTTGCCCGAAAGACATTCCCTTGACCGAATCCCTCGCTGAAATGAACCGGCAAGCGTGGAAACAAGCGCTGGTTGGCTGGCTAATAGGGTAGAATCTCGCCGCACCCTTTCCATTGGAGGAATACATGCGTCAGGTCCGCGTCTCGCTGATTGTCTGTTTGCTGGCTGTCGGGTTTTTGATGAGTCAGGTTGCCACTGGCGACGACATCGCCGATCGTGCGAAGAAACTGCATTTCTCAACTATCGTCCTCGACACGCACGACGACACGACGCAGCGCTTCTTCTCGAAGAACTTTGACATTGGCAAGCGCAATCCGGATGGGCACATCGACATTCCGCGCATGCGCGAGGGCGGCATGAATGCTATTTTCTTTTCCATCTGGATCGACGGCAGAATCATGGGCCCGTCGGCCATCCAGAAAGCGCTGGACCAAATCGACGCAGTCCACGAAAACGTAAATAAATATTCGAAAGACATGGCGTTTTGTCGCACGGCGGAAGAAGTGCGTAGGGCGCACGCGCAAGGCAAAATTGCCGCGCTTATCGGGGTCGAAGGCGGACACATGATCGGGAACGACATCCGCGTATTGCGCATGTTCGGCGACTTAGGCGTTCGTTACATGACGCTCACCCACTTTTACAATGATGAATGGGCCGATTCCTCGACCGCCAAGCCGGAACACAACGGGCTGACGGACTTCGGCAAGCAAATCGTGCGGGAAATGAACCGGCAGGGAATCATGGTGGACATCTCGCACGTCTCCGACAAGACTTTCTACGATGCGCTGGAAGTCAGCAAAGCACCGCTCATTGCGTCGCATTCTTCTTGCCGCGCGCTGTGCAATCACGTGCGCGACATGTCGGACGACATGATCAAAGCGCTGGCCGCGAAAGGCGGCGTCATCCAGATCAACTACGAAAAAAGCTTCATCGATCAAGCCTACAAGGACGCGGAGGAAAAGCTTTCCGGCGGTGTGGTGGAGATGATGGACAGGCTCAAAAAGGAGTGCGGCGACAATGACGAGTGCCTGAACAAAAAGATGACCGAGATGACGGAAAAAGCCACTGAGGAAGGCAAGCTGCCGCACGTAAGCTGGGAAAGGATTATCGACCACATCGATCACGTTGTTAAGCTGGTTGGCCCGGATCACGTCGGACTCGGTTCGGATTTCGACGGCGCAAATATGCCCGAAGGCATGGACGACTGCACGCACCTTCCGCGGATTACCGAAGCGCTTGTGCGCAAAGGCTATAGCGATGACGACCTTCGGAAAATCCTCGGCGGTAACTTGCTGCGAGTAATGGAACAAAACGAAGCCGTGAGCCGTGAAATGCGGGCTACGCAATAACGAAATGACGCTGACGTTGGTGTCAAAGACACTTCTTGGAGCGGGGATATGTCTTTTGGCGGGAATCGTACTTGCGAGGGCAATGGCTGTGAACGAAATTTCGGAACGAGCGAGGCAGCTCCATTACTCTTCGATCGTGATCGACGCGCACGACGACACCACGCAACGATTCTTCGATGCCGGATTTGATTTAGGTTCGCGGAACGCGCTGGGGAGTATCGACATTCCGCGGATGAAAGAAGGCGGCCTCGGAGCGATCTTCTTTTCGATTTGGATTCCCAGCAAAATCACAGGGCAGGAGGCAGTGAAGCGCGCGCTCTCCCAAATTGACGCCGTGCATGAGCAGGTTCGCAAGCATTCGAGCGATCTGATGCTTGTTACGACGGCGGAGGGAATTCGCGAAGCGCACAAGCAGGGCAGAATCGCTGCTCTTATTGGTGTCGAAGGCGGCCACATGATCGCGAGCGACCTCGGTGTGCTCCGCCGCTATGCAGCGCTTGGCGCGCGCTACATGACTCTGACGCACAGCGGAAACGCTGAATGGGCGGACTCCTCGACCGCCAAACCAGAGCACAATGGACTGTCAGAATTTGGCAAGGACGTCGTGCGTGAGATGAACCGTCTGGGAATGATTGTGGACGTCTCACACGTCAGCGACAAGACGTTTGCCGACGTCCTAGACGTCAGCAGAGCGCCGGTGTTCGCTTCACACTCCGATTGCCGCGCCATTTGCGATGCGCCGCGTAATATGACCGACGACATGATCAGGGCCCTGGCCGCCAAAGGCGGCGTCATTCAAATTAATTATCACGTCGGCTTTCTGAGCCAGGAGTTTCGGAATGCTGAGAAAGCGCATCCAGAGTGGGACAAAGCGATTGCCCTGGAGATACAGAGGCGATGCGGGGATCGGGAAGGCTGCCAGTTAATCGAAGGCGACCGAGTCACGAGGGAATACGTTTTGCGCGGCGAGCTGCCCAGAGTGGAGTGGACCAAAATCATCGAGCAAATCGAGCATGCCGTAAAAATTGCGGGCATTGAACATGTCGGTCTTGGCTCTGATTTCGATGGCGCGAATATGCCCTTCGGGATGGAAGATGCGACCAAGCTACCGCAGATCACGAACGCTTTACTGGAAAGAGGCTATTCCGAAGGTGACGTAAGGAAGATTCTCGGCGAGAATACTCTTAGGGTCATGGCGGAGGTCGAGCGCGTCAGCCGCGAGCTGAACGCCGCGAAGTAGTCGTAAGCTGCCATTAGCAAATAATCTGAAGAACTCAAATCGGAGAGGGAAGAGCAATGCATAAATGTGGATGGATGATGGCTGCAGGGCTGCTGCTCATTGCGGCTGTACCTCGCAACGACGCACGGGCGCAGGCCGCACCAACGCAGACTCCTGCGCAGCCGAAATCGGCCACGGGAACCACCCCGGCACACAAACCGGCGGCGACCAGCCCGTATGATAGAGCGCTGCTTCGGCCGGCACTTCTAACCGCGAAAGCGCCAGCCACGTATCAGGTGAAATTCACGACCACGAAGGGCGACTTTGTCATCACAGTGACGCGCGCGTGGGCTCCGCTCGGCGCCGACCGCTTTTACAATCTTGTGCGCCATCATTTCTATGACAATACTCATTTCTTTCGCGTATTGAAGGGTTTTGTGGTCCAGTGGGGCATCAGCGCCTATCCTCCCGTCACGGCAGCTTGGGAGCATGCGCCCATAAAAGATGATCCTGTTGTGCAGAGTAACCTGCGGGCGTACATCACCTATGCCATGAGTGGACCTAATACTCGAACGACGCAAGTGTTCATCAATTTGGTCGATAACAAACGACTCGACGGGATGGGATTTTCCCCTTTTGGCCAGATTACCGAAGGAATGGACATCGTCGAATCGCTCTATACGGGCTATGGCGAGGGTGCCCCCGAAGGTCAGGGGCCGGAGCAGAATAAGATCGAGAGACTTGGGAAGCCTTATTTGGACAAGGGCTTCGACAAGCTCGATTGGATTAAAACCACTATGTTGATTCTGCCGCCTGGTGCAGCGCCGGCGAAGGCGCCTTCTGCGGCGAACGCGACGCCAACGCCTGCGCCTCAGAAGCCGTAGTCAACGCAAATTTGGGGTTGATTACTTTTTTGAGTTTTGTGCATCTAAAGTTTCGTGATGGTCTTCTTTTGACTTAGAGAAGACCGCGAGGTATGCTTGGCTTTTATGATGACCTGTCGCCAGATCATGTGTTGTTCGTGCGCACGCAAGGCTGCGTGTTGTATGACACCCATCTCTGGCCAGGGGAGTTTCCGGACTTAGCACTACTCTAGGATTCAAAGTTCCGAAGCCCACGTTGCCAGAGGTTCAGGCCACGTGGGTTTTTTGTTTTTGGGATACGTTTTGGGACAGGTGATTCAACAATGGGTGAAATCAAGGAAACCAAAGCACAGCGCGTCGAGCGTCTGAAGCGCGCGAAGAACGCCTGGGAGCATTTTGACGAGATTCGTGAGTTTGCCCGCAACGGCTATGCCGCGATTCCGCCCGAATGGTTTAGCACCTACTTCCGGTCCTGGGGCGTTTACACCCAGGGAGACGGCGCGGGAGTCGTCGGAGGGACTGGTGGGGAAGGCAAGGCCACGCCGTACTTTATGGTGCGCATTCGCATCCCGAATGGCTTGCTGCGCAGCGATCAGGTGCGTGCGGTTGCGGATATTGCCGAGCAGCACGCGCGCGGCTTGGCCGATATTACTGTCCGGCAGAACTTTCAGTTGCATTGGGTAACGCTTGAATCGCTGCCGGAAGTCCTGGAATCGCTCTGGCGTGCGGATTTGACGACAACCGGCGCTTGCGGCGACGTTGCGCGCAACATCACTGGCTGCCCCGTTGCAGGCCTGGACGCAGAAGAAATCGTGGATGCCTCGCCGCTGGCGCTGGCCATCGACCGCGAGCTGGGAGGCGCCGCGGCCTTCTACAATTTGCCGCGCAAATTCAAGATCTCTATCACGGGTTGCAGGCACTGGTGTTCGTATCCGGAGATCAACGATGTTGCGCTGACAGCCACAACACGCAAGCGGGGCGGAGTTGTCGAAACCGGATTTTCGCTGCGGGTTGGCGGGGGACTTTCGACTGATCCACATATCGCTTTGCGGCTCAATGCTTTCATCCAATGGGACCAAGTCGTCCCCGTGGCGCGTGGCGTCGCGGAAATCTTTCGCGCGAGCGAATCTCTTCGGCAGAGCAGGGAAAAAGCTCGCCTCAAATTCCTTTTCCTTCAACAGGGTTGGACGGCGGACAGCTTTTTGGATGAGTTGCAGCGAAAAATTGGTTTTCCTCTTGATCCCGGCGAGGAGGAAGATATCCCTAAGGATGTCCATCGCGACCACGTTGGGATTCACACCCAAAAGCAAAATGGCTTTGTCTACGTGGGCGCCTCCGTGCTGCGCGGCCGGATCACTCCGCAACAATTGCGCACCGCTGCGGACCTGGCCGATCGCTACGCCGACGGCCACATTCGAACCACCACCATGCAAAACCTGCTGATCGTCAACGTGCCGCAACGCCAGGCCGCCGCGGTAGCTCACGACCTTGAAGTTGCTGCCCTGCCGGTGCAAGCCTCGGTGTTCGCTCGCGGAACCGTGGCTTGCACGGGCTCTGAATTTTGCAAGCTTGCGCTTACGGAGACCAAGAGCTTTGCCCGATGGCTCACGCACGAACTCGAAGAGCGCCTGCCCGATTTTCAAGAACAGCTACGTCTCAACATTACCGGATGCCCCAACAGTTGCGGCCAGCATTGGATAGCCGACATCGGCATCGAAGGCAAAAAAACCAAAGTGGATGGCCGAATGGTGGACGCGTATTACTTTTGCATCGGCGGAAGCCTCGGCCAGTGTGCGTCGATTGCCCGGCCGGTTGGGTACCGCTGCGCCGCGTCGGACGTTCCTGACGCCATCGAGCGCCTGCTTGTCGGATTCGAGGAGCGCCGCGAATCGGGCGAAACTCTGCGGCGCTTTCTAGCGCGGCTTTCGAACGAAGATGTTCGTGCGATTCTCGCGGGGAATTTTGTCCTGCCGGTTGAGCGCGATCTGGCTCTAGGGCCCGTTCCACAAGGAGTGGAGGGCTAAAGCGTGAGCCTCTTCCCAATTTTCGTGAAGCTGGAAGGGCGGCTGATCGTCGTTGTTGGCGGCGGGAACATTGCCGAAGCCAAGATTCCTGGAGTGTTGGCTGCCAGCGCACGCGTACGTCTGATCGCGCCGTCCATCACGCCGCAAATCGCCGAATGGGTGCGCTTCGGGAAAATTGATTGGCTGCCGAAGCAGTTTGAGCCGGCAGACTTGGACGGCGCTTTTCTGACAATTGCGGCGACCTCCGCTGCGGGTGTAAATGAAGCAGTCTTTTGCGAAGCCGAAGCGCGTGGAATTTTGTGCAACGCCGTCGATGACGTCGAGAACTGCCATTTTTACTATGGAGCCGTAGTCCAGCGCGGAGATTTACAGATCGCCATCTCCACAAATGGCAAAAGCCCAGCCCTCGCGAAGCGGCTTCGGCAAGAGTTCGAAGCGGAATTTGGCCCCGAATATGAAGTGTGGCTGAAATGGCTCGGGGCAGCACGAGAATCTCTGCGCGCCAGCGGCCCAAGTTCGGATACCACGAAGAAATTGCTGCGTGAGTTGGCGAGCCGGCCGATGTTCGAAGAATTTCTTCGCCAAGCCAAGAGGCGGCCTGGCCATCGAGGAGCAGCCTAATGGGCAAAGTTTATCTCATCGGGGCCGGACCCGGAGATCCGGAACTGTTGACGCTGAAGGCCGCGCGGATTTTGGCATCCGCTAATGTCGTGCTTCACGATTCGCTCGTGAGCCACGAAGTATTGGCAAGAATCTCGTCAACCGCGGGCATCGTCGATGTCGGAAAACGCTGCGGCAGAAAACTGCTAACGCAGGATGAGATCAACGCGCTCCTCGTGAGCTATGCGGTCTCCCATGAAGTGGTGGTGCGCTTGAAAGGTGGCGATCCTTCAGTCTTCGGTCGCGCGGGCGAGGAATTGCAAGCCCTGCGCGAAGCGCGTGTGGAGTATGAAGTTGTCCCCGGAGTGACAGCCGCTTTGGGCGCCGCCGCAGCAGCGGGGATTTCGCTCACGGATCGCCGAGTCGCGTCGCAAGTGTTGCTTTCTACCTTTTCTCGTGGCGCGGACGCGAATGCCATGGATTGGGGCTGCCTCACTCCTGCCACGACGCTGGTTCTTTACATGCCGGGGCCGGATTATGCGGAGGTTTCGCGACGACTCGCGGAAGCGGGTCTGCCCGAAGATCTGCCGTGCGTCATTGTTTCAGGCGCTTCGAGTTCGCAGCAGCAGGTACGTTGGAGTACGGTCTGCGCGCTCACTGTTGAGGAAAAACTGCCCGCCCCAGCGCTCATGATCGTTGGGCGCGTCGCTTCGCAGCAAGTCCGCGAATTAGGCGACGCATTCTGGCGTGAAGAGGGGAATGTGTCTGTAATGCAGCGAGTTTCCGTAACTTAGACAGGGGAGAACGAGATGAGCATCGATGAAAAAGAGGTTCCGTTAGAGAAACCGTGGCGGCTCTCGCTGGATAGCTGGGCCGTTGTAGTGGCGTTGCTCGCAGCCCTACTCGTTCGCGCCGGAGTCTTCAAACATATTCCGTGGTGATCGATTCACTGGCAAAACACAGAGAGAAGAAGGAAAAAACATGGCAGACGCAGTCGTGATTCCCCAAGTTCAGCCGGTCCAGCCGGCGCTCCGTTTTCTTCGGCTCATACCGGGCGTGCTGTTGCTCGCGGCCATCGGCTATGCCGGCAAACTACTCGAACAAAACGTCGGCAAGTACGCAAAGGCCCACCACTGGGTGTTTCCGAATATTGAGTACGTCCTCTGGGCCATTCTCCTGGGGCTTCTGATCTCAAATACGGTCGGTGTACCGGAAATCTTTCGTACCGGAGTCGCGACATACGAATTCTGGCTCAAAGCCGGCATCGTCCTTCTTGGCGCACGATTCCTACTCGGTGACATTTTGAAACTGGGCGGCGTGAGCCTTCTGCTCGTGGCGATTGAAATCACCGGGGCTATCGCCTTCATGACGTTTCTTGGGCGCGTGTTCCATCTCAAGCCGAAATTGATCACACTGCTGGCTGTTGGCTCAGCGGTCTGCGGCGTCAGTGCCATTATTGCTACAAAAGGCGCCATTGATGCCGACGACGAAGACTCTTCCTTCTCGATTGCCGCCATTCTCGCTCTGGGTGCGCTGGCGCTCTTTACGTTTCCTTTGATCGGCCACTATCTGCATCTGGGCGACCGCGCCTACGGCATCTGGGCAGGCCTCGCGGTGGATAACACAGCCGAAGCGACTGCCGCAGGCGCGCTCTACTCGGACGCTGCGGGCAAACTGGCCGTCCTCGTGAAGTCCACGCGCAACGCCATGATCGGGTTCGTCGTCCTCGCATACGCCATCTACTGGGCCAGCCAGGGCCAAGCAAAAGCGGTTGGAAACAAAGCTGCGTTCCTCTGGCAGAAGTTCCCCAAGTTCGTCCTGGGTTTCCTGCTTATCTCGGTGCTTGCCACGTATCAGTTTTTCAGCAAGGATCAGGTGGGCGCGCTAGGCAATCTTTCTCGGTGGGCCTTTCTTTTGACGTTTGCTGGCGTTGGGCTGCGGACAAATTTCCGCGACATGCGCAAACAAGGCCTTCGTCCTTTCGCTGTAGGAGCCATAGGGGAAGTCGTAATTGCGGTATTTACATTAGGTTTGGTGGTTGGAGCCGAAAAATTCTTCGGCTTCTAATCGACCAGAGCACACAACAAAGGGGCGCGGATCGTCATTCGGTTTGCCGAATCACACCCGCGCCCCTGATGTTCCGGCTTTTTTACAACCCGAGAACGTTCACCAATTCCCGAACCGACGCAGAGGACTTCTGCAGTGCCGCGTTTTCTTCCGCGGTCAGCTTGATTTGAATAATCTCTTCAGCTCCTCCTGCACCCAACTTCACAGGTACGCCGACAAAGAGCCCTTTGATCCCATACTCTCCATCTAAATATACGGCGCAGGGCAGGATCTTCTTTTTGTCTTTCAAAATGGCTTCCACCATCTCGACCGCCGCTGCCGACGGTGCATAGTAGGCCGATCCAGTTTTCAGCAAATTGACGATCTCCGCGCCGCCCTTGCGCGTGCGTTCCACGATGGCGTCAATCCGCTCCTTCGGCAGCAAATCGGGGAGGGGAATTCCCGCCACCGTTGAATACCGCGGCAGCGGCACCATATCGTCACCGTGCCCACCGAGCACAAACGAGTGCACGTTTTCCACACTGACCTTGCATTCCGTGGCCACAAACGAGCTCATGCGCGCCGAGTCCAGCACCCCAGCCATCCCCAACACACGATTCTTCGGAAAGCCGCTCACCTTGAACGCGGCCTGCGCCATGGCGTCCAGCGGATTCGTCACCACGATGATGACGCAGTCCGGCGAGTGCTTGACGATCTGCTCGACAACCGCCCTCACCACATCGTAGTTCGCCTTCAGCAAATCGTCCCGGCTCATCCCCGGCTTGCGCGGAAAACCCGCCGTAATCACCACTACGTCGCTGCCCGCCGTCCCGCTGTAGTCCCCCGTAGCGGTGGAAATGCCTGCTGCTCGCGCATCCGTCCGCGTGATCGGCCCAGACTCCAGCATGTCCAGTGCCTTACCCGCCGGCGGCCCATCCAAAATATCCGTCAGCACCACATCAGCCAGCTCCAAATCCACAATCCGCTGCGCCGTCGTCGATCCCACAAAACCGCCGCCCACCACCGTTACTTTCTTCCTGCTCATCCAGCCATCTCCTCGTTTTTTGTTGGAATTCCCTGCGCCGTTTTTGTGTATTCTGCGTCTCTGCGTTATCTCTTTGTATTTGAAACTTAGCGCGCTACAGCGGCGGACTGCATATTCTCAATAATTGCAGTAGCAAACGCGGCGGTGCCAACCTTCGTCGCGCCCGGCATGAGCCGCTCGAGGTCATACGTAACGCGCTTCTGCTGAATCGTTCGCGCGATGCCGTCCTCGATCAACTGAGCCGCTTCCTTCCATCCCAAAAACTCAAACATCATCGCACCCGAAAGCATCACAGAGCTTGGATTGATCACGTCCTTATCCGCGTATTTCGGAGCCGTCCCGTGCGTAGCCTCGAACACACCAAATCCATCGCCGATATTCGATCCGGGAGCCATCCCCAGACCGCCCACCTGTGCCGCGCAGGCATCCGAAAGATAATCGCCGTTGAGATTCGGCGTGGCCAGTACGCTGTATTCATCGGCACGCAGCAACACTTGCTGAAACACAGAATCCGCGATGCGATCGTTAATCATCAGCTTTTTCTTCCACTGGCCCTTGCCATGCGTCGCGTAAATTGCGTCCAGCGTCTGCTTAACCTCGTCGCAAATGGCCTTAGTAAACGCTTCGGTAGCCTGCTCCAGCCCCGGCTCGATCATCGCCGCATTCTGCTCGACACTCATGCCGGGATTTTTGTCCAGGTTGTCCAGAATCCAGCTCTCGCGCTCGGTGACGGTCTGCGCCCGGAATTCTTCGCGAGCCAGGTCGTAACCCCAATCCCGGAATGCGCCCTCGGTAAATTTCTGAATATTTCCCTTGTGCACGAGCGTTACACTTTTTCTGCCGTGCGTCAGCGCATACTTGATGGCTCGTCGAACCAGCCGCTTCGTTCCCGTCGGCGAAATCGGCTTGATGCCTACGCCTGAATCCCAGCGGATCTGCTTCTTACCGTCCTTCAGCATTACGTGATTGAGAAACTCCAGCAGTTGCTTCACTTCCGGCGTGCCGGACTTCCACTCAATCCCGATATACACGTCCTCAGTGTTCTCCCGAAAGATAACGATGTCCATCTTCTCTGGATGTTTTACAGGGGAGGGAACTCCCGCGTAATACCGCACAGGCCGCTCGCAAGAGTACAAATCTAGAATTTGACGCAACGCCACGTTCAACGAGCGAATTCCGCCGCCCACGGGCGTCGTCAGCGGCCCTTTGATAGCCACGCGAAAATCGCGAATGGCTTCGACGGTCTCATTCGGCAACCATTCTTTGTACGCGTTAAAGGCCTTTTCCCCCGCAAATACCTCAAACCAAGCCACACTTCGCTTCCCGCCATAGGCGTGCTCCACAGCCGCATCAAAAACACGCCTCGAAGCCTTCCAAATATCGCGTCCCGTGCCGTCGCCCTCAATAAATGGAATGACCGGCGTGTCCGGAACCTGCAATTCACCTCCGCTGTAGCCGATCCCCTTGCCCCCAACAGGAACAGCCTGGCCGTTATACGAACTCTTCATGAATGCAAATCCTCCCTGGATTTTCGAGCGTTTCCTCTTGGAAAGCCGTGCCGTTATTCGACAAACTCGCTGATTTCCGCACGTCTTCGCGAACCAGAAAACATACCACAATGCGCGTGAACTTCGAAATGAACTGCCAATTTGGGCACTCAGAAGACCGGTGCGACGTCCGACTGTTTCAATCTGAAATGTTTTCGCGTTATATACTCATATAATGGGCTGCGCACAAACTTACAACACGCAGCAAGGAGATATGGAGATGATGCTTGATTGGAATGAATACCAGAAAGAACTCGGCTCGAGAATTGGCGAGCTAGCAAAGCTTAGCCCGGACACTGTCCGTGGATATCAAACGCTAAGCGCCGCCAACTCCAAGACCGGCAAGCTGGACGAAAAGACCCGCCAGCTCATCTCGCTGGCTGTCGCTGTCACAACGCGTTGCGACGGCTGCATCACGTTCCACTCTGAAGCGGCGCTCAAAGCAGGAGCGACAAAGGAAGAGATTTCCGAAGCCCTCGGTGTAGCCGTAGCCATGAACGCCGGCGCTGCCCTCGTTTACTCCACGCGCGTGCTGGACGCCGTCGCCGCGCATACCGCGAAAGCACAGGGCGCCTGATCCGAGCGAAGAGGCCGTCGCGAAGCGCTACTTCTTTTTCTTTGCTTTCGAGGCTTTCACCGCTTTTGGCGACTTTGGCCGAATCACGTCCCCGGCCCGCGTCCTGCTGGCTTGGGGAGCGCCCTGCGTGGCAACGACGTGCTTCGTCAAGTCCACGGTAAATGCATCCATACTCGAAGTTTTATCGGTAGTTTCGTCGACGCCCAGCGACTCGCAAAGAATCGAATCTTTATCTACGGTCAGGCGCAAAAAGCCGTACAACGTATTGTTGTAAACATTCAGTGTCAGTTGATTGCCTTTCCCATCGTTGCCCGGAATGCCGGGCTGGGGATTCACGCCGTTTTTTCCTTTGCGTGGATTGCTGAGATTCAAGTAACCGCCGTTGCCCGCGACTACGTAAGGGATTTGCCTGCCATCGGCCGTCATTGTGCGGGTATACCTCTCATAAAGGTGCGCGTGGCCGGAAAGCACGATGTCCGGCCAAGTCTTTGCTGCTACGCATGCGGCGTCAATCTGCGCGAGCATCGCCGGGCTAGGGAAATGCGAACTACTGATTGTAAACGGAGGATGATGTACTGCGAGAACTAGCGCAAAGGGAGCTGCTCCGTTTTGCGCGCGCTGAACGGCCGCTGCAGCCAGTTGGCTTTGCAAAAACTGCAATTGCGCTGTTCCGGTCGTCGCGTCGCTAATGACTCCTGTGCTCTCACCCGTATTTGAATAAAGCCCGATGATCTTCAAAAATGGCGCGTTCAGAGTGAAGTAAACGCCCGGCTGCGTCATCGTGGTGCGCGCAAATCCCTTTGCCGAAGGATCGTTCGTGGGAGCTTTCGAACAGAAATTCTCGTAAAAAGCTGCGAGGGAGAATGCCACCGGCTCGCTTTTGAACAGCACGCCATCGTGATTTCCAGGTATGGCGAAGATGGGCCCGGCGTAGTCCCGGTAAGGATCGTAAAACTGGTCGTAATAATAGCGTTCCTGTCCGAAATAATAGACCACGTCCCCAAGGTGGTAGAAAAAGGCAGGCCGGCCGTTCGCAAGTGGTTCTGTGCCGATGTCGGCGGACATGGCGTCGGCCACGGCAAATTGGTGAGAAGGCTCTTTGACACCGCCCGTGTCTCCCACGGAGTGAAAAACAATCTTCCCGGCAGTCTGAATTTGCTGTGAAGCGTTAGCCCCGATCACGTCGCTTAGCGACATTACCGGCGGCGTTTTCCACGGCGCAGGAATCACCTCGGTGTCCGGGAGTTCTGCGACACTGGAGTCGGCGGCAACGTCTTGCGGGTCGAACTCGTTGTAATTATCGGGAGAGGGCTGAGGATTCGCAAAAGAAAAACCCTGACTGGCCATGGTATTTCCTCCGAGTAGGTGTTCTGAGGGCAGTTACGGGTTGGGATAATCTATCACCGGGTTGATTGCAGGGCTATGCATAAGCAATGGGGCGCCAGTCCATCTGCCAAAAAAAAACGCCCGTAGCCGAAGCCAGGGCGTTCAAGTCTCCTTTAGTCAGCCATTTTGCGGTTCAGAAGCCAAGCTGACGAAATGCACCAGTTCCAGCCACGGGGCGCTTTAGAACATATTCCACAAGAATTGGTTATAAACCTCGTGGTGATACTGCACTTCGGGCGCTTTCACAAACGTGCCCAGGAGCCGCGAGCAGCGATCCGCCGAGGCCTGCTTCAAGTCTGCGTAGCGCCCCTTCACATCCGCGCCGAGCAGTTTCGTCGTCCACTCCGACTTCTTGAAGTCCTCCAGCGCCGTGTAAATATTGTCCGGCAGATAGCGTTCGGCTTGCCGCAAATTTTTGATCTTCGCGGTCTCTCCATCGAGTCCCGTCTTGAAAATGGAATACATCACCAGATACGGATTCGCGTCCGGCGCCACCGAGCGCACCTCGACGCGCATGCTCTTTTCATTGCCGATCGGGATGCGGATCATCGAACCGCGATCCACTGGCGACGCCTTAATCTGATTAGGTGCCTCAAAATGCGGGTCCAGTCGCCGGTACGCATTAACGCTGGCATTTAGCAACAAGCAGTTGTCGTTGCCATGCGTCAAAATGCGGTCCACAAACGCCCAGCCCATTTTGCTAAGCTTTTCTTCGCCCTTCGGATCCCAGAAAAGATTCTTACCGTTTTCGCTGATGGAAACGTTCGTATGCATGCCGTTCCCGTTCACGCCCACGACTGGTTTCGGCAAAAAGCACGCGGTCGCGTTCATGTTCGTCGCCACCTGGCGGCAAATCAATTTGTAGAGCTGGATCTGGTCCGCAGCCTGTACCACTTCGCCGTAGCCATAATTGATTTCGAACTGCGAAGGCGCGACTTCCGGGTGATCCTTCTCATTCTGGAAGCCCATGGCACGTTGCACTTCCGCGGTCGTGTCAATAAACGTTCTCAGCGGATCGCCGGGAAGGGAATGGTAGTACCCGCCAGTATTGACGTACTCAAATCTCCCCGTTTCGTGGTAATGCCGCTCCGCGTTTTCTCCTTTGAACAGAAAGCCTTCGATCTCGTTCGCCGCATTGAGCGTGTATCCTTCCTTCTTGTGCAACGCCCCAGCGTACCCTTTCAGGACACCACGAATGTCCGCGCTATACGGCGATCCGTCCTTGTCGATCACTTCGCCGAACACCAGCACCTTGCCGGACCCAAAAACATCGGACGGCCCCCAATAAAACGCGCCCCAATCCATCGCCAGCCTCAAATCGCTTTCTCTCTGCGCCGTGAACCCGCGAATCGAGGAACCATCAAACGTCAAATTGTCCCAGCTCTTAATCAGAAACTTTTTGTCGTAGTCCAGCATGTGCAGCCGGCCTTCGAGGTCGCTGAACAGCACCGTCACGGCCTTGATACGCTTCTCGTCTGTCAGGTATTTGATCCGCTCTTCCTGGACTTTGTGTGGTGCAACACGGTTCTTGCGCTGCTCTTTAGCCTTCAGGTTCAGCTCTTCGAGCTCGTCATAGGAAAGAGCAAGGAAATTACGCAGTTCGTTCGACATGAATCTCCTCGAAATAGGATGAAAGAAGGTATGGAGCAAAATTGCGGGGCGTGCAGGCGCTATTCATCGGCCCGTAGGGTATCGCGGCGGTCTTACGAGCGTCAAATCGAAAAATCATTTCGCGCAATCGAAAAAATGAATCGAGAGCAGGACAATTTGTCCCCTTGCCGCTCCCAAAACCGCGCTAGTCGTAATACTCCTGCCCGAGGTGTGTGATCAAATCCTCCCCCATCATCCAACGCAGCGTATTCTTCAGCTTCATCGATTGGATAAATAGGTCGTGCTCGGGATACAGCCCCGGCGCGGTCATCGGCGACTTGAAGTAAAAGCTCAGCCACTCCTGAATGCCTTTCATTCCGGCCCGCTGCGCGAGGTCCAGGAAGAGAACCAGGTCCAGAACGATCGGCGCGGCCAGAATCGAGTCCCGGCACAGGAAATCCACCTTGATCTGCATCGGATACCCTAGCCAGCCGAAAATGTCGATGTTGTCCCAGCCTTCTTTGTTGTCGCCGCGCGGCGGGTAGTAGTTGATGCGCACCTTGTGATGCATCTTGCCGTACAGCATCGGGTAGAGCTTCGGCTGGAGGATGTACTCAAGCACGCTCAGCTTGGATTCTTCCTTGGTTTTGAAAGATCCAGGATCCTCAAGAACCTCGCCGTCGCGGTTGCCTAGAATGTTCGTCGAGAACCACCCGTCAAGCCCCAGCATGCGCGCCTTGAAGCCTGGAGCCAAAATCGTCTTCATCAACGTCTGCCCCGTCTTAAAGTCCTTGCCGCATATCGGGACACTATGTTCCTGCGCAAGCTCTTGAATCGCCGGAATGTCCACAGTAAGGTTCGGTGCTCCGTTGGCGAACGGCACCCCGCTCGTAATCGCAGCCCATGCATACAGCATCGAGGGAGCAATGGCAGGATGATTCGACTTCATCGCCTCTACGAATTTCTCCGGCGTGGAATGCACTTCCTCCGGCTTGACGAATACTTCCGTCGAGCCACACCAGCACATAACCAGCCGCGAAACTCGCGAAGTTTTCCGATAATTCGCGATGTCTTCCTTGATCTTCAGAGCCAGCTCGTACTTATTTTTGCCTTTCTTGATGTTCGGACCATCGAGCAGCTTGACGTAGTCATGATCGAAAGCAGCTTTCATCGGCTTGATGCCAGAAAGGAATGTCTTCACCTTCGCAAGGTCCTGCGGATTCAACACGCCGGCATTTGCCGCGGATTGGTATGCATTGTCCTTGAAAATGTCCCATCCGCCGAACGTCAGATCCTTCAATTCCGCCAGCGGCACAAACTTTTTGACGAGCGGCGTACGCCCATCCGTGCGCTTGCCTAGTCGAATGGTTCCGAGCTGAGTCACCGAGCCGACCGGCTGCGACTTGCCCCTGCGGACCAATTCCACTCCAGCCATGAAGGTCGTGCTGACAGCGCCCATGCCGGGTGTTAGTATCCCCAGTTTTCCCTTAGGCGGCGCGATTTTCTCAGGCTTTTCCATGCAACTCCTCGATTACAAAGATTTGCGAGCAACAGGCCGGCAGCAGATGGTTATCCGCAACCCAGACAAACCAGTAATGATGAGCGAAGAGCGGAGGATTTGCAAATCGGTGCTGCGTGGAAGGCCGTTCACCCGCCAGAAAACAGCGGCGACTACACGACGTTTGGCACAGATTTTTCCAACGAGGACGAAAAATTGATATAGGGAGCCTTCCCGGTCTAAACACGCCGTAACTCAGATTCAGGCCGGGGGGGACACGCGTCGTGAATTTGTCAGGCTTTTTCTTTCCACTTGGCTCTTCTGTGAAGTAAAAAGTTACCCCCAGTCCAGGTTCCGAGCGCGCCCAAGTGAGCCGCGCATCTTCCGGATTGTCTTCGATCGGTAAAACCTTGATTCGTCGCGAATTTATGGCCCTAAGCCTGGTCGTCGTCTAATCACGCGAAATCATCGGCAAGAGAAATTCCTGCAGTCGCGCGCTCTCCTTGACGGGAAGCCGGTCCAGGTGAATCCCCATGTGATTCCCGCCCAGAATCCGTACGACCGAATCTGCACCTACAACCGGCTTCAACTTTTGCGTCAGTTCCATGCTTACTTGCACGGATGTACCAGCGGGAATCGTCCGCGGAGCCTTAACAAGTATTCCGTCCAAGCTGACGTCGACCGTTTCGCACATGATCTCCTCGAATCCAAACACGCCGCCGCACCTTGGAAAGCAGCGGGACGCGCCGCGTTTGCCGTTTTTTATAGTCCATTTCTCCTTGCGTGGCCCGGACAAGCTTCAAGAGCCGCTCTCTGTCGACCGGCTTGTAGAGGAAAAAGCTGGCCCGAGCTGCAAACCCCTGCGACATGGCGCTTGGTCGCAGGTCATCGCTGAGAAGAATGATCGGCGTCGTTCGGTTGGATCCTGCTCGGCGCATCTCCCGCGACAGTTCGATTCCATCGGGAGATCCCATGTGCAAGTCGAAAAACACCATGTCGAATTTGCCTTCTTCGAGGAAGCTCGCGGCTTGGCCGCTTCTTGTCAGCGTCAGAGCATCCACACCAACGGCATACAACACTTTTTGGATTAGTTCACACGTTGCCGGTTCATCGTCCACCGCAAGAGCTCGTCGTTGCATTTCACCCTCCTGGTCCGGGCCGCGGTTCCCATCCGGTTTTGAATGCCTGCCTGCGAAGATGGCTCGCGCCACCCACCCGGATACGGAGTCTTAGCTCGCTACTGGCATCTCCGCGCGCGAAACTTCATAGCAATCAAACTGCACGCCCACTCCCAATTTGCCCTGCTTCATGTTGACACTATCCACGCGCACTACATGCCCTGTGCATCGCCATTCGGTCGACGGCTCGTCGGTGATTTCTTCTGTCATATTTAGAAAAATCTCCAGGGTTTCACCTTCGTGGATCGCCGAATTTGTCGCGAAGTAAACCCCGTTCTGCGAGAGATTGAGAGATTCGGCCTTCTCTTCAGGCGCCGCGGATTTCCAGATGCGCACTCGCAGAGGAGTCTTAAGACAGAGACGGCGAGATAGCCGGCGGTTCAAACTATCGATTTTCATAATGGTCTCCGTGTGCCAGCGTGACGCATGACACACTTGTGAACTACAAGAGGAGCACTACGATGGCCATCGGCAAAACATATTCGAGCATGAATGGAACTCTTGGGCCGGTCTGTTAGCAAACGAAGGTGTGTATTCCGGGCCAAGGGCGCAGTGGCTCCCCCAAAACGGAAGGAGTAAACGACGCCCAAAAGGCGTGAATATGTATCATTTTTCTCGATTTCTAAAATCAACACACCCAGGGATCTCTTGACATGGATTCCGTCAGTGATACTCCAGCAGGTTGCTACGGCTAAGAAACAAGACAGAAGTTCAACCCATCACTCTTGGCGGGTTCTAATCTTGCTACTTGTTTTTTCGAGGGGTCCACAATTCTTTGGTTCCACGGTGTTCCCAATATAGGAAGCCTGCCAAATTGGGAGAGTTGAATTGGGAATCCTGCCATCTCAACTGCAAACTTCGTCCTGCAACATCGTCGACAAATGTCCTTCAAATTCTCCGGCGCGCAAGTCTCTTTCCTCGCTAAATGTGCGTCGCCGACACCGCTTAAAACCAGTCGCTACGATAGGCCACCCACCAACTCGCATACACGATGGGAATGGTCGCAAACACGGCCCACCAGAAGGGCAGCGCTAAATCGGCCGCTAGTCCCAGCGCCGTGAATGTGAGCCAAAAAATCTTTTTCTGCACAATTACATTTTAGCCGGAACGGACGTCGAAGTGGCTGCCGCGTCCGAAGTGATTCCATAGTTGCAAATCGCAGTGCTTCAACTTTTCTTGTGGTCGAGTTCTGCCCATCGCGCATAAAGCTGGTCCACCGTCTTTCGTGCCTCGTCCAGTTGCAGAGAAGCACTGTGAAGCTTCGGTCCATCGCTCATGATCGCAGAATCTTGCAGCGCGGCTTGCCGCAAGTGAAGTTCCTGCTCAGCCTCGGCGATGCGCTGTTCAATGCTCTCAAGTTCACGGGCTTCCTTGTACGATAGCTTCTTTTTCCCCGCGAGGAGAGGCGTTGCATGCTCGATCGCTTGAGAGCGGGCGACGGGTGCAGGAAGGTTCGTTTTGTCGTTCTCCTCCTGCCGTGATTCCTGCCAAACATCCCATTGCGAATAATCCGCAAACCGCTCGATCCCGCCCAATCCGTCGAATCCGAGAACGATTGTTGACACGCGGTCCAGCATGTAGCGATCGTGCGTCACCAATACCAGCGCCCCGCGAAACTCTAGCAAACTCTCCTCAAGAATTTCCAGCGTGGGAATGTCCAGATCGTTCGTCGGCTCGTCCAGCAGCAAAACGTCCGCTGGCTGCAACATCAGTTGAGCGATCAGCACGCGTGCGCGCTCCCCGCCAGAAAGCTTCCCGACACGCCGGTTTAGATCTTCTCCTGTAAATAGAAATCTCGCCGCCCACGAAGCCACATGAATCACTTGGTCTTGATAAATCACTGCGTCGCTGTCCGGCGCCAGTGCTCTCCGCAGCAGCAAGTCCGGATCAAGCTCGCGGTTCTGATCGAAGTAAACCATGCGCAGCGGCTCTGCTTTGCGAATCTTGCCTGCAACAGGTTGCAGATCTCCGCGAAGCAACCGTAGAAAAGTGGTTTTCCCGCTGCCGTTCGGCCCAACGAGACCAACGCGCATGCCCGTCGTCACTGTAAAGCTGAGATTCTCGAACAGCACGCGATCGCCGACTGCGCCCGTCACTCCGTCCAGCTGAATCAGTTGTTTCGTCTGCCGGTTTGTCGACGAGAAATCAATTTGCGCCGTGCTCGTGCCAGTCCGAGACTTCATCTCGGCCAGATCACCGATCATCTTATGCGCTTTATCGATGCGATCCTTTGCCTTGGTCGTGCGGGCTTTCGGGCCGCGGCGCAGCCATTCGATCTCCGTATGCACGCGATTCTCAAGTGCTTCCTGCCGGTTTCGTTGCGCGTGCAGATACTCTTCTTTGGCTTCAAGGAAGGTGCTGTAGTTTCCTTTCACGCGCAGCGCGCCGTCCTCATATGCGCGGTCGATCTCCACCATCTCATTCGTAACGTTTTCCAGAAAATACCGGTCGTGGCTCACTACTACGCTCGCGAAAGCAGCTCTCTGAAGAAATTTTTCCAGCCATTCGATTCCCGCGAGATCCAAATGATTGGTCGGCTCGTCGAGCAGCAAAATATCTGGGTTTTGTACCAGCGCCTCGGCGATGGCCAGCCGCTTTCGCCATCCGCCTGACAATGTCGCTGCTGGGATCTCGAGGTCCGTGAATCCCGCCCGGCCAAGCGTCTCCGCAGAGCGCGCCGCCCTCTCCGATTGCGCCATGGATACTCGATCCAGCGCGCTCTCGATGACCTTTAGAATCGTTATGCCGGGCGCAAATTCCGATATCTGCTTAACGTAGCTCAACCGAGTGCCTTTGCGTACTGCGAGGTCGCCGCTATCCGGTTTCGTCTTTCCGCAAAGCATTTCCAGTAGCGTCGATTTGCCCGACCCGTTCGGGCCAATCACGCCGATCCGGTCTCCTTCCGAAACGGTGAACGAGATATTCTTGAATAGCGCACCTACCCCGTACCTTTTCGACAGTCCCTGGGCGCTGATGATCGGTGGCAATTCTCTCGGTCTTCTCCGGCTCTTAGTTTAACCTGAGGAACGACGCAGGGACAGTTTGCAACCGCGAGGCTCGATTACAGCTTGGCTCCTCTAACGCACAAATTTGACGCTCTCATCCTCGGCGCCGGCGCCGCGGGACTCTTCTGTGCCGCGGAAGCCGGCAAACGCGGACGCCGCGTCGCGGTCCTCGAGCGTGCCGATCGTGTTGGCAAGAAAATCCTCATTTCCGGAGGCGGCCGTTGCAATTTCACGAACATTCACTGCCGCCCGGAGAATTTCCTCAGCGCCAACGAGCATTTCGCCAAATCCGCGCTAGTCCGTTACACCCCGTCCGATTTCATCGCTTTAGTCGAGAAACATAGCATTCCATACCACGAAAAAACTCTCGGCCAGCTCTTTTGCGACCGCTCTGCCCAAGACATCACGAATATGCTGGAAGCCGAGTGCCACGACGCCAATGTCCAAGTCTTTCTGAGTGCCAAAATCCGAGAAGTCCAACACGCCACCGAGTTCGTCGTACGCACTGACTCCGCAGAATTCCGCGCGCCAGTCCTGGTTGTCGCGACAGGCGGCCTCTCCATTCCCAAAATCGGCGCGACCGCGCAAGGCTACGAGCTCGCGCGTCAATTCGGCTTGAAGATTGTAAAAACGCGCCCTGCGCTAGTCCCGTTCGTATTACCAAAAAAGGAGCAAACTCTCTATGCTGACCTGGCGGGCGTCTCCGCAGGCGTCGTTGTCTCCACAAATCATCACTCGTTTCGCGAACAAATGCTTTTCACCCATCGAGGCCTGAGCGGCCCTGCCATCCTCCAAATTTCATCGTACTGGGAAAGAGGCAAGCCTCTCCGCATCGACCTAGCGCCCGATCGCCAAGTTACTCCTTCCATTCGCGAAGCCAAGACCAGAAACCTATCCGCCGCCCGCGCAGCGTTCCTCGGCGTCTTGCCAAAGCGCTTCGCCGAGCGCTGGCTCGAACTTCACGCGCCGCAGTCGTGGACCAACCAGGACTTGGATTGGCTCGAACGCGATCTGCACGAGTGGATTCTCGTCCCCGCCGATACCGAAGGCTACGAAAAAGCCGAGGTAACCGCGGGCGGCATCGACACGGACGAGCTCTCGAGCAAAACAATGGAAAGCCGCAAAGTTCCCGGATTGTTTTTCATCGGCGAAGTCGTCGACGTCACCGGCCACTTAGGTGGTTTCAATTTTCAATGGGCCTGGGCCTCGGCTGCCGCCGCCGGACGCGCGTTATGATTGCTATCTCACGATATGCGCCCACTCCACGCACCTCGTGCTCAAGCCTTCGGATACCTGCGAAGCTCCCGCACCAAGTAAATGACCACCGCAATATTAATGACTAGCGCGACGCCCTTCGCCACCGTCGCATGATGAATAATTTCATACACTTCCAGCGGCAAGAACGAACCAGTAGTGATAATCGTAAAATATTCCGCCCAGCGCTTGTGCAGCGCCAGCCCCGTTCCCTCAGTCAAAAAAACCGCCGCGTAGATAAATGTTCCTACGCTCAGTTCCTTCAACTTCTTGTCATCCACCAGCGGCACTTTTGCAAGCAACCAGTGAATGAACCGATTGTGAGGGTCCACACGAAACGCATTGATCCAGCGATCCACCACGGCCGCTACGTCTCTGTGCAATAAGTGCAGCGCGCCAACGCCGACAGCAATCAACGCGATTCCCTTCAAAAGTTTGAAGGCCGCGATCAACATCAATCCGCGCGAGTGCGATTGCCCCTTAGGCATTTGGCCGGATGCACTCTCCTAGATTGTACAGGGTTGGTCAAGGCGTGATGAGCCGCGAGAACACACCGTTCCTCTTGCCTAACCACGCCACGGCTTATCCGCTATCGGACCGAGTGCTTGTGGAACTACCGGTCGGGCACAACTCGCTTGCTCAAGTTGTTTGCCGCCGGGTCCTGAATCTTCACACTCACATTGAAAAATGTGTTTCCAGAAAACTGATTATCACTAGATCCCTGCGCCTCAAGAATTCCAATAGGCGCTTCCGAAATCGCATTCCGCACCACGGAATTGTTGTTGCCTTGCAAATAAAGGTCCGCGTCCCCGCCGTTAAACACCGTGTTTTCTGCAGCGCGGTTGCCATTGCCTTGCAAGCGAATGTTTTCGAAGACGCTTGCGGCGAACGCTTTGTTGTTGCGCACCTCGGCATTATTTCCATCCACAAATATCCCGACTTGGCTGATCCCCGCCGTATTGTCCGTGATGCGTACGCCGTCCGATTGCGTCACCAGAATATCGGTAGCCACCGTTAGGCAGCTCGCGACAGCCGTGCAAGGCGACCAAACATTGTTCGCCACGACGTTCTCTCGAATCGCGCCTCCCGCGGAAAATCCGATCTGAATGCCGTTTTGTGCGGCGCCGGAAGTTGGTCCGATTCCAGTGACAACGTTGTTGTGGATCTTCGCGGTCGTTCCCGATTCATTCGCTGTGATGCCATTCTTCTGATAGTCATGAATGGAACAATCCGCGATCTCCACATCCGACGTTTGCCCGCCGCCGCTCTCCACAAAAACGCCGGTCCCGCTCTGGCATGCGTTCAAAGCGGCTCCAAGCGTAAAGTTGCGAACAGCTGCATGGCGCAAGCTTCCCGAAGAGTTCTGAAAATAAACTCCGATCAACCGCGGCGCGCATTCCGCAATTCCATTGTTGATCCCATCGACCGTCAATCCCGAAATCGAAACATTCGTCGCCCCGCTCACGAGCACAGCGGCAGCAATCGCATTTCCAGTTGCCAGGCTTGTCGCGTTCTGCTGAATCGAAGCCGGAACCAGAAACGCGCCCGAATCGGCATCGATGTCCAGAGATTTGTTGATCGAAAGCTGCTCCGCATAAATGCCATTGCAAATCACAATCTCATCGCCAGCCGAAGCGGCGTTAATCGCATCCTGAATGCGAGTGTATTGTGCGCCCGGACACGGAGTGGGATTGTTGCTCACGACCAACGTGCTGCGAGTTGTGGCAAACGAGCTGTGCGCCACCAGAACTAGGAACAGTCCTAACAAACTGCCGCGAAGGACAATTAAATTATTGACTTTCACGTTTCCCCCTTGTCGTCTCGGATCGACGTCTTCGGGGCGGAGCTGGGGCCACCCAAGTCTGTAAAATGGGGCACCTTACCGGCGGACAGCCTCACCAGGCGGTGAGCGAATGGCTTAGGTGAGGACCCCAAGAGGAAACATCCCTCTGCCCGCAATTCTACACCCAGAGCACGTTGTTGGTCTCCCACGTCACTTGCGACTAGTTATGCTTAAGAATCAGCATAATTATCGCCGATTTGCTGATTAATTGTGACTTGGCAACAGATCCCAAATCGCAGGGTCTTCCGTGCCCAAAACCCAGGAACAAAATCCCTCGAGCCCGCGCTCTTTCACAAGCGTATAGCGTTCGCGGAAAGTATGCGCGTCTGTAAAAAAAATCCACTCGCGCATGTCTGCCCGGTAAAAATAAAACCACGCCGCGCGATCCGTGGCATCCCATTCAATATGCCCGCCATAAGCTTTAGCGAGATCCACCGCGTCGTCAGTGCCGATATATCCCGCTGAAGGGTTCGGCTTGTCCCCTGATTTGTCATCCGATTTGGCCGGCGTCCCCGCAAACCAGTGATAGCCGTAGAGCGGAATCCCCAGCGATAGCTTTTGCGGCGGCACAAATCTAAGCGCGTAGTCCAGGTTGCCGGTCGTCCAAGCCCATCCCGCCACGGGGCCGGGCGCCGTCCACCGCGTGTGCTGATCGTAGGTCATCAGGCAGATCAGATCGACGGATTGCGCTAGCGCCTTCAAGTCATAAGCCCCGCGCCAATTTTCATAAATCCACGCCGAGAATCCGCCCTCCCCAGGCTCGCCCGGCGCATTGGGCACCGTGGCAATCGTCAGTTGCAATCCCTCCCGATGAAACGCCGCCGCTGCATCGCGAACCATCTCCGACAGCGCATCGCGGTCTGTCCAGTGCACGTTCTCAAAATCAAATTGAAATCCCGTATAACCATTCTCTTTGCAAGCGCGAATCAGCTTCGCAAACATGCTCTCTTTAGCAGCCGCATTCTTCAGCAATTTGTGAAAATCTTCCTGCACAAAATCGCCGTTTGCCACCAGCGGCATCACCGGCACATGGTGCAGTTTCGCGGTCTCAAGAACCAGCGGATTTGGACCACCAGAAACAAGCCCATCCGCATCCACGCCATACCACGCAGGCACCAGCAGATCGATCTTGTCCGCATGCGCCAGAAACGATCGAACCGACTTCGGCTCACGCGTCATGTAAAAGAGTGCTTTAGGTTGCTGCGCGCGCCCAGCTGGCGCAAGGAAAGTAAACGACGCCGCAAGACAGAAAAGCGTAAGTGTTCGTTTCATGATGGCCGAAGTTTAGCTGCCCGCGCCGCTCAAACGCAACGCGTCTCTCATCAAACACATTGGAATCGATCTATGCAGTCCCGCCTATACTCCTGCGCGGCGATGCGGTGAACATATCCGCGATACTCTTCTGATCGTTCAGCTCCGTCTCGATTTTTCCCAGGATATCTTCAATCGCACCGGCCGGCGCGCATTCCGCTTCCGGATTCAGCACCGCTCCTCCCGAGTAGAGCGACACCAAGTACAAATAGCTCGACAAAATGTGCCAGCACAATGGATTCGGTTGCAGCCGCACCCTCGGCGGAATCAACGTCAGCGAATCCAGCAAAATCGCATCCGTGACGTGCCGGTAAGGAAAAATTCCCGGCAACTTTGGCACCAGGTCCACGGTGTCGACGAAGCGATAGGTAGTTGTGACCGTCTGGTGATACTTCACCGCGAAGTCATGATCTCCCGTGCGCGGGCTAGCATAGGTATAGACGGTGGGATTGTTGAACGGAGCTTCAGTGTTTGCTGCCACATCCAGTGCAAGCAAAGTCGCAATCGCGCCTCCAAGGCTGTGCCCACAGATCGTAAATGAACTTACGTCTCGTTTCCACCCAACCGTCCCTAGCGTTCTCACAACAGACAAGGCGCCGAGCCCCTCCTCGACAGACATCGATCTATACATGTCTGTGAAACCGTCCTCCGTTCGGCCCCCTCCGGCGACAAATGTGAACGCTTCATCCAAAAATTGCGCGTCTTGCACCCACTCCTTGATCCCCTCCGTTCCTCGGATCGCCACAACTGCTTCGCCGCTGTCCTGTGCTTGAAGAATCAAACCCATCTTCACCCGCGTATTGCCACGCTCCGGATTCGAGTCCGTTGCCAAATCGTTCGCATAGATCGTAGCGAGCAGGTCATAGCCGGGCGTAATAGGTGCTTTCCCCGCGAACACGTCATAGGCTGCGTTCACCAATTGCGCGTATTGGATCGCCTTGTTCCAGTCCATAATCGCTTTCCTTCGCCAAGAATTCTCTCGTAGGGGCACGGCATGCCGTGCCCGATCTACCTCGGCCTAATCGGGCCCTTCCTATCGCGGACTATCTCCACCTCTTCACTTGCGGCCAAATCTTTTCCAATGACCCGAATTTCGCGCCCCGGCAAATATAAACAGGAATCAACCGCTCCAACGCATAAGGATTGTCCGCCGAAGTTCCCACGTATTCCACATGCTCGAACAATTCCTCAAGCCGTTCCCGAGAATCATCCAGCACCACCAGACAATTGCCCGAATAACCGCGTGGACCCCAAAGATAATACGTCTGGTGCCCGCTGAGCGCCGGAGGCAATCCGTAGCGCGGACCAAAAAAATCAATCGCCCCCGCCTGTCCGTAGTCTTGCGCAAATATACCGCAACCGGGCCGCTCGGCAGGCGTGAGCTGGTTATAAGCCTTCGCCGTTTCCGCCACAATCTCTTCCCATCCAAACTGATCCGAGTACCACTGCGGCAGCACCGCCCGCTCGTGGCCATGCTCCATCACTGGCAGCTTCATCGGCAGATATTTCATGTACGCAATGAACTCGTCCGGCGGAAGAACGGGCACCACCACGGGAGCGAGGTGCGCACCGCCGGCAAGCAAAACGATGACGATGGCCGGCTTCAGCCAAACGCGCCAGTCGCGGCCCGTTTTGAGGCCCTCACTCGCTTTGCCGTCAACGGCTTTACCATCGATGGCGGATTCGATCATGACCGCTCCCGCGGCCAGCAACATCGGATAAATGGGAGCCAGATAATAATTCTTGCCGTGCAGAACGAAGAAAACCGTGAAGCAAACCAGGTAGCACCAACCCAGCGCACGGTACGGTTTCAATCGTGCTAACAAGAAGAACGCGATCAGCCCTCTGATCCAGATCGGAGCGGTGAGTGGTTCAATCAGCAGCGTCTGCTGGAAGAAATATTGCGGCAAAGGAAGCACGACATCGCGGCCCTCGGCCCGGATGTTGTGCATCAACTCGACGAATGGCCAGTGATTCTGAATATTCCAAAGCAGGTTCGGCAGGAAAATCAGGAACGCTGCGAGCCCGCCGAGCCAAATCCACGGATTCAGAAACACCCGCCGCTGCGGGGTCAACAGAAGGCCGACGACCATGCCGAATCCGAAGAGAGCGATGGAATACTTCTCCTGCAAGCCGATTCCCGCGACCACCCCGAACCAAAGCCAGTAGCGAGGATCGTCTCGCTTAATGGCGAGAATCGCGAAATAGGCGCATCCCATCCACAAATTGGGCTCCAGGCAGTTTGTTCCAAGCAGGCCTCCGTTGGAGAGATACTGCGGCGCGATGACGGCAGCGATGGCGCTCAATAGCATAGCGTAGCGACGCCCACCCAATTCGCGCGCAAGGACCGCGGTCTGTACCACCAGCAGGGAAGAAGCCACCGCCGGAATAAAGCGAATGCTCCGCAGCGAGTCTCCCAGAATCGCCCGGCAGATGCGAATCAGAAAGGGAATAAGCGGTGGCTGATCGACATATCCCCAAGCCAGGTGATTGCCGCAGGCCATGTAGTCAAACTCATCGCGGAAATAGTCGTACCGATTATTGAAATAACAATGAAAAACAAATTTTGCTAAAGCTATGGCAACAACTATCAGCATGCCATTTGCTAACCAAGTCTGTTCTTTTGATCTGGGAGCAGAAGTTCGAAGGGAAGTGTCCGTCATTTAGATTTTGGCAAACTCATCAAAGTAAGAGTGGCCATTCTTGCTTCACATTCTAAGGCAGGGTGAACGCGATGACGTAATCGCCCTGCTTTGTTCCGAGCTTACCGTGCCCGCCAGCCGCGATCACCAAATATTGCTTGCCCCCTAGCGTGTACGTCATCGGAGTAGCCTGCCCTCCAGCCGGAAGCTGGTACTTCCAAATTTCCTTGCCCGTTTCAGAGTCGAACGCGCGCAGATAGTTGTCCATCGCCGCCGCCGTAAAAACTATCCCTCCTGCAGTGACCATGGGGCCACCCAAAGTGATCGTCCCGGTATTCATGCCGGGGATAAAACTCCCCAGCGGCACATCCCAGACTTTTTTCCCTTCAAAGAGATCGACTGCCGCAACCGTACCCCATGGCGGCGTATTGCAGGGAAGTCCGCTCGGCGAGAGCAGTGGCGTGCGAAACATCGCGTACGGCGCGCCAGTCTGCCGCGCAAATTCGCCATGCAGCCTGTCGGAGTCCGTGGCATTCTTCCGCGCCGCATCTAGTTCCGCCCGCGGAATTAATTTCACAAATATCGGCAGCCGGTTCGTGTCAACAAACAGCAAATGCCGCTGGGGGTCGTACGCCGCGCTACCCCAGTTCACTCCGCCAACGTTGCTTGGAAACACCAGCGTCCCCTGCAAACTAGGCGGCGTGAAAATATCTCCGGAGCGCGCCGCCTTAATTTGCTCGGCGCACCACTGTTTCTCCTTGTCGTCCTTGCCCCACGCATCCTCGACTGACAGCTTCTCCGGCACCAGTGAAATCGTCGAAGCAGGCTGTGTCGGCCAAGACTCCTCCCCCGGAATGTCGCTCTTGATCACCGCCCGCTCTTCCACCGGCAGAAGGGGAGTCCCGTTCAACCGGTTCAACACAAAAACGCGCCCCATCTTGGTGGTAATCGCAATCGCCGGCGTTCCTTCCTTCCACACAAAAAGCGTCGGCTGCGACGCCACGTCATAATCCCAAAGATCGTGGTGCACCACCTGAAATCCCCACACAAACTGGCCCGTCGAAGCTCGCAGCGCCACAACCGAGTTCGCCCACTTGTTGTCGCCCTTGCGAAATCCTCCGTAATAATCGGGGCTGGCGCTACCAGTTGGAATGAATGCGAGATCTTGCTGAGCATCTACAGAAATCGTCGACCACGCATTGCCGGCTCCCGTTCGTGGCGAATTTTGATAAGCCCAAGGCGCGATGGGATCCCAAGTCCAGCGCAGTTTCCCCGTTCCAACATCAAACGCCCGAACAATCCCGCGTTCCAAAGTCACCGCCCGATTGTCTCCCTCTGACGAGCCCGTTATGACTAAATCCTTGTAGATCGCGGGAGCAGAGGTTACTTGATAATCGCCCGGATCGCGCAACTTAACTTCGTTCGTCAGATCGACTTCGCCGTTGGTTCCGAAATCAACGCAAGGCTTGCCCGTGTCTCCATCCAGCGCAATCAGCCGTGCGTCCAACGTACCGAGGAAAATGCGCAACGCGCAAGCTTTGCCCGCTTTTGCCGTCGCATCACGCCAAGCCGAGACGCCTCGCGACGTTACCTCGGAAAACCCGTAAGGATGCTCCAGCTTCGGGTCCAGTTCCCAAATCTTTACGCCGGTCACCGCATTCAAAGCAATCACGTGATCGTACGGTGTGCTTAAGAAAAGCTTTCCATCAACCAAAATCGGCGTAGCTTCAAACGCCGCCTTCTTATCGAGATCTTCGTCGTACGGCAACGCTCCCGTGCGATACGTCCACGCCACCTTCAACAGCGCCACATTGCCGCGGTCAATCTGCTTTGCCGTGGAGTAACGCGTCCCGCCCGGATCATTGCCGTAGTTTGGCCAACCGGCGTCAGGAGCTGACTGTGCCGTCAGCATCGCGGGAAACAGGAACAAAAAGGAGACCAGGAGAGTCCACGCAGCAGGCTTGAAAAAATGCTTGTAGTTCATGGTGGGACGATTATCGCGAGAAATTATTCAGCAACAAAGCACTTGGGACAACCGGGCTTAGTTCAGGGACGAACGGCCTTCCGCGCTCGCCGCAATCATTCTCAACGAGGTTTCAGTAGTTCAGGACGCTGTTTCACGTACCGCCGGCTCCAACGCAACTCCGTCGCATCCTTTAGGATGACCTTGTACTCCCCGTGAAACCACGGCAGCAACTCGCGTATCGCATCTAGCCGAACCAGGCTCCCACGATTAATCCGAACAAAAATCTTCGGATCCAGGGTGCCCGCAAGAGACTCCAACGTTCCGCGCAAAGTGTGCGTCTTCGCCCCGCAATGCAATACCAGATAGTTTCGATCGGCTTCGATCCATGATATCTCCCGAATCGACACAAAGTGCGCCCGTTCATTTTCGTGTACCAGCAACCGGTCCGGAAAAGATCGCTCACGCTCTAGCTGGCGCAGCAGATCCTGAATGCGCGCTCCAAACCCATCGACCGATTGTGCGTTCTGCTCCCGCGCCCGTCGCAACACCGCGCGAAAACGCTCTTCGCCAAACGGCTTCAGCAAATAGTCAAACGCATGCACCTCGAACGCTCGCAAAGCGTACTGATCATGTGCGGTAACAAATACAACGCGCGGCATTTCCTTCACCGGAATCGCCTGAACGACGCCGAATCCATCCGTCCCGGGCATCTGTACATCAAGGAAAACAAGGTCGGGCCTGTGTTTCTCAATCGCGGCAATCGCGGATTCCGCTCCCCCAGCCTCCGCGACCACTTCGACATCCCGTTCCTCGCGTAACAGCCTTAGAATCTTGCGCCTAGCCGGCGCTTCGTCATCCACAACCAGAACCTGAAGTGTGCTTGCGGTGGTCATCTATCCAACCAATGTCGGACCCCAAAAATATCTCACTCAAAGCCCCAGACCGTAACTTATTGTAGGGGCGGGGCTTGTTTGCCCTGAAAGAGCTCTCCCGCCCATGTCCCCAGACTTGGGACAGGTTTGCCGTAGGCTTCCAGCCATGCCGTATTTAACCGCTTGGTTGAATACGATCCTCCTCCACATGAAACGGAACTCTGAGCGTCACTTCGGCGCCCCCCGTCGGCCGGTTCGCAATCGCAAACTCCTGTTCCGCGCCATACAATTGCTCTAACCGGCCCCGAATATTGGCCAGCCCAACTCCTCGATTCATCACTGACTCGACGCCTTGCGCTCCAAAGCCCGTCCCCGTGTCGGCGACCTGCAGAATCAGCGAACCATTCTCGCGCCGCGCCCCGATGGTTATATCTATCCCCGTTCCGCCATCCTTCAAACCATGCCGCAAAGAATTCTCCACCAGAGGCTGTAAAATCAGCTGAGGCACCATCGAGTTCTCCAACTCCGAATCCACGGAGTAAGTCACCCGCAAATTCGATTCAAACCGCTTCTGCATAATCTGCAAATAGAGCCGCGTGATTTCGAGCTCCTGCGCCAGCGGGATTTCGTGCGAATTCGCCGTGCGCAGCGTCAATCGCAGCAGTTCGCTTAATTGCGTCAACATAGCGTCTGCCGTCCGTACATCCTCATACATTACCGAGGAAATCGTGTTCAAGGTGTTAAACAAAAAATGCGGCTGTAACTGCAATCGCAGATTTTCGAGCTGCGCCTGCGCCAGTTTCGCCTGCAATTCCGCCGCAGCAAGCTGCTGCGCCTGGGCAATCCGCAGCCGCTCAAAGAAGTAGTACACCAGAACGATAACCGTATAGCCCATCAAATCATTCGAGAACTCCATCGGAAACCGGAACCGCATAATGCCGTAATCATAGCTTCCGAGGCCCATCAAAGGAGCCAGAATCCACCGGCTGAGCGCCATGAAAGTCGTGTGTAAAAAAGAAAACCCTGCCGCTGCTACGAGATGGAACACAACCTGGCGCATCCATCCCTTAACTTTGAACAAGTAAAAGTCTGCCACGCGCAAAACCAGCGGTAGAAGGAGGAATACCGTATAGACCCCGGTGAATTCCTCCAGGAAGCGGACAGCAAACGTTCCAGCCCGTTCGCGGGAAAGGTCATCGAGATAGTGATAACCGAAGAAAAGCACGAAGAGCGCCGTGTAGACGAGAAAAAGAATCCCCCATCCCTGCGCGCGCGTGAGCCCCAGCACACCCGTCTGCTGCGTTGCACGTGGTAGCCGTAGCGATCGGTTCGCAGCTGTGCTGTTTATTGGGCGGATGGCCATGAACTCGTCCTTGAGCGCTTGATTATGCTCCAGAACGAGTAAACGTCGAAAGGGAAGAACGATCAGAAGAGATATTGGGATAACAGATCGGCGAAGCGCGGGACCTGCCGCGACTCCGAAATCAGATCACCTGCTTGCGTTTATCAGGGGATCAGGAACCGCGACGGCCATTCATGCCGGAAATGGTGCTGGCAATTGTGA
>DATFZQ010000151.1:0-13069 GCA_035314345.1 Candidatus Acidiferrum sp.
TCACAATTGCCAGCACCATTTCCGGCATGAATGGCCGTCGCGGTTCCTGATCCCCTGATAAACGCAAGCAGGTGATCTGATTTCGGAGTCGCGGCAGGTCCCGCGCTTCGCCGATCTGTTATCCCAATATCTCTTCTGATCCCCTAATCCGTCCGTAAGGTGCTGGTGACGAGTATGTAGTAGCCTGAGTGCGAGTTGATGCGAAGTCAATTTGCTGCGAGAGCCCGCCTTTGGTCGTTGAGCAAAGCGTGTCGGTTTGTGAGGTCCTCTGGAAGCCGCGGGACGACGATTCTTCCGAAGCGCTTCCAAAAAGCGCTCTGCAAATCCGTCGATAAGAACCTGCTCCGGGAAACGCTAAGAAGGAAGCGGTAATAAGCGGACGGCGTCCAGGCACAGGGCCAGTTCTTCGAGGGCCGTCCCCAGCCGCAAGCTTAGTTGACGAGCATGATGCACCAGTCGACCCGGCATATGGAAAATCAAAAATCGCAGTCGCTTCGGCCGGGCCGTCAATAAGTTTGCCGGCAAGGCCAAGCGCTTCAGCGCTGCGAGCACGTTGTAGGCGATCACCGCCAGCCGCAGCCAGGCGGCATTGGCTCCGAAATATTTCGACGGCAGCACCCCCGCCGCTAAATCATTCTTCATCACATCGTGTACCCGCTCGATGGTCCCGGCTTTTTCTCGATGCCACTCGATCAGTTTCACCGCTTCCCAATCCCAGAGGTTGCTCAGCACGGCAAAGTGTCGCACGCTACTGCCGTCGGCAAACAACCCTCCCTGCCGTTGCCGTAGCCGGATGGCGATGTAGCGCAGCGGCTGGCTGTCCTTCGACTGGGCTTGCTGGTTCGACACGAACACTACTTCGGCGCACTCCCGATCGATACCCGGCTCGGGTTCCCCGTACGCCTTCCACTCTTTTTCAGGAACCGCCAGGATCGCCTCGCGCAACGCCTCGCTCATCCGCACGCTGATCGCAAAACCAATACGTCCTTGCGGCCCTTCTTCCCGTTGATCGTTCGACAGCCAGCGCAACAACTCTTTCTCATGACAGGCCGAATCGCCGCGATAGTAATAGCTGGTCACCGTTTTGGGCAGGGCGGCGAACGCCGCTTTCGCTACCGTCAAGGGCGCCATCTGTGCCGGTACATTCCCATCCCGAAACTCATCGGCCAGCACCGCGTCCATCTCTGCCCACACCGCCAGCATCGGCTGATAGCCGCGCGGCCCTTCGTAGGTGTGCAGGGCTTCTTGTTTGCGGCACTCGATAATCGTGGTGTCCTGATCCACCGTAGCGATCTTCTGCTCCGGACAACGTTCTCCCAATCGCCGGATCAGATCTTGGTTCACTTTTCCTAGCCCTTCCAGCGCTTCACTCTCTGAAGGAATGTACGCAATTTGATCCGGCAGTCGCTGCTGCTTGGCTTGCTCGATCTTTTCTTCTTCATGGAACGCATACAGAAACTTCCGAGCTGCTTCTGGAGAAGGCACTTCGTGCCCGATCAGTTGCCCTAGCCCGGGGTCCGCCCGCAGGCGCTCAAAATCATCCAGGCACTCACCTCCAGCGGCATTCAGAATCACGAAGCTCTCGACAAACGTGGCCTCGTCGTAACCCCGTTGGCGCTCCTTCACCACCAGGTGTTGCTTCACACTGCCTGGTAATCCCAGAGAACGAAAGGCTTGCACCACTAGGGGTAGGCCTCCCAGCGCGGTTAACATCTCTTCGGCTGGCTTGGGATCGAACTCGAACAATAAAGGTGATTCGGTCGGTGAGGGCTTCTCGAGTTTGCGCATGCACGCCATCGTATGCGAAGGACGCACCTGGCAGGTGAGAATTCGCAGTCATCGGTTCGCCCAGCCTGCCGGCGTTCTACGCAGGCGTACGGCCTCACTCAGGTTCCTCTCGCCTGCCACTCTATAAAACACCTCCCGCTATCGACGGATCGGGGGCGTTCAGAAAGGACAAATTGACATGGGTTGCGAGCAGGGCGCTCCATGCAGGACGCTAGTTCCCTCAGCTGCCGGCGGAAGCTGTGCGATTGCGAATCATCAACTGCGGGCCCGCGTCTTTTTTCTCTTGGGCAAGAGCCGGGTTTGGTTCGAAGCACCGGCGGCAACGAGCTTCGTACATTCCGCCGGCGCCCACCACGATCAACTCTTCGCTTTCCACAAGACGCTGGGTGTGAACCGCGGGATTGCCACAACGCATACATATAGCCAGCAGCTTGGTGATTTCTTCGGCAATGGCGAGCAGCCGCGGCATGGGCTCGAACGGGCGCCCGCGATAGTCGGTGTCGAGTCCGGCAACGATGACGCGCTTTCCCAAATTCGCGAGCTTGGTGCAAACCTCCACAATCTCCTCGCCGAGAAATTGCGCTTCATCAATGCCGATGACTTCGGTGCGGGGGGAAAGTTTCTCCATGATTTCGGAGGCTTTGGTCACATTGTCCGAGGAGATGCCCAGGCCCGAGTGTGAAACGATCTCGTTGGCCGCGTAGCGTTCATCAATCGCGGGCTTGAAAATCTGCACGCGCTGGCGCGCAATTTCGGCGCGGCGCAAGCGGCGGATCAGCTCTTCGCTTTTGCCGGAAAACATCGGGCCGACGACGACTTCGATCCAGCCCATGTTGCCTTTGACAATGTCCACGCTTATCTCTCCCGACTTTCCTGGTACAAATTCTAACTTGCGGCGCGCACAGCCCTGCCGTACATCCTGGCATTGTAAAACGGCGCGAAGGCCGTGATCACGGCGACGCGAAAAGACTCGTCCCGCTGAATTAAATCTCCGGAAAGCACGCCCCAAGCGCCCTGCCCATCACGAATGCCCACGGCACTTGCAAAACGATCGATGGCATCCGACAAGTCGAAACCGCGCTCAAGAACTTCATGGGCAAGTTCCTCTGGTAGTTCGATGCCGCCCGAACGCCCATAGAAACCTCGCGTGCCGTCGCTCGCGTAAGCCCAGCTTTCCAGGAAGACGCGGCGGCTTCTATCATCCTGTAAAACCTCAAGACCGCCTTCTAAACCCACGAAGTACCGCCAGGGTCTGCTAGTTTCTCGCGCGAGCCGCACAAGCGCTTCCACGCGCTGTCGAGCCCCACGCATCAGCTCTTCGCAAGAGGAGGGCGTGGGGCTAACGCCGCTCTCGACTTCCGCGCCGACGACTTCGAAGTCGCCATCCGGAACGAGTTTCGGCGCAAAGGCGTCCAGAGCTTTCATAACAGCCCTGAGCTTTGGCTTGCGAGTGCTGCCAACGGCGACGATGATCTTCTTCATGAAGGCAACAAAGGGACGCGCTGATTCTAACGGGAATGAGGCGAGCATACCACGCGGAATACGCAAGGCCTGAGGAAAACTTCGCGAGCGTGCGGCGGCCTGACGGAACGAAACTCTGCTGCCAATTCCCCGGGCGAAACGGCTTGGTAAGGCTTCTCTTCGAGGCGTGATACCATTCAGATCTGCGTTTACAAGAAATAGGGGAGGGGGTAGGCAATCCGTGCTCTTCATCCGTCTTGTTCGACCGCCGAAATAGCTTTCTCCCTCGGTCGGAGCAATGGCGTCTCGCGCCCGCGCGCTGATACTTCCTCAACCGATTCGACAGCACCATTCCGCACGAGCAGCGCATCATCGAAATTGTTGACCGTGGGGCAAATGTGCCGCGGCAGCAGATAAAGGGCTTCGCCAACCTCTGGGCCAACTGCACCTCCCTCAACTTCCAGCGGCAGGTGCTCTTCGCTAGGCGAAAGAGGGGTTAGTTCGGGATGGCCCACGACAACGCAGGTAGGAACGCCGGCGTCGGCTGAAACGGTCTTGTGCCCAGCATCGCAGGTGATAATTCCTGAGCGAGGATGGCTTACCACGCGAGTCAATACAAGCACCGCCGGCCGATAGCCATACTCTTCGGGAAGAACTGCCAGGCTCGATGCATCGGAATAAACAATGGTGCCAGGAGAAATCCGGTGGATGAATCCTCCCGCCCGAAATCCTTCGTAAGAAAGCGAGCAGGGAAACGTCGTCGTTCCCGCCGTGATTACTTCCGGCACGCGCACTCCGCTGCTCTCGATCTCTTTCACAATTTCCAGCAAGCGATCGTAGCCGGCATGAGCTGCCGTAGTCCGTTCGCGCTCGTCGGGCGCCCGATGCTGGCCATCGTAGTAGTGCAGTCCGCGGAACTCCAAGCCATCAGCTCGAATGGCGCCCACCAAGCTGACAATTTCTTCGCCTCGACTCTGGACCAGACCCGTGCGGTTCATCCCTGGATTTATGTCCAGAAAAATTCCCAGATGGCTGGCGCGCCATTGCCGAACCTGTTCTTCGTTCTCAGCCAATACGGAGATGCGCATCGCCGGAAACTGCTCCGCGATCTCCCGCACGCGCCGCGCATTTGCACCCATCGTTGGATAGGCCAGGAGAACGTCCCTCGCGCCGCGCTGGCACGCGACCAGCAGTTCCAGCGTCGTCGCGCATTTGAAATTGCGGATACCGCGCTCGACCATCATGCCAATCGTATAGCCCAGCTTGGCCGTCTTGATGTGCACGCGCCAGCGATCCGGATCGCCGCCCAGCAATTCCAATGTGCGCTCTATGTTGGACGAAATGATTGCGGGATAGACCACCAGCGCAGGAGTCATCACGTCTTCGATGCCGGACACCTTATAACGCGGGTCCCAGGCGTATTCGCTCAGCATGGATTTTTGCGCAGTCATGGCGGCCTCGATGATAGCGCTTAAATGCTAACGACAGAAACGGGATCGACGAATTCCCTATTGTCCTGGAAATGCTCGCAGAAATTATGTCGATGATCGTGTGCGCGTACGGGAGAAGCCGCAGCTGGAGAAGCCGCAGCTTGACCACCTCAAGTCCCAATAGTAGGCTCTCCGAACCTCGATGCCTACGGAGGGTCCCGACCTGGCCACGCATCCTCAATCGTCCGACTTGATTCGTGGACTCGGCGTGTGGTCGGCGGTCGCGATTGTAATTGGCGACACCATTGGAACAGGAATTTTTCTCGTCAGCAGCGACATGGCTCGCGCCGTCGGCTCGGTTAGTTTGGTATTTGCCGCGTGGCTCATCGGTGGAGTCATCGTTCTCTTCGGCGCCTTCTGTTATGCCGAACTCGGCGCGGCTTTCCCCAAAGCTGGCGGGCCTTACGTTTACCTCAATCGCGGCCTCGGCCCGCTCTGGGGATTTCTTTTCGGCTGGATGAGCTCGTTTCTCGAACGCCCTGTCGCTATGGCCACACTCGCAGCCGGATTTCTGCGTTTTCTCGGATTCATTTTCCCAGTGGTAGCAACCCCTTTGTTCACAAGCCATATAGGACGATATGAATTTACTTTTACCGCGGCCCAACCGCTCGCCGCGCTGGTGGTGGTGGCTGTCACCGCTATCAATTATTTGAGTGTGCGTTTCGGCGGCAACATTCAGGTGCTGCTGACATCTCTAAAAATCGGCGCGATCCTGGTGATTGTCGTAGCAGGCGTACTTTTCGGAAAGCCGCATGCGATCGCGGCCGTGTCCTCTAGAATTCCCCCGGGCTCAGGCGCGCTCGGTTTGGGCCCGCTCAGTTGGGGAACGATCGGCGCCGTTCTCACCGCCCTCGTTCCAGCCATGTGGGCCTACAACGGCTTCAACGACCTCGGCGATCTAGGCGAAGAAATTCAGCATCCCGAGAAAAACATCCCCCGAGCCATCATCCTGGGACTACTCACCGTAGGTGGTTTGTACCTGCTGGCAAATGTAGTTTATTTCCGCATCCTGCCCTTAGCGGCTTTGGCGCAATCGCAGCACGTCGCTTCGGATGTCGTGCAGTCCTTCGCAGGTTCGCGCGGAGCCGCCTGGCTGACGATCGCCATGGCCATTTCCGCACTCGGAGCGCTGCACGTAGTCGTGCTAACTGGCGCCCGCATCCCTTACGCCATGGCGCGCGATGGCGTCTTCTTCCAATTCGCCGCGCGACTTCATCCCTCTTTTCGGACTCCCAGCGGCTCACTGGTCTTCCTCGGCTCCATCGCCGCGCTGCTCGCGCTCAGCGGAACTTACGAAGAGCTCTATTCCCTCTTCGTTTTTGCGGTCTGGATTTTCTTTGCCTTAACGGCAATCGCTCTGCTTCGTCTGCGCAAAATCGAGCCCCGTCTTTCCCGTCCCTACCGCGCCTGGGGCTATCCGTTGACGCCTTTAATTTTTTTGGTCGCCGCGATTGCCCTCACCGCGAACCTGTGGATGGTCCGGCCCGTGCGTTCCTCGCTCGGCCTGTTAGTGATCCTTGGCGGCGTTCCATTTTTCTACCACTGGCGCAAATCACCTCGCGCTTCCGCCTCGGCCGACGAGCGCAATTAAGCCCTGCAAAGAGTGCGGCATTCGATTTTCTGCTTCCATTACCAACGGAAGCGAATTCCGAGTTGGATGATGCGTGGCGTGACAATCGTCGCGAAAGCCGCGCTCTGGCCATGTGCGCCGAGCGCCGTTAGCAACAGCAACGCTGCCCAAACAATCATGCTCTTGAGGCAGAGCATACTCACCCCGCGGAACTCAACCATTTAAGAGTAGGAAGACAGGTCGGTCACCCTGCTAGGCGTCTTCTGTTTGTGCGCAGGCCGCAGCAGCAAACAGCAAAAGGCACACAACGAGTGCCGGAGACTTCATCGAACGTTCTCCCTAGCGCTCGCACCCTGTAGCTAGTTCCGCTCCGAGCCCAAATTGTTGGGTAGGATATTCTTAGGGGTGGGCTGATGCAAGCAGACAAGCTAACAGGGGCGGCGGGGGAGGAGTGATACCGCGTGGTGGCTTTCCGTTAGTGGGCGTTACGGGCTTTTACGGGTGATTGGCCTCCCCCAGGTAGGTATAGAGCATCCTTTGTCCGGTGGGCTGTTTGCCGCCAGCCGCGGGCCCAACCGTGACAAATACGGAATTGATCTGGTTCACAAGCTCCGGGTTCTCCACTTTCAACACCCAGCGCCCTTGCGCTTTGGCATCCACGCGGAGGAACCCTAGGCTACGCGAGGTGTTCTTCCCTGTTTCCGGCACGGCCCAGACCTGGAAAGTGCGCTTCGCGTCTAATACGCGGTCTTCATTCAAATCGAAAGCATAGAAAGTGAGGGATTTGCCTTCGGTCAGAAAGACACGCCCAAAGGCCTTGTTGGTGTTGCCATTGGGGTCCGTGTCCCGGACGTCGATAACATGCAACTGGCGGGCTGCCATAAGCTCACGGACATCCTTACCTGCCGCAGCGAGTTGCCGCTCCATATCGAGAGTGGCGCTCGCAACCCGCAGCTTATCAGAGAGTTCCGTGATGCGGACCTCTTCCTCCACCAGAGAGGCTTCGTCATTGAGGCGCAATTGATTCACGCGAGCGGCCTCGTCTTTTGCTTCGGCCAGCAGTTTTTCCAGGTTGCGGGATTCTTCGAGCAATTGCGTAGTCTGGCTGGAAGAACGTTCGGCATCTCCTCGCGACTGTTCACCGTTGCGCCGCAGGTTCTCGGTAATGTTGGCAGCGTTTCCCAGTTCGGCACCAAGATTTTGGATCTCGCGCTGGCTCGCGATAAGCGACTCGTTTAGCTTGGAGAGGCTCGCGGTAAGCGCGGAGTTCTCCCGCTTGAGCTGCTCGACCTGCTGCTGTGCCTGCATGGATCCCCGGGAGGCGGGATGCCAGTACGTTCCGAAGAAGATTGCCGCGATAATCGCGGTGACCAGTGCGGTCGCAGCTGGAACGAAGAGGCTAACTCGCCTCCCGGCATGCCTGATTGATCCGTCGACCACTGGGGAGAAAGCGATACCTTCGAGCCTGGCACGCTGTAGGAATCGTCCCCGGAGGCCGTTATCCGGTCGCGTCCTTACGATTTCCATGAATTCTCGAACCGGACTCACCGTTTGCGGCAGTCCGGAGCAAACGAGTCCACTGAACTCCTCCTGGGCGTTCCGGCATTCAACGCAATCCTTGGCGTGTTCGCGCAGCTCCATGAGTTCCTCGTCGGACAGGAGTCCACCTGCTCGCAGTGCGGCCAACTCCTCGAAATGGGAATGATCACTCATGGCCGCCTGCTGTCTTTCCCTTCTCCCGCGTGCCTCCCACGAAGGAACGCAATTTCTGAAGTCCCCGGTAGTAGTGGTGCCGGACATTCGATAAAGAGTCGCCCATTTTGTCGGCGATCTCCCTCATCGAGAGCCCGTTGTAGCTGGCCAGCTCGACGACCCTCTTTTGGGGGCCGTTCAGTGTTGCCAGCCCTTGCCGCGGAAGATGGGTCAACTCATTCTGTGCGAACTTGCCTAATGGGGAGGGGGTCTCAGGCAAGTGAGTCTCGATCTCGCTCAGGTTTGTCTGGTTGTAGAAATTCCTGGCGTTCAGGTGTTGCCTGCGGTTGATGGCGCGATGGTATGCGTACTGGAGTATCCACACCTTAGTAGTGCCTTTGGCAGGGTCGAATTGTGCCACCGACCGGAAAATTTCCAGGAAGACGCTCTGCATAACGTCTTCGGCCTCGCCTGGATCGCGAACGATTTTCAGGGCAATGCTGAGGACAAGGCGGTGATAGCGGTCGAACAAAATGGCCAGAGCGTCGTTGCAGCCAGCTTGTAACTGCGCCATCAGTTCGCTATCGTTCAGGCCCTTCAACTTAGCGAAGGTTGGGGGCTGAACAGAACGCGGGAACGCGGAACCGGTGGGCGGGAATCCAGATTTAGTCAACGAACCGTGCCTGTGGCGCCATCTCGGTACTGGCGGTACTCCTAGAGAGGCCAATTTATAGTAAGAAATGTCTCAAAAGGCAACTGTTAGAATTGCTGCTTTACAGACCGCGAGCCAAGGGCGAGATTGAGTAGAGCACGAGCGGAAAAACTATCGCGTCCCAAAACCTGAACGGGTATAATTCCGCAGATTTTGAACGTCTTCAACCGAACCGGCATGAGAATATGCAGATGACACGCACCGTCAGGATCATCCTCGTGGATGACTTCGAACCCTGGCGTCGTTTTGTCGCTTCCCTGCTAAAAGAGAACCCTGATTGGCAGGTCATCTGTGAGGCGTCGGACGGTTTGGAAGCCGTCCAAAAGGCGGAGGAATTTCAGCCAGATTTGATTCTGCTGGACCTCGGGCTTCCAAAGTTGAATGGAATTGAAGCGGCTACATCCATCCGCAGAGTTGCTCCAGGGTCGAAAATCCTGTTCTTGAGCGAGAACCGTGACTCGGATATCGCAGCAGCAGCCTTGGGAAGCGGTGGGAACGGTTACGTGGTCAAATCGGATGGTGCAAACGAACTGCTACTGGCGATAGAAGCTGTTCTTCATGGCAAGCGATTTGTCAGCAGCAGATTTTCGGATTTCGATTTCGCCACTGCTGAAGGGCAATCCAGCGTCGAGATCCGATAGGTCAAAAATCCATCCCTGGGTCGGGCAGGTTGAGGTCCCACTTGCCACGGCGCATTCTCCAAGCAGACGTACCTCAGCTTGTGGCAGGTCAAATTCCGCAAAACCGCAATCCAGGCAGACAAGAAGCTGCGGGAATACAAAAACGGGGAGCTTGTCCAGATTCTTCAGGCCGGGAAAATGCACGTTGATCTCTGAGCTGAACTTTCGCTGGTTCTCCGAACTGCATGATTTACATGTCATGAGCTTCACCCCACATGAGGCTACGGTCGAGTACGAGCCGAGGGCCCGCCATATCCCAGTGTGCCTCTCCGACTGATGAATTGTGCCATCCGCCTTAAAAAAAAATGGGACGACGATCGAACCTAGACGTGTGCGCATAGGCTGTAGGGCTCGGGAAGAGCACTGCGTTCCAGATGATGTTTGAGATGACTCGGCCAGCGGAGGAAACGGATTATGGCCGCTTGTGTGTCCAAGCGTAGGGGCGGAAACGTTAAGTGCTTGATTTAATGGTGCGGCCTATCGGAATCGAACCGACACCTGAACCTTGGCAAACCCGAACGGTATTGCCGAGATCCTGCTAACACCTCTGGCTGTTGAAGCCTTTAAGAGCCAGATGTTGAACGCAGGACCAGGACCATTTCTGTTCCCAACGACAAGAATCCGTCCGGTCACCAAAAGAATCTCAAGACCGCGTGGCGGAAGACATTGAAACGGGCAGGAGTTCCCTACTTCAGGATCTATGATCTGCGCTCCACTTACGCAACCCGACTTAGTGCAGGCTGTGTCGCAGACGAATGGGTTACACAACTCCTCCGGCAAAGCGACGCCAAGGTCTTTAAGAAGTATTCGCAAATGAAATTGCAGATGAAGCGAGAGGCTTTGGAGAAAATGAACGGCCAAGCCAATGAGATGCCGCTGGATTCTGGCACGGCCACGATTCAGTAAAAGCATTTGGCACAGTTTTGGCACAGTGGCCTGGGGTGACGAGTCGGATTAGGAGTAAAGTTGGGAAGTGCTTTAGAATGAATAAAGCAGTCATTGTCGGGGCGTAGCGCAGCCTGGTAGCGCGCCTGCCTTGGGCGCAGGAGGTCCCGAGTTCAAATCTCGGCGCCCCGACCAAAACATCTCGCGTGTTTTCTTTAGCTTATTGAAAGCGCCGTTCACCCCAACCCTCATCTGTGGAATTCTGGCAGACAGGAGGTCTAGTCGCGCAAGTCGTTTGATTTCATAAGATACACCGCATGACGAATATGCAAAAACGCGGAGAGGCAGGAGTGCCATGCAGAAAGTATAGAAGTGACGCAACTTAAATAGAGCTTATGGGGTGGGTGAGGGGGAAACTGGGGGGACCTTGCGCACTTTTCGTTCATCATTCTGGTCAAAGACACAGCGATGGGTCACGCACTAGGAAGTTCAGTCCGCTGCGGCGTTCTCTCAACTGCTCTCTTGCCCGCCGAATAAGGCTGGCATGAGAGCATTTCAATCTTCCGGCTAAAGGACACTCAAGGAACGATTCAAAGCGGCGGTTTGCTAATTCACCCTGACCCTGTTCACACGGACCGATTTTCGTTTGTTTTCTTAGCGTTACGATGCCCTCAGTTGCAAGAGAAATCCCCCGTTTGCAGCCTATTGTTCAGCAACTGTTCAACAAACAATCTTGTTGTTACGCCTCGGCAAGAATTCGATTTCACTTGCTTCTCGCGATTCTGCCCTTGAAGGCAATATGCGTATCGTCCCTTCAAAAACGATTTGGATATCAAAGTCTCGATTCCCTAATGAAGCCTTGATCGCTTTCGCGACTGCCCCCTCGGTCAGAAGTTCTTCTAACGCGCACTCGGTCGCTAAGCCCACGCTCTTCTGTCTTTCGCGGCGCCGAAATACTGGCACATAACTACCCGGGCGATAGTAGATAAAGACTGGATCGCTTATTCCATTGGACTCGTAATATTCCTTCAGCTTTCTGCGGAGTCTTCGAGCTTCACTCCGAACAATGGAGTCCGAACTGGGATGGTACGGCGGCCTACGTTCGTACACCTCGATGCCGATTAGATACTCCTTTAGAGTTTTGGCTTCTCCTGCCAGGGTCGTTTCAACCGTATAGCGAAGAAATCGGCCCAGCCGATCTGATTGAACAAAGATGGGGCTCTCGAGAATGCGTGAAAGTTCTTCACGAATCGCTCCTTGAGCAATTCCGCTTTCGCCTATCGGTGCACTGATAGCAGCGTGTTCCCTCATCACCACCCCCGCCTATCGTTGTTCTCGCCGCTTCTTTTCGTTCGCGAAACATTTGGGCCACGGGTACATTCTCAAGAACGCGCTCTGCAAGTCGTTCAGAAAGTGGTGAAAAAGGGTGAAAAACTGTCTATTGCCCTATAAGCTAGTCGAATTCCTATGAGCAGTTTGTACCGTTTCGGGCAGTTTGTGCTGGACCCAGGCAGGCGCACGCTGTCTCGCGCGGATTCACCCATTTCTTTGACCCCTAAGGCTTTCGACGTCCTGCTCTTTCTAGCTCAAAACCCCCACCGTCTGGTCACCAAAGACGAATTGCTGCAAGCCGTGTGGGGCGACACGTTTGTAGAGGAAGGAAATCTCAAACAATACATTTCGCATCTCCGCAAAGCCCTCGGAGACAACGCCGAAGACCCTAGCTTGATTGTTACCATTGCTCGAAAGGGATACCAGTTCACCGCGGAAGTTGCACCTGTAGAGGGTGTAGACTCCGCGTTGCAAACTGTGGTTCAAGCTCCGACCGCCGAAAATTCGCTGGCCGACACACAAGGGGTATTCAAGCGTCCCAGAGCTGAAGCGGCAAGGCGTTGGCAGAAGCCTGCCTTCGTGAGTGCGCTTGCCGTCCTTTTAACCGTTGTGGGTCTTGCATCTTGGCGGCACTTTAGGGGAATGACGCGGCCAAGGCCGCAAAAGATCATGCTCGCGGTGCTGCCGTTTGAAAATCTCACTGGTGATCCAAATAAGGAATATCTGGCCGACGGTCTAACTGAAGAGATGATTTCACAGCTAGGTAGGCTTAACCCGGAACAGTTGGGAGTGATCGCGCGAACGTCCGTCATGGGATACAAACACAAAGACGAACGCCTAGACAAAATCGGCAGCGATCTTTCTGTGCAGTATGTGCTGGAAAATAGCCTTCGCGAAAGCGGAGACCACATCCGCCTAACCTCTCAACTCATTCAGGTGAAGGATCAAACTCATCTATGGTCACAAGGATACGACTATCCCGCGAAAGACATTCTCAATATCGAAGTCGGAGTAGCCAAGGCTGTTGCGCGTGAAATCCAGGTGCGTTTGACTCCGCAACAACAGGCAGAGCTGGCTCAGTCGCACACGGTTAATCCGGAAGCCTTTGATGCCTACTTGCAGGGACATTACTACTTTGAACGAGACTCAGACCAAGATACGGAAATGGCTGCAAAATATTTCGAACGGGCGACTCAACTTGATCCCTCCTATGCGCTGGCTTGGGTTGGGCTCTCTCGGGCGCGCAAGTGGCAAGCCGTCACAGGTCTTATTCCCAGGGAAGAGGGTTACCTGCTGGCGCGTGAAGCAGTTGAGCGAGCCTTAGCGTTGAACCCGAACCTGGCAGAGGCCCACGCCCAAATAGGGCGGATTAAGCAACAGGTCGACTTCGATTGGGTTGGAGCGGATGCTTCCATCCAGCGGGCGATGGCGCTCGAGCCAGGAAATCCCGAAAGTCTAT
>DATFZQ010000152.1:0-11104 GCA_035314345.1 Candidatus Acidiferrum sp.
GACAAAACGCCCCGCCGCTCCACCTTGGAAACCTCGGGAGCACCCTGCAGCGTTCGCCCAATCAAGTCCGAAAAATTGTCGAGTTCGGCATAGCTGTATTTGTCGCCAGCAACGTTGGCCAGTTTCGTTTGTGTTTCCCTCGGATCGCGGATGATCACTGGCTCCCACACATCGGGATGCAACTCGGATCGTTTTAGCCGCTCCGAGATAAACCGCTGAATGAACGTTTGAATGGAACTGTCATCTACTTCGGAAACGCCATCCACGAGAATGAATCCGCTTCCCTGTATGATTTCCGAGTCTCGGATGATACCGTCGGCCCGCGCTTCCTCTTGAAACAGGTATACGGTGTCAAGAACCGCACGCGCCGAAATAGATTGCGGAAAGGAATCCACCACCGTGATGCGCTGCCCTCTTCCATTCTGCTGTTTTGCATCGCGAGCCTTGCGAATCGCTGCTTCGACGGAATTGGCACGAGCTGCAATTTCGATGTCGTCCGCCTTCGGGCTTGCGACGGTCAGCATGAGCGCGGCGGTGTCTCCGAAATCGCTCTGGAAAGTGATGGGGCCGGCGCCCTGAGGCAACTGAGAATTTAGAGCATTCAGCTTGAGGTTGATATCGCTGAATTGCCGCTTGGTATCGGTGATGCCCTCATCCAGTTGAATGGTGACAAACGAATAGCCGGGCAGAGATATGGACTTAATACCGTACTCTGCATCCGTTCCCGGATGGATAGTCTTATTCTCGGCGGCAACGTCCTCAATTCGACGGGTAACGTACTGTTCGACTTGTTGCGCTGTGGCTCCGGGCCATGGACAAGCCGCGACGCCGAGACGCACGGGAATGTCCGGGTCCTTGCGCTGCGGCATGGATGTATAGCCGAACCAGCCCCAAATGAGCACTCCGAGGAGAAGTATCCAGGAGATGTGCGGGTGCTCGACAAAAAACCTGGGGATATTGCGACGATTGCTGATGTCTTGCCCGTTTTCGTGTGTCATTGTTCTATACCTTTAGGGGAGGACCTGGATGAAGTCGCCGTCCTTCAGACCAGCGGCTCCAACGACGACAACTTTCTCGGCTGGATTTACGCCTTCAACTGCCACATCACTCTCGTGGGTTTCACCAAGTGCGACCTGGCGCAAATGCACAACCCATTTGCCGCCCTGTTCGCTGGCGACGAAAACCGCGTAACGTCCAGATGAACCGGGGTCAGCAACAACGGCGCTAAGGGGCACCGCGGGAACCGGGGCTTTGTGAACGCCTGTCAAACTGAGTGAAGCAATCATCCCGGGCTTCAATGATGCCTTGGGATTGGGGACGGTAACTTCGACAGCAAAAACCCGATTTTTCTCATCGGCGCTCGCAGCAATACTCGTGACCCGCCCGCTGTACTCTTTCGGATCGTCCTGCAGATGAATGCTGAATTGTTGCCCCAGGCGTAGACGCCTTACGGCATAGTCGGGAACGCCAAAACCGATTTTGACCGCACTTATGTCGGCAATGCTAAAGGCCGAAGTCCCTGGTGCTGCGAGGTTCCCTAATTCGATGTTCCGCGAAATGATGTAACCCGAAAACGGCGCCGTCAGGTCCGCGTCCTGGAGAGCCAACTGCGCTTGGTGCACATTTGCCTTGGCCTGATCCACAGCCGCGAGGGTCGAATCGAATTTCGCCTGCGCTCGGTCGAGATCGGGCTTGGTCAAGCTGTCTGAGGCGTAAAGCGTCTTCGCGCGCTCGTAATCCTTTGTCGCCTCGACATTCTGAGCTTGGGCGGCACTCAGTGTTGCGGTGGCCTGGTCAAGTTGATTCATCAAGTCCTGATGGCGAATCTGCGCGAGAACGGCGCCCCTAGCAACATAGTCTCCCGAACCTATGTTGCGACGCCGCCCGTCAGCACCCGCGACCTGTTTAATTTCGGTCACATATCCTGCGGACTTGAATGATAGTACCGCTTCCGCGAACGGCAGAACGGAAGCCGAGTAGCGCAAATCTTCTGAAGGCGAATACAAAGCCACATCAACTACATGAACGGGTGTGGGAGATTTAGCTGCGACTTTCGTCGGTTCCTGACAGCCACTTGTAGCCACAATCGTGGCGAAAAGCACAGCCCCTATTACTGACCCCACTCGTTTCCTGTTGCTCCCCATAAAGTCCACTCCTCTCCGATCGCTTTCTCGAACTCCGCCCTGACTGGCTGCGGCGCCTAAAATAATTCTTGCTCTCATCGGTTACTCTTCTCCCATCGCTTTGCGCAGTTCGGCAAAAGCGCTCCAATACGAGGAAAGCGCTTGCTGATACTGGAAATTCGTTTCGGAATTTTGAGCTTGGGCCTGGAGAAGGTCTCTTAACAGTGCGGCCTGCTCCTTATATTTGTTGCCCGTCACGCGGAACTGCTCCGCAGCCGCTTCGTGCGCAGTACGCGAGGCCTTAAGCAGCAAAGAGGCTTCGTGCCATTTGCGATATTTGCTGCCAACTTCGACGGCGAGCTGCGATTCCGTCTCTTGTATTCCGTTGCGCGCCTGTTCGACGGTCTTGGCTGCCTCGGCAACCCTGTTGTGGCGGCGTCCCCAATCGAACGGCTCCCAGGTCAGGAGAAAGCCGGCCGTGGCAACATTCTGCGGGAGAACTTGCACGTTGTTGATACCCTGATAGCGCAGGGACAGACTCAGGTCCGGAATGTACTCGGCTTTCGCGAGTCGCCGATCATATTCGGCTTGCTTTTGTTTCAAGTGCGCTTGCCGCACCTCGGGGCGGTTCGCCAAAGCTTCCTGCCGGGCTGAATCGAGAGTCAGGTCGCTTCTGTCTTGCTCAGGAATGAAGTCAACACGAAAGTATGTGGAAACATCGCGGCCCAGCAGTTGGTTCAACGCCTCACGCTGCGTTGCCACGCCATTCTCTGAGACGGACAACTCATAGCGCGATTTCGCTAACCGGGCGTCGACGTCCAATGCATCGGCGCGCAGCACCGTCTTTTCTCCCACGTATTGGGCCGTGACCCGCTGCGCTTCTTCGAGTGTTTTCACCGCCTCCCGCGCGGCATCCACACTCGCTTGGATCGCGACGAGATTGAAGTATGCATCGCGGACTTCGGCAGCGATCTTCTGGCGTTCAGCACGCACATCTTCCCGAGCGATATCACGTCCCAGTTCCGTCGCGTGAATCGCGAGACCGATCTTGTATTGTTGTGTTAGCGGTTGATCGATGCTGCCGGTGAGATATGTAGTGAACACCGCGGGCGTGTGGACTTTGGCGTTCGTCCCAGGAATTGGGCCAACCCCTGGATACGTGCCGAACACACCTTTTTGGAAGGTGAAGTCAAATGGTTGCAAGAGCTCGCCGCCCAGCATAGAGAATTGAAATTGGGGCTTCCGGCGGCTGTGAGCTGTACTCACCTGGAAGTCGTATTTCTGAGCCTCCAGCGCCGAGTTCTTCACAAGCCGGTTGTGCTGGAGTGCCAGAGTGACCGCTTCATCGAGGGTGAGCACGGGCGCCTGAGTCTCGGCGTTCGACGGTTGATCTTGCGCCGTTGAAGGCAACGGCCAAGCAAGAGCACACAGAATGAAGACCACTGAGAGAGATTTGTATTTCATATTGTTGATCCGTTTGTTGAGGCTCCACTCCCTGCAAGCCCCCGAAGAGTCGTTGTGACCACTTTTTGCGCAATGCGCTCGATGGACAGACGCTCGACGTTCGCGAGGCCATCGATCGCAAGCATGGTTAGGCCGTGAACTACGGCCCACGTGTAGAGAGCCCCGGTTTGCAATTCCGACTTTCGCGTGAGTGCGGGGTCGAAGATTCCGATGCGGGCGCCCCGGCGGAGAATGTTCTCCAGAACGGCACGCGAAGCCACCCACGCGGTCAGGACTCCTTCTGGACGCCAGGCAGGGCCACTCGGCGCCACACTGAACATCAGGCGATAAAGCACGGGATTCTTAATGCCAAAGCTGACATACGCGGAGCTCATTTTCGACAGGGCAGCTCGAGGATCAGCGATCTTCGCGACGGCAGCTGTTAATTCACTGCGCAGCAGATCGTGACCAGCCGCGGCTGCGGCGTCCAGCAGGTCTCGTTTGTGAGGGAAATGGTTATACGGTGCGTTGTGACTCACCCCGGCCCTGCGCGCGACTTCTCGCAGGGAGAAATTCCAATCTTTGTCTTCCGCCGCGAGCTCAAGCGCGGCTTGAACGAGCGCTCTACGCAAGTCCCCGTGGTGGTAAGTATCCGGGCTGTGTGTCCGCAGTTTTGAGTTGTTCATTGCACTAATCATCGAAAGATCGCTTCACTAGAAATGTGGACAGTGCCGATATCTAATGTTGCCGTCATCCACATGGCTGCTTGTTTCAGATTGGGAGTAATGCAGATCACATGCCAATTCGCGCGCATTGCAAGTGGTTGATTTACATGGGCCAAGGCAGGTCGACGCTGTACTGCGCTGCCGGTATGCGGGCAGCATCGCGCGGGCCGGGGCACATTGCGCCGAACATCGAAAGTTCTGAGCCGTATCCGAGCAGTGCCGCTAGACGCACATTCGCACCAAACAACCGATGTTGGCGGCGGGGTGAAATGGAAATCCTCGGCCGAGCGCCGCCTGAAGCCATCCGGTCGCAGAGGTCGATTGACTGTAAATGTGGGAAGAAGTAATGCGACGAAGGCGGTCGGCGAGATAATTGAGGTCCGATACCGCAGTTTTGAGATGCGCGACCACATGGCCTACACGCGCCAGCCATGACGTTTCGCAAGCGCTCTGCAGTCTGAGGATGCTGCGCTATTCCATCTCGAATGCGAGATATTGGAATTGTCCCTTGCGCTCGATGCCCAACACTGCCGCGTCGCCTGGTTTAAGTTGAGCCACAGCTAACTTCAGTTGCTCGACGGACTCGACGGGCGTACGATTCAGTGAGTGGATCATGTCGCCCAGCCGTAGGCCAGTGTGGGAAGAATTTAAACCCGGCGCCCGTCCAATCACGATGACGCCCGTCCTGATGCGCACTTCTGGCAACAGCGAATACAGTTTGTCATTAAAATCCAGTCCTAAAATGCCGAGCGGCTCGATTTGGCTCTTGATCGGATCAGCGACATCAGCGAGTTGGTCCATGCGGTCGCGCACCAGGATGGCGGGGATGCAGAACGACAGCCTGCGCGTGCCCCGCAGCACATCAATTTTTACGGTCTGATCGGGCGGGTGCTGATATAGCGCAACGTCGAATCCAGTCAGGCTCAGCATGGAGCGGCCGTCAACAGCCAAAATCACGTCCTGAGGCTTTATGCCAGCTGCCTCCGCCGGTCCGTGCGTTGTGATGTCGGCGATCACCACGCCCCAGTTCTGCGCCAGCCCGAGGCCCTCCGCCATTGTGTGTGTAACTGTTTGAGCGACTACCCCAATTTCAATGTGGTCTACGTGGCCGTACTTCCTCAGGCTTTGGTAAACGAAACTGACGACGCGCGCCGGGATGGCAAAACCCAGCCCTTCGCTGCCACCACCGCTGCTCAGGATGAACGTGTTCAGCCCGACGACAGCGCCTGTAACGTCCACCAAGGGCCCTCCGCTGTTACCCGCGTTAAGAGGCGCGTCGGTTTGCAGATATACCATCGGGCTATCGGGATCGGGTTGCCGCCAGGCCGAACTGATCACCCCCATGCTTACCGAGTTCTGCAGACCTTCTGGGCTGCCGACGGCGAAGACGAGTTCTCCCGGTTGCGGATCGCGTTCAAGACTGAAACGCAGAGTAGGCAAATTGCTGGCGTCAACCTTCAGCAACGCCAAATCAGCTCGCTTATGTGATCCGATTATTTTCGCGTCCAGCACCGGCGCGTTCCCGGCACCGGTCGCGTCGAAAAAAGTGGTCGTCGGCACCGGCAGAACTACACGGATCCTCTGCGCGCCTTCCACCACGTGGGCATTGGTCATGATGTAACCGTCAGGATCCACGATCACGCCGGCGCCGATGGCGTGCTGGCGGACGATCAGTGCTGTATCCTTGTGATCGCGGTCTTCGGCTGGTCCGAACCCGCTAACCTCGATCTGAACAACCGCCGGAGAAACCTTGCTGGCAAGTTGCTGTAGAGAGCCGCTGAGCTGCGCCAGCGCATCCGCTGGAACGCGTGAGACCACCTGGTGACCACCACGGACTTCCGCCGCCGATTTCGCAGTGGGCTCTTGGCAAACGCCACTCGGAAGCAAAGTTGCGGCGCATACTGCAATCATGAGTGGGCGCATCAGGTATTGGTTCACCGATGATCTCGTGTGACATGCACGTCTTTGGATTACGCCAAATTTCGGGGTTAAGCTCTGCATCTCCCATCTCCTCGCTGCCGTATTGCGTTGCTCTGCTGCGTAGCGCAGTCACATCAGCACGTCGGGCTGATACTCTTTGCACGCGGTCAAATTGCATTCCTCGGAGCGCATCGCCCGCGTGCCCGACCAGAGCAGTTGCAAGTGCTTCTCTGGCTTTGTCGGAATCTCAGTGTCTATTTGCGTTCGGTGGAAAGTCCTTCAGCAGTCTTTGTGTTGCCTTATCCAGGTTTTTGCGGTTCTTCTCCTGATTCTTGCCGGGATTAACCGTCTTGCTGGCAGCACCCATCCAAACAAGCTGCTTTGCAGCGGCGTCATAGATGCCGAGGACAAGAGTCCCGATGTTAATGGTCGGACTGGTTGCCGTACCCGATAGTGATTCCATACCCCAAGGGCCCCAACCACCCCACCCGGGGCCGCCGCCGCCGCCCCAGTCCCAGCCGGAGGCGTTCCACTGCTTCTCCTGACTGAGAGCGATCTGGTAGCCAACAAGCAAATGGGCCTTACCGCTGTCGACCTTGGTCAAGCCTTTGGCTGCCAGTTGGGAATCAATCGATTGCTTGATCTCGGAATCCAGGATATGGTCGAGATGCCCACCTATCACGGGTGCGCCATCTACCGTGTCGACCCATTTGTAGGTGTGATATTTTGAAAAATCAGTCCCTTGCCGATAGTTGTATTTCACATCCTGTGCGTGTGTGACCGAGCACGCTAGAAGTGCCAAGACCACTGCAGGACCAACCCTTGCCATCCACTTTCCAGATGCTTGCGACACTTGCTTCTCCTTTTAGTAAGTTCCTTCTTCGATCTGTTCAAATCTGAGATTCACCGCAATTGCGAGCCAGAATTAACACAGGTCCGATTTGCCAAGCGGGCTACGGCCGATCGCTGAAGGCGTTTTGGAGTGATTTCAAGTCGCCACAATATCTTGCGTAATTTCCTTCTGCCGTGGAATACGCGTGCTTTAACACCGGCCGCCGAGAGACCCATGCGTCGAGCCGTCTCCTGGGTAGATAACTGAGCGAGTTCCCGTAGTTCGATCGCGGTACGCATTCGTGGGTTCAACTCGTCAATCGCTGCGCATAATACTTGGGCTCCCTCTCGCTGTAAGTAGCTCATTTCAGGGCCAGGACCTGAATCCGGTATCTGCAGGCCGCGTGTGGCTGATTCGTCTTCGCTCGAATCATCGAGCGCCACCTGACGCAGCGCGTGACCTCTACGCAACAACATGAGGGCTTCATTGATGGCGATGCGCGTTAACCAGGTGCAGAAGGAGGCTTTGCCCTCGAACCTGTGCAAATGGACGAACGCCTTGAGGAAAGTTTGCTGGACAATATCTTCTGCATCTTCGCGGACCCGTGTGTAGCGCAGCGCTAGCGCGAAGATCCGCGGCTGATAGCGCTTGAAGAGTGTTTCAAATGCCGGTTCATCTCCACTCTTCGCGGCAGTGACGAGATCCTCCTCCGCTCCCGGGTTAGCGGAGGCAGCGGTGGTCACTGCTGGTTTGTTCATCTTCTCCACTGAGCTCCATCGCATCTTGCTTCTCCTCAACTCGTCTCTTGCATACTCCACGCACCCTCGCATGCTCCAACCTCGTGAAGTGCCTGCTCCATGTCCTTCAAGAAGTACTCTTCGCATTCGTCAATTGGCTGGTCCCAATTGTTTCTGTGAAGGATCGTAATCGTCAGGCGAACGTCAGGACGGTCTGCTCGCATGCGCGAATAGATCAGTGACTGCGGCTCCGTCCTTATTTCATACATGCACTGGCGTTCCTCACGAGGCAAAATCCAGCGAGCAATCTGTTCCAGAGACGATTGGACTCCTAGGCAGTGGTGATATCCTGGCGATACACTTTTGGCCCTTGACTCCGGCGTTCCATAAAGCTCAAGTGAAAAGCCGATTTTTCGTAGCTCTGCCTTCGCTCGACGGACTTGGTCTTTCGGGTCCAGCACCGTGACGACAGCCTGCTCCGGATGCGCCTCCCAGCAAACCGCGAATCGCTGCACCAGGCCCTTTATCCTTGCGAGCCCATTTGGTTGAAGACCTTGTGAGTTCTGGATGTTTTGATCATTCGCGGGAATTGTTGCCATAGGGATTCACTCGTGTCCGACTGCGGTAACATCACACTCCATGCTGTTCGTCGCGTCGGAGGAAACTCTTTCGTCGCTCTTAGGTAGCTCTGTTCTAGATCTGCGTGTCGGCCCCTTCAACATCTGAACCTCGCAGCCTGCACAGTGAAAGGAACCTCGTCCATCATCAGCTTCGTGAGATGAATGCCCCGGCCGTGTTCGGCTTGCAGCCTGTCCGAGGCTAAAGGATCGGAAACCGCTCTGGGATCAAATCCTTTCCCATGGTCCTTCACGATCAGCCAGACTCCCTTTCCCCGCTCGCACCGGCAGCGAACCTCAACCAACTTCTTGGGGTCCATTACATTGCCGTGGACCACAGCATTGTTCAGAGCCTCGCGAAGGGCTAGTTCGACTGCGAACTCATTGCCGACGACGCAGCGCCACGCTTGGATGAGTCGCATCAACTGCTCGACCATTGGTGAGATGAACCCGATTTCACTCGGCATCCACGCCTCAAGTTCGAGCAACGAAGAGCTTCGCTGTATGCCGGCAAACGCTGGCTGCCAGGCCCTTCGTTCATTCGAAGAAGGTGATGTATTCATGGATGAGTATCCGCATCAACTACGTGCCAACCATAAGCCGTAGCGCACGGAGGCGACGAAGGTGAATGCCTTGTCGTACCGCAGCACGCGATACCACCGAACCCACATGCGAGCGAATACGAGAATCAGTGACATAAACCCTCCCGCGAACCGAAACGTCCCAACACCGAGCGTTGCGCTTTCGCATGTTGATGGGCAATGCGCATGCCAAAAGAAAACCCACACAAGTTGCTGAAATCATTGGGAGAAGAGGGCGCGGGTGATATCCCGGCGACAGACGTTGCCCGCATCCGGGCACATCGGGACTTCCTAGGGAGGACAAAGCTGATGATAGACTGCGACGGCAGGAAATGGCGGGACCGACGAAATCGCCGTTGAAACTCACATCGTGATTCTCGCTATGATGTACTTGGCAGGATTTTCAGACTTTCTCGTTTTCCGACTGACGTGCGTGGGCCCCGCGTCGGCCGGCATTTGTGCGGGAAGCGCCTGAGGTGTTCGTGTCCGATGCCCCATCTCGAGCAAGGCGCAGATGCAGGCGCTCGCATACGTCGAGTGTATAGGATGTTGAAGCAGCGAACTCCGCCCCGAACCGGGCAAAAAACGATAGTACCTCTTCTCCCATGGAATCGATGAAGGTGACGTCGGTTAGATCTACGACCAGGCTCATTCCCTCGCGGCAGCGCCTTATGAGCGTGCGAGTGTTCTCGGCGTCATCACCAGTGAATCGGCCTTCAAGCTTGAGGCTCAAACTGATTGCGGAATCGTGTATCTCCACGCGTAGCATCGCGCCTCCTTGGAGCGTCTATGGCAGCCACGAGCGTCGGCTGTGGGAGCTTCCCTGTCAAACTGTTGCAGGTGTTATGCCAGGGATTGGCCTGCGTAAGTTATTGAAATTACAATAGAATATTGAAGGGCGTCGGGGTTACCTGTGCCGGACCAACGGGCAGTGCCACCATGTGGGCGCGCGGCTCAACGGCCGGTTTGAGGCCAGGGTTCAGAAGCTTCCGACGCAACGTTTCTAGAGCTACCCGTTGTTACTGTGCATCCAGGAGTCGATCTCTAGGATGGGAGAACGGGAGCGTTTTCCTGAGAACAGCTGATAATTGGTTGCTCGCGTGCTGCTCCACACTCACTTAACCTCGAACTTCTGCAGTCGCAAGGTGCATCAAATATGGTGCCGCATGACGCATCTGCGCATAGGAAGAGCACTGTTCCGCGTCCCTTATAAAGGCCAACTCTTCTTCGCCTGGATGCCGATCGATCAGAAGGACATCCCCCGAGCGCACTTGTGCGGTGGCGAGCAGCCTCGCAATCGGGCAGACTACATAGCGCTCGATGGCGCGCTTCAGGTGGCGTGCTCCGTATCTCTGGTCGGTGCCCTATTGCAACAGGAACTGCCTTCCTTCGTTCGTTATCCGAAACTGGAAGGGACTCGTCGCACAATCCAATAAGCGCTTCTGCACTTGCCGCAGTTCGATTTCCAGCACTTCATCAAGTTCTTCGCGCTTCAACGGATGGAACACCACCACTTTGTCCAAGCGGTTCATAAACTCGGGCGAAAACTTTCGCCGTGCCGCTTCTACCGCCGTCCTCTCCACCTTCTCATTTAATCCCTTGGCTGGCATGTCCTTCGGCCGGATGAAACCCATCCCGCCTTGCATCAATTCCGTGATTTCTCCCCCTCCCAGGTTCGAAGTCAGGAAGATGACCGTCTGCGACAGATCGACTCTCCGGTTGTCCCCTAACGTTAAGGTCGCTTTGTCCAGGATTCCAAGCAGCAGTTGCCAAAGTGCGTCACTCGCTTTCTCAATCTCGTCAAACAGCAGGAAGCTGAGTTTCAACTCACTTCGCTGGCTCTTAGCCAGTTCCTCTTGCGTAATCAGCGGATGGGTCTCCCTATGGCCCAGGTACCCTGGGGGCGAGCCAATCAGTTTAGCGATCTCATGGGAGTGCTGGAACTCTGCGCAATCCACTTTGATCAGCGCTCGGCTATCTCCAAACAGAATTTCTGCCGCAGCTTCGACAATGCGCGTTTTGCCGGAGCCGGTCGGCCCCAGAAACAGCAGGTTTCCGATGGGGCGACCTGGGGGGTGTAGCCCAGCGCAGAACACCTGATACAGCTCGACAAGCGCTTCGACGGC
>DATFZQ010000153.1:0-6978 GCA_035314345.1 Candidatus Acidiferrum sp.
CGGTGACCGCACGAGCTTGAACCCCTTGCAAGTTCTCTCGGGCCAGGTCAGTTAGAACGTGCCCGGGTGGAACTTCGAGCAATAGCTCGCAACCAAGCTCACATGCAACTGTGGTTGCATCGTGCCAGCGAACCCCATGAGCTATATTGTCTGCGAGATCTTTGGCGACTCCCTGAGCGCTCCGCACAGCTCGTGCATCGACGTTGGCGAGGTAGATCGGCTTCGGATCTCTCACGGAGATCGACTGAAGCTGGTTGCGAAGAGAGTCGGCAACAGGCTGCAGCAGAGAACAGTGGGAAGGAACCAGTACATCCAGCTGTTCTGCTTTGCGAGCTCCCCGTGAACGAGCTTTTTCGAGAACCTGCTCCATCCCCTCATTCGAGCCGGCGATGACGATCTGTCGTGGTGCGTTGATGTTCCCAACGAATACAGGATGCTCTTTGGTGTTTACAGCATCAACCAACTTCGCGACTTGCGCTTCAGTGAGTCCAACGATCGCAGACAGGCCATATCCAACCGGATACATCTGCTCCATTTGCTCCGCCCTCGAACGCACCAGACGCACAGCATCCGAGAGAGATATCGAATCTGCGGCAACTGCCGCCGAGAATGCTCCGACCGACAGACCAGCGACAGCCAGCGGTGCAAACCCGCGCCGTTGAAGTGCTCTTGCGGTGGCGACTCCTGCCGTCAGAATGGCCAGTTGAACCGAGACGGCGGATTGTAGACCTTCCGGCGTGTCCAGCGTGCGTACATCGAGGTCCAGGACGGCGCTGACTTCAGACAAGGTTTCGTCGACCGCGGGGTGGCGAACAAGATCGTGGAGCATTCGGAGTTGCTGCGAACCTTGGCCGGGAAAGAGTATTCCCGTCTTCATGCCGCATCCTCAATGACAGAAATCGCCCACGGGTCTGCTGCGAATTGACGGCCCGCAGGCAATCGTACAAGAACTCGTTCGGTCCCCGCTCTCGCAAATTCTTCCAGAGAAAATCCGCAATATGGCGTTTCCACTCGCACATCTACCTTTGCTGGAGCCGCGCTCATGACACTCCAAAGATCGCATGCGGTGGCATGGGTGAATCGTGACGGGGCGAACAGAGCGATGTCGAGGTCGCTGGTTGCGGTTATCACCTGCCGGCCGGTTGCGAGCTCAAAACCAACGCTGCCCACTGGGCCCCAATCCAATTGCGATTTATCCAATTTATCCAGTTGCAGCTCGAGCCAGAAAAGAGCCACGAGAGCGGGAAGACTGATGCGGGTGCGAGACGCCATGGAAGAGAAAAGCTGCGAAGGACGAAGTCTCTCGTTTACGTCGGCGAGATCAGCGAAGCCGCCCCAGCGCTGGTGCCGGTTAATGCCGCGTATACCCACGGCTACGAGTCCGTCCGGAGCTATTGCTCGACGCACCACAACCCAGAGGTCGCCGGCCCGGGATGAGGTTACCCAAGCCGGTTTGGTCACCCCTGCGGAGCTCACAGCGCCAGAGCGCAACCGAAGAAGATCGTGTACCCGAGGCGAATATTGACCGATTGGGAGCATAAGTGCCTCAGAAGAACTTTGCCGCAAACAGCATCCAGAGTGCGAGAGTGGCCCAGCCGAAGAGGTAGGTCCCAATCAATCCCGAGCTGGCAATCTCCGGCGTTGCATCGAATCCCTTGCCGAAGACCAGGCCAAAGAAACCGCCGGGAATTGCGCTGATCACAGTGATGTTCCGCATATCGTTGTGACTCATCCGAAATAGCAGCATCACGAATATTGCGAACAGCGGCTGTCCCACAAGCTTGAGAACTGTGGTGATGGCGACACCGCCCGTGAATCGGAAACTCTGCGCGGAGACGACCAGGCCTGTAAGGACCAGGGCCGAGCCGGTTGCGGCACTCCCCATAGTCGTGAGTGTGGCTGCGACAAAGGACGGTACATGAAGTTGGAAAAAGACTCCAAACAAAGCCACAAGCGGAGCCCAGACAACTGGTTGCAGCAGGGCACGAGGTAAGCTGCGCAGGATCTGTGTTGCGGAGACATGATTCCCCCCGGAGTGCTTGGCGGCTTCAAGAAGCGCCAGGGTGAGGGGCGAGATCGTAATCGATCCGATCACAATGGACAGTGCAGCCGTGACGGTCGACTCAGGACCATAGGCTCCCCGGAATAAGGGAAGAGCGATTGCGGCCGAATTGGGGAAGCCAATTGTTAGAGCGAGTACGGACGCATCTGAAAGGGACATGCCGCGCCACCGGCGCGCCCAGATGTAGCTGATTAAGTACAAAGCACAGAAGACCAGCGTGATCATCAGGGCGGCGGGGACATGTTGCAACAGGCTAGTTCGCGACGATCCGATTATCGTTGAAAACAGAGCGCAGGGAATGGCGAAGTCCATCACCAGTACGATCAGATTGCGAACATTCCGATTGTCCATGGTGCCGCACCGGCCCGCGACATATCCGAGAAGCAGGCCGGCGAATATCGGGATGAGTGTGTCAAGCAGGATCTTCGTCACTGCCGCTCCTTATGCGTTTTGCCATTGTGCTTCGAGCGCGGTGCGAACAGCGATTCCAGCTTTTCTTGTCTGCTTCGCAGCATCGGACTGGAGATGGTTGCTGAGGTCGGTCGCCCCGCGGCGCGCATCCTGAATGGCATCGATCAGATCGTGCCGGATGGCTTCGATATCTGCGGTTGTCGGATGCTGAGGGTCATCCACATGAAGCAGTTTGTAGAGCAGTCCAAGCTTCGCATAGTCGCGGACGTCATACGACATGGGAGCAATCTCATGCCCAAGCTCTTCGAGTTCGGCAACAGAGCGACGCGTGATTCTCGCTGCCGCTTCCTTGTGCATCGCGTGAATCACAATGCCAGAATCATCGAAGGCCAGAATCCGATTCGCTTGATACCCGTGCGTAAGAAATCCGCCGGAGAAAGCTTGTCCTGCGACAAGCGAGATCACCGGGTGTCCTGCCATGCGTGCCGAGGCATAAGCGTCGGACGACGCTGCCGCAGCGAAGAATATCCCTGCCGTCTCCTCGCGGCGTCCATACGCTTGGCTTTTGACATCGACGATCGCGACCACAGGACGCTTCCTTGCTTTTGGCTTTTCACGATCTTGAGCGATGACCCGACGCAAGTGATGCGCCAGGGTGAACGCTTCCTCGAGGCCCACTTGACCATCACGCACGCACGGAAAGCGGCTGGACGGATTGGGTACGACACACAGGAACAATGCGGTCTCATCGCCGATCTGAGCCTCAGAGGCCAGAACGGTACCGGGATCCCCGGTCGACGGTTGCTTGATTCCCGTCAGCGCCTCGAACCATGCCCTTCCACGCAGTCCGACGTGTTCACTCATCGCAACCCTCCCGTTGTTTTGTTGCTCCACCTCTCGCGCAAGCTCATTGGGTTGATCTGCTCAGACGTATCCAGAGCAGTGACTCGATCACGGTAAAACTCCACCTGTTGACTTCTGTATTCGAGGGGAAGATCCGCCTGGACATATCCACGAATGGTTGCTTTGATCTTCCCGGCGTCATCTTCGACGAGGGCGTCAGCTAGGCCCATTCCAACGCGCTGCTCGCCGCCGTGAATAGCCCAGATGAGCGTACGGTCCGAGGAATCGAACTCATCGATACCCGATTCCTGTTCGATGACTTCGGGTCCATTGAGACCGAGCCGGGCTTCGCGGGTCATCACAACGTAGCTCGATACTCCGGCAGCAAGAGACATGCCCCCAAAGCAGCCGACCGTGCCGGCAATCAAGGTGATTACTGGAGCATGTGGGCGCAGGGCGAGCACGGACGAAATCACTTCGGCGACGGCCGCTAATCCAAGATTGGCTTCCTGTAGACGGACGCCACCTGTTTCGAGCAGAAGAATGGCGGCGGTCCTTTTGCCGGTCTTGGAATCCTTCGTCGCGAGATCAAGTGCCGCGGTCATCTTTGCACCGGAGACCTCTCCGATACTGCCGCCTTGAAAAGCCCCTTCGAGAGCGATTGCCACGGCGGCCATGCCGCCGATTTTGCCCTTGATCACGATGCAACCATCGTCAAACTGTGGAGCGACACCTTGCAGAGGCAGCCAGGGAGATTCCATCCTGTCAAAGGGACCAACCAGTTCCTTCCAGGTTCCCTCATCGAACAGGCTCTGGGCCCGCTTACGCCCGTCAAGCTCGATAAAGCTTTGACGCCTCACGAATTCCGGAATGATACCTGTCTGGCTCATTGGTTGATCACCTCCACTGCCTGTTCCAGCCGAAGCATGACGCTTCCTGGAGTTGCGCCAGCATCATTGATCTGGACGCGCACCGCTCCGTCGAACTTTGAGAAGAAGCGATCGAATACAGCCTTCCAGGTACTCTGGAAGCCGTCTACGCTGGTTGTGATCGAAACGTGTGCACCTTCGCTTTGTGTAGGCTCCATAAGAACTTCCATATCGCCAGAGCCTACGACCCCTACATGAGCTCTCTTCGTGATGCTGCGTTTCGCCGCCGGATAGTCGAACTCAATCTGTTCCATAGCTGACTTCCTCCGAAAGACTGTTGTCTTCGATTGCATTTTGACCTTGTTCCAAGGCGTCCAGAAAAAGAGTGGCGGCCAGAAGATCCGCAGCACCCCCTGGAGAAATGTTCCTGATCAATAGCTCCTGATCGAGCCGAAGCATCGCCAGTTCTCCCGCAACACTTCCCGGACCACCAGCGAGGAGGGCGTCCGAGGCCCCCTTCTGAACGATTGCCAGTCCCTCCGCCCCGCCACGATAAAGAACGCAGGTATCTTCGAGGCGAGCCATGATGTTGAGAAGCGCCCACAATCGACTATTGGTTTCAGTGCGGGCTCTATTTCTTTCCGCACGCAGAGTGGGAAGGCCGACGTGCAGCACATGGGGGAAGCCGGCAAAGGCTTCACCGCGTGCTCCGGTCGCCCCATAGCGGGCCCGCACCATCTCGCCGTGCGATAAAAGTTGAGGTTGAGCTCGATCCGGCAGTCGTGCCAAAAAGGCGGCATCTTGTGCGATCGCCGCCGGATTCAGATCGATTCCCCGGCTTGCTGCTGTTACTAAGAGACCCAGGATCCAGATCGCTCCTTTATGCGCGTTGCTTCCATTCGTTGCCTGAAGCATCGCTGATTCGGCAGCTCTTCCGATTGCGGCAACCTCGGTGCGCAATCCCCGGTCGAACGGCATGGATTGCGCGGAGTCTCCCATGGCCTCGAAGTAGGGAGCGATTGCCGCGGCAGATTGCCGCATGAGATCCAGCGAAAGATCGGAGTGCGCTCCGGCTCCTCTGCGATCCACCAAGCCTGGCTTCGGAGTGAGCTCCACCTCAGCCACCAGGGCCTGCCGAGCCAGCTCCGCGAGTTGCCCGGCGTCGAGCACGCTTCGAATAGGTGCGACCTGTCGCAAAATTGGAAGCACAATTGCCATTACCAGCTCCTGAACTTCGCGGGAGGTTGATAGAGACCACCGGACCAGGCGACCAGGTCTTCCATGCTGCGGGCCGCGAGGAGGGAGCGATTCGCCTGGAGCCGCTGCACACCGATATCTTCTGGGTATGCAACGATCCCTTTGCGGCGAAGTTCTGCCGTCTCGGCGGGTTTTGCCTTCAGACCAATGGGACTAACACCGGCGACGGCTGCCAGCGCACGACGCTGTTCCTCGATCCCTTCCGTTTTATAAAGGTAAGCGATCCCCTCCTCAGTCACGACATGGCTGACATCATCGCCGTAGATCATGATCGGCGTGATGGGCATGCCGGCCTTCTTTCCCACTTCAACCGCATCCAGGGTTTCGACGAAGGCAGGAACTCCACCCTTGGAGAAGGTCTCGATGGTCTGGACGACAAGCTTCCTGCCACGAGCGTTGGGGCTTGGGTCTGTTTTGAGGTCGAGCCACGCAGGTGTCGAATGGCGACGCCCGTGAGGGTCGTGTCCCATATTCGGCGCGCCGCCGAATCCGGCCAGACGGCCCGTTGTTACGGTAGATGAATTGGCATCGCCATCCATCTGCAGGGTTGCACCGATAAAGGCGTCGACTGCGTACTGCCCAGCAAGTTGGCACAACACACGATTGGAGCGGAGACTTCCGTCGCGGCCATTAAAGAAGATATCGGGTCTGGCGCGAATATAGTCCTCCATGCCCACCTCGCTGCCAAACGAGTGGACGCTCTGGACCCAGCCGCTCTCGATGGCCGGTATAAGCGTGGGATGAGGGTTGAGAGCAAAGTGCTTGCAAATTTTCCCCCGCAGTCCCAGAGACTCTCCATAAGTCGGCAACAAGAGCTCGATCGCGGCGGTATCGAAGCCAATTCCATGGTTAAGCGACTGGACCTGATGCCGTTCATAGACCCCACGAATGACCATCATTCCAATAAGAATTTGAAGCTCAGTAATGTGGCGAGGGTCGCGGGTAAAGAGCGGCTCCACTTCGAAGGGTTTGTCGGCTTCCACAACAATGTCCACCCAGGATGCTGGAATATCGACGCGCGGAAGCTTGTCAACGATTTGGTTCACCTGCACGATGACAATCGCATCGTGAAAGGCTGCGGCCTCCACAATCACAGGCGTGTCTTCCGTGTTTGGGCCGGTAAACAAATTTCCTTCCTGGTCAGCCTGTTCGGCGCAAACCAATACAACGTTAGGGATAAGGTCAACGAGTAGTCGGGCATAAAGCTCAACATAAGTGTGAATTGCACCGATCTCGAGGACGCCATCCTCCAGAAGCTGAGCCACTCGAAGACTCTGGGGTCCGGCGAACGCGAAGTCTACCTTTTTTGCGAGACCGAGCTCAAAGAGTGTGAGATGCTCGGGCCGGCTGATGCTTGAGATGATGAGGTGTAGGTCGTGAATCTTCTTCGCACTGACCTGGACCAGAGAACGCGACAGGAAATCGGCTTGCTTCTGGTTGTCACCCTCCATCACGATTCGGTCACCCGGTACTATGACCGATTCAAGGGCTTCGACGATCTTTTCTTGTGCTAACACTGGCCCCTTCAACCAAGGC
>DATFZQ010000154.1:0-8430 GCA_035314345.1 Candidatus Acidiferrum sp.
GCAGGATCCGGAGCCCGCTGGCATTGAGCGGAAGAATATATTCTTCTGTGTTTGTGGGCCGCGAGCGACCGCTCTTCTGTTCCGCCACTCCGAACACGTCCATCAGCGTGTCGTACAGCATCGATGGACTGACCGGCTTCATAAGGTAGCCCTTGATCCCCATCTCCTCCGCCTGCGCGCGGACCTCTTCCCGTCCAAACGCCGTCACCATCACGATCTTGGGCACGTGCTTTAAACGGCCACCGCGCAGGATATGGCGGCTTGCGTCTAGGCCGTCTATGCCCGGCATGTGCCAGTCCATCAAGACTATTTGATAGGGATCCCGCGAATCAGAAGCGGCCAGTTCTCGGAGTGCGGCCTCGCCGGAAGAAACCGAGTCAACCCTGAGCAAGAATGCCTTTAGTGCATTGGTGAGAATCTCACAGGCCAGTGCGTTGTCATCCACCACCAGGGCCCGGATGCCTGTCAGATCTGGTATGAATCGCCTCCGTTCCGCCTCCGCCGACCCGATTCCAAACCACGTAGTGAACAGGAACGTGCTGCCCGCGCCGTAATTGCTCTCGGCCCAGATTTCGCCTCCCATCATTTCTACAAGCCGTTTGGAGATTGAGAGACCCAGGCCAGTGCCACCGTACTTTCTGGTGGTGGAGCTGTCGGCCTGGCTGAAAGCCTGGAACAGGCGGGCGGTCTGCTCGGGGGTCATGCCGATCCCACTGTCACGGACCGAAAACTTCAAATTCACTCTGTCCTGGAGTTTTTCCGCCAGGGCGACGGTCACCACGATCTCGCCGCGTTCCGTGAACTTCACGGCGTTGTTGACAAGGTTGATCAGGATTTGACCAAGCCGCAAAGGGTCTCCCAGGAGATTCGGAGGCAGATCTGGTTGCGCAGCGATGAGGAACTCCAGATTCTTGTCGTGAGCTTTCTGGCTAACCACGCTGGAGACATTCTCAAGGACTTCTTCGAGGCGGAAATCCGTCTTTTCCATCTCCAGCTTCCCAGCCTCGATTTTTGAAAAATCTAGGATGTCATTGATGATGCCGAGCAGAGCCTGGGCGGCAATCTTCGTTTTGGTCAGATAGTCGCTCTGTTTTGGTGTCAACTCCGTCTTCAGAGCCAGGTGGGTCATCCCGAGGATGGCGTTCATCGGAGTCCGGATCTCGTGGCTCATGTTGGCTAGGAAGTCGGACTTGGCTTTCGTGGCGGCTTCGGCCACATCCTTCGCGGCGACGAGTTCCGCCTCTAGCCGCTTGCGCTCCGTAATATCTTCCTGCAAGGAGGCCACATACTGCGGTCTGCCCGCCGCATCCCGGAGTAAAGAGAATCTCACGCTCGTAACTGCGATACGGCCGTCTCTGCGAATTAAGCGTTGTTCCCATTCATCCTTTTCACACTTCCCCTGGACGAGTTCGCCATATCGCTTCGCGTCTAAGGCACTCTCGTCAGGAGGGGTGATCTGGTCCCACGTCTCCAAGCGGCTTAGCTCTTTCTCGGTGTAACCCAACATCTCCTGGAGCGCGCGGTTGGGGCTAAGTTCCTGTCTATCGATGTTGAAGACACCGATCCCGATCTGGGCATTCTCGAATATCGAACGGAAGAGCTGCTCACTCGCCCGCAGCTTTTCCTCGGCTCGCTTGCGTTCCGTAATGTCTTCCGTTAAAGCGACGAGGTGCTGGGGCTTGCCTGCGGCATCGCGGAGCAACTTGAATCGCCCGTTTACGATCACGATTCGGCCGTCACGATGGACGAAGCGGTGTTCGTATTCGTCCGTCTCGCGCTTCCCTTGGATGAGTGCGGCATATCGCTCTGCACCGGATTCGCGTTCATCCGGGTGAACAATTTCATCCCATTGCTCCAAGCGCCTCAGTTCTTTCTCGGAGTAGCCCAACATCTCTTCCATGGCGTGGTTGCATATGTGTTCCTGAGAATCCACTCCAAAGATGCTGATACCGATCTGGGCATTCTCGAATATCGAACGGAAAAGCTGCTCACTCGCCCGTACCTTTTCCTCAGCCCGCTTTCGCTCAGTGACATCAACAACCGTGACGACAGCGCCAGTGATCCTTCCACCGTCAAGAATTGGAAACGAGGAATATTCGACCGGGATCGGGGTGCCGTCCCGCCGCCACATCACCTCATCGTCCACGCGGCAGCCCTCCCCCTTCTTGATTGCGCGGTAAACGGGGCATTGATCAACGGGATAGACGGAGCCGTCCGGCTTGTGGTGATGCACCAGATCATGCATATTCTGGCCTAACGCCTCCTCGGGGCGGCAGCAAACCAATTCACAGGTAGCACGGTTGATGAATGTGCATTTCCCTTCCAGATCGATCCCGTAAATGCCCTGCCCGGTAGATTCAAGGAGCAGCTGCATTCGCCGCGTGAGGTGGTTTCGTTCCTCTTGCGCCCGCCTGCTCTCCGTAATGTCTTCCGTTAAGGACCCAACGTAATGTGGCTTTCCGGATGTATCCCTGATCAACGAGAACCGCGCGTTCGTAACGACGGCGCGGCCGTCGCGGTGTACGAAGCGTTGTTCCCACTCGTCTTTTTCATGCTTCCCCTGGACGAGTTCGCCGTATCGTTCCGCCCCGGAAGCACGTTCATCGGGGTGAATAATCTCGTCCCATTTTTCTAGGTGGCTCAGTTCCTTCTCGGTGTAACCCAACATCTCCTGGAACGCGCGGTTCGTGAAAACCGCCTGGCCATTAATATTGAAGAAGCTGATCCCGATCTGGGCATTCTCGAAAATCGAACGGAAGAGCTGATCGCTTGCCTGCTTATTTTCTTCGACAACGGCTGCTAGAACCATGAAGGGCGCGGCCGTGAAGAATAAGAATAGCTGTAGAGACAACACGTTATTGAGCGGCCCCGATTCGATGAATGGACCTCGGCCGTGGATTGCGCCCCAAATCGCCAGAACTGCGATTACAATCGCCGAAGTGCTCACCCCCGTTGATCCGAAACGCAAAGCGGACCAAAGCATGAATGGCACGAGTGTATAGAGCAGTGCTTCAGAGCTGTATCTCCCAGGACCGGCAAACGTGAGATATCCGAAAACCACCAACCCAGCGATCAGTGCGGCGGCTTCGAGGTAGTAAGCGCGTGATTTCTGGCCCCGCGTCGGTCCTTTGCTAAACCAACCTAAAATAGCCGGCATCAGGGTGAGGTATACTATCGCCTCCGAAAAAAAAGAAATCCTCCAACTTGCCCAATAGTTTCTCTTGGTGGCCATCGCGACGGCGAATGCTCCAATGAAAGGCGCCAGGATCACCGCGAACAACGAAAACTTGGCCAGGGCTCTTACACTGTTTAGCCGAGGCACACCCCCAAAGGCGTAGCTGAGACACAACGCGGCGGTGAGGACCTCGACCGTATCAGACAGAATGAGCAGAGCACTCCAACGAATCGTCAAGCCTGTCTGCAGGTTATAGAGAAGAGATGCTGCAAACGATGCCGCGATGAGTATTGGCCACATCTTACGCGGCACCAGCAGCAATATGGACACTAGGAATACGTTACCGAGCCAGAGCGGCCAGTCCCCCTGCGGACCTATAGTCAGCATCCCTCCGAGATTTGCTGCGAAATATGACAGCATGGCCACGACGCACAATAGGATCGCTGCACGCCACGGAGAATTCAGATTCGCGGCGGTCCAAGTGGAACGATTAGGCTCGGTTTCCATCACCTAACTCCGATGTGTAGATTGGTTAGCAAGTCAGCAGCGCTATAGAGACTGATCGCCGTGTGGGCATCCTGCTGAGGTCGATTGCAAAAGTTACAAACATTCTGTTCCCTCATGGTTTCGTCCCGCATTTGGATTGTTAGCCTGTAAACCCTGTGTTCTTGGGATCCTTTACCCCAAAAGTCTACACCCGCGTAGCCAATGTCTGATAAAAGACGCCATTACCGGAGATCGATTCGCGGTCATCTTCAAAACCGCAACTCGGAAGCTATTCGCTGACAATCAGGCTTGCCTAGGGGGGCAGCGGCTCGGCTTAGCGCCCTCTTAATGCCCCTTGAAAGTTTTGCTATCAGATTGAAAAAAAAGAAGGATAGTCAGTCAAACTATGGGGATCGAACCCACGACCTAAGACTCTAAAGCCTTGCCGCTAGCGGCTTCTCACTGTCGAACTGCATTGAAAAGACAAAGAGAAAACCGGTTTGCCAGGTTTGCCAATTAAGAGGCCCGTGAAAACAGCTAAGTGATTGTGGCGCCTTGCCTTAGCTTATTTTCCCCACTGTTCGCAATGAGGAGGCCGGGGGTTCGAATCCCATCTCGTCCACCAAATCTCAAAAAATGCTTAAGGCCCCCTCCAGCACGGTGGATTGCTCCACAAGAGCAGGATGGCGGTGTTCCCCCATCACACGCGCGCCAACGAGTGCTGTCAGCTCGCCGGTCACGCGGCTAGCAGGGTTGTCCCAGGGACGCTCCAGGATCACCGAGCGTTCCCCTGTAACGGGATTCTCCCAGACCTCGCCGACTTTTATCGGTCTGCGATCCGGCGGGCCTTCGGGTCGGGGTGCGACATTCGCGCCCAAATCTCGCATAGGGGACGTTTGGTCGGCACAATCTTCCCCAATCCGATAAGGGAAGAGTAGCCCGTCATCCACCCAGAATCAGGCAAGCGTCAATCGAGCTTCCACAAGAGAAGTGATCGGGTTGCTGCTCTTTACGCGAGTTGACTTGCTCGATCAGCAGCGCCTAAGATACGCGACGAGAGTAGATCCTCCTTTCTTATGATTGGCCAAGCGCTCGGCCACTATCGCATCGTCGAGAAAATCGGCGCCGGTGGGATGGGTGAGATATATGAAGCAGAAGACTCCCGTCTCCACCGTCGCGTGGCCCTAAAGCTCCTGCCGGAACGAATCGTGGGCGACGCCACGGCGGTTGAGCGATTCATCCGTGAGGCGCGGGCCGCGTCTGCGTTGAACCACCCCAACATCGTGACCGTTCACGAAATCGGTGAGAGCGGAACGAACCGATTCATCGTGATGGAACTCATCATGGGGCGCACGCTCCGGAAAATGATCGAGCAGGGCGTAGACCTCGCGTCGCTCCCGCGTATCGGTGAGCAAGTTGCCAAGGCGCTGGCGGTAGCACATGCCGCCGGGATTGTTCACCGCGATATCAAGCCCGATAACATCATGGTCCGCGATGACGGATACGTGAAAGTGCTCGATTTCGGGTTGGCTCGTCTTGTTCCGAGCGGCTCTTCGCCGACACTTGCGACGGTCGTCGACAACACCGAAGCGGGAACCGTTCTGGGGACGGCGCGGTACATGTCGCCGGAGCAAGCGCGTGGAGAGGCGACCGACAGCGCCACGGACATGTTCTCCTTGGGGATCGTCCTCTATGAGTTGAGCACTGGCCAGCACCCGTTTCCGGCGGATTCACAAATTGGCGTGCTGCACGCGATTCTATCGCAATCACCGGTTCCCCCCTCTCGCCTCAACGCGGAAGTCCCTGCTGTTCTCGATTCTCTGATCTTGCGGCTGCTCGAAAAGGATGCGCGCCTTCGGCCCACCGCGCCGGAAGTGGAGTCTGACCTCTACGCGCTCACCGGAACTCCCGCCACCAGCAAAGGGACTCGCGGCGTCGTGTCGATCGAGCGCCACACGGTAGGCCGCAAGCGTGAGCTTGCAGAACTGCGCGCCGCTTTTGACTCCGCCGAGTCGGGCCGTGGCCTGCTGATGTGCGTCGCTGGGGAGCCCGGAATCGGGAAGACAACCTTAGCGGAGGATTTCCTCGCAGGTCTCGTCGCTGAAGGCCTGAATAGCAGCATTGCGCGGGGAAGATGTTCTGAGCGCCTCGCCGGCACGGAGGCGTACCTGCCGATTCTGGAAGCGCTTGAAAGTTTGCTTCACGCAGAAGGAAGCGTTTCACTCGCAGGTGTCCTGAAACGGGTGGCGCCAACCTGGTACGTCCAGATAGCACCTCTGGCCGCGAACGATTCCTCGGTTTCTCGAGTGATGGAGGATGCGAAGGCGGCCTCACAAGAACGCTTGAAGCGCGAGCTGAGTTCCTTCCTACAGGAAGCGTCGCGAGTCCGGCCGCTGGTATTCTTCCTCGACGACTTGCATTGGGCCGATGTCTCGACCGTGGACCTGCTCGCCTATATTGGCGGCAAACTCGGCTCATTACGAATGTTAATCATTGCGACGTACCGTCCTTCAGACTTGTTGTTGGCAAAGCACCCGTTTGCCGAAGCGAAGCTCGTACTTCAGGAGCGTGGCGTCTGCCGCGACGTGGCCGTTACTTTTTTGACCCCAGCGGATGTCGAACTCTACCTCACCCAGGAATTCCCGCAGCATCGATTCCCACTGGAATTTGCCTCGCTCATCCACGGCAAAACGGAAGGCAGCCCGCTCTTCATGGTGGATTTGATCCGATACCTCCGGAACCGAGGGGTGATCGCCCAAGACGAGCAAGGACGCTGGTCGTTGGCTGAGTCGGTTCCGAAGATCGAGCACGAATTACCCGAATCCGTCCGCAGCATGATTCAGCGGAAGATCGAGCAGCTCAGCGATGCCCAACGCAGGTTGCTCACGGTCGCCAGCGTGCAGGGGCAAGAGTTCGATTCAGTGGTTGTGGCACGAGCCCTGGAGATCGATGCCGCCGAGGTTGAGGAACAACTTGAAGTCCTCGAACGCGTTCATCTTTTCGTCCGCAAGATCGAGGAACACGAATTTCCCGACTCACAATTGACGCTACGCTGTGTCTTTGTGCACGCTCTCTATCAAAACGCATTGTATGCCACGCTCGCGCCAGCACGCAGAACCTCCCTGAGCGCGGCGGTGGCGGGAACCTTGCAATCTCTCTACGGCGAGCGCAGCGGAGAAATCGCTTCCACACTTGCATTTCTCTTCGAGGGAGCGCGGGATTTCGTACGTGCCGCAGACTACTTCATGGTGGCTTCACAGAACTCCGCCCGCGTGTTCGCCAATCACGAAGCGATCTCTCTTTCGCGCCGAGCCATCGCGAATGCGGAGAAGCTTCGCGGCGCAGAGCGATTGTCCCGGGTACTGGTGGCAGCTCTCCATCTCGCCCGACTCCACCTGACGCTCTCCCAATTTGATGAGGCGATCGAGGATTTCGCATTGGCCGAAAAAGCGGCCCTCGAATTAGGAGATAAGGAGGCGCAGATCGATGCCATCTGCGGGACTGCGATGTCGCTTTTCTACATTCATCGCATGGCGGAAATGCGGCAGCAGGCCAATCGTGCACTGGACATCGCCCGAGCTGCTGGGTCAAACGCGGGCGTAGCTTCTGCGGAATCGGTCTTGGCCTGCGATCGGCTGTGCACCGGTGATCTTGACGTGGCCGAACAATATTATCAACGAGCCATTCCCGTCATGCAGGAAAAAGGCGTGCAGTTGGGTGTAGTCGATGCCCTCAGCTACCTGGGTGCTCTTCACACCTGGCGCCTGGACTATACGGAAGCCGCGCGCGTCACGAGCTGGGCCCTGGAAAAAGCGCGGGAACTCGGCGCCACCTTCCACATTGTTGCAAATCTATTCTTTCGGGGAATGGCTCTGGGCAATCAGGGACGTCTGTCGGATGCATTGGGGACGCTGGAAGAAGCGCGCAGGCTCGCTGAGTTGAACGGCGAGCGTTACTGGCTTCCCCGCATTCCCAATACGCTGGGTTGGATCTACCGCGAAATGCAGGACCTGGAGACTGCTCTTCAGCTCGATACCGAGAATGTTCGTCTGGCCGAAGAGATGGGCATGGTGGAGGGGCGCGCCAACGCCCACGTGAACCTGGGACACGACTATCTCGCACTCGGCGAGCCCGGCCGGGCAATTGAACACCTCCAGCAAGCCGAGCAACTGTTCAAACAGGATGTCTGGTTCCGCTGGCGCTATGCCATCCGGATGCAGGCAGAGATGACCAATTACTGGATCCATCGAGGGGATTTGAAGATGGCGGCGATGCACGCCGCCGCCTGTCTCCAGGCCGCAAAGATGCCTCGCGCCCGCAAGTACGTGGCCTGGGGACACAAGCTTCTGGGCGACATCGCCGTGCTCGAAGAACGTATGGATGAGTCCCGTCAGGAGTATCAAACTGCACTGGACATGCTCGCACGAAACCCGTGCCCAATGATCGAGTGGCAAATTTTGAAGGCTTCCGCGAAAGCCGCTCGGCACGCCAAGAGTGACTCAACGGGCGAAGAACTACTCGGGCGGGCGCGTGCTGTCATCCAATCACTCGCTGAGTCGATTCGCGATGACCGGTTACGTCGAAAATTCCTGGGCTCAAAGCCGTTCCTAGAGCTTTGACAATTTCATCCAGAGACCCTGTTCAGAGACCAGGAAGCTCGCACCGCCTCTGTCCTGCAGGCCGGGACAGCCAATACCGTAAGCGGATTCTGACCGTGCCCTATCCGTGTGGGAAGCTGAAATTTGTGAGCGAGTAGTCGGCAACCCGGA
>DATFZQ010000155.1:0-75618 GCA_035314345.1 Candidatus Acidiferrum sp.
TACTCGCCCATTCGTCGTGGGCGCGAATTTCATCGACCTGCACGCAAACCAGAGGATTCAGCCGCATCCACTCAATCTTCCGCCCCAGAGTGGAGAAGCAGCACAAACGGTCCGCGTCGAACGAGAAATAAAGGGGAACGATATAAGGCCGGTTGTTGGAGGCACACGCGAGCCTGCCATAGCCGACCCGCGTGAGCATCTCGCGACATTCCCTGCTCCTCATCTTGGTAATCAGCATGGGTGATCTAACCGCAAGTCTAACGGCCCGCGTGTGAATGAGTCTACATCTCTTAGTTTTATGGTGGCCAGGGCAGACTGCCAGAGGATATGTCTGGTCACGCAACTAACCCGGCATTCACACCAAGAAAATCTTCTATTGCTCAATTGTAAATTGCTTTCGCAGACCCCGGCTGTCAGTTCGAAGCTAGGCAATCGCCTTGATTAACGCTTAAGTGGGAAGCTGAGCCACCACCAAGCAACTCGCTTGTTTGATTTTTCGTTCAGTAGTAACGACCACCAAAAAGCAACCGGCCCCGGGGGGTGGCCGGGGCCGGTTGCGAGGGTGCAGCCGTTGGCTGCGTTCTACTGACTTGGCAGAAGAAGCTGTGTAAAGCCAGTCGTGTTTATGTCGCGGAAGAGCGGCGTGCGCGGCGGCAACAGAGAAGGAGTCAGAAACTCCGAGTCAAAGTTGTAACCGCGAGTTGGCGGCGAGTACACGGTGTTGCAGCACTTGTACACACCGGTTCCCTGGCGATTGTAGTACATGCTGATGATCGAGCCCTCGTAGTTGAGAGTCTGACCGCCCCAGTTCTCGAGATATCGCAGGAAGTTGTGCACTCCACCGTCCGTACCGAAGTCCTGGTTCGTGGTGTAGGCCGTGGGTTGTGGGAAGGAGATGCCTTTGCCGGCCATGATCGCTGTCCGGTAATAGCTTGTGCCCGCATTTCGCGGCACGGTGTTGCTGCCAGATGGATAGTCATATGGGGTGATAAAGGAATTGACGTCATTCCAATTGTTGGAGAGCAGGGTGACGGAATCTGCAGCGACAGAGGTGGCGGCGTGTCCTGTGCTCCAGGTATTGCCGCTGCAAGTGCTGATGCAATTGAAGTCGCCATGGATATAGGCAGGGTTTTCGGTGGCAATCGTGAGGCCGCAAATCACGCCGCTCGGGCAAGTGTTGAGGAAATTGGCTATGTTAGCGCCGTCGAAGATCTTCACGGCGCGGCGGAAGAAGAAGTTCGGATTCTCGCGCGCTTCGTTTGCGTGAATGACGTAGTCGAACGGCCAGATGGTTGTCGGGGCAGCCACGGTGCAATTGGGGTGTGCTGCGAGAGCGTTGGCGGTGGTGGTGCCGACAAGGGCGGTAGCGACGGCGGCTGGTGAACCTGCGCCGTAGTAGCCATTGCCACCATTCAGACCTGGGGTGTAGGCCGCGCTGGCATGTGTGACGTCCTGTCCGTAAGTGAAAAAGGGATTGGTTCCCAGCCCGTCGAGGTCCTCACCCGAATCGAGTGTATTGTTCGGGCAACCATATTGGTTGGCTGGGTTGACGAAGTCCTCGAAGCCGTACTCTCCGGTTTCGTTGCCGCTAAAGGACGTTGGAGGCCAACCCCCCGGAAAGCTGGTGGTGGCGGTGTAGTTGCCGCGGCGGTCAGAAATGTAAACGGCGTAGTCGTTGGGAGAATTGACGCTATCGAAGGCCTGTGCGCCGGAGCCAGGAAGGGCGCCGGTGAGGTACTTGGTCAAGTTGACGGCGTCGAGTTCGATGTAGCTCACGGCACCGTTTAGAGGAACCATATTGTAATACTTGGTGGTGCCAATGGTCCCAGCAATTTCAGCGTCACGAAGTTCGCCTTCACGCGTATCGAACAAGACATTGGGCCAGTAGTCGCCCGGGAGGGTCGGTGCGGCAGTGACCTTGCCGGCGGTAACCGTCACGCCGCAGGCCCCTGCTGGCCAGTTGGAAGGGTTATCACGCACGCGCTCCAGCCGAATGATGGCGTTCGGATGCACGTCCGTGCAGGTAGACGCAAGGATCTGCCCGCTCGTGGGGAGGGTCAAGAGCGGTTCGTTGGCACCAAACTGCGAGCCGGTCAATGTGGCCTGCGGATACAAGTTGCGTCCCGCATAGCCGTAGCCAAGAACTTCCAAGGTTACGTCTTTCCAAGTGCCGCAAGGAGTGCCTGAATAGTTGGTCTGAATTTCGATCTTTATGAAGCCCTTGATCGTGGGCGTGCCATAGGTTGGGTTGGCGGTGGTGGGTCCCGGCACCCAATATCCGTCCGCAGAGTTATAGGCCGTAGCGTTTAAAACCGCGGCGGAGGCTGCCAGCGGTACCGGCAGGGTGCTATAGCCCGCCGTGTTGTTCGCGGTCATTCTTGTGTAGAGAGCGTTGGGGAAACCGCCATACGCGGTCCAACCCGCGGCAGGCTGCGCGAGTTGAGACAAATCGACAGGGGCAACGGTGGTGTCGATGCAAGGGAGGTTCTTAATATCGTTCTGATTGTCTGAAAGAAGAACTCTAAAGCTGGCCTGGGCGAAATAGCGCTCAGCAGTGATCGTGGCGGATTCGCCAACGTATGGACGGCGGATAATGTCCGTAGGCTGAGTGGAGCCTGCGCCGAGGGTGACGATGGCGAGATTCAGGGTTTGCGCGCCGGTGGCGCCATCCCGCAAGTTGCCTGCGTAATTGGCGCTGCCGAGAGAAATGTTCGACCAGTTAGGATTTGTAGCTGAGCCTAGGGTCCCAACCAAGCTGCCTTCCGTGTAGGCCAGGGGCCGCGTGCCGCTGCCATTGAAAATGTTGACAGAGCCGCTATACGAGCCCGTGGTCGTGGGAAAGCCGTTAGAAAGGTTGGTGCGGATTACGTTTAGATAGGCTGTGACCGGCTGCGAAAGCGTCAACGAGCTGCCCGAAGCGAGGAAGAGGTTCCCGTTGGTTTGTGTGCGGCCGCCGAAATTGAAGTTCGGACCGGGAAAGAAGCTGAGGTCGGTGTTCGAGAAGATGCCGAACTGGAACATGGGGATACCGACAGTTTGCGTGGTGCGCTGCAGCTTCACTTCGGAGCCAGATGTGGTGCGCGCCGTTACGCTCAGCGTATACAGAGTCTGTAGAGCAGTCATTCCCTCGTACGTTCCGGAGTTGATCACATTGGTGGTGGCGAGAGGGTTTCCATTGGTGTCGGTCGGAAAGCTAATGACGTAGCCGCTGCTCCCGTTATATTGAACGTAGTTGATGCCGGCAAGGGCCGGGGGAGTCGTTTGGAGGGCGTTTATCTGAGCGCCGCTGGGCGAATAGTTCTGATCGAAGAGCGTGCCGATGTCCGCCGTCAACTTCTCCATACCCGCTTCCGCGGCATAGAAAGCCTTGCTGTAGTCATTGTTGTAGCCGCTGAGTTTCTGCCCGGAACTAATGAGCAGAACGAAGCCAACCAGCAGGCTGGACATGAGCAGCATGAGCAACAGAGTGGTAAGCAGAGCGATGCCGGAATCGCGTCGCATCAGTTTGTTCGGGGCATTCATTGTAAGGCTCCTCATTATTGATACCGGTTGACGTAGGCCATGCTGCGGAGGCTGAGCTGCGTCTGGAAGTTTTCACGAGCGTACTGTCTGGTCTGACCGAGCATGCTGGTCGAACGCGTACTCATAAAGAGATTCACGGACCGAATCTGACTTTCGGAATAGCCGCTGGGGACGGTGAGCTGATTCACCGCAACGCCGTCGTTGAAATTGAAGGTAAATTGCAGGTTCTCAAGCGTCTCTCCGACGGGCTGCGGAGCGTTGAAATTCACCGCGCGATCGAGGCGGATGTGGATCGGGTCGGTCACGTTATCAAGCCAATAGGAAACCACCCAAACGCGGGTGGCCGATGTTGGCGGATAGGTGCCAAGATAGGTGACAACGCCGGCGCTGACGGTGGAATTCTGGAGCTGTTTAATCGTGCCGCCGACCGCACCGGTGATTCCGTTGAGCCTGAAAGCATCGCCGGAGGCAAAATTCAGCGTTTGGCCGGACACGCTGGTGACTTCCTGCAGAGCCTTACCATTGGTATTGCTAAACATGATCAGGTCGCCCGGATTAATCTGCACACCACTGGCAGCGAGGTTGGCGAGGTTAAAGCAGCTCGTAGCAAAGGTGACGGCATTTCCGGAAGCTGAGATACTGCCGCCAGGGCAGCTGCTACCGTTGATCGGCTGAGCGTTCATGCCGATGATGGTGGAAGTTGAGCTTGCCGTGTTGTCCGCGTAGACGACAGTAAGAACGTCGGTGTTCACGCTCGACGTGGCATCCGGGGCAGTAATGAATGGCCCCAAGGCATTGCCAGGCTCGATGGACGGCAATGTTGTGTTGCAAGCAGGAAACGTACCTGCTGCAGTTGGGAGCGGCCGGGCCAAGTTCGAGGTGCCGCCTGGACAGCTGGAGGTGGCCGCGAAAGTCGGAATCGTAATGCCTCCAGTCGGGATACCCATGCCGGTCATAATGACGTCCTGTTCCAGGAGGTTGAGGCCGGCGCGAATGTTATCAGCCATGTCCTCGCGCTGGCTGACGTTCTGGTTTGAATACGTGGCCATTCTAAAGGCCATAACAGTTGCCAGCAGGGCGACCAAGGTCACGGCCATGGCCACTGAGAATTCAACTAGCGTGAAACCCGATTGTCTCTTCATGTCCAAGTTCCTCATGGCTCTCTAGGCGAAGGCTGAGATGTAGCTGATCAGGGTGTAAGTGCGGTTCATTTTCCCGACCTGATAATTGATGGTGACTGTGATCATGCGAAGGTTTACTTCACCGGTGACTGGTGTGATGGCAATCGTGCGCTTCATCCAGGGATTCAGGTCCACGACCTGGTCGTCGGCCGTGCCTAGAATTCCGTCAGGGCCGGGGCCGATGGTAATAAGTTCATCTGCGGCGCCCTGATCCGTGGCCGTTCCCACGAGGCCGTCCGTGCCGGGAACCAGGATGGGCTGCGGACCGTCCAGGAAAACGCCAGCGTTACTGACGTTTTGAATGGATGACCACGTCAACTGCTTGATGTCGCGCGCTGTGAAGATCGCTTCGACGGCTTGTTCGGCTTTCTTCTCGGCTACATAGTCGTATTGCGACAGGCTAGCGAAGAAGATGCCTTGTGCGTAGACCGCGGCCAGCGAAAGCACGCCGAAGGTCAAAACGAAGATCGAGATCATGGCTTCAAGCAGCGTGAAACCAGCCAGGGGTCGCGAACGTTTGCGCTGTGTTTTCATAAATGGGCTTCTTTCCTACTGCTGTTCTTGCCACTGCAAAACTGTGCCGCCAGACGCTGGGCCAGCCCAGGAGTAAGAGCGGACTCGCCCTGTGCTCCCCAAAACTGTGACGGCGCGTGCCGAATTCGGCTGGCCAGGAATGGCGGTAAAGATCGAGGCGTTGACTGGATTGTTATTCCCAACCGTGTTGTAGCCGGATCCCCCGGTAGTCCCAACCAGACTTCCCGAGGTACTGAACATGATAGCGAGGCCTGCGGTGCCGCCGTTCGCGGGTGAGAAGTTGAGTGCGTTGGAGTTGCCGAAACCCATGGGTGTGTCAGGCAGGCCAGGATAAACGTAGAAAGTGTTGCCGCCGGGCACTGCATCGTTGAGAAAAACGGGTGCGATGACAGTTGCGGGGGCCTCACCCGGGAGCGTCTGTACCGCAAGCTGAATCTGGTTTGGAGCGGTGAACGTCACCAAAACGTTGCGGCGCTTGGTAACCGCTATTTCTCGTGCGGAGCGCAGCTGGGTTATGATTTGGAACATGGCATCATTGGCCTTCGAGGCATAAGTCGAACTTCTGGTCGACATAACGGCCATGCTTGCCAGGACAAACGTGATCCCTACAACGGTGACCAACTCGACCATTGAGAACCCTTGTTCCGCCCTCTTGCTTCTGCGTTGCATTCTTGCACCTCTGCCCCGGGATAAATCCCGTCTTAGTCGCTAAGAGATGTGCACGACGGCAGCCAAGAGAGGTATTCCTGTAGCTTGTTTATTATCTGTATTTTAGATTGGAAATCGAATCTGAGACCCATCCGAACACTAAGGGGATGTAACAAAACGTTACAGGTCGCCACCTTGGAAACGCGACGGGTCTCTAGGCGGGAACGAGCCATCCGCCGCCGAAGAGTAGGCCGGGACCGAGGGATGCCGTGAAAATAGGACCCCACTGGCCAGCCTGGCTCCGCGCCGATTGCAGAATCGCGTCGAGGGCCACGCCACACGTGGAAGAGCCCAGATTCCCGAATAACCGGGCGACAACAGGAAATTTGTCCTGCGGCAGACCGCACTGCTTAGCGAGAAGAGTAACAAGACGCGGATTGGGCTGATGAGTGGCCAAACCTTGCAACGATGAGCGAGCGATGCCACTGCGGAGTTCAATCTCACGGACCACTTTTTCTAACCTGGTGATGGCCGCTCGGGAGAGAGCTTCGCCATCAAAATGCACATCGAGATTCCCGTTGGGGGCATCCGCCACACGAATCGCTCCCGCGTACTGCCCTGCGCAGCCGAAGAAAAATTCACCGAGGCCGTAGGCTTGTTGGGACGCGGCGCCGTTTTTCGCACGTAAGAGAAACGCGCTGGCGCCATCGCCGAACAAGCCGCCAAATTCTCCCGTCACCAGGCCTGGTCTAAAGGTGCGGCTATGAACGTCGGAAGTGATGACCGCGATGGTGCGGGACTGCCCCGAAGCGATAAGTCCCTGGGCGACAGCGAGTCCGTTCACGAGGCCGAGACACGCGCCCCCTACGTCCAGCGCGCCGCAATTTTCGCGAGCAAGTAGCTGGGAGTGAAGCTGCGCCGCGAGGGAAGGATAGCCGCGGTGCGTTTCGCTGGTGGCGATGATCCAATCGAGTTCTTGGACGCCGCAAGCCACAGTGTGGAGCGCCTGCTGCGCAGCGCGCACGCCAAGTGTGAGTTCATTTTCGTCTTCGGCGGCGTAAGCAAGGGATTCGATTCCGGCGCGAAGGCGAAGTTTGCCGGGCGGCATGCCAAAGGCCCGGTCGACCTCCTCGGAAGGAATTTTGCGTGAGCCGACCACCGCACACGAACTCGAAATAAAAACCGATGTTTGTGTTGCAGGTCGAGTCGAGGAGGAAAAATCATGCTCGGTAGATGGGCGTTCGGTCTGAGCGTCCTTGAATACCTGAAAAATGCTCTCGAAAGATGGAGTGCGTTCGGTAAGCAGGGCGCCCAATTCGCTTAGACCGCTTGCGGACTCCAGGGCACGAAGAAAACTCACCCAGCCCATGGAGTCAAGCACGCCTGTTTCGATCAGATCTTGGGCGGGACCGGGGACGACTTCTCGCGGTCCGGCTTCGCGACGGAAACATTCATCGACAAGGCGTTTCCAATGATTTTCATCCTTGATCGAAGCCATCAGAACTCCTCGAGCCATTCACGTTTTGGAAGCGGGATCAGGGTGTCCAGCATGAGCCAGCAAAGATCATGATACGGCCGCGTGAGACCGAGGCGGATGAAGTGATGCGGGCAAGACAAAACTTTGTAGTGGAATGGTGAGTTTAAGAACCGCTCGAGACGGGCCACGCGATTCGCACCTCGTCCCTCTGCCAACGCGGCTTCGATGAAATCGCGCCAATCGCGATCAACAACGGGAAGATCGCGCAAGACCTCGCCCGAAGAAAGGGACAGTGTAGCGCGCACTTCGTTTGCGCAGAGCTCGAGGCGAAGATTTCTTGTTTGTGTTCCGCAAACGGAGCGGGTTGCTTCGTGAGGCATTGCGTACAATCCGCTGCCACTCTTGTTTTCATGGAGAACACAGCCGAATAGTTCCGGCAGAGTGCTCGCGATTTCCGCTTTGCGCATGTAAGTGACGAGTTCCGGTTCGGGAACAGTTGACTCCTTCTGGAAGCCGTGCGTTGAGACGCGATCTTCTACGTGTGGTTTGGCACCCGAAAAAGGAGCAAGGGCGCACTGCAGGACATCACCGCGCTGATGGGGAAAATGCATCCAGCTGTTGGCAGTCGCCGTCACGGGGCGAATGGAGCGAATTTTGTCCTTCTCGCGCTGTAGTCCTATGACGCAGTAGGCCGGCCCCATGCGGGTAATTTCCGTGATAAGCAGTTTGGTCATGGCACCGATTTAGGTTTAACGCGGCGCGTCTTAGAAGATTTTGAGCGAGTTGCGACGAGGTGGCGAATCTCAACACTGTGACCTTGCGCCCTCCAAAGAGTGGCGAGCAGATCGGCAACAAGACGTCGGTGACATTTCTCCGGGCCAGCTTCGGAACAGAGTAGAGTAGCTCGCGGAGGCCACGCGTTTGCATCGAAAGCTTGCGGGACTCCGCGCTCCCGCATCAGGGCCAGAAAACTAGTTTCGTAAGTGGGCCAGTCCTTGGCTTTGCGATAGGTATCGAGCAACTCAGAAGTTGGAGCAAGCTGCGGCTCGTGGGAATAGCCAATGCGCGCAACTCCTTGCAGGAAATAGGCGAGGTCGGGGTGCTTGGCAAAGCCGGAAAGCTGGCCTCCGCGGTTCAGGCGGATATCGATGAGGTTCTCCACTTGGGCTTCCTGGAGAAGACGGAAAAACTCCTCAGCAGTCTTTCCCGCGAAGCCGATCGTGCAAAGAAGAATTTCCATAAAATCAAAAGTACTCGATCGCTTCGGGAGACGCGCGGAAGGCAAACTCCTGAGCTTGGCGGCGAAGCGCGTCTTGGAGAGCCACATCACGTTCGGAAATAAAGAGCGAGCCGCTGTCAAAAGCAGCCAGGTCGTGCAATTTGAGGAGGCGATCCTCGGCTTCCCGCTGCGATTCTAGTTCGCCGCCGCGGCGGATGTGCAGGGGCGTAACGTCGCGATCGAGCAGCGCCGGGCAAATCATGAGGAAACGGTGACACTGCAAGGGATCTTCCTCGACGCACATCAAGACTATGTTTGAGGCGCGGCACAACTCCAGCGCCCGACCAATCCCCGCTCTAAAATCGGCGGCCTTGCGGCGCTCTTCGTAATTCACTATGCCATCCGCCTGGTAGGCGCGGGGATCGGAAGGACGGCCGCCGAGAGCCTGGCCCAGGAATTCGTATTCGATTTCTGCGCTGGCAAGGCAGGCCTCAAGCGGCTCGCGGTTGAATTGCGGAAACCGGAAGCTGCCGGGCCGGCTGCGGACATCGCAGAGAATTTTTACTTCATGAGTAATTAGAATCTTCAGGAATCCGTCCAGTTCAAGACTCGAGTGTCCGACGGTAAAAAGAGAAGTGGTCGAGTGCGGCAGTGGCTTCATGGAAGGGTCACGCAGAGGGCCAGACGTATTTTGCCGAAACGCGCGCAAGTCGGCAAGCGGTAGCAGAGCCGCCTGAGTCCCTACATCAGCAGCCTGTGGCTCTAACCCGCTTGGCGGTGCCAAAAACAATTGAACAGCATAGGCTGAAGAGGAATATTCAGGTGAGCACGCGAAGAGACGGGCTTGGGGTAAGTGTGTCATTCTGTTAGCTACTTCCGCCGCCTAGGCGCAGAGCGACTGCGATTTTTCAATCGGGACCACGCATCCATGAGGCGATTTCTACTTTTTTTTCTCATAAGCGGCTTTCCACTGTTCGGGCAGAGCAATACCGGTGAGCTGCGTCTGAGCGTCATCGACCCATCGGGCCTCGGGGTGAAAAGCTCCGTCGAGCTGGTATGCGAAGCGAATCAATTCCAACAGAGCTTCGAGACGGATGACAGCGGAAATCTTGTGGCGAAACGCTTGCCATTCGGCGTCTATCGGCTTCGTGTCGAGCGTTCCGGATTTGCAGAGTTCACAGATTCCCTCGAAATTCGCTCTGCGATTCCGTTTGCCTTTGCGGCTAAGCTCAGCATCGCTGCGTCGAGTGCCTCGGTCGTAGTCAAAGATTCAGACACGCTGATCGATCCTTACCGCACTGGAACGATATATCGCATCGGTTCGGACATGATTGAAACCCGGGTGGGATCTCTTCCCGGACGCTCGTTGCAGGATTTGGTCAATTCTCAGCCCGGCTGGGTTTACGAAGGAAACGCGGTGCTGCATCCGCGCGGCTCGGAGTACCAGACGCAATTCGTCTTGGACGGTATTCCGCTGACGGACAATCGCTCGCCAAGCTTTGGGCCAGAAATCGGAGCGGATGACCTTGATTCCATGAGCGTCTACACGGCAACCTTCCCTGCCGAATACGGCCGAAAGATGGGCGGCGTTGTGGAGCTGAACACGGCGAGAGACGATCGCGAAGGCTTTCACGGTGAAGTCGTACTTTCCGGAGGCAGCTTTGACACGGCCGGCTCCTATGCCATGGGGCAATACGTCTGGGGAAAAAATACGCTGGGTGTCAGCGCCAGCGGAAACATGACCGGTCACTACCTGAATCCAGTGGTGCCGGAGAACTTCACGAATACAGGCACTACGGGTGATTTTTTTGTCCGCTACGAAATAGACTTGACCAACCGCGACCGGCTGAGTTTCTCGGTTCGCCATGCGCTCTCCCGATACGAAATTCCCAACGAGCAGGTGCAGCAGGCGCCTCACGAGGATCCTTTGGATCCGTCACAGCCACTCGGATCGCAACTCCAAAACGCGGACAATTTTGAAACAATGGGAATCGTTTCCTATCAGCACATTTTTTCGCCAAATGTCGTTGCCGATTTCCGCGGGATGGTTCGCGATAACTCCAATGATCTCTACTCGAACTCGTATTCCACTCCCGTTATAGCCTTCCAGCACAACTATTTTCGCGAAGGGTATTTCAAGGGAACGGTTTCGGTCCATCACGGCAGGCAAGAGTGGAAGGCCGGCGTCGAATCCGATTCGACTTTTCTTCACGAGAACTTCAGCGATGTCATCACGGACTTCACGCAATTTGACCCAGATACGCCAGCCACGTTCAGTTTCCTGGGCAGCAAGCCAGACCTTGAGCAGAGCGCCTTTGTGCAGGACCAGATCCGCCTGGGCAACTGGACAATCAACGCCGGGCTGCGATGGGATCACTACCAATTGCTGGTGAATCAGAATGCCGTAAGTCCGCGGTTGAGTGTGGCCCGCTATTTCCCCAAGCTTGGCATGGTTGCGCATGTGTCCTACGACAGGATCTTTCAAACGCCCTCATTCGAGAATCTCCTTTTATCCAGCTCGTCCGCCATAACATCGCTCAATCCGCTGGTCTTGCGCCTGCCGGTAGAGCCCTCACACGGAAATTATTATGAGCTTGGGCTGACAAAAGAATTCTTTGGCCAGCTCCGACTTGATGCCAACGTGTTCGATCGCCGCGTGAATAACTTTGCGGACGACGATCAGCTGCTGAGCACGGCCGTGAGCTTCCCCATCGCTTTCGCCAAGGCTTACATATATGGGGCGGAGGGGAAGCTGGAAGTTCCCCATTGGAAGCATTTCAACGGCTATGTGAGTTACTCCTATATGGTTGGATCGGCCTACTTGCCAGTGACGGGCGGGCTTTTTCTAGGCGACGACGCAACCAACGCCTTGGGCCAAACGGCGGGACGGTTTTGGGATTCGCAAGACCAGCGGAATACCGTACGGACCCGCGTGCGCTACGAATTCACGAAACGAATTTGGGGAGGCATCGGCGCGGAGTACGGATCCGGGTTGCCCTTTGAATTTGCCGGCGATGAGGCGCTGGCGCTTGCTCAATATGGACAGGCTGTCGTGAACCGCGTGGACTTTAATAACGGGCGGGTGCGGCCGTCTCTCTCGATTGACGCATCACTCGGAGCGGATCTCTGGAAAACGGAAAAGCTAAACGTGAGAATGCAATTTGACGCAACAAACCTTAATAACCGCCTCAACGTCATTGATTTCGCGGGACTGTTTTCTGGAAACGCGATCGGGCCTTCTCGCAGCTACAACGTCCGCTTGCAAACAAATTTCTAGTACAGACTCGCCGCACGTTGCGAGTTTTCTTCCTACTAATGACACTTCTCAGAGCGCTCGATTGTGCTACCGGCGGCGTACTTTGCCGAGCAGCCGGAGAATCTCCAGATAAAGCCAAATCAGCGTGACCATCAGGCCAAATGCGCCGTACCACTCCATGTATTTGGGCGCGCCGCCGTTAACGCCCGTTTCGATCATGTCAAAATCGAGGACGAGATTGAAAGCGGCGATGGCAATAACGAAGAGGCTGAAGGCAATGCCCCACGGCCCGCTGCCGTTTATCGCTGGAACTTGAACGTGCAAAAAGAAGCTCAGAGCCATTTCGACTAAGTAAAAGACCGCAATGCCGCCAGTGGCTGCAATCACGCCAATCTTGAAACCTTGCGTGGCGCGGATCAGGCCGGTTTTATATGCGAGCAGCATTACGAAAAGTGTCCCTAGCGTGAGGCCTACGGCCTGGATGGCAACACCGGGATACGTTTTCTCGAAGAGGGCGGAGATGCCGCCAAGCGCCAGTCCTTCGAGGAGGGCGTACATTGGCGCGGTGAACGGGGACCAGGTTTTCTTGAAAATGGTCACGAGCGCGACGACGAAACCACCGATGATTCCACCGATCATCCACGGGTAGACGACTTCAGGGGTGTTCGAGTGCGCAAGGCCCCAGGTCCAGGCGGCGGTCGCAACAACGCAGAGCAAAAGCAGCCCCGTCTTGTTGACCGTGCCTTGCAACGTCATCGCCTCACCAACTACCACTTGTCCCTTGAACGCTTTTTCGTTTAGAGCTGGATTCGACGTACGCATAAAACCTGCCATGGCTGGCCTCCGAGAAGGTGCAATGTTCAGTTTACTCCGCCTCGCATAGCAACTCCAAACTGGCCGGATTTAATGAAACGGTGATCTCAGGATTGTTTTTGGCCGCTGGAGATTTGGCTTTGGACTTGCGCTCTGAATTCCAGAGGGTGAGCAATCTTCTCGAACGTTTCAGGAGTGCCGCCGGTGCCCCGAATGATAACCGTTCCGTAGCCGAGCACTCGGCCCATCGCGGGCTCTTCCACGACAACACTTTCAATTCTAGACAAGAGAAGCTCGAGGGTACGGCGGCTGGCAAGGCCGGTTTTTACGATCACTCTCTTGTTGGTGAGCACCATCACAGTGGCGTTGCGCTTGATGAGGCCAGCTCCAAGAAGGATCGCTGCGACGAGGAAAGCCGCCAGGGCGAGCCAAATCAGAATATTGGAATGAGATTCGGCGCTGTGCCGTGTGTTCCAAGAAAACACGAGAAGAGCGGCGCCCGCCAGGACGAAAAAGGCCGTGAGACCGGCGTGGCCGAGCATGACGACCCAATGCAGCTTGGTCTCATATTCGATCGTTTCCCCTTGGATGAGGTGTTTTTCAGCGTAGCTCAAAGTAGCTCCTTGAGGGCGCGCGACGCCATTCGCTGCGTGGAGTATTGTCCTGGATTATAGAAGGGAGCGATGACCTGTATCGCACAAGATGGAAAAACATTGATCCGCAGATTATTTGGTAGCGCTAACGGGAATCGAACCCGTATTTCGGCCTTGAAAGGGCCGCGTGCTAACCGTTGCACCATAGCGCCACATTTTGCAGGGTGTGTGACCTATCTAGAATAAGAGAAATCGGAAGAATGAACAAGCGGTTGCCGGGGCCGCGTCTGCTCTTCGCGCGCGAATTCCGTTCCGAACAAAACGTGAAGCGGGCTGAGTTTGGGGCTGGCGCGTGACCAGTGCTTATTCTACCGTCGCCAGAGACTCGCTAAGTCAAAAACAGGGAGTAAGAACTGGTACCCCGCCGTGTTTTTTGTAAACGTTGATTCTAAATGATTTAGCCTTCTTGTAAGTCTTTTAGAATCAACACTTGCGGATGCTTCTTAAGCGTTGATTCTAGGGGACTTAAGGATTGAGCGTTATTCGGAGTCGAGGGTCAGGTCAGCAGCCCAAACGGAATATTACCAAAATTGAATATACAATATTAACACTCTCGGGTCAAGGGAAATCCTCCGCTGAACTACTTCTGGCGATCCTCGAATTCCTGGTGCCAGGCCATTTGGATGGCTTCGAGTTTGCTTTCGTTGGAGGCGGCTGGGTCGCCAGAGAAACCGGGGAGCTCGGTGATCCATTTGTGCATGTCGGTAAAACGCACGGTGAGCGGATCGGTATCGGGGAATTTGTCGGTTAGCCCGATAGCAATGTCTTCGATTTGGTCCCAACCGAATGTCGGCGGCATGGCGTTCCTCAGTGATCGGCTTCTTTGGCGTAATTTTTGTTCCACTCGGGGATTTCCACGACGATGTCGGTGGTGCCGTCGGGGACGGTTTGGCAGCCGAGACGCGATTTTTGCGTGATGCCTGGGGCCATGTCGAGTTCGTCGAGCTCGGCGTCGGTGGCTTCGTTGCAGGACTCGAGACCTTGCTTGACGATGACGTGGCAGGTGGAGCATGCGCAGACGCCGCCGCAGGCGTGGTCGAGGCCGGCTTTGATCCCTTCGGAGATATCGAGAATGCTGCCGGGTAGGCCGTTGTGGCCGTAGGGAATTTTTGCCGGATCGACCTCGATGGTTTTGCCGCTGGGAAGAAATGTGACTTTGAATTTCTTCGTGGCGGGCGTGTATTTAACCTCTTCTATGTATGGATTGCTGCCGCCCATTTGTGCTCCCCCTCAATCGCTTGGTCGTCATTGCGGAATCGAAGAGAGATTTCTCGCTTCGCTCGAAATGACGGAGTTCTGTGCTCGCTAGACCTCGGCGAGGTTTTTGCCTTGCAGCGCGGTTGTGACTGCGCTGTTCATCAATACCTCCGCAAGATGCTCGGTTGCGTAATTCAGGTCGTCGATTCGTTTGCGGATTAGTTTGTACTCGGTGCCGGCGGCGGATTCTTTTAGGGCCGCGATCGCAGCTTCTATTTTCGCGCGCTCTTCGGACCCGAGATTGTTTGATTGTTCGTTGGCCAATGCTTTTGCTGTAGCTGCCAGGATCGATTCGGATTCGGTGCGAGCTTCGATGAGCTGGCGCTCGGCGAAATCCTGCTCAGCGTATTCGATGGATTCTTCGAGCATGCGCTCGATTTCATTGTCGCTGATGCCGTAGCTCGGCTGGACTTCGATGGTGCGCTGCTCGCCGGTGCGAAGATCTTTTGCGGCAACTTGCAGGATGCCATTGGCGTCGATCAGGAATTTTACCTCGATGCGCGGCAAGCCTGCGGGAGCTGGCGGCGTTCTCAGCGTGAAGCGGGCTAACGAGCGGCAGTCTTTCGCTAGTTCGCGTTCGCCTTGCAGGACGTGAATGTCGATGCCGGTCTGGTTGTCGACGCCGGTGGTGTAGAGCTCTTGCGCGCTCGCGGGAATCGTAGAGTTGCGCGGGATGATTTTCGCCACGGCCCCGCCGTAGGTTTCGATGCCGAGCGAGAGCGGAGTCACGTCGAGAAGGAGCATGTTGGTGACACCGCGATCGAGAATATTGGCTTGAACGGCAGCGCCCAGGGCGACGACTTCGTCGGGATTCAGCTCGGTATGCGGCTTGCGGTCGAAGAATTCCTGGGCGGTGCGGCGAATCAGCGGCGTCCGAGTGGCGCCACCAACGAGGACTACTTCTTCGATTTCCGTTGGCTTGAGCCGCGCGTCAGCAAGTGCTTGCTTCACCGGGTCCATGGTGCGCTCAACGACCGGGCAGATAAGAGCTTCAAAAGCGCCGCGGGTGAATTCGTGAACGTAGACTGAGCCATTGGGCAGCGGGAAACGCAGCGTGGCCGAGTCGGCTTCCGAGAGTTGATGCTTGATCGCGATGAGAGATTTGCGAAGCTCTTGCGCGAGTTCACCGTGAGGGGAGAAATCGATTTCGTCTTCTTGGAGAATTTGTTCGTGGACGAATGCCTGCAGAAGGTTGTCGATGTCGTCGCCGCCGAGGTGCGTGTCGCCATTGGTCGAGAGGACTTGATAGATGTCGCCTTCGGCGGTGGAAATGAGTTTGAGAACGGAAATGTCGAACGTGCCGCCGCCGAGATCGTATACCGCTACGCGGCCGCGCTGCTTTTCGTGCAACCCATAGGCGAGCGCCGCGGCGGTTGGTTCATTGACCAGGCGGAGAACTTCGAGGCCGGCGATTTTGCCGGCGTCTTTCGTGGCTTGGCGCTGGGCGTCGTTAAAATAGGCGGGGACAGTGATAACGGCGCGGTCGACGGTTTCGCCAAAGAAAGCTTCGGCCCAGCTCTTCAGTTCGCGCAGAATGAAAGCGGAAATTTCGGGCGGAGTAAACACCTTGTCGCCGAGGATTGCACGAATGACGTTTTTGCTGGTGGGATCGATTCGGAATGGGAAGAGTTTCAGTTCAGTTTGGATGTCGGCGGGGCCGCGGCCCATGAGGCGCTTCACGGAATAGATGGTGCGCTCGGGTTGCGTGAGCAGGCGGTTGCGGGCAGCCTCTCCAACAACAATGCTGCCATCAGAATCAAGGCTGACAACCGACGGGCACAATGTACTGCCGTACGGGCCGGGGATACACTTCGGTTGGCCCGTCTGGCTGTCTGTATACGCCACCAGACTGTTCGTTGTCCCAAGATCAATGCCAACGATGCGTCCCATTCCGACTCTATACCTCTCCCAATTCCTTAGCCACGTTGACGACCAAATTGCGAATGTACGAGCGGCGATTCAGCAATTCGTTCAGGCGGCTCATGATTTTCTTGCGCGCGGTGTCGTCCGCGTTAGCGTCAACAGCGAGATCCCAATCGCGAGCAGTTACTTGAAGCTGGGCATCGACTTCGCTTAGTTTTTCTCCGAAATTTTTCTCGGCCGTTTCAAGGCGCGACTTCAGAGCAGCGAGATCACTTCCCGAAGACTTCGCTTCGCGCAGCTCGTCGAGCGATTCGTTAAGTTCGAAGACTTCTTCGAGCAGTTCTGGCGGAGCCTGTTGCTTGTGCTCGCCTTCTTTGCGCATATTCTCGAGGCCGAGGAGGTATTCGACGCGGGCGACTGGATCGCGCAGGACGCGGTAAGCATCGTTCAGTTCGGAGCTGCGCTTCAGAGAAAGTTCGCGTTCTGTCTCCGTAGCATTCACGAAATTGTCGGGGTGCAACTTCCAGCTTAGTTGCAGGAATTTTTGTTCGAGCGCGTTCATTTCGATCCACAACTTGCGTGGCATTTCGAAGAGAGCGAAATAATCCATGGTGCCGGCCACTTGCTGGAGTTTGCCGCAGCTCGGGCAGAAGTGGGTACCTTGGGCGCGCTCGTGGCAGTTCCAGCAAACCAAAGGAGGATTCGTCGCTGGCATCGCTTGTGTCATTATTGGATATCCGACAAATTTAGTCCGAATCGTTTGAGAGCACAAAAAAAGTGGCTGGCGGGTGCGGCTGCCAACCACTGGTCTGACTCGCCTCTTGAATTCCCCCGCTGGATCTAAGACAAAAGCCGAACCACCCTGAAAACCGATTCAAAATCAAGTCGCACAGACTGAAGTCTATGCGACTTAAGCCGTAAAGGAGCTGCCGCAGCCACAGTTTCTGGCGGCGTTGGGATTTTGGAAAACGAAACCCTGGCGCATCAATGTCTCTTCGTATTCCAGCGTTGTGCCGTTGAGATACAGGAAACTTTTTGGGTCTACAAAGAGGCGCGCGCCGAATTCTTCAAAAACCTTGTCGCGGTCGCGGGCTTGCGTATCCAGGCGCATGGCGTAGGACAGGCCAGAGCAGCCGCCGCCTTGTACGCCGACCCGCAGACCGCCCTTTTCTGGCGAGACGCCTTCCTTTTCGAGGAGCTCGCGGATTTTTTTCGCGGCTCTCTCGCTTAGCGAGATTTTTGCGATTGTCGGGTTGGCGACTTCTGTTGCCATAAGCAAATGCTCCAGGGCCTATAGAGAATCTAGCCTTGCCACGGACGGGCACGGCATGCCGTGCCCCTGCAAGGAAAGGGCTAGAGCAGACTTAGTGCGCGGCTTTCTCGGCTATGGGTGCTTCGATGCCGTGCTTCTTTTTCCAGTCGCCGATGGCGGCCTTGATAGCGTCTTCGGCAAGCACGGAGCAGTGAATCTTCACCGGCGGAAGCGAAAGCTCGCGCACGATGTCCGTGTTCTTGATCGAGAGGGCTTCCTCGACCGTCTTGCCCTTGACCCACTCGGTGGCGAGCGATGAGCTGGCAATTGCCGAGCCGCAACCGAAGGTCTTGAACTTGGCTTCTTCGATGACCTGCGTATCGGGATTGATCTTCATTTGCAGCTTCATCACGTCGCCGCACTCGGGAGCGCCGACCAGACCCGTTCCAACATTGGGGTCTTCCTTCGGCAAGCTTCCGACGTTACGCGGGTTGTTGTAGTGCTCAACCACCTTATCGCTATATGCCATTAGCTATTGCTCCTTGCCAAATTGACGAGATTTCCAAAGCCTGCGCTCTTCACGGCCTTCTCGGAGAGCGAAACGTTCGGGACGGATGCCGAGCGGCCCGCAGTGAGCTGCCGAAGAGCGTCCTTGATGAACTCGGCGCCGACGCCGAGCATCTTCAAAAAGGCGCGAACTTGCTGGAGTTCATGAAAAGAGCGCTCGCCCGCGGCGGGGGCCTCTTCGCCTTCTTCATAGGGTACAAAAGTCACTCGAAATGCGGCTCCTGTGCCGCCTATCGAGCGGTGAATTCGGATTGTTCCTTCGTTTGCCATCGTCGTTCCTTCTCTTTTTGAGATCTCGTCCTGCCTAATTCCTTAGATGCAGAGTTTAGGCTGTTTGCCACTTCATCTTGGAGATGTCGATGCCTTCCTTAGCCATCTCGTAAAGTGGCGAAAGCTCGCGCAGTTTGGTGACGACCTGGACCATCTTATCGATGACGTAGTCGACTTCCTCTTGCGTGTTAAAGCGGCCGAGGCCGAAGCGGATCGAGGTGTGCGCCAGGTCTTCTCCGACGCCCAGGGCCTTGAGGACATAGCTGGGTTCCAGAGTGGCCGAAGTACAGGCAGAACCGCTCGATACCGCAATGTCGTTGATGCCCATCAAGAGCGATTCGCCCTCGACATAGGCAAAGCTCATATTCAGGTTGTTCGGCAGGCGATGCTCCAGCGAGCCGTTGATGAACACTTCGTCGAGCTTGGCTTCTAGGCCCTTTTTGAGACGGTCGCGCAGAGCGCCAAGCCGGACGGCTTCTTCCTTCATTTCCTGCTGACAGAGTTCGCAGGCTTTGCCGAGGCCGACGATGCCAGTCACGTTGAGCGTGCCGGAACGCATGCCTCGCTCGTGGCCGCCACCATCGATGATGGCAGAGAGCTGTACGCGAGGATTGCGGCGGCGAACATACAACGCGCCAACACCCTTGGGACCGTAGATTTTGTGGCCGCTGATGGCCAGCAGATCGATGTTGTCTTTCTGGACGTCGACCGGAATCTTGCCTACCGCTTGCACGCCATCGGAAGCGAAGAAAATGCCGTGTTCCTTGGCGATTTTGCCAATTTCAGCGATCGGGTTGATGATGCCAATTTCGTTGTTGGCGTACATGATGGTGATCAGAATTGTGGTCGGCCGGATAGCAGCTTTCAGCTCATCCAGGTTGACTCGGCCGTCCTTTTGCACCGGCAAATAGGTGACTTCAAAACCCTCTTTTTCGAGGCGCTTGCAGGTGTCGAGCACAGCCTTATGCTCAATGGCCTGCGTGATTATGTGATTGCCCTTTTCGCGGAACATCTCCGCGATGCCCTTGATCATCAGGTTGTCGGATTCGGTCGCGCCGCTGGTGAAGATGATTTCCTTCGGCGTGGCATTGATCAACGAGGCGATTTGCTGACGCGCCGTCTCGACTGCTTCTTCGCCTGCCCAGCCAAAGCTGTGATTGCGGCTTGCAGCGTTACCAAACTTCTCGGTGAAATAAGGCAGCATCGCATCCACGACGCGCGGGTCTACTGGCGTGGTCGCGTGATTGTCCATGTAAATCGGCAGCTTGACAGCCATTTCCTAGTCTCCTAACTCGAACTCATGTACGAACCCGAACGCATCGGGCCCGAGAGGGCGACAAGCGCGGGCTCATTGGGATCCTCGCTCATCTGCGCAATCGTTACAGTGCTCAAAACCCCTAAAATGCTCTCGTTCACCTTACGAAGCGGCTCGCGAACCGAGCACCTCTCCGTGGTTTCGCAATTCCCGTGGCTTGTCACGCAAGAAGTGATGAGCACCGGGCCATCTATGGCCGAGATCACATCCAACGCGCTGACTTGTCCGGGGTCCTTGGCCAGCTGATAGCCCCCAGTGGAACCGTGCTTCGCGACGACCACACCTTCGCGGGCCAAACGCTGCAGTACTTTAGCCATCAGCGTGACCGAAATGCCATACTCCTCCGCGATTTCGTTCGCACTGCAAGCATGTTCTTGGCGGTGCATCGCCAAATGCTTGACGGCGATCAGCCCATAGTCGGCTTTTTTGGATAACTTAAACATTTCTCACTCTGGTTCCTGTCCCCGCAGGATATGCGACTGAATCAGTCGCACTCAGAGGATACTATGCTTTGCGTTCGAAGTCAAACTAATGAACCTAGTAATTGCCTCCAAACCCTTTATTTCGTGCGGCTTATAATAAGACTGATTTAGTCGGACTTGCCAGCGATTTACGGCGAACGGTCGTATCTTGCAATGGATGGTCGATTCCAAGGGGCCAACGGTAAGCGGACGTAGCGCTCGGGCGTCATGATAGGCTAGCCTGTGAAGAAATGACCAAAACAATTGGAAATGGAGCGAGCTCGGTCCGTACGTCGATCGGCGGGACGTCTTGCCTCCTCCTGTCAGCGTGCTGCGTGGCTATGGGCTGTTCCCGGCAGGAACAGCCGTCGGCAATCGAGCATCGTCAAGATCCGTCGCCCTCCCAAGCCTCGCCCGACGGAGAAACCTTCACTCTCGTTGGTGCAGGCGACATCGCAAGTTGCCAGAATATTGAAGGGGCCCGCGCAACCGCGCGACTCATTGAGAGAATTCCTGGGACAGTGTTCGCAGCGGGCGACTTGGCTTATGAGGGAGGAAGTTTGGACGAATTCGAGTTCTGCTATGGCCCGACTTGGGGAGAGTTCAAGGCTCGCACGAAACCTACTTTGGGTAACCACGAATATTTGAATCCGACGGCGCACGGTTACTATGAATACTGGGGCGCGCAAGCCGGACCGGTCGGCAAGGGCTATTACAGCTACGACCTGGGCTCGTGGCACATCGTTGCGTTGAACACGAATTGCACTGTCAAAAGTGTGGGCGGCTGTGCCCAGGGCTCGCCGGAAGAGGAATGGCTGCGCAAAGACCTCGCTGAACATCCCGACTCTTGTATTCTCGCTTACGGCCATCACGCACTTTTCAGCAGCGGCGTGTTAAAAAGTCACGCCATCCATCGGGAATTGAAGGAGTTTTGGCAGGATCTCTACGCTGCGCATGCCGCCTTGATCTTGGCGGGGCACGAACATTCCTACGAGCGGTTTGCGCCGCAGGATCCGGACGGTAACGCGGAACCGGAGAACGGGATTCGCGAGATCGTGATCGGCACGGGGGGTCGCAGCCACGATCCGCTTGGCTTCGCACTCCCCAATAGCGAAGCCCGCAATGCGGACACTTATGGCGTCCTTAAATTGACGCTCACGCCAGGCCACTACGCATGGCAATTCATCCCGGAAGAGGGAAAATCGTTCACGGACTCAGGCTCTTACGCTTGCCCTCTCCGGAAAGCGGCCTCGAAATAATTGGATGTGTTGCGGCAGGGCAAATCCTTCTAGTTCGATGACCAACAAGCTCCCCCGGTCGAAGCAGCCTCCACGAGTTTCTGAACCGATGGAGCGGGCATCAGCAGGAGCTGGCCCTTTGGCTTTTCGATTTGCTGGAGGAGCACAAGCTGCTGTGCCTTCCAATCATCCGGCGCTCGTTGGCCCCTAGCGATGAAATCCAAAGCGGCAAGACCTATAACAGCCAGTGTCGAGAGATCCTGCGAGGTTGGGGAAACTGCTTTCAACAGGAAGGATCGCTGTGCCAGCGGCTCGAGATTCGCGTCATTCTCGCGCCAGACGCTCAGCTGAGCACGCAGCCGCGCGGCCGCGGCAGAGTCATGGCAGGAAGCGGCGATGAACTTATCGATCAATTCGCCGAAATGACGGGCGGCTGCGCTTTCGAGCGGCACGGCGTCCACGACACGGTTTAGCGGGGTAGCACTGGTTGGCTCTGTAGCCGCGGTTTCCTCTCGCGTGTAATCTTTTACCGGCTCGACCACACTGGCCAGTGTGGTTAACGCGGCAAATTCCACGGGAGTGCTCGGACCGGCAATTCTTTGCAGCATTTGGCGGTGATAGCTCTTGTGGGTGAGGCCGAGCCATTCAAGACGCTCGCCGAGGATTTCCATCCTTGTGTGCAAGGAAGCGACATCCGTCACTTCCTGCGGAGACCACAAGCGTTCCGCGATGACGGCGTTTCGCGGCCAGATTCGCGAGTCAATATTCTCCGGATTGATGTATTCCGCCCACATGCACGATTCGCCACCAAGGATTCGAGCTTTTTCGTCCGGGGAGAGATTCGCCGCCGCGCCGCTCAGTGGGTCGACGGCGTAGTGGCGCGCCGCGGACCAGCCAAGATCGAGGTAGTAACCGTTCGAAAGAATGCCACGAAAACCTTGCTTAGCAGCAGTGGCGAGCGCGTCCGGTCCGCGCCAGGACTGAATCACAATATCCTTCGGGAGCGTTGGGTCCAGCACCTCGTCCCAGCCGACCATGCTCTTGCCATGTTTGCTCACGATGGGCTCGAGCCGTTTGTTGAAATAAGATTGCAGGCCTTCATTGTTCTTCAAATCGTGAGCCTTGATGAATTCCTGGATTTTAGTGTTCGCGTCCCACTGCTTGCCATTTACTTCATCGCCGCCCACGTGGAAAAAATGATCGGGGAAAAGCTTCGCCATCTCGCCGATGAATTGGTCGAGGAACTTGTACGTTCTTTCGTTTGTGGGATCGAAAGCTGGATCGAATACTCCCCATTTTCTTTCAATCTCGTAAGGACCCGGCCCACTGGAAAGTTCGGGATAGCCAACAAACCAAGCCGTGCTATGGCCGGGCACATCAAACTCCGGGACTACGCGGATGCCGCGGTCGCGTGCGTACTCGATTAAGTCATGGATGTCATCCTGCGTGTAGTACAGGCCGTCGGACCCCATCTCATGGAGCTTCGGAAACTTCTTGCTCTCAACACGGAAGCCCTGGTTTTCAGAGAGGTGCCAGTGAAAGACGTTCATCTTCACGGCTTCAAGGCCGTCGATGTTTCTTCTAAGCACATCGAGTGGAACGAAGTGGCGCGCGGAATCGATCATCAGCCCGCGCCACGGAAAGCGCGGCTTGTCATTGATCGTGACGACTGCAGCGGCGAACCCTTCGGGTGAGACTTCCACTATCTGCAGAAAAGTTTGCAGGCCATGCAGTGTGCCGAGCGGAGTTGCGGCGCTAAGTTTGGCGCTGTTAGCAGTGATTTCGAGAATGTACGACTCGTCCTCACTAAGCTCCTGGATTTCTTTGCTGGCGTGGTCTGTGTGAACCACGAGGACGGCTTTTGTGGTGACATTCGGTTTTACAGCAAGCGGAATCCCCGTCTGCCGGGACAGTTGGCGCAGAAATCGCTCGACGGCCCGATCCAGGCGTGGTTCGGTATAGCCATTCAGCGCCACGGAAAAAGAAGAATCCACCAGGAGCCGGCCTGTGCCAATTTGGACGCTCGAAGGAATGGGCATCAGATTGAGGGGACGTTGGTCTTGCGACTTCGCTGATGGAGAGATCATCAAAACACCTAGCACCAATAATCCGAGACCTCGCTTCGAGGGGCCAGCAGTCATGTTTTCGGAGCTCCTTTTGAAATGGCAATCAATAGCAATCCGGAATCGACTCGCTCGCAGAACGGCAAAGAGGATACTGTCACAGTCGCTGTCCAGTGCGAAGAGAAAATCGGACGTCAAAATCTGAATCCCCCGGGCAGGCAAAGTTTGCGACGCAACAATTTCGCGGGCTGAGTTAGAATAAGGAATTCCATGCGGCGCCCATGAAAACATCCATCGCCATCTATCCGGGGTCATTTGATCCGGTTACCAACGGCCATCTCGATTTGATCGAGCGCGGCGAGAAAATGTTTGACCTCGTGATCGTCGCAGTCTTGAATAATGCGGAGAAGCAGCCACTCTTTTCCGTCCCGGAACGCGTCGAGATGCTGCGCGAGGTAACGCAGAAATGGGCGGGAGTGGAAGTGGACGTTTTCCACGGGTTGCTTGTCGATTATGCGCGCAAGCGCGGCGCGGGAGTGATTTTGCGCGGGATTCGCGCGATATCAGATTACGAGTACGAGCTGCAGATGGCTTTGATGAACCGGAAACTTGAGCCTCGGCTGGAGACGGTGTTTATGCTGCCGGGCGAATCGTACAGTTATTTGAGTTCGAAGCTGGTGCGGGAGATTGCCCAGCTTGGTGGGCCCTTGAAAGACCTCGTGCCACCGGAAGTGGAACAGCGGCTGCGAGCGAAAGTTTTGTAGAGGCTTTTGGGCGCCGAGTTTGGCGCGAATAGAGTCGAAGAGACAGGCTGAAGCCTGTCCCACAGGAGAAAGCAGTGCAACTCACGGAACGCATCAACCGAATACAAATCTCGCCGACGGCGGCGGTCATCGCCGAAGCGGACCGACTGAAATCGCAGGGTGTGGACATCGCCGATTTCGGGCCAGGCGAGCCGGATTTTCCGACTCCCGACCCCATCAAGAAAGCGGCGATCGCGGCCATCGAGGGGAACAAAACGAAGTACACCCCGACCGGCGGAATCATGCCGCTGCGTGAAGCGATTTGCGCGTGGCACAAGAGGGAGCTTGCCTCGGACTATTTGCCGAAGGAGTGCATCGTCACCGTCGGCGGCAAACACGGGATTTTTAACGTGATGAGCGTCCTTGTGCAAGCGGGAGATGAAGTCATTATCCCTGCGCCCTACTGGGTGAGTTTTCCGGACATCGTCAAGTACGCCGGCGGGACCCCGGTTTATGTGCAGACGCGGCCTGAAGACGGGTTCAGCGTCAAAGCTGCTGCGATTGAAAAGGCGATTTCGCCGAAGACGAAACTTCTAATTCTTAATTCGCCGAGCAATCCGACGGGTGGCGTCGTACCGCCTGATGAGTACGAACGCATTTTGGCAGTCTGCAAAAGGCACAACGTTTGGCTGATGGGCGACGAATGCTATTCGCATTTTACTTATGAGCCGCACAAGCCGTTTTCCATCGCTAGTGCGCCAGATTCGAAGAACAACGTCATTATCATAGGCTCGGTATCGAAGACATTTGCGATGACCGGCTGGCGTATCGGCTACACGCTGGCCCCTGCGGAACTCATTCAAGCATTGACCAAATTGCAAAGCCAGTCGACTTCGAATCCCACTTCCATCGCGCAATACGCGGCGCTCGCCGCAATGACCGGCTCGATGGACTCGGTCCCCGTGATGCTCGCGGAATACGATAGGCGACGTAAGCGCATCGTCGATGGCTTGAACGCCATTCCCGGCGTGAAGTGCGAAATGCCGGGCGGGGCGTTTTATGCTTTCCCGAATGTCGCGGCGCACCTTTCGAACGGCGAAAGCGGCCACGCCATCGCGAAAGATACGGGCGAGCTTGCGAAGCTGCTGCTCGATCAAGCGCGCGTTGCACTGGTCGCGGGAGAGGGATTCGGCGCGCCAGGTTATTTGCGCCTTTCCTACGCCACGTCCATCGAACGCATCGACGAAGGACTCCGCCGCATCGAGCGCTTCTTCACGCGCGTCGAAGCCGCGGCCTAAATTGTGACCGCTTTTCCGATAAGCCCTGAGCCATTTCGTATCGAACCGGTTTTTTCCGAGCGCTTGTGGGGCTCGCGCTCCCTCGCGCCGCTATTCCCTGAAATGCACGACCTCAATCCACGGATTGGCGAAGCCTGGCTGACTGGCGTGGATTGCCGAATCGCCAACGGCCCCTTCACGGGACAGACGCTCGGGAAGGCCTGGAAAGAAATGACCATCGAATGGCGAGGTGCAAAGTTCGAGGGTGAAGCAAACTTTCCATTGCTCCTAAAATTCATTTTTCCTACTGACAAGCTTTCCATTCAGGTTCATCCCGACGACTCTTACGCAGCCGCGCACGAAGCCACTGCTGGCGGCCGCGGAAAGACGGAGATGTGGTATGTCGTTTCCGCCGAGTCCGGTGCGCGACTGCTTGCAGGACTGAAACCGGGCGCAACCAAGAAGAAATTTCTCTTTGCGCTTGCCGATCACTCGCTCGAAGATCTCCTTCAGTCCCACGAAGCTCACGCGGGCGACACTTTCTTCATCCCCGCCGGAATGCCACACACCATCGGCCCCGGAATGGTGATCTGTGAAGTGCAGGAGTATTCCGATCTGACCTATCGCATCTACGACTACGATCGCCGAGATGCCAACGGTAAACCGCGCGAGCTACACATCGAGAAAGCCTTGGATGTTTTGAACTTCGATTCAGGCGCTGGCGGAAAAGTAGCGCCTCGCCCGCTGTTAGTCCGCAACAAGAAAGTTGGCGAAATCTTAGTCGACTGCCCGTATTTTTCCGCATCGATGTTTGAAATTGGCCAGCGTATCCATATGAGGATGGTTCCGAAGCCTTCCGAGCGATTCAGTTTGTGGGTATTTCTGGAGGGCGAAGGAAGAATTGGCTGGTCTTCCGCTCCGCATGGGGCGACTGGAAAAAACCATGCAGACCAATTCTCATACAAGCCAGGAGAGTGTTGGTTCATCCCTGCGGAATTCGATAGTCGCGGCTACTATCCGAACACGAAAACGAGATTGCTTGTAGCGTCTCCCATCAACACGGAAAAAGAGTTGGAGAAGCAGAGTACCGATGCCAAGTGAAAAACTTCAGATTCACGCTGTCATCCTTGCCGGAGGGCGCGGGACGCGCTTCTGGCCGCGCAGCCGCACCCGCACGCCAAAGCAGCTACTCAACATCGTCGGCGAAGATACGATGCTTGAGCAAACCGTCGCTCGCTTGAGCTCGCTCATTCCTCCCGATCGTATCTGGACCGTTACGAATGCCGAGCAAGCTGTGGCTGTCAAGAAACAAGTTCCTTCCGCGGCACGAAAACGCGTTTTGACAGAACCGATTGGCCGCAACACGGCTGCTGCTATCGCGCTCGCGGCTCTTCACGTGCGACACGCCGCGAAAGGCGATGCGCTGATGGCCGTGCTGCCTGCCGACCACTTCATCGCGCAGCCGGACAAATATCGCAAAATCGTCAGCGCAGCCCTCGATCTTGCACGTGAGCCCGGCCGCATGATCGTTCTTGGCATTCCTCCAACCCGCCCGGACACGGGCTTCGGCTACATCGAGCGTTTCGGAGACGCTCTCGGACCGAGCGGCTGCCCCGCCTTTGCCGTCCGTCGCTTCACGGAAAAACCAGCGCCTGATCTTGCGAAACAATATGTCGCCTCTGGCAATTTTCAATGGAACGCGGGGATGTTTTTCTGGCGCGTCTCGACGTTTCTCGACAATTTGAAGATGTTCCTACCGAAAACGTGCGAAGCTCTCGAATCCCTGGCAGAGTCTATCGGTAAGAAAACGTACGAGCGCCGGCTACGCGCGATCTATGCGAAACTTGAAAATATTTCTGTCGATTACGCCATTCTCGAAAACGCCACGCGCCAGGAAGGATCTCCGCGCGTGTTCGTGATTCCCGCGGACGTCGGCTGGAGCGATATCGGCTCCTGGGCCGCCGTCTACGAACTCCTCGCAAACCAATCCGGCGACAACGTATTGGCCGGCCCCGGCTTGGCTCTCGATGCCTCAGGCAATTTTCTCTATAGCCCGACGAAATTCGTTGCCGCCATCGGCATCCGCGACCTGATTGTGGTTGAAACTCCTGACGCGCTTCTCATCGTCCCCCGCGATCGTGCCCAGGAGGTCGCTAAAATCGTAAAATCCCTCGAAGAGCGAAAGCTAAACAAACTGCTGTAAGAGGTTTTTCTAGACGTCTCAGTCCAATCTGGCCGTTTGGCGGATATATCGCTTCGCGTATACTTACTTTTGTCCCCTTATGGCCTCGATTAAATTTGGAACCGATGGCTGGCGCGACGTTATCGCCGAAGACTTCACGTTTGCCAACGCGCGCATTGTGGCAAAAGCGATTGCTCGCTATGTCGTGCGATGCGAGGACGCGCGCAAGGGCGTCCTGATCGGCTACGACCACCGCTTCGCCTCAGATACTGTGGCTGCCGCCGTCGCCGAGGTGATTGCCGCGACCGGAACACCAGTATGGCTTGCCGACAAGCCTTGTCCCACGCCCACGATTTCTCTGCTCGTTCGCCAGCGAGCGGCCGCAGGCGGCATCCTCATCACCGCGAGCCACAATCCCTACCAATGGAACGGTATTAAGTACAAAGCGAGTTACGGCAGCAGCGCCCTGCCATCGATCGTCGCGCAAATCGAAATCGATCTTGCCGAAGTGCAAAAGAACGCGGCAGCGCCTCTCCCTCTCCGGAAAGAACTGATTCAATCGCTCGAGCCGCGCGCTCCTTATCTCGATACCATCGAGAGACTTATCGACTGGCAGCGGCTTCACGACGCCAAGTTGCGTTTTGTTTGCGACCCCATGCATGGCTCTGCGACCGGACTGCTGCCGGCCCTCTTCGCGCGCCACGGAATCGCCTGCGATGAAATTCGCGGCACGCGCGACCCGCGCTTCGGCGGCGTGCACCCAGAACCGATTCCGCCGCACATCGCGCCGTTGCAGGAGGCTGTCCTCGCAGGCAAATATGACGCTGGCCTGTGTGCCGACGGCGATGGAGACCGCATCGGTGCAGTCGACCGCGACGGCTCGTTCGTCAATCCGCACCAGATCTTCGCGCTTCTCGTCTGGCATCTTGCAGGCACTCGCAATCTCCCCGGAGATATCGCAAAGACTTTTTCCGTCACCAAGCTGATCGACAAATTGGCAGTCAAGTTCGGCCGCAAGCTCCACGAAGTGCCCATCGGCTTCAAATACATTTGCGAGCTTATGCTGGAGCAGAACATTTTGATCGGCGGCGAAGAAAGCGGCGGCATCGGCACGAGCCTCTATCTACCCGAACGCGACGCCACGGTTTGCGCGCTCTTTCTTGCGGAACTAATGGCCTGGCACGGCAAATCTCTCGGCGATATGCTGCGCACGCTTTACGCCGAGTTCGGCGAATTCCATTACGGTCGCGTGGATCTAGACGTCACCTTCGGCCAGAAACAAAAAGCCGTCGCCCATTTTTCCAGCGAGAAAACGACCACGCTGCTCGACTGGCCCATTGTGCGCCGCGAAAATATGGACGGCATCAAGGTCTATCTCGGCGAAATCGGCTGGCTTTTGGTTCGCGCTTCCGGCACCGAGAATCTGCTTCGGGTCTATTGCGAAACGTCGAAGCAGGAAACGACGAACCGTGTTCTCGATGCCGTAGGCAAACTTGTTCGGGCTTTGTAGGTGCACACATGGAAACGATCAACCTGAAGGACAAGTTCAGCCTCTTCTCTGACTACTGCAACCCGCGTGTGATTGGCGAGGTAAACGACTGCCATGTGAAAGCGGTAAAACTAACAGGTGAATTTATCTGGCATCACCACGACAATGAAGATGAACTTTTTCTCGTCGTTAAAGGCACGTTGCGCATGAAATTCCGCGATCGCGAAGCAATCGTCCGTGAAGGCGAATTCGTCATCGTTCCTCGAGGTGTTGAGCATTGCCCTGTTGCGGACGAAGAAGTTCATCTCGTTTTGATTGAGCCCAAATCCACGCTCAACACCGGAAACATCACCAACGAAAGGACGGTCGTCCAGCTCGAGCGCATCTGATTTCCGCACCGGCTCCGGCCACGGCTCACAACCCCCTATGGAACATCGCTTCTATACTCTCGACGTCTTCACCAACTCGCGCTTCGAAGGCAATCCACTCGCCGTCTTCACCGATGGCGATAGTCTCTCGAACGACCAGATGCAAGCCATTGCGCGCGAGATGAATCTCGCCGAAACCGTCTTCGTGCAAAAGCCGACCGACGAGCGCGCGCTGGCTCGTCTGCGCATCTTCACCACGCGCGAAGAGCTGAAACTCGCCGGCCATCCGGTCGTTGGCACGTGGTTTCTTCTCGCCGAGCTGGGCGTCGTTCCCGCACAAGAGGGCGGCGTGCACGTGATGCAAGAAACGGGTGCCGGCGTGCTGCCCGTCGAGATTCGTTTCAAGGATGGTCGTCCGCAGCGCGTCACCATGACCCAGACCGAAGCGGCATTCCGTCCTATCAAGTTTAAGAAAGCTGCTTTGGCTAAATCACTTGGCTTGACTTTGAAAGACTTCGATCCTCATCTCGAGCCCGAGTGCGTTTCTACAGGCATATTCAATCTGATGGTGCCGCTCAGGAATCGCGCGGCGCTCGGCAAAATCTCTATGAATATGTTTGAGCTGCGCAAGCTGCTCGGCAAAAACTCGACGATGGCCTACTGCTTTGCGCTCAGTGGAACCAGCAAAGTCTTCTCGCGAGGCATGCTCCCTTGGGAAATCTATGAAGATCCCGCGACTGGCTCGGCCGCCGGCTCGCTCGGCGCCTATCTCGTGAAGCATGGCAAACTCGACGCCGGCCACACGCTCAGCATTCTTCAAGGCGAAGAAATGGGTCGTCCCAGCCACATCGAAGTGGAAGTCACCCAGCGCGGCAAAAAACTGGTGCCTCGCGTCAGTGGCGCGGCCGTCAAAGTCTTCGAGGGCACCATCCGCGTCTGATTCGCTACTCATTTCAAAAACAATCCAAACAAGAAAAGCCGCCCAAAACCGTCTGAGGGGTCCTCTCGTGTCCGCAGCACTGTGCTTCCTGTAGTTAGTGCTTGCGCTGAGCCGGAGCTGCGGCCGCTCGGCGATCCTTCTTCAGGTCCTTGCGATCCGCCTTGAGATCCTTCTTGTCATTGTTGATGTCCTTCTGATCTTTGTTGCGGTCCTTGCGGTCTTGGTTCAGGTCTTTCTGGTCGGTGTGCAGATCTCTGACGTCCTGATTGCGGTCCTTGCGATCGCTGTTGAGATCCTTGACGTCGTTGTTGCGATCCGTTCGATCGGCGGTCAGATCCTTTTTGTCGCTGTTGATGCCTTTCTGATCCGCATTCCGGTCGGTCCGATCTTTGCTCAAATCGGTCTTGTGGTGATTGATGTCGCGCTGATCAGCGTTCCGATCTGCGCGGTCTTTATTCAAGTCCTTGCGGTCCGTTTTTGCTTCTGAGCTGTTCGTCCCGTATTTCTGATCGTCCTGCTTCAAGTCCTGCTTGTCGTGGTTGATATCCCGTTGATCCGCGTTCCGGTCGGCACGGTCCTTGCTCAGGTCGGTCTTGTCGTGATTGATGTCGCGCTGGTCCGCACTGCGGTCAGCCCGATCTTTGCTCAAATCGTTTTTATCGTGACCAATGTCCTTATTGTCCTGATGAATGTCGCGCTTGTCGTTGTTGATGTCCCTGTTGTCCTGATGAATATCCTTCTTGTCGTTCTTGATGTCGCGCCTGTCCTGGTAGATTTCCTTTTGGTCAGCATTGCGGTCGGCGCGATCTTTGCTCAGGTCTTTTTTGTCTTCCCGGATGTCTTTCTTGTCCTGTTTGATGTCCTGCTGCGGAGGAGGGTCCGAAGTTTGAGCATTTGCGCCACCTGCCTGCAGGGCCGCAAACATCAGTCCAATTACGCTTCCCACAACGAATTTACATACACGCATGGTTTTCTCTCCTGAAGAAAACTATCCGGGACCTGTCCGGGTTTGAGAGTCCAGAACACACGGCCCGAAGGAAAGTTTCGCAAGAGATTGCAGAATTGCGCGGCCGGCAGAATGGGTGGCCGGACCAAGCCAGTCGAACGGCCCTAACTACTTAGCTGCCAAAGACTTATGCACAGCATCAAGAATCCCGTTGACGAACGACCCGGCCTCTTCGGAGGAGAATTTCTTGGCTAAGTCCACCGCTTCGTTGAGGATGACCTTCGGAGGTGTGTCCGTCGTCCGCAGTTCATAAATCGCCAGCCGCAGAATCGCTCGGTCGATCACCGCGAGTCTTTCAAGCCGCCAGTTTTCCGCCTGCCTGACGATCAGTTCATCGATTGCCGCCGTATCTTTCACGGCGCCTTCGAAAAGGCGGTTCGCAAATGTGCGCGTGGAATCCGTTGCTTTCGCCGCCCGCCAAAATTTTGCTTCAAGTTTCGCGGGCTCCTGCTCGCTCATGTCCCACTGAAACAGCATCTGCATTGCGAACTCGCGGGATTTTGTGCGCAGGGGCACGTTACTTGCGCCGCGGCTTTCCGCTAGTGGACGGCTTCGCTTGCGCGCCGCGCAGTTTGCGTGACAAATGCGCCATCTCAATCGACGACAGCCCGGCCTCGAATCCTTTGTTGCCGCCCTTAAGCCCCGCGCGGTCGATAGCCTGCTCAAGATTGTCGCAAGTCAACACGCAGAACATGATCGGCACTCCCGAATCCATTTGCGCGAGCTGCAATCCCCGCGCCGTCTCCGAGCAAACGTAATCGTAGTGCGAAGTCTCTCCACGAATCACGCATCCAATCGCAATCAGCGCATCGTAGCGCCCTGTCGCCGCAAGTTTTTTCGCGGTTAGCGGTAATTCAAACGAGCCGGGCACGTGTACTACATCCACGTCCTTGCTCGATGCGCCTGCACGCTCCAGTGCATCCACCGCAGCTGCGAGAAGCCGCTCAGTAATAAAACTGTTGAAGCGGCTCACCACAATCCCAAACCGCAATCCCGCCGCGCTCAATCCGCCGTCAATCTTCCCTGTCTGCATTTTTCAGCCCGGCTCCCATTCTCCGCGAAACTCTGTTAACTCTGCGCCTCCGCGTTATCTTTTCTCTTCCTTCTCTTTCTTTTTTTCGTTTCCTTCTTCAGCTACTTTCCCACAAATCTCGCCGCTCTCTTCTCCAAAAACGCCTTCGTGCCTTCGCGCATATCTTCGGTCGCACAAGCCAAACCAAAAAGTGTCGCCTCCAGAAACAATCCTTCTTCCTGCGGCATTTCGATACCGCGCTCAATTGCCTCCATGGTGTACTTCACCGCGACTGGCGCATTCGCGATAATCTTTTTCGCCAAAACCTCGGCCGCGGGCAAAAGTTCCGCCGGCTCGTAAACATGATTCACAAGCCCAATGCGAAGCGCTTCCTCGGCGCTTATCATTTCGCCGGCCAGACAAAGTTCTTGAGCTACGCCTTTGCCACAAAGCCGCGCCAGCCGCTGCGTTCCACCGTACCCCGGAAGAATCCCCAGCCTCACTTCCGGCTGTCCGAGTTTCGCCGCCTTGCTAGCAATTCGAATGGTGCTCGCCAGAGCAATCTCGCATCCGCCACCTAGTGCAAATCCATTGATCGCGCAAATGGACGGCTTGCCCATTGTCTCCAGCAGGTGAATCACTCCCTGCCCAAACAACGAAAACTCTTTGCCGTTGACCGGCGTCTGCTGCGAAAGCTCGCCAATATCCGCCCCCGCCACAAATGACTTCTCTCCCGCGCCAGTCAAAATCAATACGCGCACCGCGTCGTCGCCGCGCGCATCCAGAAGCGCGTGCTGCAGCTCTTCCATCGTCTTGCGATTCAACGCATTCAAAACCTTCGGTCGGTTGAACGTAATAAACGCAATCCCATCTCTCTTCTCGTACAACAGATTGGCTAGCTCTAGTGCCATCAAATCCTCTTGTGACCTTCTTTAGGAACGCTAACTCTTCTTTTTTTCTTCCGCTCGTCCGGACCAAGGATAATAACCCGGCAGCAGCGGCACCACCAAAAGAGCAAAAATCATAAAGAATACAAAAGCCGAAAAAAGCGACCCTGGAAGCCACGCTGGGTGCCGCACCGAATTCTGGATTGCGAACGCCAATAATAAGAGCCCAATAGGCAGGTACCAGGTGGCTGCCACTCGACAAGCAGTGATGGAACGCCGGAATATCAGCAGCAACCCTGAAACCACACCCCACAAATCGAATAGAAGAATAGCTGGCGCCGCCGGACCGACGCCGAGGTAACCCGCAGCAGCTAAAAGGTACGACACTATAACCACAAACATTACACAAGCAAAAACCACCTGAATCACGCCGAGAACAACCAGAAATATGTCGCGTCCCTTACCGTTAGACAACGAATGCTCCCCAAATGAGTGCGGGACTACGTCTCACATCAAAGCTTGCTGGCTCTTGGTTTTTGCGGATCGCTGTAGTCATAAAATCCTCGCCCGGACTTCCGCCCATTCCACCCCGCCAAGACCATCCGCTTCAAAAGCGGCGGGGAAGCAAACCTCTTTTCATGAAACTCCTCAAACATAATCTGTGAAATGTAATACGTCGTATCCAATCCCACGAAATCCAGCAAAGTCAGCGGCCCCATTGGATGCCCGCAACCCAGCTTCATCGAATTGTCGATGTCTTCAATGGAACCCACGCCTTCTTCCAGCGCACGAATGGCATCCAGCAAATACGGCACCAGCAGCCGGTTCACAATAAACCCGGTCGAATCGCGCGCTCGCACCGCCGTCTTCCCAAGTTTCGTTCCGAACGCGACCATCTCCTCGTACACGTCGGCATCCGTGGCGATCGTGCTTACCACTTCCACCAGTTTCATTACCGGAACCGGATTGAAGAAATGCAATCCCACAAACCGCTGTGGCCGCTTCGTAGCCGTAGCAATTTCCGTAATCGTCAGCGACGAAGTATTGCTCGCAAAAATCGTCACAGCCGGACACATCGCATCCAGAGCCGAAAAAAGCTCCCGCTTTGCAGGCAACTGCTCGATGATCGCTTCAATGATTAAATCGCAATCCTTCAAATCCTCAAGTAACGTCGTCCCGCGCAGCCGCCCGCGAATCTCACCCTGCATTGCGGCAGTGATCGCTCCCTTTTCCACCAGCCGCGCTAAATTCTTCTCAATACTCTTCAACCCCTTCTCGACAATCTCCGGGCTAACTTCCCGTACTACCGTCGCAAACCCCGCCGACGCGCAAACCTGCGCGATTCCCGATCCCATCAACCCACACCCCACAACTCCCACTTTTTGAATCGCCATTCTTATCCTCGCTGAAATTAGAGACGACTTCGATAAACTCCCGCGTGGCGCGAAATGCAAGTCTAGCAGAAACTCTTCGTGCAAGACTCTTCTATGCACTCAACGCACGGCGCCTGCCCCGATCCGGTCGGAGCGTCTCTACGTTATCTTTCCTTAGAACTCTTGGAAATGCCGCAATGGCCAGGCCTGCGAACAAGCGCAGCGAACTATCGTTACGTCGTATCCCTATTTCCTCTTTACTTCGTTCAGTTCATCGCTTCCACAATCATCGCAATCCCTTGCCCGCCGCCAATGCACGCCGTCGCCAGCCCATAGCGCAGATTATTCCGCCGCAATTCATTCAAAATAGTAATCAGCAACCTCGTCCCGCTCGCCGCAAGCGGATGTCCCAGCGCGATCGCTCCTCCGTTTACGTTCGTCTTATCCCGATTCAGCCCCAGCGCCTTCTCCACCGCAAGATACTGCGCCGCAAACGCCTCATTCACCTCAACGCGGTCCATCTGCTCCAAAGTAAGCGCCGCCAGCTTCAACGCCTTCTGCGAAGACGGCACCGGCCCAATCCCCATAATGCTCGGATCGACTCCTGTCGTCGCCCACGACACAATGCGCCCAATCGGCTTCAACCCGCGCTCTTTCGCCGTCTTTTCCCTCGTCACGACAACAGCCGCCGCTCCATCCACAATCCCGCTCGCATTTCCCGCCGTCACAATCCCATCTTTCTTAAACGAAGGCGGCAACTTCTCCAGCGTCTCCATCGTCGTTTCCGGCCGCCGGTGATCGTCCTCGCTGAACATCATCGTCTTTTTTCCCTGCTTCACTTCCACCGGCGCGAGCTCTTCCCGAATCCTGCACGCTTTGTACGCCGCGTCCGCCGCTTGCTGGCTGCGCAGCGCGTACGCGTCCGCATCCTTACGCGTAATCCCGTGCTGCTCCGCCAACTTTTCCGCGGTCATCGCCATCGGCAATCCGCAAAAACTGTCGGTCAGTCCGACAAACAGAGAATCCTCCAGCGCTCCGCCGCCCAATTTCAATCCAGTTCGCGCTCCGCGCACCACAAACGGCGCCTGCGTCATATTTTCCATCCCGCCCGCCAGCACCATCGTCGCTTCGCCAAGCAAAAGCCGCTGCGCCGCCTGCGACACCGCTTCAATGCCCGACCCACACAACCGGTTCACAGTCACCGCCGGCGTCTCCGTTTTCAACCCTGCCTTCAAACCCACGTGCCGCGCGCCGTAAATCGCATCCGCGCTAGTCTGCATCACGTTCCCAAAAATCGCGTGATCAAACTCCCCCGGATCAACGCCCGACCTTCGAATCGCCTCTTTCGAAGCATGCGCCGCCAAATCAATTGCGCTCACCTCCGAAAACGCCCCGGTATACCGCGCCATTGGCGTCCGCGCCCCCGCCACAATCACCACATCCGTTGGAAACATATTTATCCTCTTTCGGAAAAGCCTGGCTAGAGTTTACTCCCGGCTTGGGAAAGAACCAATTTCGCTACGATGGTCGACGTATGATCATGAGAATCAGAGGTAAATATGCCGAAATTAGTGTTCCTTTATGTTTGGTGAACGACGGAGTCTTGTTCGCCAAATCGAAGCGAATACCTCAAACCAAGATCGCAATTGAAGCACAAGAAGCAGACAAAGTGCTATGAGCCCAGCATTAAGGGCAACGTTGGCCTCTGAACTCAGAAAATAGCCCACGAGACCGATTACCGAAGCAAGGATAAGAGACCCAAGGTTTAAGACAAAGAAACCGTTTATGCGATTTCTTTTTTCGCGTTCGCTAAGATGATCCCACTCCGCCGCGCCAGTGAGCCAAGCGTGTCCACATACGCACCGGAATCTTTCCGCGCCCATTGGCTGCCAACTATGCGACTGCCGGCGACGAACCTGCTTCGTCACTTCTCGCCCGCAATTGTCACAGAAATATTCTTCAGCCCATTCAGGGAACGTGCTTGCGGGAAGCCTCTTTCTTGAACTTCCGCCTAAATTCAAGCCGACCATGTAGCCACACTTTCGGCCTGCTAAAATTTTAAACCTTCGGGGTATCCAGCGTAACGACCGTATCCCCGCCTTTTTTCCGGGCTTCTTCGACGCTGAATTCCGCGCGATTGATCAAATCCGTCACGATGTCTTCACTGTCGTATTCATGTTTCGCCACCGCTTCTACGATCCCAGCGCTCAGCGTGATCTGTGTCGTGTCCCACGGCGGGCGCAAACCAGAAGCCGCGCGCCGCAATTTGTCCGCAAGATTTTGCGCGCCGGCCAGCGTCGTATCCGGCAAAATAAACGCCAGCGACCACGACGTATATTTCACCGCCACATCATTCTGCCGCACGATCGGCTGCAGCGACCGCGCCAACTGCTCCAAAAATCGCTCCAGCGGCGATTCACCTTGCTGCCGCAAAATCTCCGCGCCGCGGTCAATTTGCAAAATCGCCAGAGCCAGCGGCGTGCCCTGGCTCCGGGCGCGGTCCGCTTCCGTCAGCAAGCAACTTTGGTACGAGCTGCGGCTGAGCAAGCCGGTGCGCTCATCAGAAACGCCCATGCGGCGCACCAGCGACCGCAGCCGCGTGTGGCTCACGCTCATTAACATCTGATCGCCGATGGCCTGCAAAAAATAAGCTTCGTTGGGCTTCCATTTATGTGGTTCCGCGTGGCCCACGATCAGCATTCCCGCCGGCGCTTGCGTCTCTTTATCTGTGATCATCACGCCGAGTGCCGTCGCAAGTCCCATCTCGGCGACAATCGAACCCTCGGTCGCGTCGACCACCAACCCGCCGAGTTCATCCGGTTCCGCTTTCTCCATCTGCGCCAGCAGCAGGACGACCTGCGCTCCGGGCGCGGGCTTGCTCGTCTGAGCGCAAAACTCAGCTGACATCTCCGGAGGACGGCCCGGCGCACCAACAACTGCGATGCACCGCAGGGTGCGCAGGTGAGAACCCACTTCGCTCACCGCTGTGTTCAGCATCGCCCGCGGCGTCTGCTGCCGGAAAATCTTCTGGTTGATTTCGGAAATCTTCGATAGATCGCGCAGCGTTTCCGCGCTGTACACGCCCGTCCTTGTAGTGATTTGAACTGGCTGTGCCTCGACGACCTGTGCCGCCGCCGGTGGTGCCGGTGCAGGAGCCGCAGCGGATTCTTGCTTGGGTTTCGCCGCGCCCGGAGGCCACCAATTGGCCATCTGATACAAATTCTGCAAACGCGCGTTCCGCGCCTCTTCCCCGGGAAACATCGCGGCGATCTTTTGCAGGCGTTCGAGCGCCTTCGTCTGCAGCGAATACTGGAGAAAAATCTCCGTCTGTACGATCAGGTCCTCGAGCGCTTGCGCATGCCGTCCTTCTTCCGTGCTTGGCGCCCCCTGCGAGACGCTCGCTCCTGCTCCGGTGTTGGATGGCGGCGGCGGCGCCGTGCTCATCGACTTCGCCAGCCTGCCACCCACACGTTTCAAAAACGCTTCGTCCACGTGACCGCGAAGCTTTTCCATCCGCTCCTGATTGCGGTAGTCGTAGGCATCGATATCCACAAGCCGCTCGAGCGAATCGCAGGCCTTGCGAAAATCTCCCGCGCTGAAATACACGTCGAAAAGTTTTACGAGGATTTCGAAATATTGGGATTCGCGGTTCAGCTCGTTGTACACCGCCGCCCAGAACTCCATCATCCCTTGCGAGTGCGGATGCTTTCCAGCCACGGCGTCTAAATGGGTGGCGAAATCATTTTGCCGCTTGTCGGCGAACATACGCCGCTTCAGCGTCTGGAGCACGTCCACGCCCTTGGTCGTTTGCGCAGACGCGGCATAGGCATCGGCAAGCTCGAAGAGCCTCTCGGCACCTGCGTTTTTCTCACGTAAAAGTTTTTCGAGAATCTCCCGCGCCCGATCGAGATTTCCGCCGCGAATCAGCGCGTCGCCAAATGTCTCCAGGAACACGGTGTCGTTCTCGGTGCCCGCAAATGGCTCGAGAAGCGTAGCCGCCTCTGCCGCTCCGTCGCTGCGCAGTTTTGCCTGTGCATAGAGGAGCGCTACGCTGCGCTCTTGCGGCGCAAGCTTGTAGGCCCGCCCCAGCAGTTTCAGTGCATCAACCTCGGCGCCCCCTGCCGACGCAAGCTGCCCCGCCCGAAGAAAAGTGCGCGCTGCCAGTGCATTCTTGCCGAGCTGCTCCGCCGCTTCTGCAAGCCGCATCTGCCGGTTGAGATTCTCCGGATCGAGCTGTGCGATGCGCTCCCAGCAAAAAAGCGCGTCTTCGTTGCGTCCCGCGCTCGCAAAAAGCTCCCCGGCCTTCGTGTATTGGTCGATGGCTTCTTCAGGATGATTTTGTTTTTGCTGCAAAAAGGCATAGCGGGCGATGCGTTCCGGCGGTTGTGGCGTTGAACCGCTTCGCAGAAAGCGATTATAGATAGCCAGCGCTTTGGTCTCGTCACGCGGCTCAATCAGCAAATCGAACAACAGCCCATAATAGATGGCGGCGCGCTCCGGCTGATCCATCCGCGCGTAAAGATCGCCCAGCGCCTGCGTCGCTTCCTGGTGTTGCGGCGCGTCATCGAGCACCGCCAGATAGGCTTCGATAGCGTCCTCGACGCGGTTCTTTTCGAGGAATCGCTTGGCGCGGTCCAAGTGCTTGCTGACGTCTGCGGCCATCCGTCTGGGTTGCCTTTGCTGTGCCTGTCGGCTGACTTGAAATTCTCTGCTGAGTCGCGCGCGATGAGAGGTGCGCACGCCCTGGTTCAACTATATACCCCGACTGCGAGACCCGCAAAACTCGCGCAATCGCACCTTGTGGTATCCGGCACGCCCAGCCTCGCCAAATCCTTGGAACCTTTTGCCGTTTCGTTCGTCTCCTATGCATGTCGCCGCCGACCTGCCTTTCATCGGCGGCCAGGAGCGCCTTCTTATGCGTAACCTCTTCTCCGACCTTCAACTCGGCTTTCGCATCCTCCTTCGCAACCCAGGCTTCGCCGTCACAGCCATCCTCCTGCTCGCTCTGGGCATTGGCGCCAACACTGCGATTTTCTCGGTGGTGAACGCCGTTCTCCTCCGACCCCTCCCCTACCAGGACTCCTCCCGCATCATGCAGATTTGGCACGTCCCTCCCGCAAAGAGCTTCCCGGGGATGACTCTCTTTTCCGTTTCACCGGCGAACTACCTCGACTGGCAGACCCAGAACCACTCCTTTGAAGGCATGTCTGCTTACGGCGGCGCCCGCTATAACGTCGGCGGCAAGGAACGGCCCGAGGCCATTCAAGCAGCGACGGTCGCCCCTAGCTTCTTTTCAATCCTTCGTGTTCAGCCGCTCCTAGGCCGCGGATTCACGCCCGATGACGACCGTCCTGGCCAGGGTCACGTCGTGGTCCTGGGCAACGCGCTTTGGCGCGAACGCTATGGCGCCGACCCCGCTGTCGTTGGCCAAAAGATCGTTCTCGACGGCGAGACCTACAGTGTCATCGGGGTCATGCCACGCACATTCAAGTTTCCCAGCTGGGCTCAGCTCTGGACCCCTCTGGCCTGGACCGACCAAACGCGCGCGGTGCGGGGCAATCACAACTATCAGGTCATCGGCCGACTGAAACCTCGCGTCGATATCCGCGCTGCGCAAGCCGAGCTCAGCGCCATCTCCGCTCGCCTCGAGCAACTCTACCCCGAGGACGACAGAGGCTGGGGCGCCAAGATCCTCACCTTGCGTGAGCAAACGGTTGGCGATGTCCGCCCGGCTCTGCTCGTTTTGCTGGGCGCCGTGGGGTTCGTCTTGTTGATCGCCTGTGCCAACGTTGCCAATCTTGTTCTTGGCAAAATCCTCGCCCGAAAAAAAGAAATCGCCATCCGCTCCGCTCTCGGAGCCACTCGCGGCGCAATCCTTCGCCTGGTCCTTACCGAGACTCTGCTTCTATCTCTCGCCGGTGGCGCGTTGGGGCTCCTTCTCGCCCGCTTTGGCACCACTCTGATCGTCAAATTCCTCGCCGACCGGCTCCCTCGTTTCGCGGATATCACTCTCAACGCTCCCGTCCTGGCTTTCACGGCGTTTCTAGCGTTGTTCGCGGGCGCTCTCGCCGGTCTTCTTCCGGCGCTGCGTTTTACGAAGACGGATATCAACGAAGCTCTCAAGCAAGGCCAGAGCCGTGGCAGCTCCGATTCTGGCGGCAGCAGGACTCGCGGACTCTTGGTTGTTTCTGAAGTTGCGCTTTCACTCGTTCTGCTGATCGGTGCCGGCCTTATGGTTCGCACTCTGTGGCAGCTTAGCAATGTCAAACCCGGCTTCGATCCAAATGGCCTGCTCACCATGACCGTCTCTATTCCCGCCAACAAATTCCCAACGTCGGCTGCGTATATCTCCTTTTTCGAGCGCGTCCTTCAGCAAGTTCGCGCCACTCCAGGGGTTGAATCCGCAGGCGTGATCGATGATCTTCCCATGGGCGACGGCGGTTCGCACCAACCTGTCGCTATCGAGGGTCAGCCCGTGGTGCCCATGGCCGATCAGCCCGAGGTAGACGTGCGCCTAATCAGTCCTGGCTATCTGAGTTCCATGCGCGTCCCGCTCTTGAGCGGCCGCGACCTCACCGACGGTGACGTGGCAGGCAGAAATCCCGCCGTAATCATCAGCGAATCCATGGCCAAACGCTTTTGGCCCAACGAAAACCCGCTTGGCAAACATCTTACGCTAACTTTCTATCCGGGTGTCTCCCGCGAAATTGTGGGCGTCGTGGGCGACGTGAAGCTGGATTCTCTGGACGAGACTCGTCCGACCGAAACGATCTATTGGCCGCTGAATCAAATCTTCGCGCCCCCGTCCGAACCATGGCGCTCATTTCCGATGAGTCTTGCCGTGCGCGCCAGCATCGATCCCATGAGCGCCGTCTCTGCTGTGACTGCCGCTGTTCACCAGGTAGACCCGGAAACGCCCGTCACCGAAGTGTTGAGCATGAACGAATTGATTTCCAATTCACTGTCTCCACAGCGCTCCAACATGCTTCTGCTGGCCGCATTCGCTGGGCTTGCGCTGGTGCTCACTGCGGTCGGCATTTATAGCGTGCTTTCCTACGCCGTTCGCCGTCGCGTTCGCGAAATCGGCATTCGCATGGCCCTCGGCGCGTCGCACTCCGACGTCTTAAAGATGGTGCTTACCGATGGCCTAAAACCAATTCTCCTCGGCATCATCATCGGCTTCGCTGTAGCGCTGGCGCTGGGACGCGTCGTGTCATCGCTAATCTTCGGTGTGCGCCCCACCGATCCGCTAACCTTCGTGGCGGTTGCCTCGCTCCTAGTCGCCGTCGGCGTCCTCGCCACTATCGTGCCGGCCTATCGCGCCACGCGAGTCGAGCCCGTCCGCACCCTCCGCGACGAGTGAACTGGAAAACCGCTTCGCAGGCTATGCGAACCGCGTTACTTGTTGGCGGTACGATTCTCCAAGGTTGACCTCGACTGGGTTGGCTGCGCGCGTCGGCGATTTGTGGCAAACTGAACTGTCACACGGCACGGTTTTGCGCAGCCTGGTCTCTTGGCTCCTCGAAGCATGCAGCTCCTGCCGGGATCTGAAAAAAATAAAAGCGGTCGCAACGCGGAAGCGATAACCGGAATACATGGACCCGAAGTTCATACGCAATTTTTGTATTATCGCGCATATCGATCACGGCAAGTCCACGCTCGCGGACCGTCTGCTCGAAATGACTGGCGCGCTTTCGCAGCGCGAGATGCACGAGCAGGTGCTCGATTCGATGGATCTCGAGCGCGAGCGCGGCATCACCATCAAAGCCAAAAGCATCCGTCTGCATTACACCGCGAAAGACGGAAATACCTACCAGCTCAATTTGATCGACACACCAGGACACGTGGACTTTTCCTACGAAGTCTCGCGTGCGCTTTCAGCGTGCGAAGGCGCGCTGCTCGTCGTGGACGCCAGCCAGGGCGTCGAAGCACAAACGGTGGCGAACACGTTTCTCGCCGCGGGCAATAATCTGACAATCGTTCCGGTCATCAACAAAATTGATTTGCCTGCCGCGCAAACTGATTTCGTGAAGGAGCAAATTGAAAACGTCCTCGCCATTACCGCACAGGACGCTTTGCTGATCAGCGCAAAAAGCGGCCTGGGCGTTGAAGATGTTCTCGAAGCCATCGTGAAGCGCATTCCGGCGCCGAAAGGCAGTTCGGAGAATCCGCTGCAGGCGCTTATCTTCGATTCCTGGTTCGACATTTATCGCGGAGCCGTAGTTCTCGTACGCGTGATGGAAGGCCACGTCAACAAGCACACAAAAATCCGGCTGTGCTACAGCAACGAAGTCCACGAAGTTGAGACGCTCGGCACGCTCACTCCCAAACCCGTCGCGCTCGAAGAACTTGGCGCCGGCGACGTGGGCTTCATCGTCGCGAATATCAAGCGCGTGGCGGATGCGCGCATGGGCGACACTGTCACGGAAGCCGCGCGGCCTGCGCCGCCGCTTCCCGGATTTGAAGCCATCAAGCCCATGGTGTTTGCCGGACTTTTTCCCGTGCTCGCGGATGACTATGAGCCATTGCGTGACGCTCTCGGCAAATTGCAGTTGAACGACGCGGCTTTCTTTTACGAACCGGAAAATTCCGTGGCGCTTGGCTTCGGTTTCCGCTGCGGCTTTCTCGGCTTGCTGCACATGGAAATCGTGCAGGAGCGGCTGGAGCGCGAATTCGGGATCAACCTGATTACCACGGCGCCGAGCGTGCGTTACCGCATCACGCGCGTCAGTGGCGAAGTGATCGAAGTCGACAGCCCGGCGAAATTTCCGAACCCCAGCGAGATCGAAAAAATCGAAGAGCCCATTATCACCGCGATGATCATCACCAACAATGAATCCGTCGGCGGAATTCTGCAGCTGTGCCAGGAAAAACGCGGCACGCAGAAAAATCTGGAATATCTTTCTCCCACTCGCGTGATGCTCACTTATGAGCTGCCGCTCAATGAAATCGTGCTCGATTTCTATGACCGGCTGAAAAGCGTTTCACGCGGCTACGCTTCGCTCGATTACCATCTTGCCGGGTACAGCGAATCCGATCTCATCAAGCTGGATGTGCTCGTCGCCGGCGAACCGGTGGACGCGCTGGCGCTGATCATTCATCGCGATTTTGCGGCGGAACGAGGCCGCGAATTGGTGACGCGCTTGCGTAAACTGATTCCCCGTCAAATGTTTGAAGTGCCCATTCAGGCGGCCATCGGCAGCCGCGTCATCGCGCGCGAAACCGTGGCTGCCATCCGCAAAAATGTTCTCGCCAAGTGCTACGGCGGAGACATCTCGCGCAAACGCAAGCTCCTCGAAAAACAAAAAGAAGGTAAGCGCCGCATGAAGCGCGTCGGCCAAGTCGACATTCCGCAAGAAGCGTTTCTTGCCGTACTTAAAGTTGCTTCTTCCTCCGACGACGATTAGCGCGGCTCTCGACATTCCGTCTTTGACCTCAGATTAGACCTCCTTTTTCTTTACTTCCGTAGACAAACGGCCACGGTGGAGCTGGATGGCTACCGAGTCGCCCACGTTGACTTGGTCGGCGTCGCGAAGGAGGTTGCCGGCGGCGTCGGTGGCGATGGCGTAGCCGCGTTCGAGGACTTTCAAGGGGCTGCGCTCCTGTAGCTGGAGGGCGAGGCGCTCTAGGCGTTCCCGCTTGGAGCGCAAGAGGCGTTCGATGCGGACGCCAAGTTCAGCGGCGCGTTTTTCGAGACGCAGGCGAAACGCGGAAATTTTCACGCGAAAATCAAATGTAGCGATGCGCAAGTGCAGCGCGGTGAGGCGCTTGCGCGATTGTTCGAGGCGCGCGCGAAGGCCTAGCGCCAAGCGCGACGTCATTTCATCGGCGCGCTGGCGCTGCTGGCGGAGGAGATCGAGCGGGCGGCGGAAGCCGCGGCGCGCGGAAAGTTCGTGGACGCGCTTGCTGAGATCGAGGAGGCGGTAGCGGACGAGGCTGGCGAGCGCTTCGCGCAGGTCGGCGATGTGCTTATCGAATTCGCGGCGCGTTTGGACAACGAGCTCAGCGGCAGAGGAGGGAGTGGAAGCGCGAACGTCGGCGACAAAATCGGCAATGGTGAAATCGGTCTCGTGGCCGACGCCGGAAATGACCGCGATTTCGGAGGCAAAGATGGCGCGCGCGACAATTTCTTCGTTGAAGGCCCATAGATCTTCCATGGAGCCGCCGCCGCGGGCGAGGATCAGGACGTCAACGAGCTTTCTTTGATTGAAAAATTTCAGCGCCTTGACAATTTCCGCAGCGGCGCCGTCGCCCTGGACGCGCACGGGAAAAACCGTCAAATGCACGTTAGGAAAGCGGCGGCGCAAGATGCGTACGACGTCGCGCACCGCTGCTCCGCGCGGTGAGGTGATCAAGCCGATGCGGCTGGGGAGCATGGGAAGAGGCTTTTTGCGTTCGGCGGCAAAAAGGCCTTCCGCTTCGAGGCGCTTTTTCAGCTGCTCGAACGCTAGCTGTAGCGCGCCTAGCCCGACGGGGTCGATGTTCTCGACGTAAATCTGGTATTCGCCGCGGGCTTCATAGACGCTGATCGAGCCGCGAACGGTGACGTGCAGGCCGTTCTCGGGGCGGAACTTGACGCCGCGCTGTTGCTGTTTGAAGAAGACGCAGCGGACCTGGGAGCGGTCGTCCTTGAGCGTGAAGTAGATGTGACTGGATTGGGCTTCGCGGCAGTTGGAGATTTCGCCTTCGACCCAGATGTCGGTAAAGTTTTTGCCGAGCAGGTCGCGGATGCGGGCGGTCAGCTCGCTGACGGTGAGGGCGCGGCGGGTGGGTTGGAGATTGAAGGTGAGTTGGGTTGTCATGGGAGGAAGTGGCGAGTGATGATTGGCGAGTGGCGAGCAAGGAAAGGGGCATACGCCACCCCCCGGTGTTTTGCGGAAAGAGTGTGGAAGAGTTTGAAAACACGAGGGATAGGAGTTTCGGCGAGGCAAAAGAGTGCGTAAGAGTATGAAAACAAAGGAGGCGTAAGTGCAATGGATTGATATTGATGTGGACTCTTGGGGAAGACAACATAAGAGGGTTGGCGCGTACGGCGTGGGTGTACCCACCCCCGGGGTTTTCTGTAAGAGTAGCAAAAAAAGGGCTTAGGCTTGACGCAGGTTGTAAGAGTGGCAGGGAAAGGATTTAGGCGGGGGGAAAGCTCACAGCCGACAGCTAACAGTCCACGGATCGAAGGGGACGGACTACGCAAAGAAAGAGCGGACATGGCGTTAGCCTTTCTTCCTCCTCCGCAACGCAAACACAAGGGCTATATCATATAGGTACTCGTTGTCAAGTAATTATATGTAAGTGGTTTGTTTGCTGGAGGATAGCAAGCGGTTCGAACAAGAGCAGGAAAACAGATGATATTAGTCCGCGCTTTTCAAGTGGCCACCGAAGGTGCAGATAGTTGAGCTAGCGGGGTTTAGACCAATCGGCGATGAGCAGGCGGGGACGGAGATTGCGGAACGAGCGGTCGCTAGTGACGAGGGTGAGGCCCGTGGAGAAGGCGTGCGCAGCGACTAACATGTCCATGGCGGCCAGACGCTTGCCTTGCTTCCAAGAGGCGGCAGAGAGACCGGCGTAGGCTTGGGCGGCCGCAGAGTCCCATGGAAGGGATGTGACCCCGAGGAGAAACTGATTTACCAGCTCGGCGAGCTTTTTTGCTTCGGGTTTCAGGGCGAGGCCAAGCAGCAGTTCTGCTTCGGTGATAGACGAGATGCAGATTTGAGCCATGGGAATACGGCGGAGCCGCTCGCGAACGCTTGGCGGATCGCCTCGGAGCGCATAGCTAACCGTATTGGTGTCCAGCAAGAAGCGGGGCATCGACTTAGTCCGTCAAAGCAGGCGACGTTTTTTAGGCGGGCGGCGATCACGCCAGCGGAGAAAGTCAGCGGGGATGTCGGTGGCGTCGGCAAGGGCGAAGAGATCGTCCCAAGATTCGGGCTTGCGGGAGAGGATGACGTCGCCGGTTTCGGAATCTTTGCGGATGTAGACTTCGCGAGAGGAGAAGCGGAAAGAGCACGGCAGCCGGACCGCTTGGCTTCGGCCATTTTTGAAGAGCTTTGCAATCTTGTGCATGGCGGCTCCGTATCTAAACAGACTTGAGCTGGTATATACCATAGCATATCACATTCTTATGGAAATCGGAGAGCATATCTTGCGAAAGCAGAGTGCTCGATTCAAGCTCGCGATAACGCAAAAAAGGGCCGCCCAAGGGCGGCCCCTACAATTATGCGGAGGACAGCGCGCGCTAGGGCTTCGCCGGTGCGGGAGCCGGAGTTTGCGCCGGAGCGGGATTGCTGAAATTGACTTTGGGGGCTTGGCGGGCGCCGGGTTCGGTTTTGAAGTAGGCGTCGTTGCGGGTGAAGCCGCCGAAGCTGGCGACCAGGCTGTTGGGGAAGAGCGAGATGTAGGTGTTGTAGTCCTGAACGGTTTCGTTGTAGCGGCGGCGCTCGACGGCGATGCGGTTTTCCGTGCCGGCAAGTTCGTCCTGGAGACGGAGGAAGTTTTCGTTGGATTTGAGCTGAGGATAATTTTCCGTGAGGACGAGGACTTTGGCCAAGGAAGCTTCAAGCTGGCTGTTAGCAGCGATTTTGTCGGCGGGGGTGGTGGCGTTCATGTAGCCTTCGCGGGCTTTGGCGATGTCGCTGAAGACTTCGGTTTCGTGCGTAGCAAAGCCCTTGACCGTTTCGACTAGATTGGGGATCAAATCGGCGCGGCGCTGGAGGACGACGTCGACCTGGGCCCACGCGGCATTGACGGCTTCACGCTTGATGGCCATTTGATTGCGGCGCGAGATGAACGAACTGCCAACGAGCAACGCGATGATGACAAGAACGACCAGAACAATCAGGGCTGCCTTCATGATGCTTTCCTCCGCAAAAAATCAGGAACCGGCTTTGCCGGCTCGCTGCCATTCGTGCTTGGGAACAATTTTGTCCAAAGCGGAAATTACCACAGTCAGAGCATTTAAGTACTGTCCATAGGCGCGTGCGATGTCATCGGCGTGAGCGTGGCGATCGCGGAGCTTGAACGCGGCCGCGAAGGCTTCGGCATCGGCGCCAGTGAGCGCGGCGATGCGCGCGAAGACTTCGTGGGCGGTGGCGGGCGGCTGGACCTCGAACGCAATCAAGGTGTGGCGCAGGAGCGCGAGGACGCTGGAAGATGATTTTGCTTCGGCGGCGCGCAACTCGCTTTCTTTTTGCCCGGAGAGCAGAAAATGCTGGCGGAGTTTGAGGAGTAGAGTGCGCAGATCGTGCTCGACCTGGAAGCGATGAAGATTCATGGGCACGGCGATGCCGGCGACGACGTCAGCGCCGTAGAGTACGCGGCGGCTTTCCTGCATATCGAGCAGCTCAATCGCAAAAACGTCGGCGGACTGGCGCAGTTCTTCGGCGGTGAAAAATAATGGGGCTGGCTCGCTCTGGTCCTTGCACCACCAGTGGACGACGGGGGTGACGCGGGCCAATTCGCGCGCGGTCACGGAACGCAGCACGCACAGGACGTTCAGATCGGAGTGGCCTTCTTTGAAGTCGCCACGCGCGGCGGAGCCATAGAGAATCACCGACTCGAGATTCTCTCCAGCGAATTCTTTCAGTCGGCTTACGAGATCGGTCAGCTTCGCTTCCGTCGACAACATTTTGCCACCGCTCCTTGTCTAAACTTACGAAACGCGGTCGCCGGTCGGCGCCTACCAGCTACCACCAGCGCCACCGCCGCCGCTGCTCCCGCCGCCAAAACCGCCAAATCCTCCCCCGCCTCCGCCTGAGCTACCGCCGAATCCTCCGCCACCGCCGCCGCCGAGCATGCCACCAATCATGGGCCCTATCCACCAGCCGCCGCCTCTTCCTCCACGGCCGGACGAGCCTCTCCCGAGTGCGATGAAAAGCCGAATAACGACGAAGATCAGGATCAAAATCGGCCAGATGGGGAATGATCGGGAATCGTCGTTACGCGGCTGCACCGGCGGGGCAGGAGGCGTTGCGGTGAGCGTTACGCCGCGATCGTCGGCGATGAACTTGGCGAGGGTCCAGGCTGCAGCTTCGATGCCGGCGCTGTAATTTCCCTGAAGGAAATAGGAGCGCATGAGTCGGCCAGCGTCGCCGGCGCGCGCGTCGTTGATGACGGGCTCGAGACCGTAGCCGACCTCGGTCCAATACTTCCGTTCGGTTGGTGCGACGAGGACGAGGACGCCACGATTTTCTTTTTTGCTGCCGACGCCGAGCTGCTTGAAGAGTTCGTTGGCGTACTGCTCGACGGTCTCGCCCTCAAGCGAACGCACGGTGACGATGGCCATCTGCGCGCCGGTTTTTTGTTCGAGCTCGGTGCAGAGATTTTCGAGGCGAGCTTTGGTGTCGGGGGAAATGATGTGGGCGAGATCGCTGATGTAGCCGGTCGGGTGGATATCCGTGATCTTTTCGGCGTTTGCGGCGAGCGCAAAAAAAAGAAAAACGAAAAGAAGCTGCGGCTTGAAAAATCGCGTGGTCCTGGGAAGACGCTTGGAAGAGGCCAACTTCATGCAAGAACGACTATAGGAGGTGCGCGGGAACCTGTAAAGAGAGGCGGGGGGAGGAGAGCGGGGCACCTGCTCGATACGGCCGCGGTAAGGGATTGGCGGTCCTTAAAAGCTCAGAATCTGAAATCAGGGCTTGGCGGCGAAATCCTCGGGGAGCGGATTATCGGGGCGCTCTTCGTCCCAGAGGATGCTGACGATCCACCAGCGCTTGCCGTCGTTGAGGAGTTGAAGGCTGTTGATGCCGCGCGCGAAGGGCGTTTCGCCAGCGTTGTGGCGGGATTCGTAGCTGCTGAAAACTTGAGCGATGTTGCCGAAGGTTTCGATGCGGCTGTGGATGGGCGATTCGAAAAAACCGTTCTTGAGGAAGTAAGCGCCGCCGCGGTTGACGTAATCATCGACGGTGTTGGGACGGACGCGGATGGAGCCGTCGGCAGCTTTGCCGGTGGAGGTGAGATGTGCGCCGGGGAGGAAGAGCGAGCGGAAGCGATTCCAATTGCGCTCGCCGGGAGGGCCAGAGATCACTGCGTAGAGGGCAACTAGGACATGGTCGATGGAGTCGACGTCTTCGGATTTGGCGGCGGGAGCGCCAGCAAAGGGATCTGGGGCGGGCTGCTGCGAAGGGCGGGACGCACTCTGCGGTTGCCATGCGGATGGGCTCGAGGAAGATTGCGCTGCGGAAGATTGAGAAACGCTGAGAGTTGCGGCAAGTGCCGCGCTCATAGTGAGAAGGGCGAGCTTCATGGGTAAAGTCTCCAGAATGGTTTTGTCGGGCGAGCTGGTGGTCTTCGTGATTGGACGCGGGAACTATATATCAGGAGAGCGGCGGGACGGGGAAAATCGGCGCCGCGGTTAGCGGCGGAGATGGGAGAAGAGCCAGAGGAGAAAGGAAAGTGCTGCGCTGAGGACGAGGCAGGTGACGATAGGGAAATAGAAGGTGGTGTGTTCGCCGCGATGGACGATGTCTCCGGGAAGTTTGCCGAGGCGAAAAGGGAGCTTTCCACCGAAATAGAGAAGAGCGCCGACGGCGGCCAGGACAGCACCGAATAGGAGCAGTGTGCGGCCGAGTTCGCGGAGCGAATCCACGGAAGCATTATAGAGGAGGGATCGTCCGGACGCCGCGAGTAAGCTGATGGATTCAAAATTGGAATTGGGGTCCGTCCTTCCAGTCCGTTCGCGAACAAGCGAATGGAAGCAGATTCAGTCGCACACCGAGAAGCAGAAATAGACCGGTTTGTCCGTGGCGATCGTTGCTTGCCTGGCTATTCCAACGGGAGATCCACAGAATTTCTTTTGCCATATATTTATTATCGAATTACTATAGATATTAATTTATTGTTAGATGATCCTGGAAACGACCCGCGCGCCCGGTTTTCGACATTAGGACATTTGTGGAGGTATCGCATGGCAGGCACCCAGCGCCTTCTGGCGATTACAATGGCATTTTCTCTTGCAGGCATTCCCCGCAGCGCCAAACCGAATGCGCTTGGAATTCTCGTGCAAGCTGATCATGCGAGCTTGGGCTTTCAGGCCGCTTCCGAGGGAACGACAGTCTATGATGGCGATCGGTTGACGACCGAGGCGCGATGCTGTATGTGACGGAGCAGAGCAGTGTGATCGTTCATCAGGACGCGAACCTAGCCGCGAAAGACTCTGCGGCGGAGCTTGTCTCGGGCGCGGCGGTGATCTCCGTGACGCCGGACACTACGGGGAAATCGTCGCCAGCTCAGCCCGAGTTCGTCCGATTGCAGAGACGCGGGGCGTAGTTCAGGTTCTGCTCGTTGGACCGCATGAGCTCATGGTATTCGCGCGGCGCGGTCCGGCACAAATTAGCTATCGCGGCGAAAGGGAAACGATCGCGGAAGGAATATCCTATCGCGTGCTGCTGAATCCTTCCGACGATAGCGGGTCAGGAGTGTAGGGAGCGCAAAAAACGGGAAAGCACAGCCGCGCGCTCGTGCTGATTGCGGTTGACGTTGCGGCTGCGGCGGGTATTACCGCACTGTGGAGAGGTGTGGAGAGAGGCGCGAGTGGAAGTACGGGCCTGGAGAGTCCTGATCGGCCTTAAGCAGAACCGTAGAAGAGCAATGCGGACTTGGCAAGCTGGTGCGCAGCGATGGTGCGCTCGCATGTCTTCACTGCTGCGAGTAAAGGGCGTGCTAAATGAGTTCGAGGCCGCCGAAGAAATAGCCGATTTCGAAGGCAGCGGTTTCGGGAGCGTCCGAACCATGGGTGCAATTGTTGCCGATGCTGGTGCCGAGATTGTGGCGGATGGTGCCGGGGGCGGCTTTTTTCGGGTCGGTGGCGCCCATAGTGTCGCGCCATTTCAGGATGGCGCCTTCGGCTTCGAGGACCATGGCGAAGATTTTGCCGGAGCTCATGAAGTCAGTTAGCTCGCCGAAAAAGGGGCGAGCTTTGTGGACGGCGTAGAAGCCGCCAGCTTCTTCCTTGGTGAGGCGCATGGATTTGATGGCGACGATTTGAAAGCCGGCTTTGTGGATTCTGGCGAGGATTTCGCCTTGTTGACCGCGTGCGACGGCGTCCGGCTTGATGATTGCGAATGTGCGTTCGAGTGCCACGAAAGATTCCTCCGAGATATTAGGTGCAAGATGCCGGGCTAAAGTCCGGCGCCTACAAAAACTAAACGACTATTTTAGGACGGCGGCGATTGTTGAGCCCATATCCGCGGGAGTCTCAACCGTGTGGATCCCGGCGGCGGCCATCGCGGCGTATTTGTCTTTGGCGGTGCCTTGGCCTCCGCTGATAATGGCGCCGGCGTGGCCCATGCGGCGGCCTGGGGGCGCCGTTTGGCCGGCGATGAAGCCGACGACCGGCTTCTTTACGTTGGTTGCAATCCATTGCGCGGCGGTTTCTTCGGCGTTGCCGCCGATTTCGCCGATCAGGATGACGGCGTGGGTGTCGGGGTCGTCGTTGAAAAGGCGCATGGCGTCGAGGAACGATGTGCCGATGATGGGATCGCCGCCGATGCCGATGCAGGTGGACTGGCCAATCCCGAGGCGCGTGAGTTGATCGACGGCTTCGTAGGTGAGCGTGCCGCTGCGGCTGACGACGCCGACATGACCCTGTTTGTGGATGCGGCCCGGCATGATTCCAATTTTGCATTTGCCGGGGGAGATGACACCCGGGCAGTTGGGGCCGATGAGGCGCGTCTTGTTGAAGTCAACAGTAGCAGCGGCGCGGACCATGTCGATTACGGGGATGCCTTCGGTGATGCAGACGACTAGAGGAATTTCGGCGTCGGCGGCTTCAAGGATGGCGTCGGCTGCGTATGGCGGTGGAACGAAGATGACGGATGCGTTAGCACCCGTCGCCTTGACAGCTTCTTGAACCGTATCGAACACAGGGCGCTCGAGATGTTTCGTGCCACCCTTGCCAGGAGTAACTCCGCCTACGACATTAGTGCCGTATTCGATCATCTGTTGCGCGTGGAAAGTACCCTCTCGGCCGGTGAAGCCTTGCACGATCAGGCGTGTTTTTTCATTTACGAGCACGCTCATCGCGCACCTCCAGCAAGCTCGACGACCTTTTGCGCGCCGTCCTTCATGCCGTCCGCAATGGTGAAATTCAGGCCGCTGTCGCGGAGGATTTGCTGGCCTAGCTCGACGTTTGTGCCTTCCATGCGGACGACCACCGGGACTTTCACTTGTAAATCCTTGGCGGCGGCGACTACGCCGGTGGCGAGAACATCGCAGCGCAAGATTCCGCCGAAAATGTTGATGAACACGGCTTTGACTCCGGGATCGCCGATCAGGATGCGGAAAGCATTTTTCACTTGATCGGAGGACGCGCCGCCGCCGACATCGAGAAAATTGGCGGGCGAACCGCCGGCGTACTTGATGATGTCCATGGTGGCCATCGCGAGGCCGGCGCCGTTGACCATGCAGGCCACGGTGCCGTCGAGCTTGATGTAGTTCAGGCCGTACTTCGAGGCTTCGACTTCGAGGGGGTCTTCTTCGTCGAGGTCGCGCAGTTCGCGCAGTTCTTTGTGGCGGAAGAGGCCGTTGTCGTCGAAAGTCATTTTAGCGTCGAGAGCGACGAGGCGGCCATCGGCCGTGACGACGGCCGGATTAATCTCAAGCATGGACGAATCCGTGTCAACAAAAGCACGATGCAGGGCCTGGAGAAAGGGACCAGCTTTCATGGCAACGTCACCGGAAAGACCCAAGCCGAAGACCAACTTGCGAGCCTGATAAGGTTGCAGGCCTGCGGCGGGGTGAATCGTTTCGCGCATGATGGCTTCGGGATGTGTCTTGGCGACTTCCTCGATGTCCATGCCACCGGAGGCACTGGCCATGAAAACCACTTTCCCCACGCTGCGATCGACAAGAATGCTGAGATAAAGTTCGCGCTTGATATCCAGACCTTCTTCGATGAGAACGCGCTTCACTGTGCGGCCGGCGGGACCGGTCTGTGCGGTGACTAGATTTATGCCCAGCATGTGAGAGGCGATTTCCGCGGCCTCGTCGGGAGAATGTGCGAGTTTTACGCCACCGGCTTTGCCGCGGCCGCCGGCATGGATCTGCGCTTTTACAACCACTACGCTGGATCGGAGTCTTGCTGCGCCTTCGCGGGCTTCTTCCTTGGAAAAAGCCACTTCCCCGCGTGGAGTAGTGACACCGTAACGCGCGAGAATGGCCTTGGCCTGATACTCATGAATCTTCATCGGGGTTCCGTAGTGTTAGAATTTTGGTGTCGTCGCAAACATTAGAGTGTACTCGGAAAGTATAAAACGGAGCAAGGTTACGGCGGGAATGCGGCCGAATCCAGATGACAAAATCTCTCATTGATGGCGCCGCATCCGGCCAGATTTTCTCTAGGGAAGAAGCGGAATCGGTGATGGAGGAGCTGCTGACGGGCCGGGTCGAGACGGCCGATATCGTGCGGCTACTGACGGCGATGAATACGCGGCCGGTGCGCGTCGAGGAGTTGGCTGGTTTCGCAAGCGTCATGCGGCGGCACGCGGCGCGGGTGTTTGCAGAAGGCGAGCCCGGGCCCAAGCATCTTGTAGACACCTGCGGAACCGGCGGCAAAGGATTTACGACATTTAACATTTCAACGGCTGCAGCGATTGTTGCAGCGGCGGCTGGCGCACGGGTGGCAAAACACGGCAATCGCGCCTCTCACTCGGGCAGCGGTTCAGCGGACGTGATTGAGGCTTTGGGCGTGCGGATCGATTTGCCGGTGGAGCATTTCGGCAAGGCGATTCGCAAGATTGGAATCGGCTTTTTCTTTGCGAGAGCGGCACACGCAGCGGCGCGCCACGCCGCGCCAGCCCGCAAAGAGATTGGGGTGCGCACAGTTTTCAATCTTCTCGGCCCGCTGACGAATCCCGCTGGCGCGCGAGCGCAAGTGGTCGGCGTTCCATCGCCGGAGTTGATCGATCTGGTTGCCGCAACGCTCGCGGAGCTTGGCGTGGATCACGCATTCGTAGTTCACGGAGCGAGCAGGCTGGATGAAATTTCGCTTGCCGGAGAAACGCTAATCGCCGAAGTGAAAGATGGAGGGGTGCGGCGATTTAAGGTAACTCCTGAGGATTTCGGAGTATCGCCGGCGCCGATCGAGGCTGTCCGCGGTGGGACGGCGCTGGAAAATGCAGCGACTATCCGCGATATTTTCGCCGGCAAAGTCGGGCCGCAGAGCGATATTGTCATTGTGAACGCCGCAGCTGCTCTGGTGGTCGCTGGCATTGCCCAAGATTTTGGCGATGGTGCACGACTGGCAGGAACGGCTCTCGCTTCGGGCGCGGCCAGAGAAAAACTCGCGGCGCTCGTCACGTTCACTCAACAGTCGGAGTGAGATTTCTAAGATTGACAGTTTTTTTGAAAAGACTGCTCAGGGGCGATCCGGGCTCTCGATTCCCTTGTGAATCGTCCATATTGTTACTACGCCCACAGCAATCGCAGGGAGCAGGAAGAAACGGCTCTGACCAACGGCGGCAGGCGGGTGGTACTGGGCGGTGCCGCAGGCGCCTTTGCGCACGACGCGGTAGGTTTTTCCTTCTTCGAGGATCTTGGTTTCTTTGCCCGCGGTGACTTCCAGATCTTGCGTGTGCGCGGTGACAAGAACGTCGCAGTCTTGGAGCGTCACTTCGCCAACCGTAAGCACGGGAGAATGCGCCCGCACGCGTACGTCGTCGGCTTTAATCTCGACTCCCGTTCCGTTTTCCGCGCGAAACGTTACCGTGCCGCGCTGAAGCGTCGGAGTGAGAATCAAATTTTCGTGATTCATCCAAACCGTACTTTGCTCGGAGAGAGTCAGCTGCACTTGACCGGAGCGGAGGCTTAGCGCGCCTTTCTCCTGGGTTTCCATGCGATCGCCATCGAAGATTGTGGTTCCAATAGCCGCATCGGTGGTATTCAGGCGCGCGCTAGCGGATTGCAGGACGACACCTGCCGGAACAGTTTGCCCGGGCAGGGCAACGCCTGACAGCAAACAGGACAGCGCGACAGCCAAAAAACGACGGCTCATGACAGTGCGAAACCTCCGAGGGAAAGCGAATTCCTAGTGTTGGTTAATGAGGCGACGGGCGCACTGGTACTTTGCGCAATCCGCTGTTGTCGGGTTCCGCACAAAACGAAACGCAGCCTGTCCGGAAGGACGGCTGTCCGTTGGTACAGGTAAGATGAGAAAATGTTTTCGCTGCTTTTGTGGCGCCGAGGCGAAGTCTTCTGCGACAGTGAAGTCGTCGAGAGAGTTAGAGGAGAAAATTCTTGAGATTCTTCGCGGTTATTTTGATTACTGCCGTTTGGTCGTGCCCAGCGATGGGGCAGAAACCAGTTCCGATTGCGCCGGCTCAGCTTGTTCAAGAAGTGCGCGACTATCGTTTGGACAACGAGGACCGGATCGTCCGGGAGCTCACGGAATTTCTCTCCATCCCAAATGTGGCGAGCGACACGCCAAATATCCAGAAAAATGCGGAGCACCTTCGCGAGATGCTCGAAGCGCGCGGCATCGAGACGCACTTGCTGCCGATCACGGGACGCGGGCCGGTAGTCTTTGGAAAGTTGATCGCGCCGGAGGCCACGCGCACCGTTATTTTCTATGCGCATTACGACGGGCAGCCTGTCGATCCTTCAGCGTGGACCGACGGCACCCCCTTCGAACCAGTCTTGCGAAGCAATGCGTTGGAATCCGGCGGAAAGCGCATTCCGTTTCCCGAGAACAGCGCCAAGCAGCCGGCGGTCTACAAAGACGACTGGCGGATTTATGCGCGATCGTCTTCCGATGACAAGTCGCCAATTGTGGCGCTGCTTGCGGCGCTCGACGCGCTGCGCGCCAAGCAGATTCCCCTGAAAGTAAATCTAAAAGTCATTTTCGAGGGCGAGGAAGAAGCGGGATCGACAAACCTCGCGCACACCTTGGAGCTGCACAAAAATCTGCTCGGTGGCGATCTGCTGATTACCGCGGATGGACCGGTACATCAATCGGGAAGGCAGCTCGTTTTCTTCGGGAACCGCGGCGACATCGGGCTGGACATCACGGTATACGGGCCGGTGCGGGCGCTGCACAGCGGCCACTATGGAAATTGGGCGCCGAATCCGGCGATGGAACTTTCCCGGCTGCTGGCAGCAATGAAAGATTCCGACGGCCGTGTGCTAATCGACGGCTATTACGATGATGTGACGCCCCTCAGCGATCTCGAAAAGAAAGCGCTCGCGGAGATGCCGGTGAATGACGCCGACCTCGAGCGAGAGCTGGGGATCGCAAAACCCGAAGGCGCAGGAAAGAAACTGATGGAATTGTTGCAGGAACCTTCGCTGAATATCCGCGGGCTCTCAAGCGCTTATGTTGGGGAGCACGCGCAAAACGTCGTTCCAGATAAGGCTGAGGCTTCTATCGAGGCGCGGCTCGTGAAGGGCGAAGATCCGAAGAACAAATTCGAGCAGATCGTGGCGTTCATCTGGAAGCAGGGATATTTCGTGATTGACCGCGAGCCGACGATGGAGGAGCGCCGCACCCATGCGCTGATCGCGAAAGTCGTCGACCAGGGCGGCTATCGCGCTACGCGAACAGCGATGGATTTACCGGTGTCAAAGGCATTGGTAAAAGTGATGCAAGACGCGACTTCGGGCGACACTGTTATCGCTCCTACATTGGGAGGAAGCGTGCCTATGTATATTTTTGAAGACTTGGGGCTGCCGTGGATTGGGGTGCCCATCGTGAACTATGATAATCACCAGCATAGTTCGGACGAGAATCTGCGGTTGGGACATCTATGGCGGGGGATGGAGATTTACGCGGCGATTTTGGCGGATTTGAATTGGTAAAGAAAAAACTTTACACGGAGAACTCGGAGAACACCGGGCACACGGAGACTCAGAGGCTGAGGAAATTTTGGAGGAGCTGCTTACCGAAAGTGGTAAGGACGGATTCGGGGTGGAACTGGACGCCTTCGATTTTGTGGCGGCGGTGGCGTAAGCCCATGATGATGCCGTCGGCGGTTTCGGCGGTGATAGCAAGTTCGCGCGGGAGTGATTTGCGTTCAACGATGAGCGAGTGATAGCGAGTGGCCGTAAATGGCTCGGGAAGTTTGCGGAAAATATTTTTGCCGTCGTGATGGATTTCGCTGGTCTTGCCATGAAAGAGCTTTGGAGCGCGAACGATTTTGCCGCCGAAGGCAGCGCCGATGGCTTGATGGCCGAGGCAAACGCCCAAGATTGGAAATTTTCCCGCGAGCCGCTCTACTAACTCCACCGAAATGCCCGCCTCTTGTGGTGTGCAGGGACCCGGCGAAATGACAATTTTTTCCGGCTTCCGCTTGGCGATTTCTTCGACAGAGATTTTGTCGTTGCGATGCACTTCCACTTGACAGCCGAGCTCACCGAGATACTGAGCGAGGTTGTAGGTGAACGAATCGTAGTTGTCGAGTAGCAGGATCACGTTATTGGGCGCCTTCGTTCCACACTTCTAGAACTTCGTTCACTCCCCTTTTCGATGCGCCGCCTCCAGCGCCGCGAGCAAGGCTTTTGATTTATTCACGGACTCCTCGTATTCGCCTTCAGGCGTGGAGTCGGCCACGATTCCGCCGCCGGCCTGCACGTGAGCCACGCCATTCTTGATGACCATCGTGCGCAGGGCGATGCACGAATCGAGATTGCCCGCAAAATCCAAGTATAGAACGCCTCCGGCATAAATGCCGCGTCGCGTGCGTTCCAACTCCTCGATGATCTCCATCGCCCGAACTTTCGGAGCGCCGGAGACCGTTCCCGCGGGGAAACAAGCCATCAGCGCGTCGAAGCAATCGACATCTTCGCGAAGACGCCCGCGCAGGCTCGACACGAGATGCATGACGTGCGAGTAGCGCTCGACCGTCATCAGCTTTTCGGGTTTCACCGTGCCGTACTCGCTGACGCGTCCCAAATCATTGCGTCCCAGATCGACGAGCATGATGTGCTCGGCGCGCTCTTTCTCGCTGGCGAGCATCTCGCGTTCGAGGCGCTGGTCTTCGGCTTCGTCCTTGCCGCGCCAGCGCGTTCCAGCGATCGGACGGTAGAAAACATCGCGGCCCTGGACCTTCACCAACATTTCCGGCGAGCTGCCGACGACGGCGACATCGTTCATTTGCAAATAGAAAAGATACGGCGATGGGTTGAGCGCGCGCAGCTCGCGATAGACGTCAAAAGGCGCGGCATGGGTTTTAGCTGAGAAGCGCTGGCTAATCACTACCTGAAAAATATCGCCAGCGCGAATGTAGTTCTTGGCTTTGCGAACAGCTTCGAGATATTCCGCGCGGCGGAAATTGGAGGTGACACGGAGCGGTGCTCGGCCCCTCTTAGATTTCTTCTTCGGTTGCTCAGCGGGAGCAGCTTGTTCGAGCAACTGACGCGTCTGGCGAATTTCGCGAACCGCGGTGTTGTATTTCGTGCGGAGACTGCCCTCGCCATCCGTGTGGACATTGCGGACGATCCAGAGGCGATGCTGCACGTGATCGAACGCAATAATGCCGTGATAGAACATCAACATCGCGTCGTAAAGGCCGATGTCGTCGCGTAGGCGCTTGGGGATGCGCTCGATGAGGCGCACCATGTCATAGGAAAAATAACCGATAGCGCCTGCTACCAGCGGAGGCAGACCCGGCAATCGCACGGGGCGGAAGCGCTCCATGCGTGCGCGGAGAAACGTGACTGGATCGCGCTCTTCCCAGACGATGCGGTTATGGCTCTCCAGAACGCACGCGCCGCCCGCATAGCGAAAAACTTCTTCGGGATTCGCGCCTGCAAATGTGTAGCGGGCAATTTTTTCGCCGCCCTCGACGCTTTCCAGTAGAAAGGAATATCGCGCGCCCCGGGCAATGCGCAGATAGGCGCTGACAGGCGTGAGCAAATCGGCGGGAAACACGTCATAGACAGGGATGAGGTTTCCCTGTTTGGCGAGGCGCTGGAATTCGCGGAAGTCGGGCTGGATCATGGGTTAGTTCACGGCCACAGTTTGTTTTTCCGAGGTCGGCATTATCGCATTTCTGGATTACCTATGCTGGCGGGACTTTTCTTCAGAGCGCAACGCGCCCAGGACGGCCTTGCGCATGGCGGATTCCGGTGCGCGCTGGCCGGTCCAAAGTTCCCATTGGGCGACGCCCTGCGGAATAAACATTTCGACACCGGAAACTGTGGTGATTCCTTTGCGGGCGGCGAGCTTTAGGAGTTGCGTCTTTTCGGGCCGGTTGATGAGGTCCATGACGACGCTGCAATTCAGCTCGCGGAGCGAGAGAGGAGATATTCGATTGTGGGGATGCATGCCTATAGGCGTAGCGTTGAGGATGGCGTCAAAAGACTCGCTGCGTAACGTTCGGCGCGGGACAACTTCGCCGCCTGCGGCTTTAGCTAATTCTCGCGCTGCCTTTTCCCGGCGGGCACAGATCGCGACTTTGGCTCCCGCTTTTGCGAGGGCGAACGCAGCGGCCCGCGCTACACCGCCCGCTCCGAAGATTAAGACGCGGCTCCCGGCAAGGCCAAGTTTCTTCTCAAGCGCGCGCAGGATTCCGATGTAGTCGGTATTGCAACCGAAGAGTGAGCCATCGCGACGGACCACTACGGTGTTGACTGCGCCAATCTCGGCCGCGAGCGGGTCACATTCTTTTAAGTGCCGCAGGATGGATTGTTTGTGCGGAATGGTCACGCTGAAGCCGCGAATCCCGAATTCCAGCACGGTCTTCAGAAAATCGCGCAGATCTTTAACGAGGAAAGGCAAATATACCGCGTCGACTTTGTGCTCGATGAATCCGGTGTTATGCAGAAGCGGCGAGAGGGAGTGCCCCACCGGGTCACCTATCACGCCGTAAACGCGAGTGCGGCGGGTCAGCTCGTGTGCCCTGTAGAGATGCTTCAAGGCGTACAGGGAGACTTGACCGGGAGCAGTAGCTTCCCCAACCGGCGCGTAGGCCAGCGCGCTCCCTTCTCGCAAGGCGACAATGCGCGCTGGGAGGCCGACCTCGCCCATGGGGACCGCTATGAGGTTGCGTGGACGGCGAACCAGACGCAGTAGGCGGAGGCTATCGCTTATGGTGTGGGAATGGGCCGCAATTTTTAGAGCGTCGGCTTCAGGGTGCGCGGCGGAATGGACCAGCTTCAGCCGCGACGGCACGCGCTTAAAGTCATGCAACGAGAGCAAAATCTGGGGTGGCAAGCCAAGTCGGCTCAGGGACTTGCGCGGCAATTCGCGCGCGGTCTCGATTTCCAGGTCGCACCAGGAGCAGCCCGCCCTACGGGCCTCGTTCAACCAATAAAGCTCGGCTTGAACGCTCGCTCGTAGCCTGCCCCCTCCTTCGCGGCGGCGGCAGGTGGCGAGAAAAGTTGCACCGCGCGGCCTGTTCCTCTTCAGCCAGAGAAGGAAGCGGGAACGCTCGGAATCGTTGCGAAGCCAGTCCAGGCGCAGCTCAATGGTTGGAGTTTCGCGAAGCCCTGCACGGACCAAATCGGCCATTTCCGCGGCCGTAGAGGCTGCCGCCACCGCGCAGATGCGCCTTATACCCACCCCAAACAAGCTTTTCCCCAGCGTGGCTCTTGCCATGTTATTGAGAATAAGGCTTCTAGCATGCCCGTAGCAAAAGTGTAAAGCGGTCCCGGCGTATTTGTTGACGCATGGGGGCTGCCCTGTTAATTTCGCTAAGAATCGTCCCCGCACGGCCCGTAGGGCGTGTTTGAAGGAGTCTTGGAATGCGCGCTAAATTAGCTGCTCTATGCACGGTTGTCTTTGTTGGTGCCGGAATTTGCTCGGCGCAGACTTCTGCTGTTGCCCCCCAGGCAAATTTTTCAGCCGTCTATTGTTCGGGCTTTGTCACTGACGAGAAGGTCCCCGATGCAACCCGGCTGGTTTCCGGCGAGCAGTCGAGCGATAAGCTCACGTTCGCCCGCGGCGATTACGTATATATCAACCGCGGCATGGACAAAGGCGTTCGCGTGGGCGATCGATACACCGTCGTCCGCCCGGAGAGCGATCCTCTGAAAGTGGAGTGGTTCAAGTGGCAGGACAAGCTGCTAAAGGCCATGGGGACGCACTATTTGGACGCTGGGCAGCTTCGAGTCGTTGTCGTTCAGCCAAAGGTGGCGATCGCGCAAGTAACACTATCTTGCGACTATATGCAGCGTGGCGATATCGTGCTGCCTTATCAAGAGAGACCGGACCCTCCATTCAAGGACCCGGGCACGTTTGATCATTTCGCTCCCGTAAGTGGCAAGCCCGTCGCGATGGTAGTTGAGTCGAAGGACTATCAACAATCCGCCGGGCGGGGCAACACCGTCTACGTAAACCTTGGGACCAACAAGGGCGTAAAGGTGGGCGATTATTTTCGAGTATTCCGCTATCAGGGAACGAGGGCGGAGACTGCTCCTCAGACGAGAGACTATCAGGACCGCATTTATGGCTTTGGGAGCTCGCCGGGGAAGTATACGTGGAATGATTTACCGCGCGAAGTGCTCGGCGAAGGCATCGTCATCAACGTGAGCCGCAACTCTTCGACCATGCTGATCACCTACAGTTCGATCACTATCTACACCGGCGATTACGTCGAAATCGAATAGGCCGCCGACTAAAGGCAAGTCAGAAACTTCCGGCCCGCTGCGAGCCATTGCTCGCGCGGGCTTTTTCTTTGGCGCTGGCAATGTCCAACAGAACTGGTATGTACTGAAGAATTCAGCCATCCGTGGCTGGTTGTTGCCCGGTACTTCCACCTTCCGAAAAGGACTCGCAAGTGAATCCCAGTATTTGTGTTTCCGACTCCCGCCATGCGTTTGTGTTCAGACCAGCCTTGCGGCAGGTCTCTTCCAGAAACCGATCGCGCCCAAGTTTGTGCTCAACCGCCACCTGAGGAAGCAGAAGCCCGCGTTCCGGACCTTGAGAAATCAACAAACCGTGCTTCCCGATCTCGATGTTCTCGGGAAGAATCGGCTCCAGCGGAGATAGCAGAGAGAGTTCGATTTCTAGTTCCAGGAGCTCATCCGCGCGGACGGGCGAAAATCGCGGATCGTGCAGGGCCGCGTTGGCCGCGCACCGCGCGACGGACTCGCCTAGCGGCTCGAAGGCCTCAACGACACCGATGCAGCCGCGCAAACGACCGCTCCTATGGAGTGTCACGAACACTCCGCGTTTTTCTGCAAACACTCCACTTTGAGGAATATCCCCGGCAGACTTCTGGAGGGAAACGGCCTCGGCAATCGCCCGGCGCGCCAATGCAAGCAGAGATCGGCGGTCGGTTTCAGAGAGGGATGGCATCCTCGGACTTTTTGTGGCTCTCCATCATGCGCAGCTTGCGGCGCTGTTTGATGCGATCATCAAGCTGGCCCCAAAATTTCAGAAAGTATTGCGCCGCCGATATCAGCGCACTGATCACCACCAGCCAGAGCAGGAATAGCCCCAGCTTGTTCAGCAACGGGTGTTGCTCTTGTCGCGCTCCGGCAATCAAAACCGCTACCGCGCACACCTGCAAAACCATTTTCGTCTTGCCTAACAAGGAGGCGGCGATCGTGAATCCTTCTGCAGAAGCGATGTTTCTCAAACCTAGCACGGTGAACTCTCGCCCGATGATGATGACGACCATCCAAGCGGGAACGAGGTGCATGTCCACAAGAGAAACGAACGCGGCCGAGATGAGCAGCTTGTCTGCAATTGGGTCGAGAAGAATGCCGAGCGTTGTCACTTGAAGCCGTCGCCGGGCAAAATACCCGTCGGCCCAGTCTGTGGCTGCAGCCACGAGCAGGATCAACACTCCCCAAAACTCAAAATGCATGGGGAAGCCTCGGAAATCGACGTTAGGGCTCTTTGTGAGCAAAACCGCAATCAGCAGGGGAACGAAAAAGATGCGCAGAACCGTCAATGAGTTGGGGAGATTCATAGAAACATGGCGGCGGAGAGGCCGCCCCTTAGGCTTCGGCCACCGCTCGCCTGACTATAGACTCCTGCTGCGCAGGCGTCAACGTCTGTCAGCGTCTTCAGATGAATCGGCGAGCGCCTGCGGCGGTACTGTAACGTCAACAAGTAAAATGAGTTGCGCCACGCGGAGTGCTGTACTCATCCGTACTCTCTCTGCTGCAAACCTGTGCAAATGTCGAAAACCGATAACGAATAAGCTAACCCGCTGTTACACCTTTCGGCGGGGCACAGAGAGCGGATAACTATCCTATATTCAATATGTTAGGAGCTCGGCATTCGAAGAGCGTCAGAATTTTAATGGCCTAATTTGGCGCGCCACTATTTTGGAAGAAACAGTTTCCACAAGGTTTCCACAGCAAGGTCAACTCGGGAACCTTGCGCAAACTATTCAAGAAAGACCCATTTGGCAGCCAGAACAGGTGTTTTTTTGATGTTCGAGGAGGAGTTACTTTGGTGCAAACAGACGAGCCGTTTGTCAAATGGCTCGCGGTCCGCGCAACAGTCGCGCCGGAAGGAAAAAGAGGCCTCTCAAAAAGGCCAAAACGCCGTACACGGCAATTCCTGCGATGCGAAACGGCAAAAGTATCAGCCAAACGATGGGATAAACCACCAGAGCAAGCAGCGCAAGAGGCCAGCAGAGGAAGAACAAAATGCACCACAGGATAAACGTGATCATGGCAACGCCCTCACCTCCTATTACGCACGCGTCCGGCTCGAAGTTCCATCCTTTGCGAAGGTACTCAGCTTGAGTTTGCGCGCGATCGATACGGGAACTTCGGCATCTATCAGCATGTGAGAGTCTTCAACTTCGGAATGTAGCACACGGCCGAGCGCATGCACTAGCGCCAGTGTGCGGCCCTCGGCAAGAGGCAGTCGCAGCGAAAGCGTCACCACTGGATCGACCGGAAGAGCCGCGTCCATCCGGCGCAACAACTCGTCGATTCCTTCTCCCGTGAGGCCAGAGACAAGTACAGGTCCACCGTTTGTCCCTGCTCCCATTGCATAGGGATGGATCAGCGGAGCTCTTTGCTCGTGCGTGAGCTGGTCCACTTTGTTGAACACGCGTAGCCGTGGCCGGTCGGCTACGCCGAGGTCGTTCAAGATTTTGTCCACTTCTTCGTCGAGTTCGGCGTGATGCGGGTTCGAGACGTCGCTCACATGGAGTATCAGCGCGGCCTCCTGCACTTCCTCGAGAGTCGCACGGAATGCCGTAAGCAATGCCTTGGGCAGATCGCGGATAAAGCCCACAGTGTCTGAAACCAAGACGCGGCGATTGGAAGGCAAACGAATCGCGCGAATGGTCGGGTCCAGCGTGGCGAACATCCGCGACGAGACCAGCACCTCGGCGCGGCTCAGCGCATTGAACAGAGTCGATTTGCCAGCGTTTGTGTACCCTACAAGCGCAATCGTCCCAAGCGGTACAGCGTTGCGGGCCTCGCGTCGTAGGGCACGTTGTTTGCGAATGTCTTCGATGCTGTTTTGAATTTTGCCCACGCGGTCGCGAATGCGCCGGCGGTCCGTTTCCAGTTTCTTTTCTCCGGGGCCTCGAACTCCGATACGTCCCGCTCCCCCGCCCGCTCCGCCGGAGCCTCCGCCGCCGCTTTTGCCTCCAAGACGCGACATCGAAGCGCCCTTGCCTGTAAGCCGGGGCAGCATGTAGTTCAACTGCGCGAGTTCGACCTGCAACTGACCTTCGCGGCTGCGCGCATGGCGTGCAAAAATATCCAGAATCAACTGCGTGCGGTCGATGACGCGGCGCTCGGTGGCTTCTTCGATGTTGCGCTGCTGCATCGGCGAGAGGTTGCTGTCGAAAATAATCAGCGGCGCTTTATGCGCGGTGGCTTCGGCACGAATTTCGTCCAGCTTGCCGCGACCTACAAGCGTCGCCGGGTCCGCCGATTCGCGCACCTGAAAAACCGTCCCCGCGATTTCCGCACCAGCGCTGCGCGCCAGCTCGACAAGTTCCAAGAGCGATTCCCTGCCCTGCTCGCCCGCAGGCATCCCAGGAAAGCGTGGCTTCCGCTTCCAGCCCAAACCAACGAGCAACGCGCGGTCGGCCGTAGACACAGTTTGCGAAGTTTTCGTCACGGAGTCAGTCCTGAAGCCGTTGTGCCAAGGGAGCCATGTAGGAGGGGGTCGCGCTTCACCTGCGCCATTATACTCGCTCAGCTTGTCCGCGGCGACTCTACCAAGCTCTGCTTAAGAAGCCATTCGCGCGCTTGGTCTTGAACGCTTGAATCGTCGCCAAAACCGGCGAGCCAGTGCACGCTGGGATCTTTACGAAACCAGGTCAACTGACGTTTTGCGTAGTGCCGTGTGGCCAACTGAATCGCCGTGCGCGCTTCTTCGAGTTCCTTCTTTCCGCGCAGAACTTCACGCAGCTCGCGATAGCCAATAAAGTCGAAAGGCTTCGCATCTTCGGGTGAATCGCTATCCATCAGACCACGCACTTCGCGCATCCAGCCTTGCGCCAGCATCGCGTCCGCCCGCGCGTGGATGCGTTCGTATAGGGCTTCGCGCTGGGGCATCAATCCGATTTTCAATGCGCGCCAGCCTGCAAGTGGCGTGCGCCCCGCACGGTGCACTTCCGAAACGGGCCTCCGCGCAAGCACGCACACTTCGACTGCGCGGATCAATTTTTGCTCGTCCGCAGCCGCGATTTTTCCTGCCGTTTCGGGGTCCAGCCGCACAAGCAGCCGGTGCAAGTAACCCGACCCATGCTCCTCCGCGCTCGCGCGTAGCCTCTCTCGCAATTCCTCGGACCGCTGTGGCACTTCCGCCAATCCCTCAAGCAACACTCGCAAATACAATCCCGTGCCGACGGTAAGAATCGGCAGACGGCCTCGGCTCCGCAAGTCACCCAGCACAGCCAAAGCCATCTGACGGTATCCGCCGGCGGTCGCCGCTTCATTAGGCGTTAAAGAGTCGATCAGGTGGTGAGGTATTCCGCGGCGCTCGGCAAGCGTTGGCTTGGCAGTGCCGATATCGAAACCGCGATAGAGCTGCGTCGAATCGCATGCCAGCACTTCTCCGCCGAATTGCCCGGACAGCCACACGCCGAGCGCAGACTTGCCCGCAGCCGTAGGCCCAACTACAGCAACCAGCGGAAGCTCAGCTGTGCCCGGATTCATCGAAACAGAATATGCCAAGCGCGGATGAGCAGCACAATGAACACAATCAACGCGAGGAGGAGACTGCCGAGAACCTGCTGGTGCGCGATCTTCACTTTTCTTGAGTGTAGTTTTCTGGCGAGACGTTGTAGAGGTAGGTGTAGCGCAATTCGATGTAAGGCCCAGTGAATTGCGCAGGCAGCGGCTCAAAGGGGTTGGAGGCGCGCACCGAAGAATAAGCAGCCCTGTCGAGAGGCTCTTTTCCCGAGTTGCGGTTGATGATTGGTTCGGTGCCTGGCACGCTGCCATCCCTCATGATTCTGAATGTCAGGACGACAACGCCTCTCTCACCAAGCTCAGCGGATTCAGGCATTATGGCAAACCAGTTTCCTTTGACCGCAAGGTAGACACGCTGGAGGTAGCTCCTAAAATCCACACCCTGATCCGGCGTGAGCATTTCGAGTCCGCCGTAGGCCGTCCCGCCACCTCCGCCTCCACCCGGCGTGCTGCGGCTCCGAATGCGGCCCCCACCGGAAATGGTAGGCGAACTTGAGTTTCGCGGCCTCAAATCTTGCACAGAATCCGCGAGTGACGGAGCCTTAGGCAGCACCAGTCCGTGCTGCGGCTTCGGCATGTCTGGAGTATCCAGCTTCAGCGGCGGCTTCGGAGCATCCGGCTTAGGCGCGGGCGCCTCCACCTCGTGCGGAGTCACCGGCACTTTCGGAGCAGGGGCATCCGGCAACTCTCTCTTGGGAGGCTCAGGCCTGGGCGCAGGCTGCGGGACGGGAGGAGCCACTTTGTTTATCACGCGCGGGTCAACATGAACGGCAGGCGGCTCCGCCGGCCGAGGCGCCGCTTTTGGCTTGGGAGCGTATGAACTCTCCGGCGGAATCCACGTTAGTTGCCGGTTGGCGAGATCAATTTCATCTTTCGTCGGCGCGTGAGGCGGAAAGATCTTTACCCACAGGATAATCGTCGCAAACAGCAGTATGTGAAACGCAAACGACGACACGCGTGTGATCAAATCCCATTTTGTTTTTTCTTCCGTTTGCGGCTTGGTGAGAAGATTCACTTCGCCGGTCATGAAAACGTCGAGATCGACGATATCCGCTGGCGGGATTAGCCGTCCTTCCGTCATTTCCAGCGGCGCTCCGCCTTGTGGCACGGCGATGCGTTCGTCCATGTCCGTCGGCTGAACGGGGGTCGAAGTGTTTTCCTTGACGTTGTAGGCTTCCTGATTCACATCGCGCGGAACAACGACGCGCGCGGCAATCGACTCCAGCAGCAGCGATCGGGGAATACTCGATTTGCCATCTAGTTCGATGATCGGCAGCATGGCCGGAACGAGCGTGCGCTCGTCCAACGTGGTTGGACGCCGCCGCTGCGTCGCGGTGTCCGCGGCGGCAGGCAGACGAGCACCTTCCGGGACCAGGGTACGGGGAATCATTTTCCTGCTTTCTCTTGTGAGGCGAACGCTGCTAGTTGGACGCGTTCGCCGTGTTCCTGGATGCTTGCCATCACCCGCGTGGCCAGTTCCAAAGCGGCACGGCCAGCCGCTCCGTTAGTTCGAGGTTCGCGGCGAGTGCGTACCGCCTCCAGAAACACCTCCAGTTCCGCATGCAACGGCTCCACGTTAGGCGCGGGCAATTTCTCAAAGGAAAACTCAGGCTGCGGCCCGGGCCGCTTAACGCCGACCCGCAGAGCATCTCGCCGCGCGTAGTCCAGCGTAATGTATTCGTGTTGCTGGAAGAATCGCATTTTGCGGACGCGCTCCGTCGAGACGCGGCTGGCGGTCACGTTGGCGACAGCCCCACCCGCAAATTCCAGCCGCACGTGAGCGATGTCTACTTTGTCCGTCAGCACAGGAATGCCCACCGCTTTCAATTCGGTCACTGGCTCCTTCACGAGCGCCAGCAGGATGTCCAGATCGTGGATCATCACGTCATAAATCACTTCCACATCGAGGCTGCGCGGCGTAAACACTCCCAAGCGATGCACTTCGAAAAAAAGAGGCCGATTCAGAATCGGCTCAACCGCTGCAACGGCTGGGTTAAATCTTTCGACGTGGCCCACCTGTAAAATCCGCTTGTGCCGCCGCGCCGTTTCGAGAAGCGCATCCGCCTCCGCCAGATTCAGGGCCATAGGCTTCTCGACCAGCACGTCCAACCCGCTCTCGATCAGCTGGCAACCCACTTCGGCGTGCGCGACGGTCGGCACCGCTACGCTGACGGCTTCGGCAAGTTCGCGGACTTCTTCGAGGCTGCGCAGCGCCCTAGTCTGAAATTCTACAGCGACGGCTTCCGCGCGAGCCTGATCTCGGTCGTAAACGCCAACGAGTTCGGCCCTCTCCAACTCGCGATACACTCGCGCATGGTTGCGCCCAAATTCTCCCGCACCTACGACGGCGGCGCGGACCTTTCGCACTTCTCGCCCCTCGCCGCTCATTCTTTGTTTATTCCCCCTGAAGCGGTCTTCGGTTCCGCAACCATGGCTGGCGCGAAGGCCTGAATGGCGATATCCGCTGCGTCGGCCAGCGCAATCAATTGTTGACGGTCAAACAGCAAGGTGCGTCCCGCATCCACCGCCAGAGCCGTAGCGCGAGAGCTCTTCATCTGTTCGATGGTCGGCAAACCGACCACGGGTACATCGAAGCGCATGTCCTGGCGCGGTTTGCTCACTTTCACGACCACCAGAGTTTTTCCCCCTGCGATGCGCGCTGCGCGCGCAATGGTTTCGTCCGTCCCTTCCATAGCTTCCACCGCCACGCAAGCTTGGTCCGAAATCACCACCGTTTGTCCGATGTCCATGCTGGCAATCTGGCGAGCGACACTGCGTCCGTAGGCGATATTGGCCCTCTCTTGTTCGTTGGGGGCCCTGCGCGTGAGCACACCTGGCTCGGGCAACAGCGGTTTCAGAAACAGTGTCGAATCCACCAGCTGAATCCCTTCATCCTGAAGCACGCGCGCGATGCCGCCGATCAGTGCATCCGTGCTTTTCCGCGGCAGCGAGAAGAGCAGCTTCGTCAGCTTCCAATCCGGCCGGATCGCGCTGAAAATCTTGTTGTGCTTCACCTGCCCGGCCATCACCGCTTGCGTCACGCCTTCTTTGTGCATCAAGTCGATGGCTTTGCTCAATTCTCCGAGGCTGACCCAGTGCAGCCGTTTGGCGCTTTTTTCCAACTCGGGCGAAGCTTCTTCCTTCAACGCAATCACTGCCATCTCGATTCCCTGGCTTCGTGCGCCTTCCAACACGAGAAACGGAAAGCGCCCGTTTCCGGCGATGAGTCCCCATCCTGTCACGTTTGCGCTAGTGTCCGGCATGAGATGTATGGCGGCGGTGACTCTTACTTCACGATACCGCGCTCGGCGCTCTCGATAAACCGGACGAGCTCCCGGACGTCGTCAGATCCGGCCAGTTTCGCTCGCATTTCGGCGAGAGCTTGCGTGGTATTCATCTTCGAGCGGCTCAACAAACGGAAGGCGCGATCCAGCACCTGCAACCGTTCTTTGGTAAACCCTCTCCGCTCGAGCCCGATAGTATTGACGCCATAACTCTTGGTTTCGCGTTCCGTGACAACACGAGAAAATGGCGGCACATCCTGCACGATCACCGTGCAAGCCCCAACATACGCGTAACGCCCCACGCGGCAAAACTGGTGTACGACGGAAAACGAGCCGATGGTAGCAAAATCCTCGACCGCAACATGCCCTGCCAGTGTCGCGCCATTCACAAACAGCGTCTGATTGCCAATCTGGTCGTCGTGTCCCACATGCGAGTACCCTAGAAAAAAGTTCTCGTTGCCGACCCGCGTGACGCCGCCGCCCTTCACCGTCCCCCGGCTGACAGTGACGTACTCGCGAAAAATATTCCCATCGCCCACAACCAACTCGGTCCGCTGGCCACGATAGGTGTAATCCTGGGGGTCACCGCCGACGGCGCAAAACGAATAGAACACGTTGTTGCAGCCATACTTCGCGGGCCCGCCTACGAATGCATGGGGATAAAGAATGCAACCTTCGCCGAGCTCCGCTTCGTCACCGACAACCGCATAAGCCCCGACCTTCACTCCCAGGGCAAGCTTCGCGCTCGGTGCGACGATTGCCTGCGGATGAATCTCCGGCTTACTCATTTCGCGGGTTCTTCCGCCTTTGCGCCCATTTCGCGGTCCACCATCTTGCACATCAACGTCGCTTCCGCGGCCAATTGGCCGTTCACGGTAGCCTTTCCCTCGAGCTTGCAGAAATCGCCGCGCCACGAAATGACTTTCACTTCGAGGCGCAACTGGTCGCCGGGCACGACCGGTCGCCGGAAGCGCGCGCCGTCCACAGCCACGAAATAGAGCAACTTGTTATCACGGTCCGGAATCTCCAGCAAAAGCAGCAACCCGCCCGTCTGCGCCATCGCTTCGATAATCAAAACGCCCGGCATGATCGGCTTACCCGGAAAGTGCCCCTGAAAATGCGATTCATTGATGCTTACGTTCTTGACGCCCACGATGTACTTGAGCCGCTCCATCTCCAAAATCGCGTCCACCATCAGAAACGGATAGCGGTGCGGCAATATTTTCTGTATTTCAACAACGTCCAGTATCATCCCTGCTCCCCATCGCGCCACAGATCCTCCCTGCGGCGCCCACTCTTACTAGCAAACTCTCTATTATATGCGAACCCACGTCAACCGGGCTACGCTCTCCCCCCCGCTCAGGTTCCAACTCAAACCGCTCCCGCGGCACGGCGCCCCGTTTAAAACCTCACAAGCCCCAAATTAGCATTTTTCACCTTGACAAATCGTTACTTTTAGCGTATAAGAAACACCAGGTAATAATGTGAATTGTTCTGCGTAGGCCAGCGTCTCGCTGGCGTTTTTTATTTTCTGCAGCCATTTTTGACTTAACTCCCGTACATGCAACATTTATAAGCAAGCCTGCCGATACCACCTTCTTGGTTCAAGCAAACTCTTTTAGAATCAACACTTGCAAATGTGCAGCAAAACAAAAGCCTTTAAGTCCTCTAGAATCCGTGTTTACAGAAAAATGGGGAGGGGATTCGGCCTTACACGGTTAACCGAATTCCACCCGGCCCATCGGCCTCGCCTATCGACCGTTTCCCTGCGGCCGGCCAGGTGAACTGTCGATTTCCTCTCTCACTTCCGACGGCTGGCGTTTGCTCCTGTTGCCCGTCGTTGTTAGCATGTCCCGGCTATGCCGGACACCAACTACCCCAAGGAATTCTTGCGCTTTCTGAAAACTCGCTTGCCAGAGATGCTCTCCACTCTCCAGCGACTCGTTCTCGCGGAGTCTCCCAGCCTTGAAAAAGCGCCCTCCGACCGCTGCTGCGACATTCTCGCGGCGGAATGGCACAAGCGGGGCGCAAGCGTCGAACGGATTGCGCAGAAACTCCGAGGCGACCAGCTTCGCATCACGTGGTGGCCTCAAAAATCACGGCCCGCCGGCCAGTTCTTGGTGCTCGGACACTACGACACGGTCTATTCCTGCGGCGCTCTAGCCAACATGCCCTTTCGCGTTTCCGCCGGAAGAGCGTATGGCCCCGGCATCTTCGATATGAAGGCTGGCCTCACGCAGGCGCTCTTCGCTCTCGATGCTCTGCAACAAATAAAAGCTCCCCTGCGCCACCGTTTGGTCTTTCTCTGGACTTCTGACGAGGAGATTGGCAGCGACGCCTCAAGAAAACTCATCGAGACAGAAGCTCGCCGCAGCGATGCCGTCTTTGTGCCGGAGCCCTCGCTCGGACCAAAAGGCTTGATCAAGACCGCTCGCAAAGGCGTTGGTGAAGCGGAGCTCATCGTCTCTGGACGCGCTTCTCACGCGGGCCTCGCGCCGCAGGAAGGTGTCAACGCGATTCACGAACTGTCGCAGCAACTCCTCCGTGTTCAAAAGTGGAACGACCTCCGCGGCGGCGTAACGGTCAACGCTGACCTCATCGAAGGCGGCACACGCGTAAATGTCGTCGCCGAAAGAGCGCGCGCCGTCCTCGATCTCCGCGCCGTGCGCGTCTCAGACATGCGCCGCATCGAGCGCAAACTGCACGCACTCCGACCCATTCTCCCCGGTGCCAAGCTCGAAGTGCGCGGCGGCTTCAATCGCGCCCCGCTCGAACGCAAATCCAGCGCCGCACTTTTCGCCAAAGCCAAAGCGCTGGCCGCGCAGATGGGTTTGTCTCTCGGGGAATGCACAGCGGGCGGCGGCTCGGACGGCAATCTCACCGCCGCGGTCGGAACTCCAACGCTCGACGGCCTCGGGGCCGTCGGCCACGGCGCCCATTCCAAAACCGAACACATCCTCATTAACGCCATGCCCGGCCGCGCTGCGCTGCTAGCGGCATTGTTGCTGAACTCTTGAAATCATTTGGTGGCTCGATCCGGCTAGTGTCCGTAAGTCTTGCGCAGATATTCCGCGGTGGACTGCATCAGATCGTTGTAATCGCTGTGCAGCACCTCGCGCAACGCTGCTTCCGTTGAACCGCCGCTGCCGATGCGATCGAGGATTCGCTCGATGTCGCCCATGCCGTCCGTTTGCACGATGTATTCTATATTCGCGAGTGCCCACGCATAGGCATAGCCTGCCGCATCGCTTTGCAAACCCATCCACGAACCCTCCAATTGGCCAGGCGAAGGCGCGTGCCCATCTTGAAAAACTTGCGCAAGAACTGCGGCATTGTCGCCGCTGCGTTTCCCTTCCATCCACTGCGCCAAACCTTCCTGGATCCACGTCGGCGCGTGGCCTCGCGTCTTCTGCCCCACAAAACTGTGCGTCAGCTCATGCTTCAGAACGCGAGAAAGCTCCGGCGTCACGCCGCTCAATCCCTGCACGGGCACGCGAATGCGCCCATCATTCAGCGCGCCCACCCAGCCGGGTGCGCGAGTAATGTCCGCAAAAGCCTGCTGCGTGTAGAGCACTACCCCGATGGAATCCGCCGGCGCAAAATTCAGCTCGGACTCGATCGCCGAAAAATGCACCTCCAGCGTGTGTAGAACGTCGCGCGCCAGCGCAGGCTCCGCAGCGCCGCTGTAACGCAGTGTAAAGTGGCTGCTCTCGTTTTCCTTGTAACTTTCCTCTTCCTGCTTGTCGCGCTGCGCCTTGTCGAGCGCCGCCTGCACTTCCGGATCGGGCCGCAAAGCGAGCGCGCGTTTCCATTCCGCAACCGCCTGATCGATTTTGTTCAAGCCGTAATACGCCCAGCCGGCCAGCTTCGCGACGTCGGCGTTCCCCGGAGCAACCCGCCGCGCGCGCGCCAGATAATCCAGCGACTGCTTGTACTCGCTTCGCCGCAAATGCAAGTAGGCCACATTCATCAGCAGTGTCGGCTCTTCCGGCGCAAACGTGAGCGCCGTGCGTTCGTCTGCCAACGCACGTTCCATGTCACCGCGCGAAAGCTCGAACTGTGCCGCCGCATGATGTGCGAGCGCCGCGGCCGCACTCGCGCGCTGATCGCCGGTGTGCGCAGCTGCTTCCAATTTCGCGATGTACTCCCGGTCAATCGCGCCGTCGTGCACGGCGCCGCTCTCAATTTCCGTGCCCCCGCTTATCGTTCCCATCGCGGGCGGAGTAATAGCCAGATTCGCGGCCGCAGCCCCGGGAGAATCTCCCATTGGCACGCCCCCGCCTTTTTCAATATGGTCGACGATGGACTTCGGTAGGCTCAGCTCACCCGCGGATGTCTCGTACTTAACCTTGTCGCCCTCTTCTCTTACGTTGCTTGCAACAATGCGCCGTCCGTTCTTAAGAACAATCGTGTCCGCTCGCGCCGCAACCGCCGCAAAAAACACCACGGCACACAGCATCCGAGTGCGTCTAAATAACGTGGAATGCCCCATTTTCTGATTCTAATCCTCCTCGCCTTCGCGCTCCTCGCGGCCTTGTTCGGCAATGCCGAATGTGACTACACTCTTTGCATGAGGCCAGGGGTGGCACTTCTAGTCTTGTGGTGTCTCATTGCGCTGCCCGTTTCCTCCGCCGCCGATCAGTCGCCCCACGAACTCTATGACGCCATCAAGGCCCTGCGACTCGATCCTGCAGCCACTTATCAACTCGCTGCCGCCAACCGCATCGAGCTCCGTCGCGGCGACGTGGAAATCTATTTCGAAGAAGGCAAACTCGCTTTTTTGGCTCCCATGGATGGTCGCGTCACCGGCTTCGTCTTCTCCGGCCGCGGCCATGCTCTAGCGTTTCCTCGCGAACCAGTCGAGAAACAGCAGATGGCTCACTTTCTGGGGGCTCCCGTTCTGGACCAGGAATTCCTCACCGCCTACGTGCGCTTCACCGATGACGCTGCCGACGATCTCCTGCGCCAGTTCCATTCCGCTAATCTCGTTCCGCAGTTGGACACCGCCTTCGCTTCGCTCTCGGACCCGTTCGTCGCGCAGCTCAACGCTTCCCAATCCTTGCGCATTCTCGAAGACCGCCTCTCGCAAAATCCAAAGCCCTATTTCTATGCGGCGCTCGAAGGCATCGAAACCGGCTCCTTCGATCTCCTGTTCGATCCCCAGCGGCGAGAGCAGGTCCTTCTAGGTCAGCGGCGGAAATCCGGCAACTTTATGTATTACGATGTTTGGGCGTCTTACAGTGTCCCCGGCTCCGCTCCTCCCTCTGTCGATTTCCACGCACTCGACTACACGCTAGACACCACTGTCCAACCAGATAACTCCCTGGACGCCACAGCCGCCGTCCATTTGCGCGCAGAAACTTCCGGCGAACGCGTTCTGACCTTTCAACTTTCCCGTGCGCTCCACGCCGAAACCGTTTCG
>DATFZQ010000156.1:0-11736 GCA_035314345.1 Candidatus Acidiferrum sp.
AAAAAAGAGGAGGCGGGCCAGGTCGTCCCGCCTCCTCATGTCCCCTTTCGGGGAAGTCCGGCTAGCCTGACGGAGGGCGGCTAGCCGGTCGTGTGTTGGCCTACCTATTAATCCCGGCAGAACGAAAAAAGTTCCGGAAAAAATGCAAAAAAGTGACAAAATCCCTGTGGAAGTTCGCACCGGGGAGCTGGTGCAACCGACCTATGACCCGCCCAACTCAGCTCAGCCTAGATAACATACTCCGTTTTCTGCAAGTTACGAGAGAGCCGGTGTCGGCGAACGAAATTGCGGGGGCACTGCACATCGGGAAGACGGCCCGCAAACCCCTGTTCAATATGCTGGTTAAACTGAAGAAGCGGGGGGCGATTGAGGAATTGCCGGGGGGACGCTACCGGCTTGCGGGGCGGAAAAGCGAGGCCGAATCGGGGGGCAAGACCGGTCGTTCGACGGCGCAAGGGGCCATGGTTCCTGGATCTGTGGGAAGTGATTCCGCGAGACAGAGTTCCACGGGGCCAGGCGCAGCGGGAGGCGTTCAGCGGCCCGCGGAATCGCATTCGCTGGCGCGAGACGAAGTGCGAGGGCGGCTCGTGCTGCATCACGACGGCTACGGATTTGTGGTGCCGGATGTGCCGATGCCGCAGCTGGATGGCGATGTGTTTATTCCGCGCGACGCTATCGGAGATGCGATGCATGGCGACCGCGTGGTGGCGAAGCTGCAACGCGTGAGCGAGTTTCGCGGCGGGAGCTCGCGCGGAGGGCAGCGCGCGGAAGGGCGGATCGTGCGCGTGCTGGGGCGGGCGCATCCTTCGGTCGTGGGATTGTTTCGATATGGGCCGCGCGGAAATGTCGTGCTGCCTTACGACAACCGGATTCAACATGAGATCGAGATTCCGCCTGGAGACGAGCTGACTCCGACGCTGCGAGAGAAATTAGGCCTGGGCGGCGATGCAAAAGACGGTGGCGCACGCGGGAAACGGTTGCCGCAACTGCCGGAGCTGGATGGCGCGGTGGTGAACGTGGAGCTACTGCGCTATCCGCGCAGCGGAGCGGCTGCAGCGGGACGCGTGATGGAAATTCTCGGGCGCCCGGGCGATCTCGGCGTGGACATCGAGATCATCATTCGCAAGCATCATCTGCCGCACGAATTTTCTCGCGCTGTTTTGGAGGAGGCGGAGCATCGCGCTGCGCCGGTAAACGAAGCGGAGCGCGAAGGGCGGGAGGATTTTCGTCACTTGTCCATTGTGACGATCGACGGAGAGACGGCGCGCGACTTTGACGATGCGGTTTACGTGGAGCGCAGGCCGGATGGCGGCTGGAGCCTCCAGGTGCATATCGCCGACGTGGCGCATTACGTTCGAACGGGGACGGCGCTGGATCAGGAAGCGAGGCAGCGCGGGACTTCGGTGTACTTTCCGGACCGCGCCGTGCCGATGCTTCCGGAGGCGCTGTCGAATGGGATGTGTTCGCTGAAGCCGCGTGAGGAGCGGCTGGTGATGAGCGCGCTGATGGAGTTCGACGGCACGGGAAACATGCAGAGCGCGCGAATGACTTCGGGCGTGATTCGCTCGGCGGAGCGAATGACTTATACCGATGTGAATAAAGTGATCGAAGGCGACGCGGAAGCTTCGGTGCGCTATGCGGGCTTGGCTGCGCATTTTCGCAACATGAAAGAGCTGGCGCTGCTGCTGAACAAGCGGCGCAACGAACATGGCTCGATCGATTTCGATTTGCCCGAGCCGGTGATTGAGTTCGACGAGCAACAGCGCATGACCAATATCGTGCGGAGCGAACGGAACATCGCGCACCGGCTGATTGAAGAGTTTATGCTTGCGGCGAACCGCGCTGTGGACGGGTATTTGCTGAAGCGCGGAACCGCGTCCTTGCATCGCGGGCATGAAAAGCCGGATGCGAGGAAAGTTTTGGAGTTCGAAGAGCTGGCGCGAGCGTTTGGTTATTCGCTGGGCGTCGCGGATTTGCACCAGGGGGAAGTGGCCGTGCGGCACGGGCGCGTGCCTGCGCCGGCAAAGGCCGGGCGGCCGGATTCTTATGGGCATGGGCGCGAGCGTGGAATGAAGGTGGCGCTGCCGGGTGCCACGGAGCTGAAGATTACACCGCACCATTATCAGCGACTGCTTCGCAAGCTAACGGGCAAGCCGGAAGAGCGCATTGTTTCTTACTTGATGCTGCGCTCGCTGAAGCAGGCGCGCTACGCCGCGGAGCCGCTTGGACATTTTGCGCTGGGGTTTGACGAGTACACACATTTCACTTCGCCGATTCGGCGGTATCCGGACTTGATCGTTCACCGCATTTTGAAGTGGGCTTTGGAGCATCCGCATGTTGGCTCGCCCACGGCGAGCCATGCGGCGCGCGGCGTGGAAGCGACGCTTTATTCGGAGACGCAGCTTGAGGAGATCGCGTCGGAAACTTCGGAAGCGGAGCGCCGCGCGAATGGTGCCGAGCGCGAGTTGATGGATTGGAAGACGGCGCAGTTCATGGAGCAGCATCTCGGCGAAGAATACGAAGCGCTGATTATTTCTGTACAGAAGTTTGGATGTTTTGTCGAGCTGTTCGAAGTTTTCGTGGAGGGATTGCTGCCGATCAACGCGCTTGAAGATGCAGCGGGTGCGCGCTGTGTCTTCCGCGAGCGCGATCATGCGATTGTCGCGCTGGCCGGAGGCGAAGGGCGGCGCGGCGCGCCTGGCTCGCGTCGTGGACGCGGTGCTGCGCCCAAAGAGCGTGCCTGGCATCTGGGCGACCGCGTGCACGTTCGAGCGGAGCGCATTGACGCGATGCGGCGGCGGGTGGAGTTCGCGATTGCCGAGGTTGCGTAGTCGATTCGAATTGTGCGCGGAATCGCATTTCTGAACGCTCGCGAGATTCTGTTATTCTGAAGAGCCATATAAACAGCGACCGCCCCAGCCTTGTGGCTGCGCCATATTCAAAAGAGAGGAAACATCCACCGTGAGTACGTCCACAGCTTCGGAACGCGCCGTGAAGCGCGTCCACAATTTCAATGCGGGGCCGGGGGCTTTGCCGCTTCCTGTGCTTCAGCGTATCCGGGAAGAATTGCTTGATTGGCGCGGCAGCGGGATGTCCGTGATGGAGATGAGCCACCGGTCGCCGGAATTCGAGAGCATTAATGCGGCTGCGGAAGCGGGATTGCGCAAGCACCTCGCGATTCCAGATGACTACGCGGTGCTTTTTTTGCAGGGCGGCGGCAGTATGCAGTTCACGATGGCGCCGATGAACCTGTGCTTACCAGGGAAGCCCGTGGACCTGATTCACACTGGGACTTGGACAGCGAAGGCGCTTGGAGAGTTGAAAAAAGGCATCCTGCACAACGTGGCAGCGTCAACAGAAGCAGACAAATTCGCGCGGCTTCCGCGCAAGGACGAGATCAAGTATTCGGCGGAGGCTTCTTACGTGCACATGTGCACGAACAACACGATTGAAGGCACACAGTGGACGGAGATGCCTGTCACAGGCGGCGTGCCACTTGTTGCGGACATGTCTTCGGATATCGCTTCACGGCCCGTCGACGTGAAAAAATTCGGGCTTATCTTCGCCGGCGCGCAGAAAAATCTTGGGCCAAGCGGCGTCACCGTCGTGATTGTACGGAAGGACCTTGCCGAGCGCGCGGACAAAAATCTGCCGACGCTTCTGCAATACCGCACGCACATCAAGGAGAAGTCGCTGTATCACACGCCGCCGACGTTCGCGGTGTACATCGTGGGCTTGGTGATGGAATGGATCGATGCCGAAGGCGGCATCACCGCGATCGAAAAAAGCAACAACACCAAGGCGAAGCTTCTCTACGACACGCTTGAAGAGAGCAATGGGTTTTATCGCTGCCCGGTGGAAAATTCCTCGCGCTCGAAAATGAACGTGGTTTTTCGTGTTGCTGGCGGGAATGAAGACATCGAAAAGCAATTCGCCGTGGAAGCTGCCGAGGCGGGCCTTGTTGGCACGCCGGGGCACCGATCGGTGGGCGGGATGCGCGTATCGCTTTACAACGCCGTGACGCTAGGCGCCGTCGAAGCTCTTACCTGCTTCATGCACGAGTTCCAACGGACGCGGGGCTAATAAAGATTAGAAAATCGGATAGACCAGCTGGCTGGAAGCCGGCGTTACAGCGGAACTCGCCACGCACACCGCATTGCAGGACGATGAATAATCACAGATCGCACAGGCAAGAGTGCTTGTGCTCCCCGCCGGCCTTGCCGCCAACCCATTTTCCACGCGAACGCATGTTTCCCCTTGTACTTCGACAAGAGTGGGCGTAATGTCTCTTGTCGAAGTGACAGGGGAATCCGTTGATGGCGCAAAAGAGAATTGAACTTCCACAAGGCACGCTGGACCTGCTGATTCTTCGCACGCTGGCGCTCGAACCGCAGCACGGTTGGGCCATTTCCGAGCGCATCCACCAGATCTCGAGCGACGTACTGCTGATCCAGCAGGGTTCGCTCTATCCAGCGCTGCACCGGCTCGAGCGTCGCGGGTGGATCAAAGCGAAGTGGGGCACGTCGGAGAACAACCGCCGCGCGAAATACTACGAACTCACTAAAACCGGCCGCAAGCAGCTTGAGCTTGAAAAGGATTCCTGGAAAAAATTGGCGGCTGCCGTCGCGCAGATTCTGGAGACGGCGTAAGGAGGCTCGGTGTTCAACGATCTGTTCTTCCGCCTTCGTTCCCTGTTCCGCCACGATACCGTCGAATCGGAAACGGACGCGGAGCTGCGCTTTCACTTCGATCAACAAGTCGAGAAACACATGAAGTCCGGGCTCACGAGGGAAGAAGCCCTGCGGAAGACGCGGATCGATTTTGGCGGGCACGAACAGCTCAAGGAAGAAATCCGCGAGGCGCACGGCGTGAATCTCATCGAGACACTCTTTCAAGATATTCGTTACGGGTTGCGGATTCTCGGGCGCACACCGGTGATCTCCTGCGTTGCGGTGCTCTCGCTGGCTCTTGGCATCGGTGCGAACACGGCGATCTTCAGTCTGATTGACACCGTGATGCTGCGAATGCTTCCCGTGCAAGAGCCCAAAGAGTTGGTACAGGTGCGGATTCGAGACCCGAGGTCGCCAAATGACGAGCCCGAACCCACATTCACAAATCCCCTCTGGGAAGAGCTGCGAAATCGGCAGGATTTTTTCTCGGGTATTTTCGCGTGGAGCTTGACGCAATTCGATCTCTCGCAAGGCGGTGCCGTGCACGACGTAAACGGCATGTTTGCGAGCGGCGAGTACTTTTCGACGCTGGGTATCCGCCCCGCCGCCGGCCGCTTGATCACGGCAGCTGACGACAAGCGCGGCTGCCCAGGCGTTGCTGTATTGAGCTATGGCTTTTGGCAGGATCATTTTGGCGGGGCGCAGAACGCCGTGGGCAGCACGCTCTCTCTCGACAACCACATCTTCAACGTAATCGGCGTAAGCGCGCCGGGTTTCTTCGGCTTGGAGGTGGGCAACAAGTTTGACGTCGCCATTCCGGTTTGTGCCGCTGAAATTTTCGACGGGCCGAAATCGCGGATGGACCGGCGTTCCTGGTGGTGGCTGAACGTGGCGGGCCGCAGCAAACCTGGTATGACTCCCGAGCAATTGATGGCGCGGCTCGGCGTGGTTTCGCCTCTGGTCTTTGCAGCAGCGTTGCCGCAGGACTGGGAGGTCAAAGATCAGCAATACTTTCTCAAGCGGTCTTTCCAGCCCATTCCAGCCGCGACTGGTACTTCTTATCTGCGCCGGCAATTCACACAACCGCTTCATATTCTGATGGGCGTCGTGGGGCTCGTGCTGGTGATCGCCTGCGCCAATATTGCGAGCTTGATGCTGGCCCGCGCGTCCGCGCGGCACAAGGAAATCGCCGTGCGCAAAGCACTGGGCGCTTCGCGGGCGCGGCTGATTCGGCAATTGCTTACGGAATGCGTGTTGCTTTCCACCGCCGGCGCGCTCCTCGGCATTCTCTTTGCCCGTTGGGGAAGTACGCTGTTGGTGCGCTACATTTCGACGGGAGACAACAAAGTTTTCCTCGATCTGTCTTTCGACTGGCGAATCTTGTGCTTCACCGCAGGCGCGGCGATCTTCACAGGGATTCTCTTTGGCGTGCTGCCTGCGTTTCGCTCCACGCGCGTCTCGCTGACTTCGGCGATGAAAGGCAGCCAGGCCGTCGATACCGAAAGTCGCGCCAAATTTTGTCCGGGAAAATGGATCGTCGCTTCGCAAGTGGCGTTGTCGCTTGTGCTGCTGGTAGCCAGCGGCCTGTTTTTGCGCAGCCTGGTGAAACTTGTCACCATGGACGTGGGTTTCGACCGGAACAGTGTCCTTATCGTTCGCGCGAATCTGCACAACGCGAAAGTGCCGGCGGAGCAACAGCCTCCGATGTTCGATGAAATCGAGAACCGGTTACGGACGCTACCCGGCGTGGTCTCCGCGAGCCGGTCCGTCATGACTCCCGTCAGCAATTACGTTTGGAACAGTGACCTTGAGGTGGATACGCCAAATGCGCCGACGGGCGATGCCGCGCTGGCGTTCTTCAATTTCATCTCGCCTGGTTACCTGGGGACCGTGCGCACGCCGCTCCTCGCTGGCCGCAACTTTAACGACGGCGACACGCAGACTGCTCCTCGCGTCGCCGTCGTCAATGAAACCCTGGCGCGGAGATTCTTTCCAAATGGAGATGCCCTCGGGAAATACTTCCGTGTGCACGCGGATCCAGGTAAGCCGGAACCGCCCATCCAAATTGTTGGACTGGCGAAAGATGCCAAATACGAATCGCTGCGCGAGGAGGCTCACGCCACAGCGTACTTTCCCATTGCGCAAGTAACGGAGCCTGTGGAAGAACAGGTGTTCGAGCTGCGAACAGCAATGCGTCCGTCGGCGCTTGTGCCCGCCGTGCAGGAATCCGTGGCCGGCGTGAGCAAAGCGGTTCCACTCGATTTCGGCACGCTCGCCGAGCAAGTGGATGATTCGCTGGTGCAGGAACGACTCCTCGCTACCCTCTCCACATTTTTTGGCACTTTGGCTCTGCTGCTGGCGATGATCGGCTTATATGGTGCGTTGAGTTATCTGGTGGCGCAGCGCCAGCGTGAATTCGGGATTCGTATGGCGCTTGGTGCGCCGCGGGATTCCATACTTCGACTGGTGATGCGCGACGTGATCATTGTTCTTGCTGGTGGCCTCGCGGCAGGAGCCTGCCTGGCCTTGGTAACCGTCGGCGTGCTGCAAAAAATGTTGTTCGGGCTTGCGCCTCATGACACTTTCACGTTTATTTCCGCGATTGGCGTGCTTTCCGCCGTCGCAATCGTCGCCGGTTACTTGCCTGCGCGGCGCGCCATGCGCGTCGATCCGATGGTGGCTTTGCGGTACGAGTAGTCCGGCGGCGTCTCGTAAGTTTTTGTAACGCGCCAGGAGTCCGTTCGTCATGTTCAGCGATTTGTCTTTTCGTCTACGCGCGTTGTTTCGACGCGGGGCTATGGAGGCTGAGATGGACGAGGAACTTCATTCGCACTTTGACAGGCAAATAGAGAAATATGTTGCTTCTGGCGTGCCGCGCGAAGAAGCGGTTCGGCGCGCCCGTCTGGAATTCGGTGGACACGAACAACTCAAGGAAGATTGCCGTGATGCGCGAGGCGTTGGTGTTGTCGAAACTCTACTTCAGGACGTGCGCTACGCTCTGCGGATACTGCGCAGCAACCCCGGGTTTACTGCCGTCGCCATTCTTACTCTCGCGCTCGGCATCGGCGCGAATACCGCTATCTTTTCGGTGATTGATTCCGCCCTACTGCGGCCGTTGCCGTACCGCGATCCGACGGGGTTAGTGATGGTCTGGGAGAATGATACGCAGCATCCGAACCCGCACAACACTGTGTCTCCGCCAGACTTTCTGGACTGGCAGAGCCGGAATAGTGTGTTCGCCGAGATGGCGGCGATTTTCGATCAACATGCCAATCTCACGGGGAACGGACTTCCGCAGGAGGTTGTTTTACAGGATGTTTCCGCGAATTTCTTTTCCGTGTTGGGCGTGACTCCGATCCTGGGTCCTGGTTTTACGGCAGAAAATGGCAAGGCGGGCCACGACAACGTAGTTGTGCTTAGCCACGGCTTCTGGAAGGAACGATTTGCCGGCGACGCCGCGGTCATCGGAAAAACCCTCCTGTTAAACGGCCACGCGCAAACTATTGTCGGTGTAGCCCCGGAAAACTTCGGCTGGTTCATCAAGGACGGCTCGTTCACCGGCGCAAAACCGCAGATGTGGACTCCTTTTGTATTTCCTGCTTCGTTCAGCGACCGCAAGGAGGTCGGCCGCTTCCTGAGCGTCGTGGCCCGCCTGAAACCGGGAGCAGCCGTTTCGCAAGCGAAATCGGAGATGAACACGATCGCGGCGCGCATCGCCGAGGAATATCCCGATTTCAATGGCTACTGGGGAGCCAACGTCGTGCCGGTGCGCGATCAGATTTCCGGCGATCTGCGGCCTGCGCTATTGATCTTGTTCGGAGCGGTGGCATTCGTACTGCTGATTTCTTGCGCGAACGTATCGAGTCTGTTGTTGGCGCGTGCGGCTGCGCGCGAAAGAGAGTTTGCGGTGCGAACAGCCCTAGGCGCGAGCCCTTGGCGCATCGCGCGGCAGCTACTGACGGAAAGCGTTTTGCTCGCGCTGATAGGAGGGACAATCGGTGTGGCGCTAGCGGTGGGGGGCACAAACCTTCTGCTTGCCGCGAGCCCGGGGAATCTCTTGGATTTGCGTTCGATTCCCATTGACTGGCGAGTGATGGCTTTCGCCGGCGGGGCCACGTTGCTCGCGGGCATGCTTTTCGGCGTGCTGCCTTCCTACATCTGCGCGCATTCCGGGATTTCAGAAACGCTGAAGGAAGGCGGGCGCGGCTCGTCGGCGGGAAAGAGGCGGCAGATCGCGCGAGGAGCGTTCGTGGTTGTACAAATGTGCCTTGCGCTCGTTTTGCTGGCAGGTTCGGGGCTATTGATTCGCAGCTTTGTTCGACTGATAGGAGTGGACCCAGGTTTTGACGCGAGTCATCTACTCACCTTCAAGGTGTCGCTGCCATCCTCGAAATATGGGAATGATAAGGCGATTCTCGCGTTCTTCCAGCAGCTACAGTCGCGAGTGTCGCATCTTCCAGGCGTGCGTTCTGTCAGCATGAACAGCTTTCCACCCTTTTCAGGGCTTGGATCGGCTACCGGCGTTCATGTTCTTAGCCAGCCGGGACGGTCACTGATGGATCTTCCCGAGGCCTCGGTTCGCGTCGTGGGGGCGGATTATTTTGCCACGATGCAAATTCCTTTGCATGCTGGCCGCACCTTCAATGAGCAGGAGCTGACTGAAGAGCGGCACGTGGTCATCATCAATCAGGCGTTTGCGGATCAATACCTAAAAGGCGTGAATCCTCTCGGCCAAAAAGCCGTCATCTACATGAAGAGCCTCGAGGAAAGCAAGAACACGCCGTCGGAAATTATTGGCGTGGTTGGCGACGTCCGCCAAATGGGGCTGGATACGCCTGCTGAACCGACGGTTTATTGGCCGCACCCCGAGCTGGTCATCTCAGAAATGACGATTGTTGTTCGAACCGCAAACGAGCCACTCGCGCTGGTCTCCGCGGTGCGAAACGAGCTGCAGCAAATGGACCCTGAGCAACCGATGGCCGCCGTTTCCACTATGGATCAGCTCCTCGCGGGCACGCTCTCGCGTTCGCGATTCACGACGCTCGTACTCGGTGTATTCGCAGCTCTTGCGCTCGTCCTCGCATGTGTTGGAATTTATGGCGTGATTGCCTATAGCGTGACACAGCGAACTCAGGAATTCGGCATCCGCATGGCGCTTGGGGCAAATGGTCGAGACGTATTCCGTCTCGTTCTTGGCGAAGGAACTCGCTTGACACTTTTTGGCATCGGTCTCGGAATTGTGGCTGGGCTTGTCGTCACACGGCTTATGGCGACGTTACTGTACGGAGTCAGCGCGACGGATCCGCTCACGTTTACGGCTGTGACGCTACTTCTGGCTTTTGTCGCGCTGGCGGCTTGTTACATACCAGCTCGTCGGGCCACAAAGGTGGATCCCATCGTGGCGCTGAAATACGAATAATTCGTGATGCAATAAAAAGGCGCAGGAACTGCTCTCGCGAGCGGTCCCTGCGCCTTGCTATTTAACGACTGTTCTTAAGCGAGATCGAAGAGCAGAACTTCGGCGTTGTCGACGCCGGTCAGTTCGACGGATTTTTCTTTCGAGATGGCCGCGCCGTCGCCCTCTTCCAGCTTGGTGCCGTTCAGCTTCACGCTGCCACGTGCAACTTGCACGTATGCATGCCGCTCTGGCTTCAGCTCGTGCTTTACTGCTTCGCCTTTGCTCAGCAATGTCGCGTAGAGTTCGTTGTCTTGACGGATTTTCACGGAACCGTCGCGCCCATCCGGCGAAGCGATCAGGCGCAGCTTCCCGCGCTTTTCCTCTTCGCTGAAGTTCTTCTGGCCGTAGACCGGCTTCAGACCCTTCTGTTCCGGAAACATCCAGATTTGCAGCAGGTGCACGGGCTCGGTCTTGGACGCGTTGAATTCGCTGTGGGTCACGCCGGAGCCGGCGCTCATGTACTGGACGTCGCCGGGACGCATCACGGAACCTGTGCCCATGCTGTCGCGGTGTTCCAGCGCGCCTTCCAGCACGTAGGTGACGATTTCCATGTCGCGGTGGGGGTGCGTGGGAAAGCCCTCGCCGGGCGCGACGCGGTCGTCATTCAAGACGCGCAGAGTGCGGAAATGCACATGCTTGGGGTCGTAATAGTCGGCAAACGAAAACGTGAAATAAGTATCCAGCCAGCCGTGGTTGAAATGGCCGCGTTCCTGGCTTTTGCGGATATCGATCATCGGTCCACCTCCCGGTTTGACACGAGCATATTACTCGTTATAACGACTATTGTCAAGAGGCACATCTGGCAACTGCGTTTATCGTCCCAGCCGTCGTCTCGCCTTCGCACAACGCCAACATCTGCTTGGATTTAGAGGTACTTCCGTCCCATTCCCGGCAGCCCCCCTTTGGTATAGACTGGTGTAGTCACAGTCATCTGCCGTCTTTGCTTTCGAGGATTGCCCTATGGATTCCGCGCCGACCGCAACGCAAACGAAAAAGCCCGAAAGTGCCGCCGCCCCCCGCGAAACGCTCACGGTGACGGACAACCGCACCGGTAAGTCTTACGAGATCCCCATAACACACGGCTCCATCCGCGCCATGGACCTCAGGCAGATTAAAGTGGACCCCACCGAATTCGGCATGATGAGTTATGACCCGGCGTATAACAACACGGCGTCCTGTATCAGCAAAATCACTTTCATCGATGGCGATGCCGGCATCCTGCGCTACCGAGGCTATCCGATCGAAGAACTCGCCGAAAAAAGCACCTACCTGGAAACAGCTTTTCTGCTGCTACACGGAGAACTGCCGACCGCATCGCAACTCAAGGAGTGGACGTATAACGTCACCCATCACACCTTCATTCACGAAAGCATCAAGAAATTTCTGGACGGATTTCACTACGACGCGCACCCCATGGGGATGATGATCTCCACGATCGCAGCGCTTTCGACCTTCTATCACGATGCCAAGAATATTTTTGACGCGGAATCGCGGCGCAAACAGACATACCGTCTCGTCGGTAAAATGCCGACGATCGCGGCGTTTTCTTACCGGCACACCCTGGGAATGCCGTTCGTCTAAAAAAACGCCGCGATCGTCGGAGATCGG
>DATFZQ010000157.1:0-63313 GCA_035314345.1 Candidatus Acidiferrum sp.
CGATGAACACAAGAAGATTCTCTACAAGGTCTGCAACTCCTACTGTAGGAACCGTGAGGACCGGGATGACCTCGCGCAGGAGATCGTGATCCAGCTATGGCGATCTTTCGGCACATTTGACGAGCGCTACCGGTTTTCTACTTGGATGTACCGGGTGGCCCTCAATGTGGCGATATCGTTTTATCGCCGCGAAAGCACGAGAATGCGGCATGTGATTTCCGACGAGCAGCATCTTCTGGATGCTACTGATGAGACACAAAGTCGGCCAGATGAGATACGCGTTCTTTATGAACTCATCGAAGGACTTGACCCTCTAAACAAGGCGCTAGTGCTCCTCTATTTGGACGGGAACAACTACGAGGAAATCGCCAGCGTGCTCGGGATTAGTGAAACAAACGTGGCGACCAAGATCAACCGATTAAAAACCTCAATGCAAGAGGCATTCAGCGGCAAGCAAGCAGGACAAAGGAGCGGAAAATGATTGAGCTTGATGAATTGAAAGCGAAGTGGGAAAACCAGGATCAGCAGTTGGAAAAAAGCCTGCGGTTGAATCGCCAACTATTGAGCGAGGCAAAGCTGAAGCCAGCCGAGGCCGCGCTGCGACGCGAGGCGATCTATACGGGTTTGGAAGCGGCGTTGTGGCTTGTGGTCGTCATCGCACTCGGAAGCTTTGTCGCCGATCACATCCGGGTACCGGAGCTAGCCTTGTCGGCGGCTGCGGCAGACTTCATGTCCATTGGAATATTCATCGCGCTGGTCCAGAGGATCGTTCGGACCTCGCAGGTCGATTATACCCAGCCGATTTCCACCAATCAGAAAAAAGTGGAAGCCCTTCGCATGCTTCGAATCCGAACTACAAAGTGGGGTGTACTGTGCGGGGCGCTGCTGTGGATACCGTGGTTGGCTGTGGTTTCACAGGTGGTTTTCGGTGTGGATATCTATAAGAGCGTCGACACTGCTTGGCTCATCGTCAATGCTCTGTTTGGGCTGTCACTGTTCCCGCTGGCAATCTGGGTGTCAAAGAAATACGGAGACCGTGCGGGTCGGTCTCCCTTTATCCAGCGCTTAATGAAGGACCTCGAAGGAAACAACTTGGCTGCTGCCCAGGACTTCCTCGCATCGCTTGGGGAGTTCGACACGCAGAGCGATGAATGATCTACGGACGCTAGCTTGAACGCGATACTTCTTTGGATCGCTCGCAACTTAGTCTAACTCCTGGTAAGTCGCGTAACCGGACAATCAAGTCCAGTACCAGGACTCTACATCTCCGGTACCAGTTGCCAGACACTATCCTGTAGCTCATTTCTGCTGAGGAATGAAAATCAAGCCGCCAGGCCAGTCTGAGATATTTAGTTCCTTTGGGGCGTTGTACGCCCAGAACAATCGAACGGACGATTTCTTGATTGCCAAATCGAGTCCGATGAATTTCATTTGAAGATTGATGTCACCGTTCTGCGTATCATTCGGTTCCACAGAGACTAGTAGGAGGGCAGCGTGATCTTGCCTGAGAGCGACTCCGCCAGGGGAATCGGTGATGTTAGAATCGCCGGGAAGGAAATCATGTCCAACCTATTTGCCGATCGCGAGCGATCCAAGAAGCGTCGCATGGACGATTCTGTAAAGGATCGCCTCGCTTCGCAGGTTCTAGAGCTTCTAATTGATTTCGAGATGGCGCTTTCGGAAAGGAAGCGGAAGTATCCTGCGCAGGAATTCTTTGCGTTTGCGAGCGCTGCTCGACGGTACATCGACCTAACCCGTAAGGATCAGCTTGTGCGCAGGGATGTGGCGGTGGCCCTAAAGGACTTAGCGGCATGCCTTGAGGTAATGAGAAAAGGAGTGCCCGATGCGGTCGTGCTCGAGGCCCACCGACTGGAAAGCCTCTTCTTCGACGGCTACGATCCGTATTTTGAGGGTGACGAACCCCCGGGTTTGTAGAGCGGACAAAACAGTCCGTCTCGTTGGTAATTTCAGGCACTGGAGGAACTCTGGGCTCTAACACTCTAATGACGGGGTTGAGCAAGAAACGGCGAACGAGGCGAAAAAAAACAGTCAGAACGTGAAACATTTTTCTTTGAAACATTTTGCCGGTTTCTTGCCCATTAGTAAGATTAGAAGGCAACTCTCGCTGGATTCCTCGCCGACCAGCAGTGACGGAAAATGACAGCAGGGCTGATCGGAAAGCCTTCCGAAAGAAATCCATCTCTGATCTTGCATCAGCGGCATTTGCGCAAGTGAGTGGCCAATCCCCTTGGGAGAACGCCGTGAGCGTCCTGCAATAGGCGTTTACGAGCACGCTTGCACGGGGGTTGTCCTTGGTTGCGATTGTCGTGGCCGGGCTCACTTTCGCCTTCGGTGAAAGTGGCTCGAAGCGTGTGCTTGCCGGCGTGCTTTTCGGCGCCGGAATGGCCATCGCGGCAGTGAACTTCCTGTCTTAGCTTTTTCCCTGCACCTGAAACAGCGGCGTCCTGCTGGGAGAAGCATTTGGCGGCAACCACGAATCAACAGAGTGCATCGGTCATTATCACTGACGACCCTCGGACCCGAGCGAAAGCTCTTCTTCCTCGCCATGTGCCTTGGCGCCGCCACCAAGAACGGCCATCGTTCCTCACCGATACGCAGAGCGCCGGCAAAGGTCAGGTTTTCTACCACGGATTCACCAGGCCCGGCGAAGCCACGACGCCGATCTCTACCGGCTCCATCAAAAGGCCCGAGAGAAGATCGAAGGGCAGGAAGGCAGAAATCTCCGCGTCGTTCTCGACTATGAGATGAAAAAGCGCCTTTATCTCGATCTCGCGAAGCGTGGTCCTGGCAGGGCTTCTTCCGAGCAAAAACATATCGTTGCCGAACGGCATGGACTTCAGGTGGTTCGAGGAAAGATTCCAGTTCCCGACATTCGGATCGAATAGGAAGCGCGCGACGGCGAGAGTGCTCGTGTGGCCTCGAACTCGCCACCGGTCACTACCGGGGCAGAGATCTGGCGGAAAAAGTCCGCGCCGGACTCTCCATCTACGCCCACGCAGAAGATGCTTCGAAACTCCGGCCCGTGCAGGATCAGCGCGAATTGACGGAGATCTTGTCGCTATGAACTTTCCCACAAACCATATCGAGCGGATCAAGGAATTCGGCTACACCGAATCGGAGGCCCGTTTTCTCTATATCGTTGCCGTCCACTCTGGGTACTTCACCTTGGGACAGTTCCGCAACTTCACCGGCACTGCCTACGGAAAAAGGCCTACTTCTTTCGCACAGAAAGTCCTTAAGCGCGGTCACGCCACGATCCGGGATTACATGCGCAGGGGCTCCATCTTTCATCTGTTTTCCCGCACCGTCTACGGACTGATCGACAAGGACAACCTCCGCAACCGCAAACGGCACTCGTTCGATTTCATGCGTTCCCGCCTCGTGCTTTTGGACTTCATTCTGGCCAACCAGGATTTCAAGTACTTCGAAGCGGAGCAGGACAAGGTCCGTTACTTTTGTGATGAACTGGGGGTCCCCAAGGACTCTCTGCCGGCCAAGGTTTACGAGGGCGGCCCAGGTAGCCAGCCGACCCTCCGCTATTTCGTCGACAAGTCTCCCCTGTTTCTTTCTTCGCCTTTCTCAGGTGCCCCCCCTGTGGTCACCCTGAGCTACGTGGATTCCGGCTTTGAAACATCGTCCCATTTCGTTTCGCATCTCGGGGCCTACCAGGGACTCTTCCGTCAGCTCAAGACTTTCCGGTTTCTCTATATCGCGGCGAAGAACGCCTATTTTCAAAAGGTCGAAGAGTGTTTCCGTTCCCTGGTAAAGAGACCTCTCGAATCCGACGTCTCGGGCGAGATCCTCCGCTACTTTCAAGTGCGCAGGAAGTGGGAGCGCCACGAGTATGTCGTGCCGGTGGCCGAGGACTTTGAATTCCTCAATGAGGCGCGGCGGCGCTTCCATGGTGACCGCTTCGAAGACCTCTATCAGGCATGGAGCAACGGGACGATCACGGAACGTGAGTTACGGTTGGAGTTTTCGCAACTCAAGCCCGATCGGCCCGTATTCTTCGGGACCTTCCTGGTCCAGGAACACCGTTCACCAGTAGCAGAGATCACGCGTCGCGGTGAGGGTGCGTGAAAGACACACGTAACCCTCCCCGTCACCGTTCGCGTCACCCCCGGGGTGACGCGAAGTTATTGGGAGCATAGAGGTTGCGCATGGCGCGACATTCAGTTTGGACGCGGGCAAACCCCGGGAATGGGCTGGAGCGACCCCACTTCGTTGCCACGGGAAGCGTGGCGGTCGCTCCAGCCCAGTGACCAGGGAAAGACTCTGTTCACTCTGTGTTTTGCCCGCGTCCAGGAACGTCAGGAAGAAATAAGGAAGGAGAACTCATGTCGATCATTAACAAAGCGCCGGAGATGGTGAAGCGCGAATACGAACTGCAGGAGCCGATCGCAGTTGCAGTTGAGAAGTACGCGACCTTCATCCAGAGCACGCCAGATCACATCGGCCCGGAAGCCCTGGAATCCGTGGAAATTCCAGCGCTGTCCCAAAACCGAATTACGGCCTCACCAGTTAGCCAGGCAAATTCAAGGCCGTCTTGGAGGTAAAAGAGATGAGTCTCGACGACACAGAAGGACTTCTGCACGCCATGGCATACAAATTCGATGGAGATCCCGCCGCCACTTGTGCGACCTGCGTTTGCGGCTTCTCGGTTTGGCGAACAAGAAATATGAAAAAGACTTCTATGTCGAGGCTCGCCTGGAATCCACCGCCACTCACTATCTCCGCGATTTCAAACTGCACATCGACTCCCAGGACTCACGTCGCCACAGCAACGCAAACCGCGCAAAAGCGGGAGACCTCGTCACGCACCAATTTGAGCCAGTCCCAACACGAATGGGTCTTCGCTGAACGGGCACTAGCTCGCGGCGAAGGACCCGAAGAAGTCATTCGCCGGATTGCGGACTATCGGGGCGGCGAAAAACATTCCGGCTACGCGCGACACACGGTGGAGAAAGTGCAAATGGAATTGCAACAAGGCGCCGCCCACATGGAAGCGAGTGAAGCAAACGCGGCCAGTGCCAGCAAGCCCGCTCTCGAAGACTAAGAAGTCCAATGGAATAGCCTCAATGAAATGACGGCGGTTTCTATGTCCAGACATTCCATTCCTAAATCTGCCACCGCTTTACTCACCGAGCGCCAGTTGCCCGTTGATCCGGGGTCGCGTCCTGATAATATTGGCGTGCCGCCAGTTCCAGCGAGAAAGCGGGGAAAGTGCATGACTCGCAGGACTGGACAGAATCCGAGGGTGCGTGTGGGAAAGCGCGCCAGCGGAGAGAAGTACTTTTTCTTCCAATACTGGATTGACGTTCCAGGGCAGGAAGAAAGAAAGCGTCAGACAGAAGTGGTCGGACTAGTGAGCCAAATCACGCGAAGCGAAGCAGAACGGAAGAAGCAGGATTTCATCTCGAAGCTCGAACTTAATTCAGATGACTACCGGATTCCTTCGTCGCAGACCTTCGCGGGAGCAGTGAAGCACTATCGGGAAGTATTCGCTCCACGTATGCACCGAGGGTCAACGTTCTCAATCAAGGACGGACTCCTCAAGAACCATCTCGAAGCGGACTGGAACGATGTCCCGGTAGAGCACGTGAACATTGATTCGGTAAATGAGTGGGCTTGGAAGAAACGGCAAGCGGGCGTCTCATGGATGACGATTAAGGATGCGTTGCGCACGATGCAGCGCGTTTTGTCTGCATTCTCGAAAGACGGAAAGCCGCCGTTCTCACAGGCAGGACTCGCAATCCCTGAACGTGACAAGTTGCAGATGAAGATCGGCAGCCGTCAAAAGGTATCGTTCTCGTGGTCGCAGGCACAACAAATCGCCGAGCAAGTCCGAAAGCTGGACGGACTCGGCTCCGCCCGCCGAGAGCAATACGCGACAGCCATTCTTCTTACGGCTGGTGCAGGGGTGCGTAGCAGCGAGCTGCTTATCCTCAGGGTCAATGATCTTGACTTCGAGGCGAGCACACTCAGAGTGGATGAATCCTCAGACCAGCGGAATGCGGGAAAGATCGGTCCATGCAAGAACGTGACTGCTTATCGAACCGTGCTTCTGCGGGACCCTGAGGGCCAAAGAGCAATGTCGGAGTTGCGGCGATTCCTCGGTAACGCCTCAAACCCCAACGCTCTCGTCTTCCACTCGAAACGCGGCGGTCCCCTCCTGGAGACCACCATACTAAATCAAGGTTTATATCCGACCCTAAAAGCTCTAGGTCTAAAACAAGCCGGAATGCACGCCCTTCGTCGGGGGTGCAACCGCAGGTGGGAACTCGCCGGGATTAACCCCGCCGTCCTTCGCCAGCAGATGGGGCACGCGTCCGCTGCGATGACGGCGCTTTACACCGGGGAGATTCCGCTTGAGCACGTACAAGCCGAATTTTCCTCCAAGATTGGCAATCAAATTGTAGTTTTGGAAAATATGGAAAATGAGGTGTTTGCGTAACTGCTTGATTTTAATGGAGCGGCCTATCGGAATCGAACCGACACCTGAACCTTGGCAAGGTTCCGTACTACCACTATACTAAGGCCGCTCAACGACAGTTCTTTTTATAACATGCCCGCACGGCAGCGACAAGCCTTCCGTGGCTTCCCCTTCATCACCGACTAAATCACGAAGTTTCCTTTTCAGGAAACCATCGTAACGCGCGCGGACTTCACTACAGGCGAACGTTTCTGCCGGTCGGCGAAGCGATCCGCTTTATCTTTGTCGGTGTAGACGCGGCCGAACTTCTCCCCGTCGGCATAGTAAACGGTCACCAGAAAATGGTGATGTTTGCGCCGCTTGTCCTTGCCAAAATTAGTTTTCTCTTTCTTTGGGGATTTTTTCGTCGGAGTTTTGGTCACAGAGGCCATCCCTGATTAGTTTGGTAGGTCACTGCGTTCACTATCGCAGGGAAGCGCCACTCGCGCAAGTACCGCTATAGATAGTAACGCTGCATTTATTACAAGAAATTTAGGCAATTGAGGAATCTCTGAACCCGTCCGATTTCGATGTCACGCTTGCTCGCTCCGCGCATCAAACTCTTCAGCGAGCCGAGGATGGGACGGACGGAGAGCCAATATGGACCACCCTCAAATGCCCGTTTTCGCCCAGAATGCAGCCAAATTCGCTGTTTTTCCTATTTTTCCCCTGGTGGCCCCGAAACATTCTTTAAAAGAAGTTGCGGCCCATGAAACTTTTCCCACCTTTTTTCGTCTTAACATGTGAGGACAACGATAAGCTGAATGTGGCGGAGATTGAACATGATTATGACAATTACGAAACACCCGCCCCTCGTGGAAGACCTGCGAAATCATTCGCAGGAGCAGATCGCTGAATTGCGCATGCTGCTTCAGTCCGGTGCTCCTTCGCGGCCAGATCCGCGGCGACCCGGCTTCTTTGAAGTCGAAGGGCGTTCAAGTATTTATTACGTTTTCAAATATCCTACGGGAACGAAAGTGATGCTGCTTGGCGTTTGGGATCGCGAAAGCGATCCCGTAGCGGAGCTCGTGGCCTGCACCTGTCCTGCCGCGTAATTTTCGAATTTCTCCTGAGAGCGTAAAAATCTGAGAAGCGCTCCGGCCCAGCCGGGGCGCTTTTTAGTCTTTTTTCTCTTCGTCCAATTCCAAGGATGCGGAGTTGACGCAGTAACGCAGCCCCGTCGGATTTGGGCCATCGTCGAAGACATGTCCGAGGTGCGCATCGCAGCGGCTGCACTTGATCTCGGTGCGAGCCATGCCGTGGCTGGCGTCGGTTTCCGTCTCGACAGCCTCCTCGTTTGCGGGAGCGTAGAAACTCGGCCACCCGGAGCCCGAGTGGTATTTGGTATCAGAACGAAACAACGGCTGGCCGCAGCAGACGCATTTGTATACCCCGGGCGTGTCCGTGTCCTCGTATTCCCCGGAAAACGGCGGCTCTGTTCCCTTCTGGCGGGTCACATAGTATTGATTCGAAGTGAGTTGCTTCTTCCACGCGACCTCGTCCTTACGGATCTTTTCGTCCATGGTTGTTCCTTGCTCTCTGCCTATTTGGCCTTTGCCGTGCTCTCTAAAGCTATCAGATTCGCTGAACTGGGCAGACGATGCAACCCAGACTGCGGATCGACTCTGAACAGACAGATTCTAACCTGAAAGCCGTAATGCCAGGAAAGCTCGAAAAACCGGTCTCAGAGAAGCGCGTAGCCCGCAGAGCGAAGATTTCGCGGCCCGTCCGCGTCCGCCCTTCCGAGCCTCGCGACGATCACTTTGAAGACCTGCCCATCAGCGTAAACGTCTCAAAGAGTGGCATCTATTTCATCACACGCCAAAAGTCCTACTATCCTGGCATGCGTGTTTTTGTGACGTTTCCCTACTCCTCGCCCCACGATCCCATGAATTGTGAGTATGTCGCACAAGTTGTTCGCGTGGAGAAGCTTGAGAACGACAAGACCGGCGTTGCCGTTCATCTGCAGTTGAGCATGAACTTTAACGCTGGAGGAGCTTCACGCTCGGCCAGCCGAAACTGAAGCTTCTGAGCACCCTCAGTTTCGCCCCAACCCACTTCGAGAATTCTGCGACTCCACAAGAAGAAAACCCGTAGTTGACACCGAACACGATTTTCTTTAATTTCTAACTATGAACTCTCGGGCGCATCGCCACCACCATCATCACGGCCACACGCCGCGCCCGATGAGGTGTGCATAGAGTTTCGCAACACAAAGCACTCATCGGCCCGCTGGCGCAGTAAGCCCCAGCGGGTTTTTTGTTTTCCGGCGGTTGGTTTTGGGAGGTATGCACGTGGAATCCGTCAAGATCGACTTCGACAAAGCGGGCGGGCTGGTTCCCGCCATCATTCAGGACCATCGATCAGGCGACGTCCTGATGCTCGGTTTTATGAACTCCGTCTCACTGGATGAAACCCAGCGCTCCGGCGAGGTGGTATTCTTCAGCCGCTCGCGGAATAAACTTTGGAAAAAAGGCGAATCGAGCGGGCATGTGCTAAGAGTGCGCGAGCTCCGCGTCGATTGCGACGCCGATGCGCTGCTCGTGCGCGTCGAAGCAGTCGGTCCCGGCGTCTGCCACGAAGGCTATCGCAGCTGCTTCTTCCGCAAGCTGGAAACTGATGGCGTCGCAACAATCATTGAAGAGCGCACGTTTGCGCCAGAAACTGTCTACGGCCAAGAGAAGCCGGAGAAAAAAACATGAGCTGTCTGAAACTAGGCATCCCCAAAGGCAGCTTACAAGACGCAACGCTCGAACTCTTTGCCCGAGCCGGGTGGAAGATCACGCTCAGCTCGCGCAGTTACGTGCCCACCATCGACGATCCTGAAATCGAATGCCTCATGGTTCGCGCGCAAGAAATGGCACGGTACGTCGAAACCGGCGCCCTCGACGCCGGAATCACCGGCCACGACTGGGTCGTCGAAACCGAGGCAGCCGTGGACGAACTTTCTGAGCTCGTCTACGCAAAACAGCGGCTGGCACGCGTTCGCTGGGTCCTAGCCGTTCCCGAGGACTCCGCAATGCGCGGTGTCCGCGATCTCGAAGGCAAAACCATCGCCACCGAGGTTGTCCAAATCACCGAAAAATATCTTGCCCGTCACGGCGTGAAGGCGCGCGTGGAATTTTCCTGGGGCGCGACCGAAGTCAAAGTTCCTCAGCTCGCTGATGCGATCGTCGAGGTCACTGAAACGGGGTCATCGTTGCGCGCCAATCGTCTACGTATCGTGGACACTGTTCTTGAATCCGCTACCGTTTTCATCATGAATCGCTCGGCTGCCGCCGAACCGTGGAAGCGCGAGAAAGCTGAAAACTTAATACTCATGCTGCAAGGGGCGATTGCCGCCGCCAACAAGGTGGGCTTGCTGCTCAACGTTCACCGTGACGATCTAGCCGCCGTTCTCGCGGTTTTGCCAGCTCTCAAGAAGCCTACGATCTCGGCTCTCAGCGACCCTGATTGGGTCGCGATCAACACTATTGTCGAAGAAGCGGTGGTGCGCCAGATTTTGCCGAAGCTGAAGGCCGCGAAGGCCCAAGGTATCGTCGAATATCCACTGAACAAGATCGTGCTCTGATGCGCATCCTAAAACTCAATCCCGCCGTCGAAAAAAATCTTCTCCGCGCGCGCCACGAACGCGACCGGGAAGCCGAGCGCATTGCCGCAAACATCATCGGCGACCTTCGCAAACGCGGTGATGCGGCGCTCTCGGCATGGGCGAAAAAACTCGATGGAGTCGACCTCCGCCGCAGTGGCGTCTGGGTCTCCCAACACGAAATCAACGCTGCACGCAAGCAAGTGAGCCTGGATTTTATCCGTGCTATCCGCCACGCTGGGAAAAACATTCGCCGTGTCGCGGAAAAACAACTGCCGCGTGACTGGCTTCTTGCAGTCGAGCCTGGCGTGACCATTTCTCAACTCGTGCGTCCAATCGACGCCATCGGCTGCTACATTCCTGGAGGACGTTTTGCTCTGGTCTCGACTCTGCTGATGACCGTCGTCCCCGCGCAGGTCGCTGGCGTGAATCGTATCACGGTGGTTTGCCCAAAACCGAATCCAGAACTCCTCGCCGCTGCAAGTTTGCTTGGCATAACGCAAATTGCCCGCATCGGCGGCGCGCAAGCGATTGCAGCGCTCGCCTATAGCACAAACAGTGTTCCCCGCGTAGACAAGATTTTCGGGCCCGGCAACCGTTTTGTCACCGCGGCAAAACAGCTCGTCAGCAGCGATTGCGCCATCGATCTTCCAGCGGGACCTACGGAAGCAATCGTCCTCGCGGCAAAAGGCAATCCGAAATGGATTGCGGCGGATCTGCTCTCTCAGGCAGAACATGCACCGGATGCAGGAAGTTTCCTGGTCACTACGAGCGTGAAACTGGCTCACGCCGTGCAGCAAGAAGTCGCAGCGCAATTGGCGAAGTTGCCGGCGAACAATCCCGCTCACGTGTCCATGCGCAAGACTGGCGCGATCTTGCTCGCCCCATCTATCGAAGCCGCGTGCGATTTTTCGAACCGCTTTGCACCGGAACACCTCAGTCTCCCTGGCAAACCAGACATCCTGCTCAAGAAAATCACCGCGGCCGGCACGATCTTCCTCGGCCCTTGGGGGGCGCAACCGCTTGGCGACTACATTAGCGGCAGCAATCACGTTTTGCCGACCGGAGGTTGGGCGCGCATACGTGGCGGGCTCTCGGCCGCCGATTTTGTGAAGTGCATCAGTGTCCAAACTATCCGACGCAACGGATTCAAACGTCTCGCTAACGACGCGGTAAAATTGGCCCGCGCCGAAGGCTTGCTCGCACACGGCAACGCCATCGAGGTGCGCCGATGAAGGTTCGCAAATGAAACCGCAACTCCCCGTTCGCCAGGCCATTCTTGATCGCCGCACCTACGAACCGCCAGGTGAGGGCAGAGCCGACAAACTTCGGCTCGACTTCAACGAAAACACCGCCGGCTGCTCGCCGGCCGTCCAGCGAGCTTTGGCGAAACTCACGCCTAAACTCCTCTCGATGTATCCCGAATATGAGCGCGGCACTCGCCGGCTCGCGCGTCACTTTCAAGTGGCCCCCGAAGAACTTCTGCTCACCAACGGTGGTGATGATGCGCTTCGGCTTTTCTTTGACGCCTTTGTCGATGCGGGCACCAGTGCGGTTATCTGCGAACCGACTTTCCCGATGTATCGCTACTGGGGAGAAGTGGCGGGTGCGAAAATCGAAGTCGAGCGTTATGGACCGACGATGGAGTTTCCGCTCGAAGGAGTGCTACAGGCTCTCACTTTGCGCCCGCGCGTTTTATTCGTCTGCAATCCCAACAATCCAACTGGCACGCTGCTCGAAAGATCCGTCATTGAAACAATCTTGAAAGCCGCCACCCACACGGCCGTCGTGGTCGACGAAGCCTACGCCGAGTTTTCCGGCGTCACCGTCGTGCCGTGGATCAACCAATACTCGCAACTTTTCGTTGCGCGGACTTTTTCCAAAGCCGCAGGACTCGCCGGGCTTCGACTCGGCGCGGTCATTGCGTGCGCGGAATCGCTCGCGGTCCTTCGCCGCGCCACGGCGCCCTTCCCGGTCAACGTAGCCGCGCTGGCCGCCGTGGAGGCCGCCGTTGGCGATTCCAGAACGATGAAGCTCTATATCAAAAACATCCTGCGCACGCGCGCATGGCTCGAAAAGGAATTACACAAACTCAATGTAACAACCTATCTGAGCGCCGGTAATTTCCTCCTCGCCGATTTCGGTCCCGGCGGCTCCGAAATGTGCGCGCAACTCCTAAAAAAAGGTGTGCTTCTCCGCGATCGCGCAAAAGACATCGGCCCCGGCATCGTTCGCGTCTCCATCGGCACACAAAAGGAAATGGAGCGCTTGCTGAAACTTATCAAGCGCTACCGGTGATCGTATGACACGCATCGCCAGCATTCATCGGAAGACAAACGAAACCGACATCCGGCTCAAACTGAATCTCGACGGCCGGGGGGAATCTCGCGTGGCAACGGGCATTCGTTTTTTCGATCACATGCTGGATCTCGTGGCGCGTCACGGAGCTTTCGACCTGGAAATCAGCGCGAAGGGCGACCTCGATGTCGATCAGCACCACACTGTCGAGGACGTTGGCATCGCACTGGGAGAAGCTGTCGTGAAAGCGCTCGGCTCAAAACGCGGCATCCTGCGCGCTGGATATTTCCTGATGCCCATGGACGAAACGCTCGCTGCTGCAGCCGTCGATCTCGGCGGCAGACCATATTGCGTTATCAACGCGAAAATCTCATCCAAAAGGGTCGGCGATTTCCAAACCGAACTGACGGAAGATTTTTTTCAAGGCTTCGCGCAAGCCGCGCGCGCTAATGTACATTTGCGCGCGCTTTACGGCCGCTCGTCGCATCATCAAGTCGAAGCCATGTTCAAAGCGTTCGCGCGCGCGCTGCGTTTTGCCGTCTCGCGCGACAAGAGGCTCCGCAGCGTTCTCCCCAGCACAAAGGGTCTTCTATGAAAGTGACGCTCATCGACTATGGCGCCGGCAACGTCGCTAGCGTTGAGCGCGCTTTGCAACGCCTCGGCGCTGCAAGCCAGCGCTGCAATTCGCCGGCGGGCATCGCAATTGCGGAGGCTCTGCTCCTTCCTGGCGTCGGCCACTACGCCGCGCTGATGCGGGCACTCGACGAGCGCGCACTCCGCACACCGCTTCTCGATGCCATACACCGTGGCGTTCCCTTTCTTGGCATATGCCTCGGCCTTCAAGCGCTCTACGAATCCAGCGAAGAAGCTCCCGAACTCACTGGCCTGCATCTCCTGCCCGGTTCTGTTCGTTCCCTTCCCGCCACCGTCAAGCTGCCCCACATGGGATGGAACCAGCTCAAGCTGACCCGCCCTTCGCGCCTACTGGAAGGAGTATCCGCAGATGCGTATTTTTATTTCGCGCATTCTTTCGCCGCCACAGCCGCCAACGGCGAAGCTGTCGCTCTCTGTAGCCACGGCACTGATTTCGCAGCCGTTATCGAAAAGGAAAATATTTTTGGGGTCCAATTTCACCCGGAGAAAAGCGGTGACGCAGGCGCGCAACTTCTCCGCAACTTTCTGAGGCTCGCCACATGAGCCTGGCGCATCGCATCATTCCCTGCCTCGACACGGATGGCGCGCGCGTCGTTAAGGGCGTGAACTTCGTCGGGCTGCGCGACGCCGGCGATCCTGTCGCGCTGGCCGCCCGCTACAACGCAGAAGGCGCCGACGAACTTGTAGTCCTCGATATCGCGGCATCCCGAGACCGGCGTCCCACATTTCTCGAAACCATTCGCCGCGTCGCCGCCGAACTCGCCATTCCGCTAACCTCAGGTGGCGGAATTCGCTCACTCGACGATGCTCGCTCCGTGATTCGCGCCGGAGCTGACAAAGTTACCGTGAATACCGCCGCGGTCGAGCGCCCCGAACTTATTTCCGATCTCTCTCGCGAGTTTGGCGCGCAAGCCGTAGTCCTTGCGATCGACGCAAAGCGTGCCGGCGACCACTGGGACGTCATGGTGCGCGGCGGCCGTGATTCTGCCAATCGCGATGCTCTCGTGTGGGCGCAACAAGGGGTCGAACTCGGCGCTGGCGAGATTTTGCTCACGTCCGTTGACCGTGACGGCACGCAACTCGGTTTCGACACCCCTCTGACCGCCGCGATTTCGCGCGCCGTCACGGTTCCCGTCATCGCCTCGGGTGGCGCAAAACTCCCCGAGCACTTCGCTGAGATTTTTGCAGAAGGCGCAGCCGACGCCGCCCTTGCCGCCTCCATCTTCCACGATAGCGTGCAATCCATCCGCGAACTCAAGCTATATCTCTCCGCGCGAAACATTGAGGTTCGTTTACCGTGCTGATTCCTTGCATCGACCTGCAAGGCGGCCAAGCCGTCCAACTCGTCAACGGTCGAACGCGCGAACTCGCTGTCGCTGACGTTTTCGGCCTTCTGGAGAAATTCAAATCCTACGAATGGCTGCACCTGATTGACTTGGACGCCGCCATCGGCACCGGAGACAACAACGCGCTCGCCCGCGAACTTTGCCTCCACGCCCGCAAGCGCTACAAATTCAAAGTTCGCGTCGGCGGCGGCATTCGAACCGCCGCGCGGGCCGAAGAAATTACCAGGTGGGACGCGGACCAAATCATCATCGGCAGCGCCGCCTTTCGCGGCGGCAAGATCGATAAGCGCTTTCTCCGGCGGCTCACAAAAAAGGTAGCGCGCGTTCGAATCGTCATCGCGCTGGACACTGCCAAAGGCCGCATCACTATCAACGGCTGGCGCCACAAACTCACTCTGCGTCCCGAAAACGTCATGTCGCAGCTCGAAATTTTTTGTGACGCGTTTCTCTGCACCGACGTAGACCGCGAAGGAACCATGACCGGAGCGAATCTCGAGTGGTTCCGCAAGCTCCGCGCCGCCACAGAGCATCCCATCATTGCCGCGGGCGGAATAAAAACCCGCCGCGAAATCAACGCCCTCGAAAAAATCGGGATGGATGCCGCCGTCGGCATGGCCGTCTACAAAAACCGTCTCCGCTGAACCAATCGTTAGCGCGCCGCGAGGCCACAGGTTTGCTTGATACAGAGGTCACTGAGATCACAGAAAAGAAATTGCGGCGGACTTCAACAGGAAGAGTGGGGACCATCCGCAGGGCCGAATTAGCCTCTTGCGTCAACTCCAAGTTGGGATAGGATACCGACCCATGCTAAAAACCATCTGGGTGTCCCTGCTTCTGCTGCTCTCTACGGGCACGGCCCATGCACAAACTGCAGCGGAGTCAGCCAATTCCCTGCCCTTCACGATCAAGCCGCTTGGCAACAACGTCTTCGCCGCAATCGCCAAGCCTAAAGGCCCCGCGGGCTCAAACGCTGGCTTCGTGATCGGTGACGACAGCGTGGCCGTCATTGACACGTTCCAGGACGAAGCCGCCGCGCGCCAGTTGCTCGCCGAAATCCAGAAGCTCACCAAGCTTCCTGTCAAGTTCGTCGTCAACACGCACTATCACCTCGACCACGTCACCGGCAACGACGTCTTCGCCCAAGCCGGCGCCGTCATCATTGCCCACAAGAACGTGCGCACCTGGATTCACACGGAAAATCTTAAATTCTTCGGCGCCGGTATCAAGCCGGAGCAAAAAGCTTGGGTCGATGGCCTCTTCGCGCCCAACCTGGTCTACGATTCGGCACTCGAACTATTCCTCGGCTCGCGTCGCGTTCTGGTTCGCTACTTTCCAGGCCACACCGGTGGCGATTCCGTGGTCAGCGTGCCCGATGCAAACGTTTATTTCTGCGGCGATCTCTTCTGGAGGAAAACGCTGCCCAACCTAATCGACGGCAGCACCGACAAGTGGCACGACACCGACGGAAAGCTCGCTGCGGAAGGCCCGAAGGCAGCGTTCGTCTCCGGTCACGGGGACGTTGGCACCGCAGAAGACGTGCTGGAGTTCGCTCGCTATCTCGGCGAGCTGCGCGCCATGGTCAAGGGAGCCATCGATAGTGGACTTGCAGGTGACGCGCTAATGAACAGGGTATTGCCGCAGCTTCAGGGAAAGTACGGCGACTGGGGTTTCTTTGATCACTTCGCCAAGCGCAACATCACTGACATGGAGAAAGAACTGCGCGGCGAAAAAAAGATTCCCCAGACCGCCCCTTGATAGGCAAGAGACTTGCTTCGGAGAGTTTTGCGGAAAGGTTCGAACGTTTCCTGAAAATCGTTTCTTGCAGCTATCGCAAGTAAGCATCCGTGATGTACTGCTGCACCATGCGCTGCGTATTGAAGAACGAGCCGTTGATGGCTATGGCGTGCTGCATGATTTGGATGTACAGCCTCGGCTCTTTGTAAAACATCGGGAGAATGATGTTCTCTAACTTCCAATAGAGTGATTCAGCTTCCTTGCTGTTGTCCGTGGTGACGTCCGCCGGGTCCATGGAACGCCTAGGCTCGCCAATCGACCATCCGGTGACGCCTTCGATATGTCCTTCCACCCACCAGCCGTCGAGAATGCTTAGGCTAGGAACTCCGTTGAGCGCCGATTTCATACCGCTCGTGCCGGAAGCCTCGAGAGGAAATTGCGGCGTGTTGAGCCAAAGGTCCACGCCAGAGGTTATTCTGCCGCCGAGGTCGAGATTGTATTCGTCGAGGAAAACAACAGGAACAGCTTTGCGCAGCGCCTTCTTCGCTTGGAAAATGCGCCGGATAATATCCTTGCCTCCGCCGTCGTTGGGATGCGCTTTGCCCGCGTAAATGATCTGAAAATGTCCCGCATTCTTGGCGATCTGGCGCAAGCGGTCCAGGTCCGAAAGGATCAGGTCCGCGCGCTTGTATCCCGTCGCGCGCCGCGCAAAACCAATGGTGAAAACTTCTTCGTCCAGACTGAGTCCGGTTTTTTCGCGCACGGTTTCCAGAAGTTCGTGTTTGGCGATGAGATGCGCTGACCAGACTTCTTCGGGGGGAAGCCCAAGCGCACTGCGAAGACTGTAATTGTCCTCGCGCCATTGTGCGATCTGGCGGTCAAAGAGTTGTTGAAATGGCGGCGAGGTCCACGTCACTGCGTGAACGCCATTCGTGATGGCCTCGATGGGAACTTCCGGAAACATCTGCCGCGAAGTGACGCCGTGCTGTTTGGCCACCCCATTGACATACGTGCTGAGGCTGAGCGCCAGGTACGTCATATTCAAATGGGCTCCGCGCGCCGCGGCTTCCTGCAAGTCCGGATAGTTTTGCTCGGTTTGCAAAGAGCGCTTCACTAGCTCGGCGACGGCCGCGTCCTTGAGATCGAAAAATTTACTCTGCTGCGGAAAAACACGCGTGAGATATTCAATCGGAAAACGGTCATGGCCGGCAGGCACAGGCGTGTGCGTAGTGAACATGCACTTGGCCCGCACTTTTTCGATGTCTTCACCGTTGATGGCGGTGCGCCTCGCCTTTACCGCTTCCTCGCCTAGTAACTCCAGCGAGAGAAGAGCGGCATGTCCCTCGTTCATGTGATAGCGCGTGAGGTCTTCATATCCAAGCGCGCGAAGCATACGCACACCGCCGATTCCCAACAGAACTTCCTGGCACAGACGGTAATAGGAATCGCCGGCATAAAGTCCACCGGTGAGGTTGCGGTCCCATTCGGTATTGGAGGGCAGATCGGCATCGAGAAAATAGACCGGCACCACAAAGCCGCGCACGCCTTTGACGTCATAACGCCAGCAGCGAAGTTCGACGCGGCGATTTTCCAAAGGGACGGTTACACGCGCAGTTTCTTCCTTGAGAAAATCGTCGACTTTCCAAACGACGGGCTCTTCTGTTTGGGTGCCGTCTTCAGAGAGATGTTGAGAAAAGAATCCTCGGCGGTAGAGGAGCGAGACCGCGACCATTGGCAAGCGAAGGTCCGCGGCGGCGCGGATGGTGTCTCCGGCCAGCACGCCCAAGCCCCCACTGTAGCTCGGCATGGCGTTCTCAAGCGCAATCTCCATGGAAAAATAGGCGACAAATCGTTTAACTGAATTCGCGTGCGTGGACATCTCTCTCGCTTCTCCGCTAGGCGCCGCGACGGCAGCACTGCGGGGAAAATGGGCAACGACTGACCTTTAATTGTCGGGGAAACGCCGCGTTCAATCAAGCGAGTAGAAAGGATTGGTTGCCATGTGCGTTTCGCCACAATCACAAGACTTTGTGCAGGGGCATCGCGGGGAGACAGGCGGCAATGCCCGTCCCACCTTTCCATTCTTCAATTCTGGTTGCCCGGCGAGGGGCGAGCTTGGGGCGTCGGACGAGTGAGCAGATCGACGTACTCCTTGTAGAATTTCTCCTTGTCGAGATCTTTTTGGACGTCGACGAGGACTTCACCCATCCCGGGTTGATGGCCAGGGGCCCAGGCGAGCGTGTCGCCGAAAGATGCGCCGTGATCAACTTCTACATCGACGTAGAGCTTTTGCCACTTGGTGATAAAGCTTGGGTCGAGCCAGGCGACGGCGGCAAGTTCATCCCAGAGATAATTCGCCTCCGCATACTTCGCTACGTACTGCGCGGCAGGTGTGGGGCTCTTTGCGACCTGCTCGATGAGGCTCTTCTCCATGCGCGTCTTGACGGAAATGTCCACCGTGGTAAGAACGATTCGCGGCCAGTGGGCATGGAGCACAGCGTGTGACGCTTCCGGATCCATCCAGAAGTTAAATTCGCGGCGCGGGCTGAGGCTAAATTCAGGGTCGTCAGTCTGCGGATTCATGCTCCCGCCCATGACAATCAGCTCCTTCGCAAGCTCAGAGAAGTGCGGGTCCAAAGCAATGGCCACGCCGAGGTCGGTCATGGGCCCGGCAGCGTAGATGGTGACTTCATGCGGGTACTGATGAACCATGCGAACCATGAAATGGGCGGCGTATTCGGTCGAAGCCTTGGTTGTGGGAGCACCTTCGGGCATGGGCGGAACTTCGTATGGGCCATGGACGGGGTGGCGGCCGGCAAAATTCCAGGCGCCCTGATAAATGATCTTGCCGTAGAAGGTTTCCCACTTGGCGATGTATTCCTTGGAATTCACAAGTGGAAAAACGGCGCCAGGAACTACCGGAATGTCCGTGCGGCCGATGATTTCCAGCAGGCGCAGCGTGTGCTGCACCTCCTCGTCGCGCCAAGCGTCTCCGGTGAGAACGGTGATGCCCAGAACGTCGGTCTCCGGTGAATTTATGAGAGTGAGAATGGCCTGCATGTCCGTGCCGCCGGGACCGGCGCAGTCCTGATCGATGATGACCTTGCGTTTGACCTGCGCTTGAAGAGATAGAGTAAAGAACGAAACGAGAAACAAGAGCAACGCGGATGGGCCAACCCTGGACATGAAGCAGTTCCTTTCGGGTGCGGTTTGCGAGGAATCGACAAAGGATGATAGACCAGCCCCGTGGAGGAGGCCAGCGCCTCCAGCAAAAACACCGGCCCACCGAAACTGAGGTGGGCCGGCCAGATTCAAATTGAAATCGCCGTGTTGCAGTTCGCGATTAGAACGTCAGTTTCAGACCGAACTGGACGAGGCGCGGGTTGTTTACCGTTGAGTTGACCGCGCCAAAACCGCTTGGTGCGTTGATGTCGTTGATCGGCATGCCGAACTGAGCGTGGTTGAAGAGGTTGAAGAATTCTGCCCGGAAATTCAGGCCCATGTTTTCCCAGGGCAGGGCGAATTGTTTGATCACAGAGAAATCAGTATTCACGAAATCCGGACCGTAGACGGGAACACGACTGGCGTTGCCGAGTTCACCCGTTGCGGGCTGCACAAAGCAGGCTGGGTTAATGTACTGGGTCTTGGTCTGGTTGGCGTAGGGATTGCAGCCGGCAACCTGGTCCGGACGTTCAAAAGAGTTGCCGTTGCCACCCGTATTGAAGGAGACATTTGAGGTATTGTTACTGTTAATTAGGGGGAAGGCGAAGCCGGAAGTGATTTTTTCGATCAGCGTGACCTGCCAGCCGCCCAGCAGCGAATTCGTCACGTTGCTCCAGTCGGAGCCGAATCTCTTGCCTCTGCCAAACGGCAAATCATAGATGACGCTGGCAGTAAAGTTGTTGTGAAGATCGAGTTGAGACGGGGCCCAATCCAGATTCTGCCAATTCGGCAGCGGGAAGTACGGCGCGCTCAGCAATGATCCGAGGCCGTCGCTAAGCCCATTGTCGTAAGTATGCGAATACGTGTAGGAAATCAGCGCATAAACGCCGTAACGGGAACTCTTGGTCTCGGCCTTCACTTGCAAGGAGTTATAAGTGGTTTTGCCAAGGTCCCCGAATTCCAGAATGGCGTTGAAGTTTGGTGGAGTGTAGGGCGATATGAAAGGAGCCCCACCGGCGGCGCAACCGAGGGTGTAGGTTCCTCCGGCAACACAAGCCGAAGGACCGTTGGTGTCGAGGGCGTTACCGGCGACCAGGATGTGGTTGCCACGCGAACCGGCGTAGCCAACGGTGAGCACGATGTTGCCGGGCAACTGACGCTCGACGTTGGCATTGTACTGCACCACCTGTCCGCTCCGGAAGTCCCGTGGCTGGTAGAAATATGTCCCGGTAAAGGTGGACACAGTCGGCGGAGTGTTAAAAATTGGAAATCCGCTAGAGATGCTGGAGACCTTGCCGCCCGGGCCACAGGCCGGGGTATTACCGGATGGGGTAGAAACTGGGCATCCCCCGAACTGGAAGATGTCGCCCTCGGCGAAAAAGGGAGGGTTCTGCCAAAGGCCCTGGGCGCCTTGGCTCCAGGCGGAATCGTGATAGATCGAAAAACCGCCGCGGACTACCGTCTTGTCGCTTCCGAGAACCTTCCAGGCCGCGCCGATGCGCGGCTCAAGAGCCTGCCAATTCATGTATATGCCGGCCGACCCGCCTATGCCACCCTGATTGGCAATGAGAAGCTGGCCCGTGCTGGCATTCGCGCCCGTGGCAATACTGGGAGGAATGAAATCCGCCATGCGCCCGGCGGCCTCGGTAATGGGCGTGCTCAAATCCCATGCCAGGCCCAGATTGAGGGTGAGGTCTTTGGTGATTCTCCAATCGTCTTGAACGTAGGGACGGATGATTTTCCAGCGGCGACCGGTGACCGGGCCGTTGAAAGTCTGATCGTGTTCGGAGATGCTCACATAGCCCAAGCTTAGATCGGCTTCGGGATTACCGGAGAATACGCCGAGGGGAATCCAGAAACCATCCTGGAAGGCTTCGGTGCCGACGTTCATCTGATTGGCGCGGACGTCAATTCCGACTTTGAATTCGTGCTTGCCGCGAATCAAGTCGAGGGAATCAGCGAACGTAAAGATATTGGTTCCACCCTGGAAAGGAGTGTAGCCGCGATCGCCGAGGGACCACAAGCCGCCGTTGAACAACACCGAAACCAAGCCGCAGCTATAAGCTCCCGGGGTACACGTCTCGCTACCGGGCGTGCCGGTGCAGCCGAGGTTGGCGCCGGGGATGCCGATGCCGGCGAGATTGGCAGAACTGCAAGTGCCCGTGCCCTGAGAAGTGATGTAGTCGAAGATGCGGTTGTAACCAAAGCTGGCCTGGTTCACCGTAGTAGGTGAAAAGACGTGGGTCTCGCTGATGGCCACGTTGCGGGCGTGATTGACAATGCCCTGGTTGCTGCCGAAGGCGCTGGCCTCGGCAAAACCGCCGGCAAAGCCGCCAGGAACGTAGGAGCCGGCATCGTCGTAGCTAAAACGAGCGAAGATATTGTCGTTGGCCGAAAAGGTGTGATCCACACGGATGTCAAACTTCGTTTCATAGAGGCTGCGGACCGGCTCGCTTACGAAATTGAATCCCTGAGCGGCATTGTTGGCGTTTGGCGAGGGATACAAATTCACCAAGGCCGCACCGAGAGGGTTAATCAGAGCAGCGGGTATTTTGGCGCAGGGAACTCCGGCAGTCTGACTGCCGTTGGGATTGACGGCGGTTGGCAGGTCTGTGCCGGCATTGCATTGAAAAGGGGTACCGCCCGTATAGGGGTTGGTGATTGAAGTGGGGGAAACCACAGCCCCGAAGGGGTCATGGCTGAAATCCGCGTAGGGCTGCGCCGCGCTCGTGTGCATCGCATCGCTGGGGACTAGACCGGTAAACGTGATGCCATGAAGTTGATCCTTCTGCTCGCCATCGACGAAGAAGAAAGTTTTGTTCTTGCGAATAGGACCGCCGATGGAGCCGCCAAATTGGTTCAGATTGAATTTCTCCGGAGAAGTCGCAAAGAAGCTCTTGGCATCGAGTGAGGTATTGCGAAGGAACTCGAACAAGGAGCCGTGGAAGTCGTTGGATCCGGATTTTGTGGTGACCAGCACGGTCGGACCTGCGCGGGTTCCGTATTGGGCGGAGTAGTTGTAGGTCAAAACTTTGAATTCCTGAATGTCATCGATCGAGGAAAAAGTCCCGATACCGCCGGCAGTCAATTCGTTGTTGTCTACTCCATCCAGGATCCAGTCGGTGCTGTTAGGGCGCGAACCGCCGACAGATAGCGAGAAGGAGCCGCGTGCGGCCACCTCACTGCTGGCGGCGGATGTGAAAAAGCTATTGGGGTTCGTCTCCGCCGTTGCGCCGGGGGTGAGAGTGGCGAGTTGGACGAAGTCGCGGCCGTTCAGAGGAAGCTGCGCGACCTGTTGCGCGTTGATGACCTGGCCGAGGGAGGGATTGGAGGTTTCTAGCGTTACAGCGGAAGCGGACACTTCTACCGTCGAGGAAACCGTGGACGGTGCGAGCACAAAGTTCAATTCGCGCGCTTCTTCGACTTGCAGGCGCACATCCTTGTTCTCGACGGACTGAAAACCCTGAAACTCGACTCGCACGGTAAAGATTGACGCCGGTAGCAAGGGAATAAGGTAGTGTCCGGTTTCGTCCGTTTTCGCCTGCCTTGAGACGCCGGTACCTTGTGAGGTGGCAGTAACTGTGGCCCCAGTGACAGCCGAGCCGGATTTGTCCGTGACGGTACCCGAAAAACTGCCAGCGGCTTGTCCGTAGAGTACCGGAGAAACGGAAAGCGCGATCGCGCAGACCAACAACAGAAAAAGTACTCTGAACCTCATGAATGACACCCCTTTCGACAGCCCCCTGCTTACGACGATTGCGAATGCGCAGCCCCGGCCCAAAATCTGTTATCACGCGTGGCGGCGAAAAAAGTTTCCACAGCTATCGCTTCCTAATACTGTGCAGGACCAAAACACTCGCACAAAGGAAAAACTCGATGCAGGGTCGTGGCACATACTGACAATCTTTAACTTTAAGCGAAACCGCAAATGTGAACAAATGTTAACAATCCCCAGGACACTCCCCTAGTTGCATCAGTGGCCGTAGGCTAGCGTCCGGCTGAGAGAAGTGTCAAGACAAAAGTAAGGTTTGGAACGATTTGTGGTGGAAAACTTTTTAAGGATATTTTGATTTTGCAATGAATTCAAAATTTTGATGGAGTTTGCCGAGAAAAAGCGCCGGAAGCGGTGTGCGGAGAATCGGCGTTTCCGAAACGGGAATGGCTTCGATGTCGGCTATAATCACGCACCGTGTCCACGAAAAACATTTTGGATGATGTGCGCGTCGTCGAATTGAGCGAAGCACTTGCAGGTCCGTACTGCGCGATGCTGCTCGGGGATTTCGGCGCGGATGTCATAAAAATCGAGCGGCCGGGGGTGGGCGACCAGTCGCGAGGCTGGGGACCGCCGTTTGTGGGCAGCGAATCTGCCTATTTTCTGGGAGCAAACCGCAACAAGCGATCGGTTGCGTTGAATTACGATCATCCGCGGGGAACGGAAGCCCTGCGGAAATTAATCTCCGCTTCCGATATTTTAATATGCAATCAACCCTCCTTGGCTTCTTTGAAGATGCGTGGGATCGATGCGGAAACACTGTGTGAGAAAAATCCCCGCCTCATCTACTGCAGCATAACGGGCTACGGCTTTACCGGGCCGAAAGCGGGCCGGCCTGGCTATGACATTCTCGCGCAAGCTGAGGCTGGCGTGATGAGCTTTACGGGCGAGCCCGATGGTGGCCCGATGCGCTATCCGATTGCAATTGCGGACATGACCTGTGGCATGTACTCGGCCATGGGAATTTTGTCGGCCCTCTATGCGCGCGAAAAAACGGGCCGCGGCCAGTTTTTGGATATGGCGCTGCTCGATTCGCAATTGACATGGCTCGCGAATGTCGGCAGCAGCTACTTGAACGCGAAAGTCTCGCCAAAACGCTGGGGCAACGCCCATCCAAGCATCGTGCCGTACGAAGTGTTTCGCGGCTCGGATGGCCGTGGCTTTGTTGTAGGCGTGGGAACGGAAGCGCTGTGGAAGAAGTTTGTCCGCATGACGGGAATGGAGAACGGCGTCGGTCAGGATGAGAAATTCTGTACAAACGCGCTGCGGACGAGGAATCGCGCCGAACTGATTCCGCTTCTGCAAAAGATGTTTGATGGCCAGGCCGCGAGCGCGTGGCTCGAACAACTGGCAGCAGCGCAGATTCCTGCCGCTCCGATCAACTCAGTCGAAGAGGCTGTGAACGACGCGCAGACGCTAGCGCGCAACATGATTGTGCAACTCGAACATCCGGCATTGGGGATGGCACGCAGCATCGGGAATCCAATTAAATTCTCGGAAACGCCGGTCAGTTACCGCCTGCCACCACCGCTCCTTGGCGAACATACGAACGAAGTTCTGCGAGAGCTTGGCTATTCGCCAGAAGAAACACAGGAGATGTCGGCCCCGGCACACTGACGCCGGTCCTCTGCAAAGCGGCAAGGATCGCATAAGCGCAACAACGTCCGACTGCGCGTTTGATTAGAACAAGGAAGGCCGCGCAGAGCCGCCCAGCAACGAGTTGTTGACGTTCACGATGGTGTGCGTGCCCTCGCTGCCTCCCCACGAAAACAGTAGATACACCTGCGGGAAGCCTCCAGCGCGGAGGGTTAAACCCGTCGAAAAGCTGTGAAGCCACGGGCTGGATCCGAGGCCGCCACGGGTGAGCGCCACTTTTCCTTCGTCAACCATAAAGGTAAAGCCCAGCGGCAAGCTGCCGATGGAGTGCTCGAAGCTCTCGCGAATCAGCAGAACGTTCGGCGCGCGGAAGCGGTAATCCTGATAACTACTCAGCGACTGGTTTCCGTTGATATCGGAACCGCCGAGCGTTGGCTGAAAGTAAAACGGCACGATGTCGCCACCGGGCGTCATCGAGAGGGCCGAATAAACACGCACGCCAAAACTGCCCTGAAGATCCCTGCTAAGTTCCTTGCACTCCGAGCTTGACGCCTCCTGAGCGGTGAGACATTCGTGATGTTGCGCGAATTTGTCCACGGAGCATTCTGCATTTTCTGAGTCACTATCTATGGAGCACTCGTCAGGCCCGTTGGTGTCTCGCGGTACGATGAATCGGGTGGTCTTTCGGTAGATGGCGAACTGATGTGATAAATCCGTGGTCAAGCGCTGAAAGGAAAACGTCGAGTTTCCCGGCGCAGCGTATTGCTGGTAGTTCAAGTTATAGTCCAAGTGAATAAAATCATTCAACAGCACCGGGCGCATACGGACACCCTCGCCAAGTTGCAAAGTGCTGGCCTGGTTCGTGAGTCCTGGCGCGGTGGCTTCCGTGTAGAGCGCGCCAATGGTCGGGCTCGGCTGGCCGAGGCTCGGGAAAATATCCACGAATCGTCCGTTCAATTCGGCGTAGAAGGCTGCGCTCAGCTTCGCGTAAAACGGCTTGATTACGCTCGCGCCGACAATCGTCTCTCGCATGCCGTAAAACGAGCGGACCGCCTCGGTTGTGTTAGGCCCCAATCCAAAGTAGGTGAGCTTATTTAGCGTGATCGTCTGGGCGTAGATATTGATGACGGGCCGCTCAGGTAGAGCGGTGAGATTGGGCTTCAAGTTGCGGCCTTTGGTGCCAAACTCGACGGTGGGAGCCTTCTCGTGCGTATTCACAAGTTTCAGATAAACACCCGCGCGCCAGGATTCGTTATCGGATGCGACCGCGTCCGAATCCCATGTGATGCGCCAGTTTTCCGTAGTTTTGTGGCCCACGTAAGCGAGCCCGACCCCGAAACCATTCTGCGGAGCGATGCTGCCCACCGCAATGTGCACCGGTTGGCCGGTGAAGAGCTCCTGCCCGCAATCAATCAGTCCTTTGAAGTTGAAACAACTATGCTGCAGCTTGTAAAGCTCCGAAGGATTGTCTGGGCCGGTGTCCGCGGACGCCGCGGGCTGTTGCGCACTAATCACGGGCGCTGCAAGTGCAATCAGCAGAAGAATTGCGGCGGCGCGGGACATAAGGGCCTCCATCACTTTTTCGCAGGCTTTCCGGCGTGCGTGTGCAGAAGAGCGGTGGCCTTGTGGACGTAGGCGCTCACGTCGGCTTCCGTTTTTAGAGACTTCACCTCGATATTGAGCAACGTGGTCAGCTCATGCACATGCTTGATCAGCGCCTCGCGCATATGCAGCCCTTGGGATCGCAGCAAAGTCCCCGCCGGACGGTTCGGGTTGTACGCACCGGGATCTGTCTTCGGAACGTTGATTACTTTGGGCGCCATAATTCTCCTCTCCGCTATTGAAGATTGTTGAAAACTACGCAGTCATCGTCGGGGCGCATCTGGTCGGTCAGAAGCCCAAGAAAAGTCTTGGCCTGCTGTTCCCGAACGGTGCGCTTGGCGTCGCCTTTGAGAAAAAAGTTCGTCACGGTTCCCGGAATAGAGGCGTGCTCGAAAATCTGCGCATTCACGGGATCCTCGGTGCCGGTCACGACGGTGCCGCGAGGAATCCAAGGAGAAATTAGAACCGCGGGAACTCGGATTCCCAGACGGTCGAATTCAAACGGCTCCCCGGTGCCGGTGGCGTCGGCGGAAGCGGTGTATCCATCCGGAGTGCAGGCCGGCGGCGCCACGTGATCGTAGATACCGCCGTGCTCGTCATACACGACCAGCAGTGCTGTGCTCTCCCAAAGCGTTGGATTCGTTCGGATGGCGTTATAAACATCGCCTATGAAACGCTCGCCCTCGCGTACGTTGTGGTCCGGATGCTGGTCGGACGCGAGGATTTGGCCGCCGTCTGGGCCCGGGTGATCGTTGTAGCAAGGCTCGATAAAACTGTACTCCGGGAGCGTGTTCCCGGAGCAGTCGCCGATGAACTGATCAAACGTGGCGAAAATCTGCGGCTGATTCTTCAGCAGATTCACGATCTCCATCGTCGAGCTCGGCTGATCGTAATAATAAATCTTTGCGGTATGCCCGGCTTGAATCATGCGCTCGTAGATGCTTGCGATCGAAGTGTCCAAAATATAGAAAATATCCATCCCCACCTGGCCAAACGAAGTTCCGTAGTGCGCAAACGCGCGGTTGCAAATCGTCGGGCCCGGAATCGATGAAAACCAGCCATTAAACACAGCGAACTCCGTGGCAAGTGTCGTGAGTACGGGCAACTTGTCCGGCGCAAAGTAATACATGATGTTGTGCGAGCGATTGACGTCCTTCGTCTGCGAAAAATAGTCTTTAACGAATCCCTGCATATTCGCCACGCGCCCCGGCCCCGGCGGCGCCCCGCCAAAAATCTGCAGATCCACGCCAGGAAAATGGTGATCCGGATCCGGATCAAGCTGGCTCTGAAATTGCGCGTTTGGCTGAACCCTGACCATCGCCTCGTTCGTATCGGGATTCGACTCGTTTCCCGTGAGCCCATTGATCTTGGGATATTTTTGCTTGAGCGCGCCCAGCATGTGGTCAAACGACCGGTTCTCCATCATGAGCACAACAATATGCTTCAGGTTGTCCAACCCGGCTGACATACACACCCCCACGCATTTCAGAGTTTTGGCTGGTTCTCTGCAGGTAGTGACTTCGGACCCGCGAAACGTTTCATCGTCTCGAGCCACTATTTGTACAACAGCATAGTCGTCAAACGTCTCTAGTTTCTAGTTAAGGATGGGTCCCAAGCGGGGGTGGCGGAATGGAAACGTTCGAATCGTGGCGCGATTATTCCGGAAGGCTAACACCGGCAGACTAGCCGTGGCAGCCCAACCCCGGCAGACCAACCGTGGTTAATCCTCGCAGGCAAGGAGGCATACGTGTTCGGATCGCAAGTCCTCGAAGTCGTCGTGGGCCTAACTCTGATTTATCTGGTTCTCAGTATCGGTTGCTCGGGCGTTAAAGAAGTCATTGCCGCCATGTTTTCTCTTCGCGCCAAGACGCTCGAAAGCGGCGTCCGCAACATGCTCAAGAACGGGCCGACCGACTACACCGCAAAGCTTTTCGCCCATCCTTTAATTCAGGGCACCGCGCCCGAAGGGCAGAAGCCGTCCTACATCTCAGCACGCATGTTTGCCGCGGCTCTCTTCGACATCGTCGCTCCCGCGGACGCCACGCAGCCCCGCACGATCCAGTCTTTGCTCGCAGGCGTCGCGCAAATCCCCGACGCCAAGCTGCGCACCACTCTCCTTAACATGATCGATTCCGCTGGCGGCGATGTCGACGCCGCGCGCCTCAAGGTCGAACACTGGTTCGACGACACTATGGCCCGCGTAACCGGCTGGTACAAACGGATGGCCCAAAAAATTATCTTCGCTGCCGGACTCCTTCTCTGTGCCGCAGTAAACGCCGACACGCTGATGATCGTCAAGGAATTATGGAGCGATCAGGCCCTCAGCAGCGCGGTGGTTGCGCAGGCCGTGAAAAAGGTTCAATCTACAACTCCAGCCGATTACCTCAACCCAGAAGGTTCTTTACAACAAGTCGCCGGAGAAATTCGCGAAGCAAATACGCCGCCCATCGGATGGTCAAACGCCAAGAATGACCTCCGATCGCTGCCAAGCGGCTTCGGCGCGGGAGCTTTGAAAGTGCTCGGCATTCTGCTCACTTCCTTCGCCATTGTCCTGGGCGCGCCGTTCTGGTTTGACATGCTCAACAACCTCATCAATTTGCGTTTGTCCGGGAACCCGCCGCCAGTGCGCGCGGTGGAAGCTTCCAGCAAGTAACGGCAACTGGAGCTACAGATAGAAGTTTCAGGGATTCGAGAACAAGAAAGGAGCTTCAAATCATGAACGCAGGACAAAAACAAACCAAGTTAGCCGGCAGCACAAAACATCGCCTGCCCAATGCGGAAGTCGTCGGAGAAGTGCCCAGCGCGGAATTCCGCGTCACGGTCACCGTGCGCCGCCGCAACGAACTTCCCTCCATCGAAGCCCAGAGCAAACAGAAGCCCGCCGACCGCACCTACATGACCCACGAAGAACACGCCGCTAAACACGGCGCCGATCCGGCCGACATCGCGAAAGTCGAAGTCTTCGCCAAGGAAAACGGCTTGCGCGTCACAGACACAAACGCCAGCCAGCGCACTGTCACGCTTTCAGGCACGGCTCCTGCCTACAGCAAGGCCTTCGGCGTCGACCTCAAAATGTACAAATCCGGCGACATTGCTTATCGCGGCCGCGAGGGCGACATCCTCATCCCAGAAAACCTGCAAGGCATAGTGACCAGCGTCATCGGGCTCGACAATCGCCCTTTCGCTAAGCCGCACTTCCGCATCAGCCGCGGCACCGCTCGCGCGGCAGGTGTTGGCGCGGCCGCCGACAGGTCCACCGCGTCAGCTTCAATCCCCACCGGATTCACTCCGCCGCAGCTCGCTTCGCTCTACAATTTTCCAAAAAATCTCGACGGAACCGGCCAAACCATCGCCATCCTCGAACTCGGCGGCGGTTTTCATCCAGCCGAATTGACAACTTACTTTCAGAATCTCGGTATCGCCAAACCGCCGAGCGTTACCGCAGCCTCTTACCCAAATGGCGGAACAAACAGCCCCGGCACCAACGCGCTCGATCCCAACAATCCCGACGTCGAAGTCATGTTGGATATTGAAGTGTCCGGCTCCATCGCGCCCGGCGCAAAAATCGTCGTTTACTTTGCCCCGGATGCTAGCGACCAAAGTTTTCTCGGCGTGATGAACGCCATCATCAGCGACACCGTAAACAAACCAAACATCGTCTCCATCAGCTGGGGCGGCCCCGAAGACTCCGCCACCACGCAGTTCCAAAACGAATTCGACCAGCTTCTTCAATCCGCCGCAAGTCTTGGCTTAACCGTCTGCGTCGCAGCTGGCGACAGCGGCTCCGCCGATTTTGCCTCCAACGATCCCAACTGGGACGGCAAGGCCCACGTGGACTTCCCCGCCTCCGATCCCTTCGTGCTCGCCTGCGGCGGGACGCAATTGACCGCTTCCAGCACAGCCATCACGAAAGAAGTCGTCTGGGACGACGGAAAAAATGATGGCACCGGCGGCGGCGTAAGCCGTGTCTTCGCGCTGCCCAGCTATCAACAGAACGCCGGAGTCCCTCCTGCCGCCGATCCCGCTGGCCCGGTGATGCGTGGAGTACCAGACGTTGCCGGTGATGCCGCTCCCGCGTCGGGCTATCGCATCCTTTGCGATGGCACAAGCTTCCCCGATCCCTCGCAAGGACTTCCTCCAGTAGGCGGCACCAGCGCCGTAGCGCCTCTTTGGGCAGGCCTAATCGCCCGCATCAATCAAGGCCTCGGCAAGCCCGCCGGATTCATCAATCCCCTGCTCTACGCCGCACCAGCCAACGCCACGTTCCGCGACATCACGCAAGGCAACAATGGCGACTACAAAGCAGGCACAGGTTGGGACGCCTGCACAGGACTCGGCAGCCCCAACGGACAAAGCCTGCTTCAGGCTCTGACGTCTTGAACTCTGTCGCGTAGCGACGCGAAAACCCGGAGTTTCAGTCGACTGCGTAGAATTATTGCGCGGAATCGAAAAGAGGACGGCGAGCGGCGCGTACCTGATGCGCCGCTCGCGCCCTTTATGAGCGGATCAAACGGCCGAAGTCGATGCGGCAGTCTTTAGTTGCGCCTTGAGGTCGCGAGCGTTGAGGATTTCCATCGCACGTTGCAGCAGTTGTTCAAATTCGCAGCGTTCGATTCTCGGACCGTTATGACCGACATTCAGGCTTTGCGCAACCACGACTGAGTTTTGTTCCTCTGTAGGAAGACTGCAATGATCTAGATTCACCAAAACACCCCTTGCAAAAGAATTGCTCCACCCTAAGTAGTGCCCAACAGGGCGAAATCGTTTCACGCTCTTGCCATCTTCGGCTGGCGAACTATTCAATTCCGAACTAGTAGCACTTGGGGCGCTGGTATGTCAGGAACCGGCGTAGAGCTGAAACGGCGCCCAGTAGTACGGCTTCCTGAAGACGTTGTCCGAATGTAGAAGCGACAACTTCGCGGCTCGCAAAGCGGTGGCGGGGTCTTGTCCGTGACTCAGATCGTCGTAGAGTACGTCCATAAGCTGTGGCGCCGCGCTATCGCTCACCTCCCAAAGCGCGCCGATGACGTTGTGCGCCCCCGCGCGCAAGAACGCCCAGGAGAGGCCCACGAGTCCTTCCCCGGAAAACGCGCGTGTTCCCGCACCATTGCACGCGGATATGGTCACGAGATAAGCCGAGAGGCGGCGCTTGACGATGTCCCGCGCATAGAGCTTGTAAGAATCCTCGTCCTTCTCCTTGCTGAGCACTACGGCAGATTCAAGCGGTCGCGCCCGGCTTGCCGTTCCGTGTGTCACGAAATGCAGATACGCGTACTGCTCCGGCTTGCTGCTCAAATATGCGGCAGGAGTGGCCGCGCTGCCAGACAAGACTTCGCGGCGCGGCTCGGGAAAGTATTTCTCGATCTTCTGCATCTCTGCTGCGGCTTGCGGCAACGCAGGGAAATCGGCATTCGGCGAAACTGTGTCGCCCACAAGAAAGATGCTCTTCACTTTCGGGGCGGGCCGTGCCCCTGCGGCCGAAGCGAGAAGCGTGAGCGAACTGGCCGTGGTCACCGTCGCGTCTTCGATCCAGTAATGCGGCTTGGGGCCAGGCACGATCAACGTCTCGAAATTCAGGCCGTAGAGACTTCCGTCCGGAAGAAGAATCACTCGCGAGCCTTGAGGCAAGAGATTCTTCGCGGGCTCTATGAGCATTTCATATAGTTTTTGCCCGTCAGCGTTTGCGCTCTCCAATGGATCGCCCGAACCAAGCAACGCTTCGCGGTAGGATTTCACTGCCGAATCAATTTCGTCTGCCGATGGCAAGGTCAAACGGGTCGTCTTCATAGGTGTGACGACCCAAAGATACGATTGTTTTTCTCCCATCCAGTAAAAAAGCAGCGTCGCTTTCAGGCGCTGCGCGATCTTGTCAGGCTGGAAGCTGCGTAAGGTTACGCTCGTGGCCGGTCCATTGGCGGCGAGTCCTTCTCCCAGTGTTCGCGCCCGGCTGAGCTCTGCTTGCATCAAGGCATCGGCGGACCTCCCGTGCCGGATAAGAAAGTCGATATATTGACCGTACGCGGCAATTCCACTCGAAAGAAAACTCAACCGCAATTCATCGTGGTTTATGGATCGCCGGGCTCGCTCGATAGTATCGATAGCTTCGAGATACCGGCTCTCGGCTTGGGCCGCCTGACCTTGCTCATCTCGTAGATCTCCCAGCGCGGCGAAAACCTCCCACTTGAGCTCAGAATCAGTCTTGGAATCGCGGAGCACGTGGTCAAAAATACCGTCGGCTTTGGAATACTGCTTCCGCCGCGCAGCAATCCGTCCCGACATCATTAGGGCATCAAGTCGTCCGAAATGATCGGCGCCAGAGTTTTCCATACTCATCGCTTCTTGGTTATAGTGCTCCGCTTCGTCTAAATTGCCCCCCCGGAGCTCGAAACTCGAAAGATCGTTCAGGCATTCAGCGATGATTTCGGTGTTCTTAAGTGATCGGGCAAGATCGAGTGTGCTCTTCGAAAGTGTTTCCGCAGAGCTATAGTCGTGCAATGCATCATAAGAGTTCGCTACACCGGTGAGCCAGTACAGTCGGTAACCACGCAATCCAAGGCGATCCGAAGACTCTGCTGCCTTCTTGTAATACTCTAAGCCGTTGACGAAATCTCCCAATTGGGCGTAGCTCCAGCCCAGGTTTCCCAAGGCTGTCGCTACGAAACCTTGCATTCCCAGGGAGCGGGAGAGATCCAATGCCTCCAGTCCTCGCTGAACGGCTTCGTCGAAGCGTTCCCGTTTCGAGGAAATCCATGCCAGCCCGACGCGCGCCACGGCAACCTGATCCTGCCTTCCATACTGCCGGGCAAGGCTCAGAGCTTGCTGGTAGGTCGTTTCTGCCTTTACAAAGTCACCCTGTTGGCCTTCCAAAGATCCTTGGGCGTTCAGTACTTCGCACATGACATCCGGCTTATACCGAGCAGCGAGGTCTTGAGCTTCCAGCAGCTTCTTCTCAGACGCGTCGAAGTCCTGCGCGGCCCTATAAGCCATCCCCTGGAGCATGCTTCTTCGGACAGCGATATCCGTGGTAGAAAGCGAGGCCGGCAAATCGTCTCGGAGAAGATTAAGAGCAGGCTGATCGGCTGATTGAGCTATGTAAACTCGAGCTTTCAGAATACGGAACTTCCACAACCACAATGGATCGGTTCCGTATTTCGAGAGGGCGCGGTCGGCAGCGGAGGAGGCACTATCGTACTCGCCGTGCAGGATGCTTTCTGAAATCTGGTCGTAAACTGCTTGCGGATTGCTGCGAGCACGGCATCCGCCGGCCCCGATTTGCAAGCCCGTCAGAACGAGTACGCCTAGCGTCTTAACCCAACTCAAGGAGGAGGAGGTTGCCCGTTGGTGCGAGTTTGGCCGCCTGTGCCAGAACCACCGTCGGGAGAACCCAACTGGAGCCGGAGCATCGTCAGCGTGATGGTTCCCGGCTCTGCCAATACTTCTGCTAACGCGATTTCGCCAAAATGAGGAACTTTCAAGATATGTCCCCGGACCTCGAACCCGCGCAGCTTCTTCAGTCCCGGATCGACTTCGATTTTTTCTACGAGTGAACAGGTGGCCGCTCCGTCGCTAATCGATGTTACCTTTTCGGTTCCTTTGTCGCCCTTCAGATTATCCTTCAATTCCGCGAAGTTTTTCGAGTTCACTAAAAGATCGTGGCGCAGGGTCACTTTCACTTCGAACCCGCCAAGGCGCAAGTTATCGAAATGGCTGCCCAGAGCGATGATGTGGCTTTCTCTGTTTTTGGGGTCGTCGATGTACTCGCCCGTGAGCCTCGAAACGACCTTATCCACCGTCAAGAAATCTAAGATACTCAGACGTTTGAGGACGGCGGTTGCACTTGTCGTGACGATGTTGAATTCCTGCCAGCTCCCGGCAACGTGGGTCTCACCTAGCTCAAACGAGACCAAGCGAGGGACGTCGAACCGTTCTACGCGCGCATGTGCAAAGCCGCCGACCGTTGGCAACGAGGTGGCCGCCTGCGCGCCGATTGGGACATCCACGGGGCGAACAAAATGCGCGCTGAATGCGTGGCCCTCTGCATGAAAATTGAAGGGAATATCTTTCTCGCGAGCCATTGGGGACACCTCAATGAGCTAAAAGGGAGCCTAATACTCTTTCATCTATTGCAGAAATTCAACCGTAAATGTCAGCCGTTGAACATCCTTCTCGTTTGCCGTTTGGCCGTTGCCATCGGCACCGCCGAAGAAGACCAGATTGTACTTGCCGGCGCTTTCCACGCCACCGATAACCGGCAAGGAAACGGTCTGGTATTTCTTGTCGCCGCCGATCGTGCCATGTTTCACAGCCCTGCCAGCCTGATCCAGCAACTGCCAGCTATACTCGCTAAACGTGCGAGCCGGCGTGAAGTCAAAGTTAAGAAGAAAGCTCTCTCCAGACCGAACTTGTAGCTTCGTCGCAGATTCCTCCCCGCCGCGGACGCTGCCCGCCAGATGGAACGAGGAACTGATGATTTCTGTGGATTGCGAAGAGGAACTTCCCTTCAGTTGTGGGATCGTAACTCCATTCTGATAGCCAATGAAAAGCAGCAGCGCCGCAAACACGGGCACCGCAAACGCAGGCCGTAGCCATCCAAACCAGCCTCCGGTTCTTGGAACCACCGGAGCAAGTCTTTGTGCGCCAATATGTTCTGGCACTTCTTCGCGAACCACCTGCCGCGAACTCTCCATGAAAGCCACCGTGGCCTTCATTTCTTCTGCGCACGCCGAGCAATCAAAGTAATGCTCTTCAAACGCTGCATGCTGCTCCTTCGGAAGCTCCCCGAGGAGGTACTTCTCGGCGGCCTGTAGACGCACCGCCTCGTTATGATCCATGTTTGTCATTGTTTGTCATCCACCGATAGATAGTGCGGGAGGGTGCCACTTCGTTTCACGTCTCCTCCCCGGCCGAGAGCCGTCCGGGTAGCCCGTCCCTGTCTTTCTCATACAAAACCCTGAACTTATCCTTGGCGCGGTGGAGCAAAACGCGCAAATAATCTCGGTCCACCGCAAACTGCCTGCAGACCTCATCCTTATCCTTTTCCTCAAGAAAGAAGGCTCTAAGCAAGTCACGGTCTTTTTTGGGCAGCTCCTCGATGACCTGGCGAACCCGATCCTTCATCTGTCTTGTAACTAACAAACCCTCCACATTCACGGCGTGGTCGGGCATCTCCAGGTAAGAGTCGTCCCAGGGGCTGGTTCGGGAGGAGGCCCGGTAGAACTCTTGCAAGACAAAGTTACAAGTGGAGTTAACGAACGCACCGAAGCGCTCCGGCTGGCGAATCCCATCCTTACGCAGGGTAACCAACACTCTTATATAGGTCTCTTGGCGAAGGTCTTCGACGGTTTCCGAGGCGAGCATCCTCGCCCGCAATTTGATCCGCAGGAGTTGATCAAAATATGTCACGAAATGCTGCTCCGTCGAGGGGTCTCCCTCGCGGAGGCGCTCCACGTATTCCCTGGTGAATGCGAAGAGTTCCACGTAGCCCTCAGTTTTATTGCCGACGAGTATAGCCGCGCCATCTACCGGGAGCAATGGTTCCCATTTTGAATCGAAAGCGTGAAACGAACCGCCGCCCTCTTTCACTATTGGGTTGTAGGAACCCATCGAATATTTGGGCGTCCTGCTGCGAAGGGACGGTTCCCCTGTCCCCCGCGTGTCCCACCAGGGCGCATCCGAGTCGGACCTGGACCCACGAGGATGCGCCTCCCCCTTTGAAGGGGAGGACCACTGAACTTGGAGGCTCCGTGTCACGTTCGTTGCAAACCCACAGTATTTCCAATCCTGCATCGCGGCCACTCGATCCAAACGTGCTGAGTACTAATGCGCGGACACTCGGTATGTGCTACACCAGTTCGCGTATCACGGCACTGAGCATCGAGTTTGTTGCCAAGCCCGATGAAGCCCACAAGGTCCATGCGGCTTTGCCCGCGGCGATCGATGGTGCGCTCGGAGAAGTAGCCGGTTTCGCCGGAAGTTTCGTCATGATCGCAAACCACGAAGCACGGCTCGTAACGGTTGTCACGCTATGGAGTGGGGAAGATCGCCTGCGGCGTTGCAGCGAAAACGTGCGCTGGGTCCGGGCTCTGCTCGCGCCATATCTGGATCGCTGCCTGCGCGTCCAAACGCTGGCCGCTTTTGTGCCTGGAGCCACGCAAAGTTTGCAGCCGTTCGAACAGCCATGCGCCGAAGCCGCGTTCGAAACATGTTTGCAAGAGGAGCCTGCGTTGTGCGTAGCCTGAAAGCACACCCGGCCTCATTCGAAATGATTTGCTGTGGAAATCCGAAAAACGTTCCGGCAACAGTTGAGTGCCCTCGCGACATCCAACTTAATGGAGGTTTATATACAGAGGATGGGTGCGGGCGGTATGGGAGTTGAGGAACTTGAATTGGGGGCCATATCAAAGATGTTTGAGGACAAAATCTGCGCAGTGGATTTTTGTGAAGGGGCCGCTGTGGCTTCACTTGCTCAGCAGGATTTTTGCCTGAACCATTTCATAGAACTCTGCTACGAAAATTTGCAACGCATCGATCCCCGGGGCCAGAAGACCGGACGCATGCCGCTTGATCTCGCCTCGCTGCGGGCGTTCATCGAGGAGTGTTCGCGGAGGACGCTGGATGTAGCCTTGCACTGCGAAGATATCGACAATTTGCAGCGCGGCCGTCTGCTGGACATTCTTTTGTGGGCCGGCGAGCTTTTTCTTTTGCTGCGCGCGCCCACACGCGGTTTCGCGGATTCCCTTTTAGAAGAGCACGATTCCGTGCTTACCCGCTTGGCTGCGCGCCATTTCTAAAATTCCATGGCGTGCCTATTCTTATTTGTTCAATCCTTCTTACTCAACGGCGTTTAGGGCCTTCGCTTAGTCCTTGCCCTCGCCAGCTTTGAGTTGCTTCAGTTCCCTTTCGCGGTCCAGATAGCTTTCGCCGTTCGTGATCCACGCCGCAGCAGGCTCATCCTTTAAATAGTGGCCAAACCAGGCGAAGATGCGGCGCTGGTAGTCGATCTGGTTCGGTTTTTTGCGCAAGCCGTGATCCTCGCCTGCGTACTCCAAAAGCACGACATTCTTCTTTGCGCGGCGCGCGATGTTGTAGAGTTCGACGCCTTGGTGGAAGAAGACGGTGCCATCGCTGTCGCCGACTTCTATCAACAGGGGCGTGGTCATATTTTGCACGCCGAAGACGGCGGAGTTGCGAATGTACGCCTGCAAATCTTCGTAGAGCGGGACTTCCATACGCTGTTGGCCGGTTTCGATGTGATCCGTTTCCGCGATGCCGGAGCTCCAGTGGTGGTTTCCGTAGTTACTTACGAGATCGGTGATAGGAGCGCCTGCGACCGCCGCGGCGAAGAAATCCGTCGTGTGCGTGGCGAGATAAACTGAGTCAAAGCCTCCCCAAGAATGGCCCATCACGCCAACTTTCTTGGGATCGATCACGTTCATCTGAATGACGCGCTTGACCGCCGACGTGACGCAATCTACGACGGAAACTCCTGGGTCGCGAGGCCGAAAAACGATGTCCGGCTCGAGCATGAAATAGCCGTGGCTCGTAACCGCACCCACGTTGTAGTAATTACGCTCCGATGGCGCGCTGTATTGATGCAGGCCGTCGGATAGTTTTTCGTACATGTAGACGACCATGGGATATTTTTTCGCGGGATCGTAGCCCGCGGGATAGTAAAGCGCGCCTTGCAAACGTTCACCGTGGCTGTTTTTGTATTCGATGAGTTCTTCTTTGCCCCACGCGTAGTTGCTTTGGAAGGGGTTCGTCTTTGTGACTTGCTTGGGATCCTTTAGATCAGGCCCACCGACAATAGCATTGGGCGATTCCGTGAAGGTTTGTACGACGTATTCAAAAACGTCCGTGTCTTTGGCTTTTCCCAGCCGGTCGACGCTTTTGTCCTGCCAGACGAGATGCTCCTCGGTAAATTTGCCGGACGCCACCGGATTGAGCCGTGCATAGCCGGATTTTTTCGTCCAGATACCAAACATGCTTAGGTACATCGGCTTATCAGTGTCGATGAACTCGTCGCGCGGATTTAGCTTCACGTAGCGGTGCCGGACCTGGTCTTTGGCGCCATCTGTGAGCCTGGTGGATTGAGAACCGTCGGGCGAAACCTGCCATAGATCGAATTTGTCGTAGAGGATGATCGACGCGTCGTCTTTTGTCCAACCGGCAAAGCCGAAAGCGGGCTTTTGCTTGATGGTGTAATCGGCTTCGAGGTCCGCGAACGCCGTCGGGACAGTCTTCGTGATGTTGACGACGGCGCGCGTGGAAGTGTTCACCGTCCAATAGTTGTTGTCATGAAAGTAGAGCAGGTAGCGGCCGGCAGGGCTGGCCTCGAGATAGTAGTCATCATTAAGCCGGTCCTGAATTTTTGTGCGATTGCCTGTGGCGAGATCGACAAAATAGACATCCGCGGCGGGACGGCCGATGCTGCGTTCCATGGCGTACGCAGACCAGTTCGCGGCGTAAGCCGTTTGCTGGTGGTTGAACGGAACAATCTCTTCGTCAAGGTCTTTGCCGAGCGGGACAAACTGGCCATTCTGCAAATGCCAGGCGCAAAGGATGTTTTTCTCGCGATCCCGCTTGGCGCTGAGCTTTTGCTTGGGCATGACTTCGGTGTCGCGCGCATTCCAGATGGCTACAGTGGCGGGATCGTCGGCGTCTTTCTTCTTGTCTTTCTCCTTATCTTTATCTTTCGCTTCGGAGTCTGCCTTTGCTGAGTCGGTTTTTTTGGAGTCGCCGCCAGTCTCTTTCTCAGACTTTTTGGGTTCGGCGATTTTTTCTTCCCATTTGGCCATGCCTAGAAAAACCATCTCGCCATCTTCGGACCATGTTGGTTTGTGAAAGGAAACGATGCGCATGCCGACCGTAAACTTCGCGTCTCCCGTGGGATCGTAGGTGTGGCTGGCTTCGGAGGCGTCTCCCAGATGGGTCCACGAGAGCGCAACCTGTGTCGCGCCTTCTTTGTGGTCATCGGATTTCGAGCGCAGAACGGCCAGATCGAAGCCATCTTTCCGCCAAGACAGTCCGCTGTAAACAGCTGCTGAGGAATCGAGCACGCGAACGGACGCGTTTTCCGAATTGAAGAGCTGCACGCCGTTGCCGGTTTTGTCTTCCGAGTTGATGGTCATCGCGAGAAGCGTGCCCCGCTTCGGAAGATCTTGCCAGGCAAATTCAGAAACGTTGCCGAAGGAAGTGTCATGTCCCGAGGAGAGCTGGCGCAGGATCAGCGTGGCGCCGGGGGTGTCCTCAGTCTCCGTGTTTGCAGCAGCATCCGGTGCGTCTTTTTTCTCGGGCGCGTAGCGCCGCATGGCGAGGTACGATCCTGTGGGACTGAACGAGAAGGACTCAATGCCGTCGACAACGATTTGTCCGCCGGTCAAAAGATTGAGAAGGCCGAGCTTTCTTTGCACGGGCTTCTTGTCTTTCTTCATTTTTTCTTCTTGCGCTTCGGAGTAGCCGATGGCGTAGGCGACCCAGTGCGAGTCCGAAGAAAAGACCGGCTGCGTGCCGAACGCAGCGGTCTTGGTGGTGCCGTCGGCGACGTTGGTGACGCGCAGTTCGTTCTCGCGATTGGAGCGGTTGATGCCATATGCGAGCCATTTGCCGTCCGGCGACAACCCGCCGAACTCGCGCGGCACGGCGAGTGATTCCCACTGACCATAGTCGGGCGGCTGCACGGGAGATTTTGTTTGTTCGTCGATCGAGGTGCAGAAGCCAAATGCCAAAAGGAATGCTGGAACTAGTCGTCGCATCGCGCGCCTTCCTTGCTGATTGGATTGAGCAGGCGAATTGTGCATGGGATGGCGGCTTTGGCGCAAGCAGGGAGACGGCATGATCGGTCTCCCTTGACCGGTGACGCGGACGGAAAAAGGCTGAGGATTAGGTTTTTTGAGGGCATACCCATACCCCCGGTGTTTTCTGTAAGAGTGGCAAACAAAGGGCTTATGCTTGACGCGGCTCGTAAGAGTGGCAGATACGAGACTTAAAGTCGTTGTGCTTTCAGTCAGTTGCGAAGCGCCTGTAAGGAGTGGCAGCGAAAGGACTTAGGGAAACGCGGTTGACAGTCGTGATAGAGCCCACAGAGAGCAGGGGGAGACGGAGGCAGTTTGAGGATGATGGGAGATTTGTCTGTGTCGAGGGCGAGCGAAGCCCCTCGAGACTCAGGGTAAACCGGGTAAGCATGGAGTGTGGTAGCTGAGCGCTGCCTAATCGTCAATCAATTTATTTACGTACTTAGTATTCATTCGAACGCGGTGCGCTGGTTCGAGTGCAACTGGCGGAAGTTGCGCGATCGCAAGGAGTCGGCCGGGCGATTGCTGCTACGACCGGGGGCCCCTGGTACTCAGGGTAAACGAGCCCCTCCCATACAAGTTTTCTTGAGTTGGCGCGCTTAGTCAGCGGAGGAATCATTGCGCGTGCGTACGAGCGTCCAAAGCCTGTTTTGTTCATGTTAAACTGCTTTGAGTTGCGGTCTTGAGCTTCACGCATGCCATCGGAATTGAACCGAGACCGTGAGCAGCGAGAGACAAGGAGCGAGCGATGCATATCGAAATTCGCGATGCGGCTCTGCAGGCGAGAATCCAAAAACAGCTCGAAGCAACCGGGAGCCGTAGCGTCGAGGACGTGCTGCTCCGCTTGCTTGAAACACAGGAAGAGCAGGATCGCTGGCTACTAGAGAACCGCAAAATGATCCGTGCGAAGATTCGACGTGGTTTGGAACAACTCGACCGGGGCGAAGGCATTCCCGAAGATCGACTGGGTGCATATCTAGAGGAATTGAAAGCCAAGCCTGAATGAACAGGCGCTATGTCCTTGCGCCGGAAGCCGCTCTAGATCTTGTCCAGATTTGGCGCTACATCAAAGAAGAAGGCAGCCTCGAAATAGCCGACCACGTTGAGTCCGTTATTCTGGATAAGGTGGCCTTTCTCGCGGGACTCCCTGGCGCCGGGCCTATCTGATCGTCTATCGACCTGAGACGAATCCCTTGCGGGTCGTTTCCATCCTTCACGGGCGCCGCGATGTGGAACAAATCCTCAAAGTTCGTTTGTAGACTTTGCCCGAAGTACTTTCTCAATCAGCGTGAATGTTGAGGGTTCAATCGGCGGAGGAATCGCCGACGGGGTGGCGGGTGCGGGTGAAGAGGCGGCGAGCGGCGGTGGCCCAGGGCACGGTCTCGAATTCGGCGAGATACGAGTAGGCTACGGGGACGACGAGGAGAGTTAGGAGGAGACAGAGGGTTTGGCCGCCGATGATGGTTACGGCGATGGAGGCGCGTTGTTCGGAGCCGGCGCCGATGCCGATGGCAACGGGGATCAGGCCGGCGACGATGGAGAGCGTGGTCATGAGGATGGGGCGGAGGCGGACGCGGTTGGCCTCCAGGATGGCTTCGCGAGCGGGCATGCCGGTGGCGCGGAGGCGGTTGGTGTAGTCGACCTGCAGGATGCCGTTTTTCTTTACGATTCCCAACAACAGGAACATTCCGAGGGCGCTCCAGAGGCTTAGGGCGCGGCCTGTGATCCAGAGGGAGAGCAGCGCGAAGGGGATGCTCAGCGGGAGTGTGAGCATGATGATGAACGGATGCGAAAAGCTCTCGAACTGGGCGGCAAGAACCATGTACATAAAGATGGAGGCAAGCAACATCGCGAGGAGCAGATTCCAGGTGGTTTCTTCGAGGACTTTGACCTGGCCGGTGAAGCGGTAGGAATAGCCTGCGGGGAGGCCGATCTCTTTGATGGACTGGACGGTGTGGGCGGCGGCAAGGTCGAGCGGATAGCCGCTGGCGACGTTGGCGTAAACGGTGACTTCGAATTCGCGGTTGTAGCGCCACAGTGTGGCTGGCCCGGCGCCGCGCACTATGCTCGCGACATTTTCCAGGCGGACCTGGCCTAGCTTTGTAGAGGGGACCATCATTTGCGCGAGAACGTCGGGATTGTCGCGCTGCTGCTCGAGCAACTGCATGATGACCGGGTATTGCTCAGAGCCTTCCTTAAAGCGGGTGATTTCGTCTTCGCCGGAATAGAAAAGGCGGACGGCATCGCTGACGTCGGTCATGCGGACGCCGATGTCGGCTGCGCGCTGGCGGTCAACTTTGACCTGGAGCTCCGGAGTGTTGAGGTTGAGGCTGGGATTGACGTCGACGAGGTCGGGATATTGATGCATCAAGTCGGCGACCTGCTTGCTGATGTCGGCGAGTTTGTTGAGCTCGGGACCGCGGATGACCGCGCCTATGGGAAAGTAAGTTTCGCCGCCAAAGACGGACGGGAGGCGGACGTTCGAAACCATGTTGCGATAGCCAGCGAGGAAGCCGCGGATTTCGGTGGCGAGCTGCTCGTGGCTGCGTTTTCTTTCGCTGCGGGGGACTAAGCCGATGAAAAGATGCGCGTGGTTGGTGGGGCCGTGTGTGAAGGATTGCACGAAGGCGACTTCGGGGAGGGCAACGACGCGTTGCGCGATCTCAGCCGCGCGATCAGTGGTTTTGGAAAGAGCAGTGCCTTCAGGAAGCGTGAAAGAACTGATGAGTTCGGATTGATCATCGGAGGGGATCCAGTCGCGACCGACCAGATGATAGAGGCCGAAAGTCGAGAGGAAAGTTCCGACGCAGATGAGAATGATGACCCAGCGATGGGCCAGCGACCATTGCAAGAGCCTTAGATAGGATTGTTCGATCGTGTGCAGGATTCCGGTGGCGTGGGCTTTTTTCTCTTTTTCGCTGACCTTGAGGAGGCGCGAGGACATCATGGGTGTGAGCGTGAAGGCTACGAGGAGAGAGACCAGGATGGCCATGGCCATGGTCCAGCCGAAGGAGTTGACGTATTTGCGGGCATAGCCGTTCATGAAGGCGATGGGCAGAAAGATGATGACGAGCGAAAGCGTGGTGGCCATGACGGCGAGGCCGATTTCTTGCGTGGCTTTAATGGCGGCGTTTTTGCGGTCTTCGCCTTTCTCTTCCATGAAGCGGAAGATATTTTCGAGGACGATGATGGCGTCGTCGATGACGATGCCGACGGCGAGAGTGAGGGCCAGGAGGGTCATGTTGTTGAGGGAAAAGTCCATGCCGCGCATGAGCGTGAAGGTGGCGATGATGCTGGCAGGGATGGCGACAGCGGCGATCAAAACGGCGCGCCAATTGCGCATGAAGAGAAAGACGATGGCGCTGGCGAGGATGCTGCCGAGGATAAGGTGTTCGAGAAGAGAGTGGACCGACGCTTTGATGAAGTCGGAGATGTCGTGAATGACCAAGAGTTGGACGCCGGGAGGGAGTTGCGCGCGGAGCTCGTCGAGCTTGGCTTTCACGTTGTCGGCGACTTGGACGGTGTTGGTGCCGGACTGCCGCAGGACTTGAATGCTCACGACATCCTCGCCGGGAGCGCCTTTGCGATAGAGCGCGGACCAGGTGCGGAGTTCTTGCGCGCCGTCTTCGACTTGAGCAACGTCGCGCACGCGGACTTGCGCGCCGCCGCGTGTGCCGATGACGATTTCGCCGAACTGCTCCGCGGAAGTGACGCGGCCGAGAGTACGGAGGCCGAGCTCCTGCGGACCAGTGATCATGCGGCCGCCGGGAGCTTCGATATTTTCGCGCTGGAGGGCGTCGCGGACGTCGAGGACGGTGAAATTGTGGGCGGTGAGTTTTTGCGCGTCGAGGAGAACGCGGATTTGGCGGGCTTGGCCGCCATTGAGCTCGACGCTGCCAACACCATCGACCGTTTGGATGGCGCGGCGGATTTGTTTGTCGGCAATTTCGGTCAGTTCGCGGCGGCTGATGGAACCGCTGACTAGCAAAGTCAAGATTGGATCTGATTGCGGATCCTGCTTGGTAATGACCGGGGGCAGCGTGTCGCGCGGGAGGCGATTGACCGCGGCAGCGACCTTTTCGCGAATATCCTGCGCGGCGCCGTCGATGTCGCGTTCGAGGACGAAAGTGCAAGTGATGTCCGCAAAACCCTCGCTGGAGTAGACGGTGATTTCGTCAATGCCGCTGACGCTAGAGATGGCGTCTTCAAGCGGGAGAACGACGCCGGTGACGACTTCTTCGGGAGTGGCGCCGGGCAACTGGACTTCGACGTTAACGGTGGCGGGATCGGCTTTGGGAAAAAGATCTACAGCGAGGCCGCGATAGGAGAACGCGCCGAGCGTCACCAGAAAAGCGATTAGCATCACGGTGAAGACGGGATACTTTACGCAAGTTTCGGCTAGCTTCATCGGCGTGTGTGAGTGCGCTTCCGGCAGCGACTAGCGCAGCGTCGGAGTGTTCCCTTCGGGTTGTTCCTGGACGGTTGCACCGTCGCGCAAGTCACCGGAAATGGCGACGGCGACGCGGTCGCCGGGCTTTAAGCCTTCGGCGACTTCGAAACGCTTGCCGCGCTGGTCTTCTGTCTGGCCGGCAGGGCGGATTTCGTGCTCGGAAACGCGATTGCCGTTCAGAAGAAAAACTTTGTAGACGCCGTAGCGATAATTCACTGCGCCTTCCGGAAGAAAGATGGTCTTTTCTTCCTTGTCGCTGGGGATGGAAGCTTGCACGAAAAAGCCGGGCTTCAGGCGGCCGTCGCCGTTGGCGAGAAGCGCTTCCGCCTCGAAGGTGCGGGAATCCTGCGCAACCGCCGGATTGATGCGTGAGACGCGGCCGTGAAATGTTTCGCCAGGGAACGCCTCTACCTGCAAATCCACAGGCGCGCCATCTTTCACGGAGCCAGCCCAACGCTCGGGCACAGCGAGGCGGGCGCGAAGAGTGTCGGTTCGCACGAGGACCATCACCGGCCCCTGAACACGAAGATATTCGCCGGGATGAACGTCGCGGGTTTTGATGGAGCCGGGGAAGGGCGCGCGGATCGTTGCATCTCTCAACTTTTTCTCCGCTAAATTCTCGCTGGCCTCGCTGGAGACGAGCAGGGCTTTCAGGCGGTCGACTTCCTGCAAAGCGACCGTGTAGCCGGCTTGCGTGCTTTGAAAGCGGCTGGCGGCTTCATCTAGCTGCTGCTGCGAGATCAGCTTACCCTGGAACATTTCTTGCGCACGGCCATATTTGCGCTCGGCATCGAAGAGGTCGGCAGCGGCGCGTTGGACGGAGGCGATTTTTTTTGGATCGGAAGGCGGCGGGTCATTCGGACCGATGCCGAGCTGGGCACGGACTTGTGTTACGAGGCCGCGCTGGCGGTCGACTTCAAGCTGGAGTTCCTGGGGATCGATCAGAATAAGCGGCTGGCCTTCTTTTACGGTATCGCCGACATCGGCGAGAACCTGGGAGACGCGGCCTTCGACCTGCGCGCTCAAGATGCTCTCTTCCAGCGCGAAAAGCGAGCCGGCGGCCTGGACGCGGCGTTTGGCGGTTTCCTCCGCCACGGTGTAAACGTGAACGGGGGTGGGATGCGCAGCGTCGCCGAGCATGCTGCTGGAAACGGACTTCGAGCAGCCGCCGGCGAGATTTGCAGCGAAGGCAGCCACGGCCGCCCAAGGTAGACACATTTTCATAAAGTTGCGAATGGAATGGTGAGTCCGCGTTCGCCTGAAGATGATTCCGTGAACGCTCTTAGAACACACTATGGCCGTCATCTCCTACTTGCCTTTTGGACGCACGAAGTTACCACAATGTTTCGCCTCGCGGAGCTTTTTCTGAGAGAAACATTCGTTGCAATTATGACGCGGAGTTGCGCGCGAAACCAGGCTTGTTGCGTTGCTTAGCCGCGGCTCAGCAAAGTGCTAGCAGGCATACCCTCGGTTCCGCCAAATCCGTTGAATTTAGGTCTTAGCAAGTTTATTACTTTGGGAGTACACTTGCGGCCTCTCTCCTTCAGGAGGGGCCATGCCTAAGTTTTTCCGTCCATTGGGATTTCTTACCGCGCTTCTGCCCGTGTGTGGCGTTCTGCTTTCCGCGCAAGACTTGTCGGTGCGCGTCGAAGCGATCAAACTGATGGAGCACGCCAACGCAGTGAGCCGTCCGACTCACAGGACTCGCAATCACAAAGAAGAAATTACGTTTCGCGCCTACCGCCTGGACGGAACTACGATCGACGGGCGCGCCGATAACATCATTGCGGGCGATATCGAGCGGTACGAGACGACTTTCGGCGACTATCACAGCATCAGTATCCACTTCCCCGACAGAATCGTACAGAACAACTTTCCGCCCGAACCCGCGGAGGCTTTGGAGATGGAAAATCTAACGCCATTGCTAATTGGACATTTCGACAAATCGGACATCATTCATTCCATCACGCCGGCTACTCTCAACGGACGACCCGCCAAATGCGTTCAGTTCGAGACCGTGGACGGAAAAACGCGGCAACCCGCGAACGAAATCTGCTTCGATAATGAACTCGGCACACTCGTTCGCTGGAACGTTGCAGAGGATCTTATCGAAGACACCGACTATGTCTCGTTCGAAGGTGTTCTAATGCCTCGAACGATTCGGCATTTTATCAACGGCAAGCTGCGCATGGAAGTGAAACAGGAGTTCAGCGTGATCGAAGATCCGATCGATTGGGCAGCGCTTACACCGCCAGATGCGCACACGCTGAGAACGTGCTATGACTACAAGCCGCCGGCTATTCAATCCGCGCCGCAGCCGTCAGATGCGGGTCCCGGACCCTGGTACGACGTCCAGGTTCATGGGGGAATCGGCCCGGACGGGCGGGTGCAGCAGGCGACCGTGCTTCCCGCCGGAAGACCCGACCTGGAGAATCGCGCCATTGAGATTGTTTCCTCGTGGGTCTTTTCCGCGCCGTTATGCAATGGAAAGCCGACGATTATTGGCACCGACCTGGTCGTGCACTTCGCGCCGCAATAAGGGCCAGACGTAGTTTTCCTACAAAGAAGAATATGGTGCGCCGCGTAGGAATCGAACCTACAACCTATGGATTAAGAGTCCATTGCTCTACCAATTGAGCTAGCGGCGCGCAGAGGATCAAAGAATTTTACACGGGACGCGCAATTTTGTCGAACAGGGCGGATAGAAGGCAACGACCCGGCCTGCGGGTAACACAGCCACTCTTAGCCGTACGCCTCGTCACTAGGATTGCAAAATCACACCGGCAAGAGGGCCGGTGCTTACTTGGCGCGGAGTTGGGCGGCGAGGTCGCGGGCGACTTGGCGGGCGCGCGGGAGGTCGGCGGGGTCGAACGAGATGGCGGAGACGCGGGGGTGGCCGCCGCCGCCGAATTTCTCGGCGAGCGAGGCGAGATTTTTGTCGGCGGTGGATTGATTCCATGGGTTGGTGCCAAGCGAAACTTTGGCGCGGACGGGGGAGGAGCTGACGCTGACCGAGTAGACGCATTCGGGATGCAGGAGATACGGGATGAACTTGTTGTAGCCCTCGAGGTCGAGGTCGCTGACGTCGAAGAAAATCACGCGGTCGATGGCTTCAGCGCGCTGGCGAAGAATTTCGATGGATTTGCGGTGGCGTTCGAGCAAAGGCCCCAGGTGTTTGGCAACGAGGGGGAGCTTCACCATTTCGGCGAGCGGACGATAGGCGAGCTCCGGAATGATGCGCGCGGGTAAGCCGTCCTCGGGAGCCGCTTCGATGACCAGGCCAAGCTGCGTGGCGGGTTCGGTGAGCTCGACGGCCGATTCCGGCGTGGGATATTGCGCGCCATCGATGATGTCGCCCCAGTGAATCAATTCTTCCAGCGGATTTGTGTCGAAGCCGAATTTTTCTTTGGCGACCGTGGCGATAAGTTTTGTGCAGGACTTATAGTCCGGCTCGTAGAACATGTGCGGGCCGGGATGATTGCGGAACTGCTCGGCGTCGGCGGGCGTGAGAAACGCGCTTTGATGGTGGTCGAACCACCAGGTGACTTTGGGAGAGTTCGAATACTTGAAATCGACGATAGCGTTTTCGTCGCCATCAAATAGGCCGGGAGTCCACGGTTGCGAGGCGCGATGAGTCATTCCCGTGAAGCCGAACTCCGCGGCGGGATCGAACTTTTCCTTGTAAAAGCGATAGAAGAGAGCGGCGGAGGCGGTCCCATCAAAACAACGGTCGTGGAAGCACAGCCGGACACGGGTCATGTGTAAGCGAGGGCGCCTTTCGATTTTTTCTGCCTTAGCGGGCAGAAACAAAGCCTTTTAGGTTGGCGGGACCCGAAAAAGAAGTCAAGCGGAAAACGTGGATGTGATGCACAAAAAAAAGAGAGCCGCCCTCCAAGGCCCAGCGGCTCTCCACAGACGTAAAGTTTCGCAAACTCCTAGTTGTTGACCATCTTCTCGACAATGTCTCCAATGATCGGCAGCTTGAATTTCTCGTGCGAGTAAGCTTTGTACATAAGGAATATCCAGGCCACAAAGACCGCCAGCCCAAAGAGTGGGAAGATGGCCACTCCGAGGAGGCCAATGATTGGAACATGAAGGAGGATAAGCCAGACAATCCACAGAGCAAACCAAATTGGAACGATACATATGTTGAAAGCGATGGATTGAGCGCCATGAAATTTTACGAAAGGACGCTTGTCGATGAGCAAAAAGATGAGGCCGGAGACCCAACCAAAAAGATAGCAGAGCAATCCGGCGACGTTTTCATCAATTCCTGCGGTGGGGGAATCCGCAGCCGCAACCGGAGCGGCTACCGCCGAGTTCTGCGCGGCGGCTTGCGAGGCGCCCTGCGGGGCCCCGCACTTGGGACAAAACGATGCATCGCCTGCATCCTGACCACACGCTCTGCAAAATGCCATGAACGCACCTCCCGGAGGGCTCAACTGAGCGCGAGGGTAGCAAAAGCAGGTTTCCAGAGCAATGGCTTTTGTCAACGCAGTGGGAACTAGACAATGGATGCCGAAGAGGAAGCCGCCGCGGCGGCCTCCTCCTCGATCGCTAAATAAGACGTTGCCTGTCCTTACTTCTCGCCTTTTTCCGGCTTTTCCGCCGCTGGGGCAATCGCGGGGATGTTGGCTTTCTGGATTGCGGCGTTGAGCGCGGCGAGATCCTTGGACTCGATTTCGTGCCAAGCCGCCAACTGCGCTTCCAGGCGCGGATTCAGTTCGTCATAGACGGTGTAGGATGCGGCGGTCGGCGCGGCGTCCGCGCTTTCCACGGTCCCCTGCAGAGCTACGAGCTGGTCGACCACCTGAATGGGATAGTTCAGCGGGTCTTCTCCGCTCTTGGACTTCGGCTGTATGATTTTTTCTTCGACGGCGTTCATTTTCTTGATAAGTGCGTCCGCCGAGTCGAGAATTGGCTTCGCGCTGGGGTCCGCAGAGAGACGTTTCTTTAGAGCGTCGAGCTGGCTGCGCACGCTGCGAATTTGATTCACGGCTTCGTTACCAGCCGTGATTCGGTCGCGGATACGCAGCGCGAGGTCTTGCTGTTTCTCCAAGTCAGCTTGCGATGCGGAGACGCGCGGGTCTTTAGTGATTTCGAGACTGGCTGTGGAGGTTTTTCCAGCATCGGTGAATTTGATCTGGTAAGTGCCCGGGACTACGAGCGGACCTTCGGGACGGCCTCCCCAGCCCACAGCGCCAGGAACCAGCGTGGGTGCGTCGTACTGCAAATCCCAAACGAAGCGGTTCAAGCCGACTTCGACGGGAAGCTCTTGACCGGGCCGGCTGATGCCAAACTCCTCTTCGTCGGGAGAAGCGCCGGTAGCGGATTTTTTGCTCGAATATTTGCGAACGAGTTTGCCCTGCGCGTCGAGAATTTCGAGTGTGATCTGGTCTTTGGGTGCGGTTTTCAAAGAGTAGTCGATAACCGCGCCAGCTGCCGGGTTCGCGCCGACGGGAACACCAGCTGGCAGAGTGAAACCCGGCCCGCGAAAGCGGACGACGGTAGCCGGCTGAAAAAGATGGGCTTCGTCCGTTGCGGGGGCAGCGGTCATTTGGCGAATGGATGCGATGTCATCGAGCACCCAAAAGGCGCGGCCGTGAGTGGCCACAATCAGGTCGCTGTCTTTTATGGTGAGGTCGTGAATGGGCGTGGTGGGCAGATTGAGTTTTAGCGATTGCCAGTGTGAGCCATCGTCGAAAGAAATGTAGACGCCATTCTCCGTGCCAGCATAGAGCAGGCCCTTGCGTTTCGGATCTTCGCGGACAGAGTGCGCGTAACTATTATCGGGCAAACCCGATGTGATCTTCGTCCACGTCTTGCCATAGTCGGCCGTTTTAAAAAGATACGGACGGAAGTCATCGAGTTTGTGGCGATCGATGGCGACGTACGCGGTGCCCGCGGTGTGCGGCGAAGGTTCAATGATGCTCACGAGGCTCCACTCGCCGAATTCCTTGGACGTCACGTCGGCCCAGTTGTTGCCGCCGTCGCGCGTGACGTGCACAAGCCCGTCGTCGCTGCCGGCCCAAATAAGGCCTTTCTCGACAGGCGATTCAGCGATGGCAAAAATGGTGCCGTAATACTCGACGCTGGTATTGTCTTGCGTGAGTGGGCCGCCGCTGGATTGCTCCTTGGTCTTGTCGTTACGCGTCAAGTCTTTGCTGATTGCCGTCCAAGTCATTCCACCGTCGCTGGTCTTAAACACCGCTTCCCCACCGTGATAAATGACCTTGGGATCATTCGGAGAGCTTGCAATCGGAGCGGTCCACTGGAAACGGTGTTTCAAATCGGCATCGCCCGCGCCCATCGGGTTGAGCGGCCAGGAAGAGATGTCCTGAACCTGATGAGTTTTCTTGTCGAAGCGCGTGATCAGCCCGTCGTATGAACCTGCGTACACGATGTCAGGATTTGCGGGGTCGGGCACGACAAAGCCCGCTTCGCCGCCGCCGACTTCGTACCAATCCGGGCGGTCGATGACGCCATCATCGCTGCGGCTGGCAATCGCCACCGTGGAATTGTCCTGTTGCGCACCATAGATGCGATAGGGGAAAAAGTTGTCTGTGGCCACGTGATAGAACTGCGCGGTCGGCTGATTCAATTGCGTGGTCCAGCTCTTGCCGTTGTCATGCGAAACGGTGGCACCGCCGTCATTGGCGTTGATTAGCCAGTCCGGATGAGTGGGGTCGATCCAAAGGCCGTGGTTGTCGCCGTGCGGTGAGCGAACGAAATTGTAAGTGTGGCCGCCGTCGGTGGAACGGTAGACGGCAGTGTTCAGCACGTAGACGGTGTCGACATTTTTTGGATCGGCGAAAATGTGATGGAAGTACCACGCGCGTTGCGTGAAGCGATGATCGGGATTCAAGGGCTGCCAGGAATCGCCAGCATCGTCGCTACGATAAATGCCGCCTTTTTCCGCTTCGATAATGGCGTAGACGCGATTCCCGTCGGCGCCGGAAACGGACACGCCGATGCGCCCGAGCACACCAGAAGGAAGGCCGTGGCCTTCAAGGCGCTTCCAAGTGGCGCCATCGTCGCTGGACTTATATAGACCGCTGCCGGGCCCTCCGCTGACAGCGGTCCAGGGATAACGCTGCGCTTCATAAAGTGCCGCGAACAAAATATGGGGATTCGAAGGATCGAACGTGAGGTCGATGGCCCCGGTCTTGTTGTCCTTGAAGAGAACTTTTTGCCAGGTCTTGCCGCCATCGTAGGAACGAAATACGCCGCGCGTTTCGTTGGGGCCATAAGCGTGACCCATCGCGGCGACGAAAAGGACGTCAGGATTTGTAGGGTGGACGATTACCCTGGAAATATGCCGCGTGTCTTCGAGGCCGATGTGCGTCCACGTTTTGCCGCCATCCACTGATTTATACATGCCGTCGCCGTAGGAGATATTTCCGCGCCAGCAGGATTCGCCAGTCCCGACGTAAACCACATTCGGATCCGAGGGAGCCACGGCAATCGCGCCGACCGACATGATCCCGGTCTTGTCGGTCATCGGAGCCCACGTAAGGCCGCCATTAGTCGTTTTCCAAACGCCTCCGGCAACGGCGCCGAAGTAATAAGTCTGCGGGTCACCCGCCACGCCGGTTACGGCAAGGGCGCGTCCGCCTCGGAATGGACCGACCTGGCGCCACTTCATTCCCTTCAGCGCGTTTTCATCGAGAGTTTGCGCCCGCAGAGCCGCGCCGGTAAGCCCCAGCAGAAGCATCGCCACAAGAACCGAGAAAATATTTGCCGATCGTTTCAGACCACTCATTGTCGTCTCCCCCCAGAGAAACAAATGTTGCACCAGTACTACGGCGGATAGTAATGCGCGGAGCAGAATAGTACATCCTGTGTCGTAATCCGCGCCAGAAACTATGTATGGATTGTGCTTGCCCAGTTCTTGACGCGCCACGGAGCGCTTTTGGGTACAATCCCGGCGTGACAACCTCGCCTGCACCGCGCCTGTCTGCTGCAAGTACGACCCAGACAGCCGTGACAGACAGCTCTCGCCGAATATTTAGTCTCGATTGGCTTCGTCACGCCACTCCGCCGGAACGGAGTTCGCTGATCGCCGGCGGGCTCGGTTGGATGCTCGACGCAATGGACGTAATGCTGTATTCGCTGGTCCTTGCGTTCCTAATCCGCGAATTTGCAATGGATACGCGAACGGCGGGCCTGCTGAACTCGCTGACGCTGGTGGCTTCCGGCATTGGCGGATTGCTTTTCGGGGTTCTTGCCGATCGCATCGGACGCATCCGCTCGCTGATGGCGTCTATCCTCGTGTATGCGCTGGCAAGCGCGGCCTGCGGCTTCTCGCACACGATTCCGCAACTGGCCACGTTCCGATTCGTGTTGGGCCTCGGCATGGGCGGCGAATGGACCACCGGCGCAGCGCTGATTGCAGAGACCTGGCGCGCGGAGCATCGCGGCAAAGCGCTGGGATTCATGCAATCGGCTTATGCGATCGGAGAAGCAATTGCCGCGCTCGTCGTAGCTCTTGTTTTGCCGCACTTTGGGTGGCGGCCCGTGTTTTTTGTCGGCGTGCTGCCGGCATTTCTCGTCTTCTGGATTCAGCGCAGAGTCCCGGAGCCGGAGTTGTGGAAACAACGCGCGGCGCGCAAAGAAAAGGTGTCTTTGCGCAAGCTTCAGGAGAAAGGCGTTTTGCGCAACGGCATTTTGGCCACGACGATGAACGCCTGCAGCATGTTCGGCTACTGGGGATTGTTTACGTGGATTCCGGCATATTTGTCGTTGCCGCCATCGCAGGGGGGACGAGGGCTCAGTCTCGTCAAAACCACCACGTTTTTTCTGGTGCTTTGTTTCGGAAAATGGCTTGGGTACGCTCTTTTCGGCTTTTTTTCCGATGCGTTTGGACGACGCAAACCATACTTCCTCTATCTGATCATTGCAGCAGCCCTGGTACCGATTTACGGTATGTCGCGAAGCCCGTTCTGGCTGCTGGCCCTCGGGCCGCTCGTGGCATTTTTCGGAACGGGCTATTTCTCAGGATACGCGGCGATCGCAAGCGAACTTTTTCCAGGCGAAATCCGCGCCGCTGCCATGGGATTGAGCTACAACATCGGACGGGGACTTTCCGCTGTGGCGCCGTTTGCGGTGGGAGCGCTGGCGCTGCGGTATGGGATTGGCCCTGCGTTTTTCTTGCAAGCGGGTGCGTTCTTGATGGCGGCGCTGCTCGCTCTGGCTTTGCCGGAAACGCGCGGGCAGGCGTTGGATTGACCAGCGGACAGATTAGGCGACAGCGGAGCGCGAGTTAATGCGGACTCCGTCCGCGCTAAGTGTGAAATTCAGCGCGAAATAAGGAGCCTGGGCCAGGATTTTTTGAAATTCGTGTTCGTCCGCATAGGGCCGCTTGGGAACGCGGCGCGCAAGAATACTGATATCCAGCGGATCCTTCTGGAACGGATAAGGCTTCAACGTAACGAGGTTGTTCTCTCCGGGCTGTAGATCCCAGTCCGCTTCGCTGCCATTGCCGTTCACAGGGACGGTATCGATCGTATAGCCGTCCAAGGGCGCGAGACAGAAATATAGCGAGAGACGATCGAGCGCTTCCAGGCGCTGAAGGTTCGCTTGCAGCGTGTGGTCGTCCGAGTAGGCCTTCAGGATCGGGTCCGCACGAAGATCGACCTTGAGCCGCAACTGCTGGAGTCTCAGCCGCTGCAAGAAGTCCGTGACGAGGTGCGATTCGTTGGACTTGACGTACTTGGCTGAGAAGCCCGGCATCGTCGCGCGAGTCCGGTCGTAGAGACCGGCGCAGTGCATGCTGACGAGAAGTCCCGCATAATGGTCAACTCTTACGACGCGTTCAATCCCTCGCTGATAGAGGGCGATGTGCTCCTCGGTAGGAATGGACATGAAGTTGTAAGGCGTGAAGGTCCTGGGATCGATTTGGGGCAAGAGTTCCCATTCGTTCCAGCCGTTGTCATGCTCCGCTGCCGCCAAACAGAACGATTCAAAGGGCTCTGGCCGGCTGAAAACTCGATTGCCCAGCGCGCGCGCAAAAAAACCCGACAACATGGCATGGTCAGTCTGCCGGATCAGGATGAGCTGATCGCCTTGCTCTTGAATGATCATGGCGCTGCCCTCATTCGCAGCGGGGCCTAGCGAAGACGCCTGCTGGGGTGAGGCGCCAGTTTTCGGCCGCGGGGGTGGCCAAACGGGACACTAAACACAACGCTATTATGCTCCTGAGACAGGAGACAATCCAGCGCCATCGCAGATATAGCGGCCCGGGGGCGATTCCCGGTATTATTGTTAGCGTTGGCACCACTGCGGGAGTGGCGGAACTGGCAGACGCGCAAGACTTAGGATCTTGTGGCCGAAAGGCCGTGAAGGTTCAAATCCTTTCTTCCGCACCAAGTTTCAAGAAGAACGGCTGTGTCCAAAGGCCTGGTGGTCTTGTGGAAGCCTTTATCTGGATTAGGCCGGGCGGGCGGGGGACCATCTGGGACCACATTATGAGCATGCAGGCAGAACGCCTGTGGCTGTTCTTTCCCGCTGTAGAGCTTTTCCCCATCTAGCAGTTGTTATTTGTGTTGTTGCGTTCCTCGCAGCGAGTCCATCGGCCCACTCTCTTCCGACAACTTCCTGGCATGGTGTGCTGCAAGATTCGGCGGGGAGTCCTATCAGCAACGCGACTGTAAAGCTGCGTGCGACGACTGGAGCCCTTGAATTTACGGCCACGAGTTCGGCGAGTGGAGAGTTTTCGTTTGCGGAAATCGCAGCTGGATCCTACGAAATTAAGGTAAACGCCGCCGGCCAGACTTGGAAAGCAGCCAATCCTCTCGTCCTACAAGAAGGAGCCGCGCTGACCGCCGGTCTCGAACTTTCCAAACAAGGGCAGACAGTGCGCCTGCTGACGACGGGAGCAGGAACTTCTCGGCAAGCAACTGGCGGTGAACATCTTTCCAGCGGAGAAGTCTCGAGCTTACCTCTGAACGAACGCGACTTCAGCAAGCTACTTCTTCTTGCCGCAGGCACCATGACCGATACAAACGGCGCCGCGAATTTCACGCAACAGTTTGCCGTGAATGGCCAGCGCGGTTCCGCCTCGGTCTTCGCCATGGATGGCGCCGATACTACTGACCCGGAACTCGGCGGAGCCACATTTTCGAACTTTAACGTGGACGCCATTCAAGAAGTGCAATCGAGCTCCGGAGTGATGCCCGCAGAGATCGGCCACGGAGCCGCAGGCTTCAACAACGTCATCACCAAGTCCGGCACGAACGACGTGCATGGCAGCGTCTTTGAATTTGTCCGCAACGCCGCATTCGACGCGCGGAATTTTTTCGATCACCAAAGCGTCGTCCAACCGGGGCGCATCCCGCCCTTTGTTCGCAACGAATTTGGTGTAACCAACGGCGGGCCATTGGTTCTTCCAAAAGTCTACGACGGCCGCGGCAAAACCTTTTATTTTGTCGAATATCAAGGATTCCGCCAAGTGCTTGGAACAACGCAGGTATTCCCAGTCCCCACAGCGGCGGAACGACAAGGAATCGATACCACGACTTTTCCAGGCGATACATTGATTGTTTCGGTTAATCCCGCAATTGCCTCCGTCCTGGCGGGTTATCCCTTGCCCAACGAGCCCCAGGGGGCCTATGGAGCTCGCACGTATGCGACCTCTTCCAAGGTAGCGACGAATACGGACCAGTTTTCCGTGCGAATCGATCATCGCCTTTCGGACAAAGCCTCCCTTTTCGGCCGGTTCAGCTTGAATCAGGTGAGCGGCCCGACGACGAATCCCGATCAGACAGCAATCGATCCAAGTTTCGGCGTCAATTTTTTTGATCATCAGCGAAGTGCGGCACTCAGGTATACCCGGACAATTTCCCCACACTTGGCCTTCGTGACGTCGCTCGGTTACATTCGAAGCACTCCATTCTTCCCAACCACGAATCACACGCAGCCAGCAATCACCTTCGCGGATGGTCTCTACGAGAACTTCAATTCCGCAGACGGCTCCATCTTTGGCTCCTACGGAAACCTCTACCAGCTGAAGCAAGACATGACATACACGCATGGCTCCCACAGTTTCAAATGGGGAGCCGAACTCCGCTTTAACAGGGACGCCACGATTTTCGGCCTAAACCCGAACGGCATCTATACGTTTGGAGGAGGGCCGGCTTATTCGCCTGCGTTTATTCCTTCGGCGAGCGGACAACACGACATCCAGCCCGGCCAACTGTTGCCCGATTCGCTTACGGGATTGTTGACCGCGACGCCCTTCTCCTACTCGATCACCGCAGCGGCAAGCGTGACGCCCGTGGGAAACAAGTTTGACGAAGCCGGCGTCAGGCGCGAGGCTTACAACTTCTATTTTCAAGACACGTGGAAGGTGAACTCCAAGCTGAGCGTGAATTATGGCTTGCGGTATGAGCTGGACAGCCGCATCAAAGAGGCCAAGCATCGCACATCCATCGCCTACCCCGTTGACGCGGCCGGCAATCCGACTTCGTTTTATGCGCCGGGTGCCACGCAGGTTTTCCTTTACAATCCGCAGCCGGTCTACCCGTTAGATATGAACGGCTGGGGACCGCGCGTTTCGCTCGATTACGCCGTGAGCAAACACACGGCTTTTCATGCCGGTGGAGCGATCACGACGATTCTCCCGAACCTGTGGCTTGAAAACTATGTCACCGGAAGCTTTCCCCTCATTTTCCAGCCGCTCATCACCGCCTTGCCGGATGTTCCGGTGCCATTTCAGAATGCCGTCGTGCCGGAGATTCTTCCCACCGTCTATACCACGCAGGGTCAACCACTCTTCGCCTCGGGAAGCGCTAACCTTCGGCCGAACATTCCGATCGATCTGCAGAGATTTCAGGACGACCTTGCAGCAACTACGCCCGGGCACCAGGTGCAATTGTTTTCTGTTCCCGTGATCAGCACGCATTTTCGTAATGGATACATAGGAACATTTACGGCGGGAGTCGATCATGATTTCGGAAGCGTGAAGGTCTCCGCCGCTTATGTAGGAACAGTGGGAGTCGATCTTGCAAGCGTGGAGTCGCCCAACGGCTACGGCGGCGCTGACCCCGCGTTTGCGCCGTTCACGCAGTTCAATGCCCAGGGACACGCGATTGGCGGATTCGGGCCGGAAATGGTGATGAACCCCACCGCTCATTCCACTTACCATTCGCTGCAAACCAGCGCGACGGAAAACTATTCTCGGATTGGCTTGAGCTTCCAGGCCAGCTACACCTTTTCTAAATCCATCGACGACACCAGCGCTGTGCCTGGCGGAATTTCGGGAATGCCGGGCGTAACGCTACAAACGTTGCCGCAAAATCCTCTGGATCCGAGCGCCGAAAGGGGACCTTCCACTTTCGACGTGACACATGTTTTCACGACCAGCTTGTTTCAGTCGCTGCCTTTTGATCGCGTGAGTTTTTTTCAGCCGCTGGGGAGCAGGGTTACGAAAGGCTGGCAGTTTCTGAATATCACCACATTGACGACCGGACCTCCATTTACCGTTTATTCCGGAATCCAGCAGACCGGAGTAGGGGCCGGCGGGACGGATCGCCCGGACTTGGTTGTGATGCCTAACCTCTCGACGAGCCGTCCTATTCGGGAAGATTATTTTGGGCGCGGCGCAAACAACAGCTCATTCTTTTTTATTCCAATCAATGTCCCCGGCGGAACAGGTCCCAATCAGGGGGTCTTTGGTACGCTGGGCCGCGATACTTTCCGTGGTCCCGGTTTTCACAACTTCGACATGGCCCTGATCAAGGACACCCCGTTTGGAAAAAGAGGCAACCGCGAACTGGGCATGCTCGAGTTTCGCGCGGAATTTTTCAACATATTTAACATTGTGAATTTCGGCTTGCCCTCGAACACCGTGCTTGGCAGCGGCTTCGGCGTCATCAGCCACACCGCCGGATCCTCCCGTCAAATCCAGTTCTCGCTGAAACTGATTTACTGAAGAATGTGAAGCGCAAACAACTCAGTTTCGAGGCCTACTCAGGAAGCAGTTCAGCTTTCTTTTTCGCTTCCACCTTGAGCCGTTTAGCGTTATCAAGTGTTTGGCGATTCTCTGGCTTCCAGGTTGATTGTCCCATTGAGGAGCAGGTATGAAACGCAGTATCCGCGACGTGGTGGACCTCTATAACCCGCACGACCCGCTGGAAGAGGCTTGGACAATTCCCGCGCCGTGGTATTTCGATGAGCGTATCGCGGAGCTAGAGCGCGCGAGCGTTTTCAGCGCGACGTGGCAGGTTGTGGGCCGCACGGATCAAGTCCGCGAAAACGGGCAATTTTTCACGTCAGAGTTGGTGGGGGAACCGCTCGTCGTTGCGCGCGGAGACGATGGCCAGTTGCGATCCTTTTACAATGTGTGCCGCCATCACGCCGCCGCCGTCGTCACCGAAGCACAAGGTTGCGCAAAACAGTTTCGCTGCCCGTACCACGGCTGGACTTACGGAATCGACGGCGCGCTGAAAGGAATGGTCGAGTTCGATGGCGTCTGCAATTTCGACCGCACAAAAAATGGCCTGGTGCCCGTGCGCGTGGACATCTGGGAGCATTTTGTTTTTGTAAACCTGGACGGTCGCGCTGCGCCGTTGCGCAATTTTCTGGGCGTAGTGCCGGAACTTGTGGCGCCGCTCGAACTGACAAAAAAACTGCACTTCTTCGACCGCCGCGTCTACACGCTCAACTGCAACTGGAAGGTTTACGTCGACAACTATCTCGATGGCGGCTATCACGTCCCGCACGCTCACAAGGGTCTCAGCAGCGTCATCGAATATACAAAATACACCATTGAGAATTTTGAGCGCGCTTGTTTGCAATCGAGCCCGCTTTCATCGGACTCCTCCTCGGAGGCCGGTGTCGCGGCCACTAGGCAAGGCCGCGCGTTTTATTTGTGGCAGTATCCCAATTTTATGATCAACGCCTATGAAGGCGTGATGGACACAAACCTGGTGCTTCCGCTCGGAGTAAATCGCTGCGCGGTGATCTTCGACTACTACTTCGCCGACACCAGCGCGGCCGCCGAAGCCCGTCACAAAGAGAGCATCGCCGTGAGCGAACAAGTGCAAGACGAAGATATGGCCATCTGCGACGCCGTGCAGCAGGGACTCAGCTCTCGCGCCTATGTTGCCGGCCGCCTCTCCGTCCGCCGCGAAGCCGGCGAGCACCTCTTCCACCGCTTGCTCCACGCCGATTTCACCAAGGCCCTGAGCCTGACCGCTGCAGCTGACTGACAGATACGCTCGACGCCCGCTCCTCTGCCAAAGCGGTCTACTCGAGAATTCGCAGCGTGAACGCCACACGATGAACCGGGTTCGCGAAGTGCCAATCTTATAGCCGCTAAGCTAAGTCGCATGAATTGACGCTCACCACAGCGTCGCCTATACTCTTAGTTTGCGTTGCAGGCTAAGTTCTTCCTGTCTGGCCTCATCTGAATGCTTGGCTTTCCGCAAGTTACTGGGGCGCTTGCCGTCCAGACCAGCGAGAATTTTCACGAAGACCCGATGGTTGCCGCATCATTTATTTAGGAGAGGATTGTTCCATGGCTGAAGCAACTTGCCGCCGCGAGCTGGACCTCGAGATTCCCGCGGAAGAAGTAACGAAGAAGATTGAGAGCGTGGCCAAGGAATTCGCCCGCGTCGCGCGCGTGCCGGGTTTCCGGCCGGGCAAAGCGCCAGTATCGCTCATCCGACGTCGCTTTGCCGAGGACATCAAGGGCGAAGTCCTGCAATCGCTCGTTCCGGAACGCGTCGAAAAGGCCGTCTCGGAACAAAAGCTGACACCGGTTTCGCAGCCGCAAGTCGAAAAGTTGGACTTTGCTGAAGGCCAGCCGCTGAAGTTTCGCGCCGTCTTCGAAGTCCTGCCGGAATTCGAACTCGGGAATTACAAAGGTCTCGCGATCGAAATGCCCGCGATGGAAATCACTGACGCCGACGTCACAAAAGCTCTTGAAGAGATGCGCGAGCGCGCTGCCGCATTTGCGCCGGTCGAGGGCCGCTCTGTCGAAAACGGCGATTATGTGCAATTGAAGCTGATGGGAACCCCCGCAGGCGGCGGCGAGCCGCTGCAGGCCGATAGCGTCCTGTGCCATATCGGCGCCGAAGAGACCATGGAGCCCTTCAACGAAAACTTGCGCGGCGCGAATATCGGCGACCACAAGAGCTTCGAGGTCGCGTATCCTGCCGACTATCCCGATGCCAAGCTCACCGGGAAGACGTATAACTACGCTGTCGATGTTCTGGGCATCAAGAACAAAAAGCTGCCGGAACTGAACGACGAATTTGCAAAAGACGTGAGCGACGCCGCCACTCTGGATGAACTGAAAAAGAAGGTCTCGGAAAGCCTGGAAAACCAGCGCGACCACCGCCAGAAGGAATTGCAAAGAGAGAAAGTCATTACCGAGCTCGTGAAGTTGCACGAGTTTCCTGTACCAGAATCGCTGATCGAGCATCAAATGGATGTGCGATTGGAACGCGTGGTGCGCTCACTCGCGGCTCAAGGCGTCGATCCCCGCGCTGTGAACGTGGACTGGGTTACGCTGCGAAAGCGCCAGCAGGAACGCGCCACGGATGACGTGAAGGCCGAATTGATCATAGACCGCATCGCCACCGCGGAAAACATCGACGTGACCGACGAAGAAGTCGATCACGAGCTGGAGCACATGGCCAGCCATAGTGGCGAATCCGCAGAGGCTGCGCGCGCTCGTTTGACAAAGCAGGGTGCGCTCGATAGGATGAAAGCGAAGTTGCGGAGTGATAAAACTCTCGACTGGCTCGCGCAAAACGCTCAGGTCAAAACCGTTGCGGCAGCAAGCGCCGCGGCGGCAGATGCAAAGTGAAACTTTCCGGCGGCTCAACCACTTAAATGAAAAATTTCGAAGAACCAGAGTATCGCGGCACAACGCTCGTTCCAATGGTGGTCGAACAGACCAGCCGCGGCGAACGCGCCTACGACATTTACTCCCGGCTGCTCAAGGAACACATCATCTTTATCGGCACGCCGATTGACGACCACGTCGCCAATCTGGCCACCGCACAAATGCTCTTCCTGCAAGCCGAAGATCCGGAAAAAGACATTCAGCTCTATATCAATTCGCCGGGCGGCTCGATCACCGCGGGCTTTGCGATTTATGACACCATGCAGTTCGTAAAGCCAGATGTCGTTACCACTTGTGTCGGCCAGGCAGCTTCGATCGCAGCCGTTCTTCTCGCTGGCGGTTCGCCGAAAAAGCGCTTCGCGCTGCCGCACGCGCGCATCCTGATTCACCAGCCGTGGATGTCCGGTCTCGGCGGCCAGGCCACCGACATCGACCTTCATGCGAAAGAGATTCTTCGCATGCGCATGGTCATCAATCAGCTGCTTTCGCAGCACAGCGGCCAGCCCGTCGAAAAAATCGAGAAAGACGTCGAGCGGGATTTCATCATGAATCCCGAACAAGCCAAAGAATATGGCATGATCGACGAGATCATTTACAAGCATCACTAACGGGCAGATGCCGCAAGGGGCGGCGCGCGGTTGCAGCTAGTTCTTAAAAGTTAGTAGCGTTTCGAGTTTCTCTTTGGCTCCAGGGATAAATCGGCCTAGAATAAGGGGTAGAGACTCCGTCGAAGCCCAGCGGAGACGAGGCCTTCACACCAGTGAAAAAATTCAACCCAGACGAGCCGCTGCGCTGTTCCTTTTGCCACAAGACTCAGGAACAGGTCGAAAAGTTGATCAGCTCTCCCTCGGACTATCCGCGCGCCTACATCTGCAATGAATGCGTCGGCGTTTGCCAGACCATTCTTGAGGATGAAAAGCGCGAACAGGCCGCCGCGCCCGCTCGCAGGCTTCCGCGTCCGCCGGAGATAAAGCAATTTCTCGATGGCTACGTCATTGGGCAGGACCGTACGAAAAAGAAACTCGCTGTCGCCGTCTACAATCATTACAAGCGCATCTTCTTGAACAAGCAGCCGGGCGACGTCGAGCTGAGCAAGTCCAACATTCTTTTGATTGGGCCCACCGGCACCGGCAAGACGCTTCTCGCGCAGACGCTTTCGCGCATGCTGGATGTTCCGTTCGCAATCGTTGACGCGACGACGCTGACCGAAGCCGGCTACGTCGGCGAAGACGTCGAAAACATTATTTTGAAGCTGCTGCAGGCCGCCGACGGAGACGTCCAGAAGGCCCAGCAAGGCATCATCTATATCGACGAAATCGACAAGATTGCCAAGAAGGACGAGAACCCGTCGATCACGCGCGATGTGAGCGGTGAAGGCGTCCAACAGGCGCTGCTGAAGATTCTTGAAGGCACCATCGCCAACGTGCCGCCGCAGGGCGGCCGCAAGCACCCACACCAGGAATTTACTCCTGTCGACACGACGAACATTTTATTCGTCTGCGGAGGCGCTTTCGTTGGCCTCGAAAAAATTATCGAGAAACGCGCTGGACGTCATTCGCTCGGTTTCCATACCGACGCCGCGCCATCGACGCCAAGCCGCCGCAACACCGAATTGCTCGAGCAAGTGCAGCCCGGGGATCTGATTCGCTACGGCCTGATTCCTGAGTTCGTCGGCCGTTTGCCCGTCGCGGGCGTGATGAACGATTTGGACAAAAATGTTCTCGTGCGCATCCTGACGGAACCGAAGAACGCTTTGCTCAAGCAGTACCAGCGCCTCTTCGAATTCGAAAATGTCCGCCTGCGTTTCACGGACGATGCGCTCGATACCGTAGCCGAGCTCGCCATGCAGCGCAAAGTCGGCGCGCGCGGCTTGCGTATGATTCTCGAAGACCTCATGCTGGAACTGATGTATCACCTCCCGATGCAGCGCAAGGTGCGCGACTTTGTCGTCACCGCGGAAATGGTCCGCAGC
>DATFZQ010000158.1:0-13930 GCA_035314345.1 Candidatus Acidiferrum sp.
CCATTTGGTGGAAGGAGCGCGCCTTGTTCTCGCTCGGAAGAAACCTTACAATACGGCAAGCCGCCGCCTGAAGGCGTTCCCATGACACCCCGTGCGGTCCCGGCGGGCAGTGCGCCATGGCGGGGAGACTCGTCGTGCTCACGGTCCTTATGGGTGTGGGAATATTCGGGGTCGCCATGTTCATGGGGTGGCCCCTGCTGGAGGCTATGAAATGATGGAACGGATTGCAGATACATCCCCAAGTCCCAGGGCCAGGATTACTGGTGTCGTTTATTTGCTTTACTTTCTGACGGCAGTATCCTCCGAGGTCTTCGTAGGCCGGGGCCGCCTTGTGCTATTTGACGCCGTCAACCTCATCGCGGACGCGTTCTACATCGCGGTGACGCTGCTCTTCTATTACCTGTTTAAGCCGGTGAACAGGAGTCTCTCTTTGCTGGCGGCGCTCTTCAGCCTCGCAGGATGCGCCAATGATTTACTCGACCTCTTTCGTCTCGCACACTACAAAATCAACTCCCTGGTATTTTTCGGGCCCTACTGTCTCTTGATCGGCTACCTCATTTTCAGGTCGACTTTCCTGCCTCGAATTCTGGGCGTGCTGATGGCACTTGCCGGTTTGGGTTGGCTGATCTTTTTGACACCGCTCGCAAACCATCTATCCACCTACCTTAAGGTCCTCGGCTTCCTCGCGGAAATGTCGTTGATGCTATGGCTCATCGTGAAGGGCGTGAACGTTCAAAAATGGAAGGAGCAAGCCAGAGCCGCGGTAGAGTGATGGAGTATTCGAAAACAATCCACATGCCTGGTAAACCGCGGCGGGTACCGGACATATGTTCTTAAAGGACCGCTAACCGGGTTTAGCGGTAACCCGGCGGTCGGAATTTGCATGCGGGTGGACTGAAAAGCATGGGAACGGTCTTGAAAGACCGTCTGCAGAACCTAGGAACCCGGCCTGAGTTGGCTAACGATCTCGGCTAACCAGGCTTCTAGTACTGACCGCTGGTCTGGCGTCATGTCTGTAAAGGCAAGGCCCATGCCGAATGTTGGGTCACAATAGACTACCTTGGCCTTGGTCTCGAAGACTCCCTGATCTCTGAGAATCCGCAACCCGACCAGCGTAGCTTCGGGGAACGGATTTAGCGCGTCAACATAGCAGCCCCCAAGGCCAATTTCCGATGTGCGCGCTGAAAGTACCGTTCCCGAACCCAGCTCGGTCACCTCGGCAGAAGCGACGAGCGGGCAGCGCCGGACGGCACGCTGTTTAGCTGGTTGCAAGGGCTTGTTTCTTTCGATCATCGCACATCACTTACAAACCGCAATTTCGCAACAGTAGTCGTCTTTAGTTGTCCGCGGCAACCCTACTTTACGGGCCTTCCCTTCATGGTTTTTTGAAGCAATTCAATAAGCGCGGTTTCAGAAGCGCCTTGTTCAAATTGAACAATCATCGGTTCAAGTTCTTCGAGCATGGCACGATATTGTGGCGTCTGGCGGAAGGCCTCCAACTTCTGCTCCCAGTCAAGCGGAACAAAACCTCGCTGACTAGACAATTCCAGAGTGGTTCTCAAGATTTGTATATCGGCAAGATTCCTCAAATGCTGTCGCAGAAAGACCGCAAGCGTGCGTCTTTGTTCGGGGGTCATGTCAACCCGTGACCTTCATTGTCTAGAGTCTAACAAAGAGGCTGCTGAATCCAATCGATAACCACCCCCGCTCAGGTGAGCCACGATTTTATTGTCGGGGAAGAGCTTTCCCTTAGCCTATGGATCCTCGCAGCGAGCCGCTGTAGAAAGGCTTGAAAAGGCTGTGGGCTTCTTAGTGGACCCAAAACCGACGGGGTCATTCAACCGGGGTTTGCTAATTCAATGAAGGGCAGCTATTTAGGTGGCGCGCCCGGAGAGACTCGAACTCCCGACCTTCTGGTTCGTAGCCAGACGCTCTGATCCAACTGAGCTACGGGCGCGCGATTTAGAAATATTAGCATAGCGGTGCGCCGCTCATCCACCCGCGGCGAAACTCATCGAGAGATAGGGGCGCTGCGCCTGTCCCGCCCTTCACTGGGAAACGGGCGCGCGCGCCGCGCGTCCTGGGAACACGCCTTCCACAAGCTGGCCGTCCTTCAAGACCGCAACTCCGTTCACTAGCACGAACTGTATCCCCTCCGAATACTGAAGCGGGTCGTCAAATGTAGCTTTGTCGATGATGCGGCCGGGATCGAAAACAGTGATGTCCGCGTCGGCGCCAACGCGAATCCGGCCCTTGTCTTTGAATACGGGCGCCCTCTTCTCCAAGCGCTGTGCGGGCATCAGCGTCATTTTGCGCAGCGCCAACATCAGATCGAGCGCCTTTTCCTCCCGCACGTAGTGTCCGAGCACTCTAGAAAATGTTGCTTGTCCACGAGGATGCACCTTCGAGCCAGTAATCGGCATGCCATCGCTGGCGATCATCACGATGGGGCTCGCCACGGCGATTCGAGCCGCTTCTTCCGGAATCGAATGGATGACAACGATTCCGCCCTTCTTCCGGTATTTCTCAAATGTCTCCGCAGTCAATCGCTCGCCAGTCTCCGCCCACTGCACATCTTTATATGTGATTCCCATATTCTCTTGCCAGCCGGGATCGAAAATCGCGGACTCCAGCGCCGTGCTGCCCGCCGTATACGGATAGCATTCCGTCGTCACATCCAGTCCATGCTTCTGCGCTCCTTCCACCATCGCGATCAATTCCGGCGTGAACTTCAACCCCATGCTGGTGATGTGTACAACATGTAGCGGCGCGCCAGTTGCAATTGCCGCTGCAAGGACCTCTTCCAGTCCAGCAACTCCCGTCGTGGGCTCCTTCAGTCCCGCATATCGCAGATGCACGTGCACGGACGCACCGTACTGTGACGCGATTCGGAACATCTCCACGATTTCCAGACGCGTGGCTCCTGGCGTGTAGTTCACCCCCATTCCTTCCGCCAAAGCGCCCTGACGAAAACCCTGCTCCATGTCTGCTTTCATTTGGGCGAGTTCCGCGGCGGTTGCTTCGCGATGGGCTGCCTCGCCCGTAGCCAGCATGCTTCCCGATTTATCTTGCAGAACCTTCATGCGCACAGGAATGTGCCCAATGCTCACGCCGAAATTAATCAGTGACTTCCCTTCCCGCTTCGCGTACCACCCAGCCACGTCAGCGGTTCCTGCTTCCAGTTCCAGCGAAGTGGTAACACCGTCATGCGCCTGGAATTGATAGTTCCTCGGTTCTTGCCCGTGCTCGTGCAAATCGATAAATCCCGGCGCAACGACCAGCCCCTTCGCATCCAGCGTCGCTTTAGCTTGCAGGGCACTGGACGAAATCGCGCGAATTTTCCCTCCGCTAATCCCCACGTTGCGCACCGCATCCAGCCCCGATTCCGGATCCATCACGCGTCCATTCGCGATGACCGCGTCGTATCTTTCGTCGTCGGCCGCGAGCCCCGCCTCGACTGCATAGCTCAAGGCCATGCCTAGACAAACAAACGCAAACGCCACCGTCCCAACAATTCGAAATCGCCGCTGCCGCATTTTTCAGCCCCCTCGGTTTTGCGGCGCTAAGTCTCTTTCCCCCAAGCCCGCGGTGTCAAAGGAAATCTGAGTCGTACTGGATGGAATCCGCCGTTGCCTGGAGAAAATGGCTATTGCTTAGTCGAAGTAGGTCTACCGAAGTGTTCGGAGAAAATAAAAACCCGGGTCGCTGGGGGGAGCGACCCGGGTGGGGGTTACTGCTGAGGGGGGCCGGAGGAAACTCGAGAAATCCTTAATTCACTTGGTGCACGGTCAGCATGCAAATCTTTCTCAGCTCTTCGTACGTGAAAAACGTCTCTTCTTGTTCTCCCGCGCATTCTCTGTGTCCCAATCCAGACTCATGCGAGAGCCGCGAGAGCTCGTCTTCAGAAATCCCAAGCAACAGAGCCGCACGTCCTTGCGTCACATACTTTGGCACCTGGCTATTCATCATTCCTCCTCACGCGGGAAGCAATGCCATAGCATCTTGTTCAACGGCCAGGATCATGGCCTTATAGATGTCCACATCCCAGCCTTCGCCAATTCTCATCCGAACCGTTTCACCGCCATCTTTCAGCAGCGTGCCCCGTAGCGGCACCTTGATGTCTCCTAACGCCACTTGCAGCACCACAGGCTGCCCAACCCATGCTGCGTACGCGCTGTCCATTCCCCCTCCTGCAGATGTTCAGGCCTCGCTGACGAGAACAGAATCGCTGAGGGCACCGGGGGCGACAATGGTACAGCGAGGGTACTAGCCTAGTAAGTTGGTACTGCTCTGTTTCCACAGCAGGAAATTGTGCCGATTTGATACAGAAGTACGCACGTACTGTTTTTTCAGGACGCAGGGTCCATTGGGTAATAAGGATGCGCATGGCATTCTCCTGCCATGACGAGTCCTGATCCTTCCGCACTGAACGGGCGGCCAGCGCCCTCGTCCGAAAGTACAGGTCTGGGCCTGGCGTTAGGCGGCGGGTTTTCTCGAGGATTCGCCCACTTGGGCATTCTGCAAGTCCTCGAACAGAATCACATACCAATTTCTTATATCGCTGGCACCAGTGTAGGCAGCATTCTTGGCGCGGCGTATGCCAGCGGTGCGCCGCTGGCTCGCATTATAGCCACTTGCCGGACGATTCGGTTTCGCGACATTGGCCGATGGCGCGTTTCCCGCCTCGGACTCGCCAGCAATCACCGCTTAGGCGACCTCATAGAGCAAGTCTTCGAATCGAAGCGCTTCGAGGATCTGCAAATTCCCATGGCCGTCGTCGCCACGGACCTGGCCAACGGAGAACCAGTCGTTTTCACTCACGGAAATCTCTCCGAAGCCATTCGTGCAAGTTGTGCTTTCCCAGGCTTGTTCGAACCCGTTAAAATCGGCACGCGCTGCCTCGCCGATGGGGGCCTGGTCGCGCAAGTTCCCACACGCGCCGCGCGCGATCTTGGCGCTCAGCATGTCATCGCCGTTTCGGTTGGCGTCGAAGATGGGCAGCGCGGCGCTCCATCCAACATATTTCAAGTGGTCTGCCGCGCCGTCAGCGCCGCTCAGAAGCACCAGCTCGAAATATGGGAGCGCCACGCAGACCTGGTTCTTCGCCCCGACGTACAGTCTCTCGCATGGGATGATTTCGACCGGGCCGACGAAGCCATTGAGGCCGGTGCCGCAGCGGCTCGCCGCGCTCTGCCCCGCATCCAGAAGCTGCTCAATCCGCCTCAAGACGTCCATGCCGAATTCCAGGCCCGGCTAGAAGCCGAAGCCCAAAGTTATCTGTGGCTCGCGGAGGCATCTCGATGATTCGGATGGCTTCTCTATTGGCGGCCGTTATCGCTTCACTGCTTCTCTGGCATGAATGCGGAGAAGATGTCGGGGTTTTCTGCTACCGTATTGGATTGGGTGCTTTTGCGACGTTGTGCTCACATACGCTCGTCCCAGTGCCTGCTTCTCAAATAAACTTTTCGAGGAACCGTTCCGCTTGCTCCAATCCATCCTCCACTTTCTCCACTCGCTCTACAGTACAGACGGACTTCGAGAGCTAATTCGCTCCGGGGGCGCTCCCCTGGTTTGCACCATCGTCTTCGTAGAAACCGGGTTCTTTGTTGGCTTTTTTCTACCGGGTGACTCGCTTCTTATCACCGCCGGCATCTTCTCTTGCGCTGGCGTCATTCCCCTCAAATGGCTTCTGCTCCCAGTCATGCTTTGCGCCATTGCCGGTGACCAGGTCGGCTACTGGATCGGCCGTTCCGCCGGCTCTGCCCTCTACCGACGCGAAGAGTCCTTCTTCTTTCGCCGCAGCCATTTGCAGCGCGCCCATGATTTCTACCAAAAATACGGCGGCCGGGCTGTGATTCTTGCGCGTTTCGTTCCCATCGTTCGAACATTCTGTCCGCCGGTTGCAGGCGCCGCAAAAATGCCGTACTCGCGCTATCTTCTCTTCGATACTATTGGGGGCGTCTTTTGGATTGGCGCGACGATCCTTGGCGGATACTCCCTTGGCCATTTCATCCCCAACATCGGCCAATATATTCACTATGTTATTGCGGTAGTTGCCGTCATCTCTATTCTTCCTGCCATCATCGGCGTGCTCCGTTCCAGGAATAACCCCGGTACTCCACCTAAGCCGGTCGTATTCAACCACAAGGTTGAATAATCTATGCCCGCGCCGAAGCTCCGGGCAGTTATCTTTGATATCGGCCGAGTCCTCGTCCGGATTGACGTCGCGCGAGCGATGCACGGACTTGCATCAGGGACATCTCTATCCCCCTCCGAGCTCTGGTCTGCCATAGAGAAGGATCCTCGCTGGCCAGACTGGCAGGAAGGGCGAATGGCTCCCCGCGACTGGTATCTGCATCTCGGCAGGCGACTTGGCGGCGACTTTACCTTCGAGCAATTCACAGATATCTGGAATCGCGTTCTCGATCCCGCCCCAATTCACGAAGATGCCCTCTTCCAAAGGCTTTCCAAGACCTACCGTCTCGCTCTTCTTTCCAATACGGATCCCATCCACGTCCAGCATCTAGAAGCTAACTACACCTTTTTCAAGTTCTTCCCAACGCGCATCTATTCCTGTTCGGTTCAAGCCAGCAAACCCCATCCCTTGATTTACCGAGAGGCTCTTCGCGCTCTAAAAGTCCAAGCGCAGGAAGCCGTTTATATCGATGACATTGCAGCCTATGTCGAGGCCGCTCAACGTCTTGGAATGGGAGGCATACAGTTTCAATCCCCGCCGCAGCTGGTCTCCGATCTCAAATGCCTGGGCGTCGAGTTACCCTGAGCCGTCCGGAAGCGTAAGAAAGTCCAAAACGGGTCTTTCCAGCGTAAAGATTGCTAGGACTAGTACTGCCCTGTTCTAATGGCCTCACAGGCCTCTTAAAGCAACCCTCATTTATTCATCGATTTACGGGCATCTTCGCTCCATGTTCCCTGTCTCCCATTTGGCTGGTTACTTGCTCCCTCTGTGTTACGGGCCGATTAAAAATAAAATCGTTCGCCCACATCAGGGTGAGGAGAAAACACTTTTTATGGTAGAGGAACACATCATCGAAACGAGAAACGGTTCATCTTGGCAGCTGCCGGCGATCATCGTACTTGGCTTGGTCGCGATTGCCGGGTTGGGATTCGGCTGGAATGCTTCGTCAAGGCTTGACGCTACGCAGCAAGCCGTCGCGACGGAAGTCAAGACCGCGCAACAGTCGACGCAACAGGACATGTCCTCTTTGAAAGACCGGATTGCGCAGGACGAGAAAGCCAATTCGGATCTCCAGGGCGATCTGAAGGTTGTCACCGACAAGCTAAAGATTACTCAGGGTCAGCTCAAGAAGGCGCGTCTAGCGGCCGAAGCGGCTGCGAAGCAGAACGACGAGACGACTCAAAAGCTCAGCGCTCTTGACACGTCCGTGCACACGGAACTGGCGACGAAGGCGGGCCAGGATGACGTGAAGAACGTCGACACCAAGGTCACCGCGGTGAGCACTGATTTGAACACCACCAAGGAAGACCTGAAAATGGCCAAGAGCGAGATGGGCACTCTCATCGCTCGCAACCATGATGAAATCGACCAACTCCGCCGCCTGGGCGAGCGCGACTACGTCGAATTCACCATCGCTGGCAAGAACAAGCCCCAGAAGGTCGGCAATATCACCGTCGAGCTTAAGGGCGTAAACCAGAAGAAGAACCAGGTCAATCTCGCCATGACCGTCGAGGACAAGCGCTTCGAGAAGAAGAACCGCGCTCTTAACGAGCCCATCTTCTTCTACATCTCTGGCACACACATTCCTGAAGAGATCGTAGTGAACAAGGTTGGCAAGGATCAGGTCAGCGGCTATGTCAGCATTCCCAAAGCGAATGCACAGCCGGCCAGCACGTCCACCACTTCCGGAAAGTAAACGAGACCAACAACCGCCGGCCATTTCGGCCGTCGAGGCAGGGAAGCGGGCAGGGATTCCTGCCCGCTTTCTCTTTGTGGCCCTTCTCGCAACGTTGTTATCCAGTTTTTTGGGAGCCATTCCCCGGTTTCCCTTCAAACTCCGCTAAGATGGAAGCTCGCACAGCGGAGAATGGCTTGCATCAAACTTCCTTCATCCTGTACATCGCGATCGACGACCTAATCCCCGCCCGCGGAAAAAGCGTCCCTGGACTCGATGAATTCACAGCCTCCCTCGATCATTGCGGCATTCCAGCGGTATGGCTTACCAGCCGCACGCGCCTCCAACTGGATGATCCCCGTCGCAAACTAGCGCACACCCACCCTTTCATCGCCGAAGATGGCTGCGGTGTTTTCCTGCCTGAAGACTATTTCCACCTGCGGCCGCATGCGTCCACTTCGCAGCCGCGCGGTATACCCACCGTCCGCCTGGGCCGCTTCACCTGCTTGCCTGTAGCCGAGCAGCAGCCCGCAGCTTCGGATGCTCTGGAGAATCTCGCTGCCGAAACGGGCGTCTCAGTTGTGCCTCTGCGCTCTCTCCCTCCGCGCGAGCTGGCCCAAAACGCGAATTTGCCGCCCCGTGAAGCGGAGCTGGCGCGGCAACGTGACTTTGACGAACTGTTTTTCTTTGCAGGGGCTTCTCAGCAAGACATCGAGAACTTCCAGTCCGTCGGGCGCGGCCAAAATATTCAGCTTCGCCAGCGCGGCGTGCTGTGGTCCCTGGCCATCGGAGCGAACGTTCGCCGTTGCGTTGGCGAGCTTTCGAAGCTCTACGACCGCGCACTTCGGTCCCACGCCCGAAGTGTTGGAATCGCCACGCCGGGCCAGGAAGCAGCCCTTTTCGCGGCCTGCGACCGTGCGATTCTGTTGACAGACAAAAGTGAGGATCAAGCTGATATTTCTCCTGGCCAAGTCCCGACGCATTCGAATCGAGTAATGGAACTACCACTGTGGGCCCCTGACACATGGGATCAAGTCCTCGCCGGTCTCTCGTCGAGACGATAGAGCTCCAACGAAGACAACATAACCTTTTGGAAACAAAGTGTCAGGAATGCGACTGCTTTTTCACACGCTGACCTCTCACCCACGTTTGCAATTTCTTGCAACGCACCCAAATCTCATGTTTTCGCAATGATAGCGACTTTTTCCGCCTCGGACGCCATGGCACTCCGATTGCCTTTATTAATTTGGGCGTTAGCACCGTATAAGCATTTAGCCTCTCAGCTTGGCGCAGGCAACCGAGGGTTTTAGCAGACCGAGTACTAGGAGAACCCCTACTATGGCATGGCTCATTCGCAAGCTTCGTATCCCGGCCTCTGAATCTTCCATGGGAATCCTTTTGATGCTTTGCATCATCACCATGGGTCTCATGTCGGTGGCTCTGCTATGGCAGGCTCAGATCATCGCCAATCAGCGTGAGGCGATTCAGTGGCTCGAGACTCTTAAGTTTGGTGGATAGCTTCCTTGCCCAGCCCCTGCTAAAGCCGGGCACGCGCCCCTCCGCGTGCCTGGCTTCCCCTCTCTTGTCCGCTTGCGACACTCTGAGTTATTGATACGCTCCTCTAAAGAATCCATCGCGACATTCTAGCTTTCTTGTGTTTCAATATCACCACGGGGAATTCTGATACTTGGGAGATATGCCGTGAAACGCATCTTGAGTCTTCTCGTACTTGCTACTGCGTTGGTTTTCACTGCCTCTGCGAACGTACACACCCAGCAAGCGCAATCAGCTCATTCTTCCACGGCTGGCAATGGCCAGGCGCAAGCTTCCAATGCAGCGTCTTCGCATGATCGGCACCATCGCCGGCATAGCAAGCACCATCATCGTCATCGTCCGAGTTCACCGCAGCAGTAGCTCAATGGCCGACAAAATCAAAAGGGGGGAGCCGGGCGGCTCCCCCCTTTTGTCATTTTACTGTGTCGTCTACGAAGCGCGCTAACTGCACGTATGTTTCGTGAGCGACTCGCACCGCGAGAGCGGTGTGCTCAGTTTTGGTTCAGCTCTAAGCCCGGTGGAGTCATGTCCCCTCCGGAGCTCAACGAGCTCTCATCTCCCGTTTACGCCCCTGCGACGTCATTTGCAAGCGAAGAAAGGGAGAACACACGAAATCCACAGGCCTGCACTTTCCAATACCAACTTTAGTTTTTTTGTTTTTTTACTTAATGAAAAGTGTTTCCCGAAGCTGATCCCTGCTCACGAACGACTTCATCGTGCGGAATCGGCTGAACAGGTCCTGTATTTCGCGGTTCTGGTAAACCTTCTGCGCGGGACACAATACCGTCGCCGAAATAATCTGCAGAGAGTTGGAATCCGCGATGCGGTAGCGCTGAAATCCTTCCGGCTTCTTGCTATGGAACAGCGCGAAGACCACTCCGCCTGGACGCAGCAACTCCGTCAAATTCGCGATGGCCTGCTTCGCCAGCGCAGGCTCCAGATAGTCCAACAAATCCCAGACCAAAACTGCGTCAAAGGATGCGCGAGGATATTTCAGATTCAATTCGAGGAATCGCGCTGCGCGCCCGGTCGGTGTCATATCTACAGAATCAGAAACGATACCGGGTTGGTTCAATCGCACTTCCTCTTCACCCAGAAAATCCTTCCACTCCCGCAAAATGTCTTCCGAGGACACGCGAAAGCCGCGCTCGATGAAGAAGCTTAGAGTCGTCTGCCACGCCGGTCCTAGATCGAGGAGTGTTCCGCGTCCAAGCCCATCCAAGTTCCACAAAAACTCTTTCAACCCATTCGAAATGCGCGTGGACCCCGGCGCCTCGGGCGGGCGAGGTGATCCTACGGCTGGGGCGGCAGCCACATTCCTCGTCCTTCCACTTTGAGGTATTGGGCGCGAAACCTCGCGGCCCGTTCCCGTTCCGATGCCAATGCCGAGTTTATGCAGAAAGCTCATGGATCAATCCGCCGCCGTTCCAGAACTCATCGAAATCGGGCCTGACGACTTCCCTGCTGAAGGCGAAGCGCCCGCTGCGGCCGCCTGAGCCTCTCCGGCTCTGCCGGGGTGTTTACCAGCTTCGACTTTGCCGCGCAGCATCGCGCCATCTTCAATCGCCAGCCGGTCCGTCTGTACTTCGCCGATCACTTGCCCGGTGCTCCAGAGCTGTACTTTGTCGCGTCCCGAAACTTTTCCTTCCACTATTCCGCGGACAATCACTTCGCGGGCGGTCACATCGGCTTTCACGCGCCCGTTCGGACCGATGGTCAAACTCCCATTGGTAAGACTCAGCTTTCCGTCCACTTGTCCGTCAACGAAAAGATCTTCACTGCCCGTAACTTCGCCTTTTATTTTAATTCCTTGACTGATGCAAGCAGCCGCATGCGAAGAGACTGGTACTTCTTTCGAAGTCTCACGGATTGGGGACGAAATTGGAACTGGCGTACTTGAAGCGCCCGTAGGTGCTGTGGAAATCTCGGGCACTGGTTGGGGCTTACCGTCTTCTTTTTTCCACATCTGGCACCTCGACCACGAAAATTGGATTTTCGAAGCCGCCGATCGAGTGCTGGGAGGAACCGCGACTCAGAAGCGTGAAGATAGTACAGCACTTAGCGGCTGTAAACAAGTATGCGGGGTAGCAAATCTAGCGTGTTTCCTAAAGCGCTATACCATATTTTGTGGTTTCAGTCCGGCTATATCCACAATGGATAGCGATATTTCCTTCTTTTCGCTCTCTACCCCTGGCCACCAAATCCCCATAATCCCTGCGGTGACCCTCTTCGTTAACTACATAATATAATAGCTTTACTTTTAACAACGCACTGCACCGCAGCCGCCACTGCGGGCGACTACAATTCCCGCCAGGAAATCTTCTGAAAAATCCTCCGAAAACTGTTTCGCTCGCCGCTGTTTTTGATCTCGCAAAATTGCAGCCGCATGGCCCGGCGCTGGTTTTGCCAAAGAAATCGAAAACTCACGAATTCGGATCCAAGCCGCGCAAGTGCGCGGCGGCCTGCTCAGGCAATTCGGCATTGAAGTAAACCTCTTTGATGCTATAGGACTTGCTGCGTCTTTCCACGATCGGCAAGATTTCGATGTGCCAGTGGTAGTCTTCCGCCAGCGTTTTCCAATAGCCCGCCAATTCGCCCTTTTTGCTCTTGGTGTTCGGTGCTGTGTGCACCACCAAATGATAGGCCGGCGCCACCTTCTCTAGTCGGCGCAGCACGCGCCCCAGCAAAGCAGCCAACTGCTTGCGGTTGGAACCCGGCCGCGGCTGTTCAAAAAGCTGATTGTGTCTTCGGTGCATGACCCACACTTCGTAGGGCACGCGGGAAGCATACGGGCACAACGCGTAATAGTCCCCCTGCACATCTACGATCCGCTTTCCCTGCTTCTCCTCTTGCTTCACGAAATCGCAGAAAATGCACCGCTCTTTGTCTTTGAACCAGTCATGCGCTGCGTGCAGCTCGTATTTAATTCGCCTGGGAACAAAAATCGTCGCGGTTACTTCGGAGTGCGCGTGGGGCCACTCTTCTCCCGCCATCACGCCCTGATTCTTGAACACGCTCACGTATTTGAATCGCGCGTCCTTTTTCAAGTCGGCAATGCGCGCCCCCCACACCCACAGCACGCGCTCGATCTCTTCATCACTGAATTGCGGGAGGCGCTTTTCGTGGTTCGGCGTCTCCACCACAACTTCGTGCGCTCCGAGCGGACCCATCTTGTCGTACATGCCCTCGGCCAAGCGCCCCGGATCGCCTTCCACCCGATACAACGGCTCGGGGTGAGGCACGACGCGTACTTGCCAGGGCCCATCGGCGGGCCAACTCAAAATGGCCTTCGATTTTTCCATTCTCTCTGGTTCAAACGGACACTCAGCGAGGGATTCGCCGCCGACTTCCCGCTGGCCTAATATGATCCAACTTTGGGTGATAGGGTCTTTTCGGAGTTCCATTCAGGTTTCTTCAGCAGATCTCGCGTTTGCCGTGCTGCACGCAGCAAAACCGCGGGCACCTTCCAAAAAAATCGATTTGCGACACTTGCACCGCGCACTCTCTCACTCGCGTAGTTTGTTTCTCCCCTCCACAATTGTCAAGCGAAGGGGCGGCCTCGGCGGCCTCGGGCTTCACGACGACTTCTTGCCCTCCGCGCGTGCTATTCTCACGCTAAACATGGACGCCGACATTTCTTTTATGCAACTCGCCCTCGAGGAAGCTCGCGCAGCAGCCGCCGTAGGCGAAGTCCCTATTGGCGCCCTGGTCGTTCACGACGGCAAAGTTCTAGCCCGCTCCGCCAACCGCACGATTCGCGACTGCGACCCCACTGCGCACGCCGAAATCATCGTGATCCGTGACGCGGCTCGCTTCCTCCGCAATTACCGCATGGCAGACACAACTCTCTACGTCACGCTAGAGCCCTGCAGTATGTGCGCGGGAGCCATCATCCAGGCCCGCATCCCTCGCCTCGTCTATGGCGCAGACGACCCAAAGGGCGGCGCCGTCCGCTCCTGTTTCGAGATTCTTACAAACCTCACTCTGAATCATCGGGTTGACGTTGTTACCGGCGTTCTTGCGCCAGATAGCGCCTCGATCCTTCAGAACTTTTTCGCTACCCGCCGCCAAATTGCCGCGCCGAAATACAGGCCTTCCTAGCTCTCGCCGGCACAGGATACGTGCCTCTCGAGTGTGTCCGCTTGCTCTTCGTCTTGCCCAGACGGTCTGCCAAGATCGCCGTGCAAAAGGCACGTCGTTGTCTAAAAAACCCTGGATTGCCCGGAAGCCAGAACCCTTGCTACGATGGGAATTGCCACGACCGCGGAGAGGTGACTGAGCGGTTGAAAGTACTCGCCTCGAAAGCGAGCGTACGGGAAACCGTACCGTGGGTTCAAATCCCACCCTCTCCGCCACTCAGTCTGGCCAGATTGCTTTCTCGGCCAGATGGATCACGATAATGCTCGATTGCTCGGCGAAATCTTCCTTTTGTTCATTAGAATCGGACCGCAGAGAATCAGCTTCCTTTCCACTAAATTCAATTTAGCAGCAGTTTTCTCCGTTAT
>DATFZQ010000159.1:0-3857 GCA_035314345.1 Candidatus Acidiferrum sp.
GCGTCCAAGCCTTTTGCTTCTTTCGGATCCACGCGCCAAAGGGCCTGGCTCGCCATCCAATACAAAAGGTAGTTGCCCGCCCGGGGTGTCAGACTCGTCGGTGACGTGAACTTTGCGGGATTGTAGGAGGCGCCGAACTGATAGAGGCCCGAGTATCCTTTTCGGCTTTCGACATTGTCGAAGGCTCGAACGGACGACGCCTTCTTGCCCGGACTAAACCCAATCTCCGACACGCTTACCGGAGTTCCATTGAACGTCGGAACCAGGCCGGTTGGATTCTGTGAAAAAGGCGAGCGGACCGCGGCCGCCACCATTGATTTCACGTAGAGGTTGTGAATCGGCACAAAACGCAATTCAAACGCGGGAGTAGAAGGAGGATCGAAGGACTCGGAGTCTGTGAATAGATTGCCTAATGCATATCCCATCGGCTCAAAAATGAAGGAAGCCGCATCGTGCTGGGCTCCGTAAAAATCCTGACCCGCGAACTGACCAATGCGCGCAGTGATCCGTTCATCCAGCCATCTCTTCTCAATCCACCAGGAATCGAGGCGACATGTGTTCGCGCTCGACAGTCCGCTAGGACTGGTGAGCAGGCCAAGATAAGCGCCAAGATTGCCGCCGCCTTGCCATAGCGCTGTCGCGTGGAAATACAATCCTTGCTCGCCGACCAGCGCGCCGAAATCGATGTCCACCGTACCTCGGAACCGATTAAAACTTGCGAGTCGGTCCTGCTGTTCGCTCTCAATGTTCCAGAGAAAATCACTGACGTACTGGAAGTCGAATCGCACACCGCGTTCGAGCAGCCGGGAACGTTCGCCATCCCAGTCTCCGAAGAGATGTCCCTGGGGGCCCTGACCGGTCTCATGACTGTCCGGGCCACTGAGCGTTTCTCCCAGACCTGTCTGGGAATATGCGTAGGCCGCCAAAATGCATAACATGATGCACACTAGAAGCACGAGCTTGGGAAACTCTCGCTTGATCAAGATTGCACCTCGCGCAGCGCGAGTGGGATCAAAAGCAGCGCGGCTCCTAGCATCCCGAGTGCGCCAAAATGAAGGACCAACGCTGCTCCCGTCCCAGCGCCCACCACGAAGGCTATCCAGATTACGCAGAGAAGTTCTATCTTTGGATCGTGAGCTCTTACGTCGTGAGGAACCTCTTCGGACGTGTATTGTTCGGCTTCTGTCGAGATAAGGCTTGTAATCATCCCTGTCAGATATGTCGTGTGAACGCTGATGCCACCAACACGACGAAACGCTCCGTTTTGTAGACCCAGAGCTAGAGACAGAAAGATCACGAATATTCCGACTCCTTGAGCCAGACCTGATGAGAGCGCAAGAGACGCTGCTACTAGCAGGATCACTTCTATTCCCATGACCGTAGGAAGCAACGGCCACGATGACCACGTCTTGAGGGGCCGTACGATCAGCACGCTCAAAACAATTCCAATTAAGAAAGTGACAATGGCGGAAAGAGGCGCAAGCGTTGCCCGCCAATCATGAGCCGCTACAGCGATGGCGGCGAGAACCAAATTACCGGTGACGTGTCCAGTGAACGTCTTTGCCAGGACAAAGCTGGCCGCGTCGCCATACCCACCAACAAAGGCAAGGCCGAGCGAAAGCCACATGCCAGTCTGGTTGATGTTCGAAGGCACAATTCTCCATTGCCGCTTGCGCGGCCTAGTAATTCGAACGCGTTCCTTGTGTTGGGAATGAGGCAGTAGAGGTCGTGCCTACTGCCTCACCATGCATTTGCGCATTCCGTCAGGCTACTGCGGCCACGGGCTCTAGTTGCGTCTTGTATTCCGGCTTGTAAATGTGCTCACGAATGAACGCAACCATGTCGGCGGGGCGCTTGACGCGAGCGAGCCCCAAATCGAAGATCAGCTTTGCCACCCGCGCGGCAGTCTGAATCTCGGTCTCAAGAATGTTCGACTGCAATGGATAAAGAAGGCCTTGTTTCAACAGGTCGGACGGCACCTGATCCGCCACCGCCTGCCCGGCCTCGATGAACATTTCGTCGGTAACGCGCTTCGCCTGCGTGGCGAAGATCGCCATACCCACCGCCGGGAATATGTAGAAGTTGTTCGCTTGTCCCGGCAGAAATGTCTGTTCGTTGTAGTGGACCGGTTCGAACTGCACGCCGGCCGCATAGATCGCTTTGCCCTTCGACCAGGTATAAGCTTGTTCTGGCGTGCACTCCGCATGCTCGGTTGGGTTGGAGAGCGCAAGGATTACAGGGCGCTCGTTGACACGTGACATTGCCTCCACGACCTTTTGCGTGAACGCGCCGCCGATCGTGCTCACCCCAATGATCGTCGTTGGCTTGATGCTCTCGATAGCAGCGACGAAATCCCGAGTTGGCGCGTGCTTGTGTGCATAGGGTTTTTGGAAGTCGACCAGGTCTTTGCGAGTATCTTCCAGAAGACCGTTGACGTCGAACATGTAGACCCGCGACTGCGCTTCTTTGAGCGTGAGGCCTTGTGCCACCAGTGCAGAACAAAGCAAGTTGGCCAGGCCAATCCCGGCCGAGCCCGCGCCGAGGAAGAGGTACTTTTCGTCCTTTAGCTTCGTGCCCTTGAGCTTGGCCGCATTAATCATCCCAGCAAGAGTGATCCCAGCTGTGCCTTGCACATCATCGTTATAGACGCAATACTTATCGCGGTAGCGTTGGAGCAAGTGCACGGCATCTGCTCCAGTCCAATCCTCGAAGTGGATGCAACACTTGGGGAATACTTCCTGCACCGCCTCTACGAATTCGTCGACGAAAGAATAAAGATCCTCGGTGGACGGGCGGGTCTTGCGCATGCCCAAGTACAGGGGATCGTGCAGGTACTGCTCATTGTTAGTGCCCGCATCGAGGTACATCGGGAGCAGATACTGCGGCGGTACACCGGCGCAGGCGGTGTACAACTGCAGCTTGCCAATGGGGATGCCCGCTCCGTTGGCGCCAAGATCTCCAAGGCCAAGGATGCGGCCACCGTCCGTGACGCAGATAAACCGGACATCTTTCTGGGGCCAGTTTCTCAAAATCTCCTTCACCTTGCCGCGGCGTGTCATCGACAAATACATGCCGCGAGGTTGGCGGTAAATATGGCCGAACTTCAGGCAAGCTTCCCCGATGGTTGGGTCGTAAACGATCGGCAGAAAGCGAGCGGGGTCAGACATGACAGTCCGATAAAAGAGGGTTTCGTCGTGATCGAGCAGGTTGACCAGGTAAATGTAGCGATCAAGGTCCGTATTCTTATGGCCCAGTTGCAGCATCACCCGGCTTAACTGCAGGTCTTCGGTCTCGGTCACATCGGGTACCAAGCCAACGATTCCGAAGGCCTGTTTTTCGGCCTCCGTAAAGGCTGTGGACTTATTGAGGGATGGATCGTGAAGCAATTCAATTCCGCGCTTATTCGTCGTCATGTTCTCTCCTTCGTGTTTCTTCAGTGCCGTATCGACAGAAATTAAAGTTGTTTCTCAGCTGGCTTTTGCCACGTACGGGTGGACCATCTTCGCCGGATCCACCACGCGGTCGAACTCGTCTTCCGTGACAAATCCCAGCTTCAGTGCGGCTTGCTTGAGCGTGAGGTCGTTATCTAGCGCATAGTGCGCAATCTTCGACGATTTGTCGTAGCCAATGACGGGCGAGAGAGCAGTCACCAGCATCAAAGAGCGATCCACATATTCTTTGATCTTCTTCAAGTTTGGTTTTGTCCCTTCGATGAGGAATTTCCGGAAGTTAGTGCATCCGTCGGTCATGATCGTGACCGAGTGAGTTACGTTGAAAATGATGAGAGGCTTATAGACGTTCATCTCCAGGTATCCGCCCGCTCCGCCGAAGCCCACGGCCACATCATTGGCCATAAC
>DATFZQ010000160.1:0-2059 GCA_035314345.1 Candidatus Acidiferrum sp.
CTTGGACAGAGGAATTAACTTCATCGACACGGCGGACGTGTACAGCCTGGGGGAGAGCGAAACTCTGGTGGGTAATGCATTGAAGGGGGTGCGGGAAGAGATTGTCCTTGCGACCAAAGTTCGGCTTCCGATGAGCGAGAATTTTAACCGGAGCGGAGCGACTCGCGTGAACATCATGCGCGAAGTGGAGGGCAGTCTCCGACGGCTTCAGACGGACTACATCGATCTATACCAGGTGCACGGATGGGACAGCAACACGCCGCTCGAGGAGACGCTGCGGACGCTCGACGATCTTGTGCGCCAGGGAAAGGTTCGCTATATCGGGTTGTCCAACCTCATGGCATGGCAGGCGGCCACTGCGGTAATGCTGCAGCAGAACCTGGGGTTAGAGAAATACGTAACGGCACAGATGTACTACAGTCTTGTCGGTCGAAGTCTTGAATACGAGTTCCAGTCGTTCGCCGAGTATCACAACGTCGGCATCCTGGTCTGGAGCCCGCTTGCTGGCGGCTTCCTTTCAGGCAAGTACAGCCGCACCAACCCAGCGCCTGCCGGCACACGCTTCGCCGAAGCGGGCAATTTCGTGCCGTTCGATAAGGAGATGGGCTACCGCGTCGTGGACGCGCTGAAGGAAGTGGCCGCACGACATGACGCTAGCCCGGCCCGTGTGGCGCTCTCGTGGCTGCTCGGCCGGCCGGCCGTTAGCAGCGTGATCATCGCTGCCCGCAAGCCCGAGCAACTGGAGGATAATATTGGCGCCGTAGACCTTCAGCTCTCGGAGGACGACACCCGACTCCTGGACGCGGCGTCTGATCCGGGCGTTCCGTATCCGAAGTGGATGGTCCTTCAACTTGATACTGCGGAAGACCCCCGTTCGAAGATCCTGCATCCCGAGCGTTACGCGGATGGCGGTCCCTGGAAAGACCTTCGCCGGACCGGGTGGTCCGGCTGAGAGCCATTAAACGGTGTGGGCGGACGTCGTTTGCTGCCCCGGTGCGGTGTGTCGCTGACTGAGCGAAAAACCTCCTCCAAGGACACCAACCAACAACGCAGCGATGCCCCAGAATGTGCCACTGAAGTGATTTCCGAGCAGCGCATCGAGTGAAAGGGAGCCTGGGCCGGTGAATGCAAAACTTAACGCTGCGGCACCAAGCACTAGCGCGTACTCGTACCCACCGTTCTGAGCGAAGAAGCCATTTTTGATGTGCACGGTCAATGCCACGAGCATGACGCTGCAAATGACCGCCGCCCCAATCGGCGTGAGTAAACCGAGCGCCAGAAGGAGACCGCCCCCGGTCTCTGCGAGGCCTGCCATCAGCGCCTGGCGCCGCCCTGGCATGAACCCGAGTGTCTCGAAGAGCTGACCGGTGGCCTCTAGACCTGGTCCACCAAACCAGCCAAATAATTTCTGTGCGCCATGTGCGGCGAGTGTCAGTCCTGCAGTTAGTCGTAGAAGTAGAAGCCCGATTTCCATACGTAACCCATCCTTGTCGATATGAGATGCTTAAGAATCGTGTGTCGTCTAGTTAGACAACAGATGTCATGCGAAAGAGCCTGACCTCTGCGGCGCTGGGCCCATGACGTTTTCACTGCTTTGGAGGGCCGGCCGGGCAATACCCAGCTTCTGCATCTTGTGGATCAGCGTAGTGCGTTTCAGGCCAAGTTTGGAGGCTGCGCCTTTCGGACCGCCGATTATCCAGCCGACTGTTTCCAGCGTCCGCAGAATCAGAGTCCGTTCGGAGTCGCGCAGCGTGGTTGCACCTAGCGTGCTCGCACCTAGCGAGACGGCGGCGCGCTGCTCTGTTTCTGCGATGGGCAAAGGATTGGGAAGCACACCATGGTTTGAAAGGATTACGGCACGCTCGATCAGGTTCTGCAGTTCGCGGATATTTCCCGGCCACTGATAGGAACTGAGCGCAGACATCGTTTCTGGAGGAATGTGTTCGATTTCCCTCCCCATCCGGCGGCTTAAAATCTCCACAAAATGCGTCACTAGTGCTGGAATGTCTTCGCGGCGCTCCCGCAATGGTGGCAGCAGGACGGGGAAGACATTCAGACG
>DATFZQ010000161.1:0-102826 GCA_035314345.1 Candidatus Acidiferrum sp.
AAATATCATATTACATGCAGGATAGAGGCAGTCAATACCAAAAAACATAGGCTGGAGGGAAAATGTTAGAACAGGGCCTCTGATACCCCATCCGCCAACGGTTCTGGATGGGTCCGCCCGTTAGTGTCTGAATTGCAGTAAATGTTTCTACAGAGGTGATTTCGAGGAAGTCGTTCATATCGGAAAAAATTACGTCCAACTTCCCGAGAGTCCTGCTACACACTCAAGAATAAAGAGATGCAAGAATCGCTTGCGCTTGCAAAGACCTGTGGTAGACTCGCCCCGTTTTTGGGCTTCGCGATCCAGATTCCGAAGGTTGGCGGCCGAATCATTTGTTGCTGCAGATTTTCGACCGTGGAGGTCAGGGTACATGGGCCTAGTTCTTCTCGTCGTCATTTGGCTGATCACCTTCATCAGCGCCTACTTCTTTATTGCAAAGACGTGGTGGTTACCCGCAGGTGCGTCCGCAGCAGCTGCGGGCATCGATCATCATTTCGCAACCACGTACCTTCTCATGGGCATTGTCTTCGTGGTCTCCCAGGTCGCTCTGGGATATTTTGCTTGGCAATATCGCGATCGCGGCCCCGCCATTCGACAAGCACTCTATTCCCACGGCAACAACCGCCTGGAGATCATTTGGACGTTACTTACCTTCGTTTTGTTTGTCGGTCTGAATTTCATGAGCAGTTCGATTTGGGCCTCTGAGCGTTTTCGTCCCGCCGTCTCCGACGCCGTGCAAGTCGAAGTAACCGGCATGCAGTTCGCCTGGTATTTTCGCTATCCCGGGCCCGACGGAAAGTTCGGCGCCACCAAACCCGAGTTGCAGGACCCTTCTTCCGGAGGTGAAGGCGCCATCGGCCTCGACACTTCCGACCCTGCTTCCAAGGACGATTTCGTCACCGGCACCATGTATGTCCCCGTGAATCGCGAAATCGACGTAATTCTTCGCGCGGAAGATGTAATCCACAGCTTTTTTGTTCCGTCGATGCGTTTCAAGCAGGACGCCGTCCCCGGTCTCGCCATCCATATGCACTTCACGCCCATCGCAACTGGCGACTATGAAATCGCATGCTCCCAGCTTTGCGGTCTCGGCCACTACAAAATGCACGGCATATTAAGAGTCGTCAGCCAGGAAGAGTTCGATAAATGGGCTGCGGCGCAAGAAGCGGGGAAGCAATAAGATGGCTACCAGCGAATTTGCTGCCCACGCTGTACATGCTCACGCGGCCCCCACAAGTTGGATTCGAAAGTACGTTTTCAGCCTCGATCATAAAGTCATCGGCATTCAGTACTTTTTCCTCGCGCTGACGGCAGTCTTCGTCGGCATGTTTCTCTCTCTCTTGATGCGCATCCACTTGATCTGGCCCGCCGCGGCGTTGCCGTTGCTGGGTGAGATCAAGCCGGAAACCTACCTTACTTTGTTGACCATGCACGGCACGATTATGGTTTTCTTCGTGCTCACCACGGCACCGCAGGGCGGCTTCGGCAACTACTTCTTGCCTATCCAAATCGGCGCACCAGACATGGCGTTTCCAGTTCTCAACATGCTCTCCTTTTGGGTAACGGCACTAGCCTTTTTTGTGATGATCGCCGCTTTCTTCGTGGTTGGAGGCGCGCCCCTCCATGGTTGGACGGGCTATCCGCCGCTGAGCGCATTGCCATCGGCAGGGCCAGGCGAGGGCCTCGGCGCCGATTTATGGGTCATCAGCATCGCTCTTTTCTGCATCGGCGCGCTGATGAGCGCTCTGAACTTCATCACCACTACGCTGGATATGCGCGCCAGGGGCATGACCCTCATGCGCATGCCGCTCACCTGTTGGGCGTGGTTTATCACCGCAATTCTCGGCTTGCTCGCATTTGGAGTGCTCTTGTCCGCCGGCATTCTGCTCTTACTTGACCGCAACGCTGGAACCAGTTTCTTTGTGCCTCTCGTCACGATCAATGGACAGCTCACGGGCCACAAAGGCGGTTCGCCACTTTTGTGGCAACACTTGTTCTGGTTCTTCGGCCATCCCGAGGTCTACATCGCTATCCTGCCGGCCATGGGTTTGTGCTCCCAGTTGCTTTCCGTCTTCTCCCGCAAACCCATTTTTGGCTACAAGGCCATGGTCTACGCCATGCTCTCCATCGGCTTCCTCGGCTTCATGGTCTGGGGCCATCACATGTTCATGAGCGGAATGAGCCCCTATACCGCCTTCGCCTTTTCCGTCATGACGATGGCCATCGGTGTTCCCTCCGCGATCAAAACATTTAACTGGCTCGGCACGATCTGGCGTGGACGCATTCGTTTCACCTCGCCTATGTTGTTCGCCTTGGGATTTGTTTCGCTTTTCATCTCTGGTGGAATCAGCGGACCATTCCTCGCACAGCCCGTGCTGGATATTCAGTTGCACGACACGTATTTCGTCGTTGGCCACTTTCATCTGATCATGGGCGTGGCTTCGATCTTCGGCATCTTTGCCGCCACCTACTACTGGTTCCCGAAAATGTTCGGCCGCATGATGAGCGAAAGCATGGCTCGCTGGCATTTCTTCATCACCCTCATCGGCACGTATGCAATCTTCATGCCCATGCACTATCTCGGCATGGCGGCGCATCTCCGGCGCTATTCGCAACTCACCGAGCTGAAATACCTGCACGGATTGGTTCCGTTGCAGGAGTTCATGACCTACGCCGCCTTTATTACCATCGCCGGCCAATTCATTTTCTTGTTCAATCTCTTTTGGAGCATGAAATTCGGCCAAAAAGCCAGTGACAATCCCTGGGAAGCGACCACGCTCGAATGGACCACCGCGACTCCGCCCCCTCACGACAATTTTGGCGGACACATTCCCGTCGTCTACAACGGCCCTTATGAATACAGCGTCCCTGGCGCGCCGCGCGACTTCATAATGCAAACGGATCCGGCAATCGTGAAGGCACACTAGGACACAATGGCGAGCATTCCGACAACGTCCGCGGTAGACACTGCCCAGGTCCTGCTGGGGGGCAACGGCCGCCTGGATCAGAATGCGCTGGATTTTGCCACCCGCCTGCGCCGAGTCCGCCTCGGAGTAGGTGTCGCACTCACGGGCATCGTAATGATTTTTGTTTCCTATTCCAGCGCCTACGTCGTGCGCCAGGGGCTTCCCACTCTCGATCCGCGTACAGGCACTCTGGTCCGGGATTGGCTCCCGCTGCAGCTGCCCAACTTTCTCTTAGTGAACACCCTGGTCTTGCTGCTCAGCACTCTGACTATGGAGCTAGCGCGCCGCCAAGCCGTTCGCATCGGCATTGCAGCCGGTGGGGCATCCGACCCGGTAGGACGCACCGAAACAGACAGAATGCCCTGGCTGGCGCTAACAGCTATCCTCGGACTCAGCTTTCTTACCGGACAATGGCTCGTCTGGCGCGAGCTCTCCGCTCGCGGCTTTTACGTCGCCACAAGCCCCAGCAGCTCCTTCTTCTACTTATTGACAGGAATGCACGGCATCCATTTGCTCGGTGGAATTGTTGCTCTATTGGCTGCCAGCGCCTTTGCCCTATTGCGTAAGTCTGCGGCCTCTTCCGCCGTTGTGGTGGACGCCACCGCCTGGTATTGGCATTTCATGACTGTATTGTGGTTCTACATCTTGTGTTTATTGGAGTTCGTACCCTAACCCGACGTCTTTCCCGGCCCAACGATGGCCGCACGTCACGAGGAGGCCAAGCGCATGTCTGAAGCGACGCTACCGCACGAGATACCGTCCGTCTACGAACCGTCGCTCTTTGGCACCTACTCGAAAAAGATCGGCATGTGGCTGTTCCTCATGTCCGATTCGCTGACCTTCGGAGCTCTGCTCTACGCTTATAGCTACGGTCGCATTTCCACACCGAACTGGCCAACGCCCTTCCACTCAGAAAGCATCGTCAACGCAACGATCATGACCGCGTTCCTGCTCACTAGTTCCCTGACCATGGTCCTCGCGGTCCGCGCCTCCGCTGAAGGCAATGGGAAGTCACAACGGCTCTGGTTGCTCGCCACTATGGCTTGCGGCATGGGCTTCGTCATTCTCCACGGCCGGGAGTGGACTAAATTGATTGCCGAAGGCTTAACCCTCCCGGTCTTTCCTGTTCCACACGGAGCCGCCAGCGCCGGTGAATACGCCAACGTAGTAAAAACCGTCCCGCAATTCCCCGCAACTTTCTTCGGCCTCACCGGAATGCACATGCTCCACGTCACGCTCGGTGTCGTCTACCTCGGCATCGTCGCGCTTCGCAAGTACTTCATTCCCATCCTGTTGGTCTTCTGGCTAGCCGCCTGGCTCGGCACGCCAGCCTACAGCCCGTTCCACTACGGCGCGCACGTCCTGCTCCTCGCCGCTATCGTCTGCTCCATCATCCTGTGGCTTAAGCCCAAAGTTTACGATTCGTCCGACGTCGAAGTCGCCGGCCTTTACTGGCACTTCGTTGACCTCGTCTGGATGTTTATCTTTCCGCTCGTCTATCTGATGTCCGCAAGGATCTGAAAAATGAAAGTGCGCGCACTACACATACTTGTTATTCCGAGCGCACCGCCCCAAGCCGCCATTCCGGCCACCCCACACAACACTGTCATTCCGAGCGCAGCGAGGAATCTACTTTTCTCTTTCTTTTAGGAGCCGCCCATGGAGCCCGATCAAATCGCCATCGCCACCAGGGTCGCCGCAGAACAGCGCCACCACGGAAAGGCGCAATTCTTCTACGTCTGGATCGCGCTGCTCATAATGACCGCCATCGAAGTCTACCTGACCTACCAAAACCTCGAGCCCCTACGCATGCTCACGATTCTTATGGGCCTCTCGCTCATCAAGGCCGGGCTTATCATCGGCTATTTCATGCACATGAAATTTGAAGTCTCCCGTATGAAGTGGCTGACCATGGCTTCCCTGGTGGTATGCTTGGCCCTGATGATGATCTTCTTCCCAGACGCGCTTCGCATCATCTCGCTGGGAGCAAAATGAAATTTCGCGCCGGCACTCTCGTCGTTGCTCTTCTCCTGTCTGCCGCACCGGCTTTCAGCCAGGCCTGCTCCATGTGCTACAGCACCGCGAAAGCAACTTCCCAAGAGGGCCAGCGCGCCATCAGCAAAGGTGTAGTTGTCCTGCTGCTCCCACCTCTAGGAGTCATGACTCTAGGAATCGCTCTGGCTTTCCGCTACGGAAAGAAACGCGACCTCGAGCAAAATCCATAGTGTCATCTCGGTCGCTGGCGCGTCCTTAAATGGACCTGCCCCCCCAACCTGTGCCAAATCGGCGCTGTCCGGTCTTGACGGTGCAGAATCGGCCAGCATTCAATCACATCGAATTCCTCTGAACGCAACATCGCTTGGCCTTTCAATGTCTTACACCTGGAACGGCCGGAAAAGGAAGTTGCACCTTGGATAGCTTCGTGCAAGTCCATTTGAGAAGGATTAGCGGCCCAGGAAAAACGCCCAAACGCAAGCATCAGCGCATTCGGCGCCACGCGAACGAACAGACTCCGCTCGGTGAAGACCATCGCCAACTCTCTTCCCTGTCGTCCGCGCCAATTTTAAACAAGGCCGAGGATCGCCTGGACTTCGAATCACTTCCCTGAGGCTATTGCCACGTTGAGCCATTAGGACTTCCGCTGCCCAACTCCTTTGTTTTCTTGAACGACGGAATATCAATGGAAGTATATTTCTGGTAATATCTTCCTTCGAATTGTTCCGCCCACCCCGTACGGCCTCCTCAGGCACGTTTCCAAGCCTGTCCGCGTTGGGCCCGCACAGCCCCAATAAGAGGCCTCGTCCTTGAAATGTTTTAGAAGGACACTTACGAAACCTTAGCAAAACAAACGACTTTAACTCTCTTTAGAATGAACGTTTATGAAAAACCCAGGGGGGTGTCTGTTATTGTTGACCAAGAAACCCTGCGGGATAGTCCTCCCTTCCATGCTCCGGTCATCCCATACCCTTCCGCGCTCAGATAGCAAATGCTCGTCATCGATGTGAAAACCCCGCGCGCACGCGGCGGCGGAGAATCACTTGCCGGTATTTAATCGTTGAAGTAGGCGGCCCCTTTGGTTCATGTTTGTGATGTCGGTGCGTATTGGGAGGGCGAACTCATGGCCGTACTGTGGCTGGCGGCATTGATTTTGGGCACGGGATTCGCCATCGCGACCGGGCAAGGGGTGAAGTGGAAAGTGCTCAACGTGGTCATCATCCTGGGCTGCATGGGCGTGGGTTTCGGCATCGGATACTCAGCGGGTTTGGGGAGTGGAAACATGGGAGTGATCCCCCACGCGGGCTTACCGTTCTCAATGATGTTCGGAATCGTGGGCGCGATGGGATGCGTGGCGCGGGACACGTTGCGCGCAAAATGAATCATCGCGTCAGTTCGTAAGGAAACCAATCATTCTTTTCCACAACGTCCCCGTTTGCATGCGGACAGCATATTGCCGTCAGGTTCTGCTAGGGTGGTTTGTCCGTCTCTTCGACAATCGAGATCACCGTTAGCTTCTAGCCTTGAGCGCTGGCTGCACGATACAAGCCTCGCGTTTGTGTGCCCAACTTACTTGTTCGATGCGTCCGACTACGAACACCCAGGCGAGACCGCCTACCACACACAGGCTTGAGGTAATCGCAAATGGCAGTAGAAAATTTCCGGTCTGCCCGAGAACGAATCCCGTCAGAGCAGGCCCCACTACGCCCGCGAAGTTAGAGAAGCCATTTTGCGCACCGTACCATCTTCCGACCGCGTGTGGTCCGGCCAGCGTCTGGCAAAATGTGAAGATGCCTGGAGAAGTCATTCCGCAGCCGATGCCTGCCGCCATCAGCCAAGGCACATATGTGTGCGGACCAGCAACGGCCGAGCCGATGACCGCGACAGCCGCAATAGAGAATCCGATCGCCATGGCTAACTTGCGCACAAGCGTGGGCGTATAGCCTTTGCGAATCCAGAAGTCTTGGAGCACCCCGGTTGCGATGGCTGATGCAGCATCCACCGAGTAGTACGTACCGGCGACCCGAACCATCGTTGCCATGGACAAATGACGCTCGAACACAAGGTAGGTGGGGAGCCAAGTGATCATGAAATAGAACAGGTAATTACAGCAAAACTGGCCGGCAGATGTGCCCCAAAAAGACCTTTGCCTGAAGATTTCAGCGAAACCAGGGGCTGTCGTGACAGATTGCCCAATGACGCTGTTGTCGCGCGGCATACACTTCGCCCACGCAGGTAGCCACAATAGGCTGACCAACCCGATCGCAATGAACACAGGCCGCCAGCCAAACTTTGCCATCAGGAATCCTGCACCGAAGGCGCCCACCGCATTCCCGCACCGCAACGCCGACATGACGACGCCACTGGCCAACCCTCGATGGTGTTCCGGCAAATGTCGCGCCAGGATCTTCGATGAGGCGGGCACGGCGACAGACTCCCCAACGCCGAGAATCAGCCACATCGACAGCAGCAGGCCAAATCCCCGCACAAGGCCGGTCGCCGCAGCAGCCAGAGACCAGATTAGGAATCCGGCCGTTAGAACTCGATTGACATTGAACTGATCAACGAGCCAACCGACAACGAATTGCATTGCGGTGTAACTTGTGAAGAATGCCGCAAATAGAATCCCGAGTTGCGAGGCAGAAAGGCGCAACTCACTTTTCAGCATAGGGGCGGCAATCGAGAGGTTGCCGCGATCAACATAGTTAATGAGAACGCAGATCGCCAGTAGGACCAGCACGGGCGCGAACGCGCGAAGACTCCGAAAATCATCCTCTGGCTGAGGCATAGGAGCGCACGGCGGATTCTGCTCCTGGCCTAGGTCATATGCAAGTGGCTATCTGTGGACCAACACTTCGTCTGAGAACCTGCTCGGGTGTTGATGATTACAATGATGTTTTACTGGGTGTCTATTCAACCGGATCTCTTACATGTATCGGAAATGACAGGTAGTGATGGGGTGCGACGTGTAGCTAGGCTCTTTATTTTTCATCGGAAGGCTTTGGTCCACCTTTTAACGCCGATCTTCAAAGGGATAGCACGGGTGCCTTGACAGGATATAGTGAATTCACTATATTGTAGTGATGACTGAGGAGCAGCCACTCAAGCCGGTTGTCTGGGTGGGGTCGAGCCGCAAGGATTTGATCCTGTCCAGCATCAAGTTGGCTATGCGATTTATGTTGCGCAACGTGGCGGCAAGCATCGCGATGCTAAAGTGCTGACCGGGTTTGGCGGGGCAGGAGTGCTTGAAGTAGTTGAGGATTTTCGCGGGGACACATTCCGTGCCGTTTACACATTAAAGCACTCGGATAGCATTTATGTGTTGCATGCGTTTCAAAAGAAATCGAAAAGTGGGCGTGAGACGCCACGCCGGGACATGGAACTTATCGAGCAGAGGCTGCGGGAGGCCGAGAAAATAGCCAAAGGGAGAAAGTCATGAGCAAGAAATCTTACGAGATCGGAAGCGGAAATGTGTTCAAAGATTTGGGAATTCCAAATGCCGAAGAGCATTCGGTCAAGGCCCAGCTCGTCTTCAAAATTGATACGATCATGAAAGATCGTGGTCTCAAGCAGGCCGACGCTGCCGATCTCCTAGGCATCAAACAACCCGACGTGTCCAAGATGCTGCGGGGGGACTTCAAGCAGTTTTCAGTTGAGCGGCTGCTACGGTTCCTGGTGGCGCTTAATCACGATGTCGAGATCGTAGTTACACCCCACCGGAGCCGAAGCAATACGGCGGCTCTTCATGTTTCTTGAAATGGCTAGCTTTGGCTCAATGCTTTAGAATTCATCTGGTCGAGATTCAGATCGAAAAGAGTTTAAAACCGTTCGATATAGGATTGAAAGAATATCGGCTGCTTGAATGAGTACGAGGTAGCTCAGGGGAGTTCAACGGTGGGCAGGTGAGAGTAATGACTGCTCGGGCCAACAGAATGAGACCCTCGACATATTGGCGTGCCTTTGCTACCTGTGTGCTAGCGCTGATTCCCCTGGCTCTTCTATCAGCTTTGCCGCTTGGTGCAACGGAGCGGTCAAAAACAGTCCTAGCGATATACGATCAAGAACGTCTGCTGCCGGCCAACATGGTGGTAGATTCGGTTTTGCGTGATAGCCTTGGTCTGGAAACGGACAACCCACCTACTTATCTGAGTGAGTTTCTTGACGTCTCTCGTTTCGGCAGTTCCGACTACGACAAACTGCTGAGCGATTTTTTCCGTAGCAAATACGCCGGCCAGCAAATTGATGTAATAGTCGCTGGTGGAGCTTTGGCGCTTCAGTTTCTGCGCCGTCACCAAGCCGATCTTTTCACTGGAATACCCGTTGTCTTCTGCGGTGTCAGTCGTGAGTCCTTTGAATCTCAGACTCTACCGCCAAATTTCGTCGGTGTGCCGATCGCAATCGAGACCCTGCCAACCTTTGAGCTCGCTCTACACTTACAACCGGATGCTCGAGAGATCGTCATTGTGACGGGCGCATCGGAAGTCGATCGCATGTGGGAAGCCAGGTTGCGAAGGGATCTTCCCCACCTACAAACCTCTGTCCCGATCCGCTATCTAAGTGGACAGGCATTGGATGACCTACTGCGGGAACTCTCCCGTTTGCCCCCTAACAGTTTCGTTTACTCGCCGGGCCTCCTTCGGGACGGTGCCGGCAGGACATATATTCCACGCAAGGTTCTTCGCCGGATGGCAGACGCTTCCACTGCCCCAGTCTACGGCTTTATGAGCACCGACGTCGGCTCTGGCATCGTGGGTGGATATATGGTCACGATGGAGGATGTTGGTCGGCAGGCCGCCGGGCTGGTGCAAAAGATTTTAGATGGAGAGAAGCTCAGCCAGGCGGACGCGCCCAGCTCACCTCCCGCGCATTACGTATTCGATTGGAATCAGCTACAGCGCTGGCACATCCCTGAGAAGAAATTGCCGCCAGGATCCATTGTTCTTTACCGCGACTTGGGTGCGTGGCAACGCTACAAGCGGTACATCATTGTCGCTATTTTTGTGGTCTTTGCCGAGACGCTGCTCGTTCTTGCGCTGTTGTGGCAACGGGCGAGAAGGAGAAAGGTGGAAGCGGAACTGCATGAGAGCCAGGACCGGCTGAAGGGCATCGTCGCGTCAGCAACGGACGCGATCATCGCCATCGACGACGCGCAGAGAATCGTGCTTTTCAATGTGTCTGCCGAGAAGATGTTCAATTGCCGGGCTCAGGAAGCCGTTGGCAGTCCAATCGAACGCTTCATCCCACAACGCTTCCGCGCCGCGCACAGTACACACATCCGCCAGTTCGGCGAAACCGGCGAGACCAATCGCGCCATGGGGACGTTGGGCACATTGTGGGCGCTGAGAGCGAATGGCGACGAATTTCCCATCGAAGTGTCGATTTCTCAGGTTGACACTGCTAGGAAAAAACTGTTTACCGTCATCCTTCGAGACATCACTGAACGCAAAAGGACAGAAGGGGCGCTGCGTGAGAGCGAACAGCGCTTCCGGTTGGTGGCAGATACCGCTCCTGCGCTGATCTGGATGTCTGGAACCGACAAGCTGTGCATCTTTTTCAACAAGGGTTGGCTGGACTTCACCGGCCGCACTATGGAAGAGGAACTGGGGGAAGGGTGGGCGGCGGGGGTGCATCCGGACGACCTGGAATATTGTCTTGGGACCTACTCGGGAGCCTTTGACGCACGAATGGATTTTGAGTTGGAGTACCGGCTGCGCCGCTTTGATGGAGAATATCGGTGGCTTGTGGATTATGGCGTGCCTAGGTTTGAAACCGATGGCACCTTCTGTGGCTATATTGGTTCGTGCGTCGATATTACGGAGCGGAAATCATCGGAAGAATCCCTTCAAAACTTGAGCGGACGGCTAATCCGCGCCCACGAAGAAGAACGCGCCCGCATCGCTAGGGAGCTTCACGATGATTTCAGCCAACGCTTGGCTCTCCTAGGTATTGGGCTCGGACAGTTATGGAACGAGTTGCCAGAGTCAGAGGTACAGGAACGAATTAAGCTGCTGGACATGCTGAAAGGGACCCAGGAAATGTCCTCGGACCTTCATGCTCTCTCTCATCAACTCCATTCCAGCAGGCTGGAGCATGTCGGTCTGGTGCCAGCTCTCAACGGTCTTTGCAAAGAATTAGGGGAGAAGTACAAGATAGAAGTTCATTTTGCCGCGCGCGAATTCGCTCTCAGTATCCCGAAGGACGTGCAGCTCTGTCTATTTCGAGTCACCCAGGAGGCGCTGGGCAATGTAGTTAAACACAGCCAGGCCAAGAGCGCGGAGGTTGAACTCGGCACGAACGCGAATGGTATCAGTCTTCGCATTACGGATGCGGGCAGGGGTTTTGAACCTGACCTTAGTAACCCGGCCGCAGGAATCGGTTTGGTAGGAATGCGCGAGCGGCTACGGCTCGTTGGGGGAAGGCTCACGGTAAAGGCAGAACTCATGCGAGGGACGGAGGTTCTTGCCGAGGTGCCTTTGGCCAGCATGACGGGGCAAGGCACAAGCGAGCAGAAACATCATAAAGCAGGTGCCTGAGGTCAAGCGGCGCGTGATCCGTGGGATACTAGGCCCGATGGTTGGACAAGCCTCGGACCAATAGAAAACAGATTGAGATTCTTACTGCATAAATCGTAGATGAGTTCGTTTCCCTGTGCCGTGGACTTGATGCAAGGAATGTTTGCGAAAGAGCGACCCAAACCAGGAAAATCGTCCGCGCATAACCGGATATATCCGGTTATGCGACTCCGCCGCTCAAACTGGTACTCGCCGTCAACTTCCACGTCGGACGCAACTACAGCCAGCATCCTCTTGTGAACATCGATTCCCGCTATCCTGTAAGACATAAGCTCCTCCTGGCGGGAGCGGAGAACGTGCTGCGATTACCTTAACCAGGGTCACGGGCTATCGCCGCCCCCCAAGGGAAGACAACGACGCCCAATTATTCGCTCAAACACGCACGCTCCGGATCAGACACTAGCACGGCCTCAACTTCCTCCACTCTTTATTCGACCTCACCGCTCCGAGCCAGTGCAATCTTAACTCAATATAATTTTCATGAGATTTCGCGGGCCTCACAGGCCCTCATTGACACTAGCGTTTATCAGGCATGTGAATCTAGTTCGGCAGTTTTGAGGGCCGCAATTGCTCCGCAATGTTGTCCGTTGTATCTTTCAGTCAAATGGAATCTCGACTGCGGGACCTACTAAGTGCTTTTGGAATCGCACATACTTCTAATTTATTGTAATGGCGGACCATTTGGCCAACGACCGCCTTAATTGACAGGTTCGTCCAAGAAAACTGACAGAGGCGGGTTAATCGGTTTCTCATTGTAGAACTCGGCGGCGAACATCAAACTAGAGGCGGACTACTACATATACCGTGCGGCCCTGGTATATTTGCGGGCGGTAGTAAATGCCGCCCACGGTGTAGTACCGCACGCCCGAAACAGTAACCGCGGGACGAACCCTCCACACGAACTAGTTTCATTGATTTCATCTTGTCCAGGTCGATCAATTCCCACTTCATGGCCCAATTAAACAGGATGTGCATGATGCTGCGAATGTGACCCTTGCTCTTGGGTGCAAGAGCAAGCCCGGACAGCCATTCCTCCACCAGCAGAGGCTTCACATTCCGAATCAGAACGTTTTCCCACTTTGGTTGGACATGGTGAGTCAGCCAGGAGCGATACTTGCGTGAACGTGCCACTACGGACCGACTGGCGGCCGGTCATGAGTGCGGAACGCGTTGGCGTGCACTGCGACTCCACGGTGTAGTTGGTGAAGCGAATGCCCTCACCGGCGAGCTTGTCGATCCGAGGGGTCGGCGTGCTGCCACCGTAGATCGAGAAGTCACCCCAACCGACATTGTCGACCAGGATAAACACGATGTTGGGCTTTTGGGGTCGGGTCTCTTGAGCATGAGCGTATCCGGCCAGCAGGAATAAAGTTAACGCGCAAAATGCTTTCCAAATTCTTATCCCCATTGCTCGCCCTCCGTTTCCAAACATTTCATTCGAGTTTTCTTATCAAAAAATTTTGGTTCCGGAGCTCAATAATTACGTGTGCGCGGCTGCAGTCGAAATGCAGGAGGCGAATGTCTTTTCCAGCAGACTCGCGTCAATGCTGCCGGCGGCACCAATCGCTACGATCTGGGTGCGCGGTGCGCGCTGGCCCCACTCCTCTTGGATGGAAATGTCCACGCGCCTGCCGACCACCTGCAGCACCGCCCGCCGCTGTGGCGTGTCCGAGCTGTAGATCACGCCTTTGGCCCGGTAAACATTCCCCGGCAGCTTGCGTAATGTTTCGCGCAGGGCTTCGAGCGCCAGTGGCTGATCCGTCTCGTAGCTCCAGGTGCTAAACACTTTCGAGTGGTCATGCACGTGGTTCTCGTCATCACATGCCGAGCCGGCGCAGCAACGCTCATGGGCGTGCGCCTGCAATTCTGTCCGCGCGGGATCGAAACGCCCGACGCCCAACAGGATCTCGTTGGGCACGTCGCAGTAATTGGTCTCCACGATGCGCAGCCGGTTGAAATGAGCGGCGAGCCAAGCCCTGACAAGCTTCACCTTCGCGGGACCCGCAAGGTCCACTTTGTTTAGAATCAGCATGTCCGAGAAGCCGACTTGCTGAAGTTTGAGGTCCATGAGTGGGGGATACTCGGGGTGCGCAAAGACCTGGTCCGCGTCCACCACGCAAGTGACGCTGTCCAGCCTGATACGGTCGCGCAGATTGGCATCGCTGAAGGTTGCGAAGATCCCGCCGGGATCGGCGACACCACTGGCTTCGAGCAAAATATATTCGATGCCTTCTGGGCGTGCGAGCAGGGCGACCACCGACTCGATGAGATCGTCGCGAATCTGGCAACAGACGCAGCCGTTGGACAGGCTGATCATGTTGTTGTCAACGCCGACGACGAGTTCCGCATCGATATTGATCGCGCCAAAGTCGTTGACGAGGACGCCTACGCGCAGACCGTGTTTTCCGGTCAGAATAAGATTTAGTAGCGTCGTTTTTCCCGCTCCGAGAAAGCCGGTTAGGATTGTCATCGGAACAGTTTTGCCGTTGTCCTCAATGATTTCCATTTTGTGAAATTCCTCTCAAGGAAGTGTCCCGCCGCGATGGTTGCGGCGGGACACGGGGACCACCGCTACTTCTTGAATTTACTCAGATCAATATTCAACGCCTTCGCCATCGCGAGTAGATCCACCAGTTGCGGGTTCGGCAGCGTCGTGATTGGCTCGCGGTAAACGTCCGGCGGATAGTACTTGTGCGGATTGATTTCAAGGTCGCGCGTCAGTTGCTCCTGCTGTTGCTCGCGCGGCAACCTCGGTTGTGGAACGACGCCCATGCCCGTAGCGAGCGGCAGCGGGTCGCCGAAGAGTAGGGTGGGAGGTGGCAACGACTGGCCCGCGAATGCTGGCAGCACGGCGTCCCGTTGCCAGATCGCGTCCTTGGTCACATTGACGGTTACCACGTCCGGAGCGCCATAGAGGAAAAGCCCCTTCCAGTGGGTGCGAACGTCCGCGCTTTGCTCGTTCAGCGTGTCATTGTCGAACGCGAGATGCGTCACCATACCGCAGCGCGGGTTGACCTGATTGATGAGGTAGCCCGTGGCGTAAGCCAATGTATGGTGGATGTCCACGGTGTAGTTAAAGAGGAATTCGGGCAGCCCGTACTTGAGCAGATTGATGCGCGCCAAATCGGGTTGGATCTCCGTGACAAACACATCGACGCCCTTGGCATACTTGGCCGTCAGATCGTCTGGCCGTCCGTCACCCGTCCACACGAATGAAAGGCCGTTCCAATCCAATCGGTAGGCCGAGGCGCCGTCCTTGACGTGCGAGCGCCGCCAATGGCGGACCGTGACGCCGTTTTTGTCGTAGCAGATGCCGTTCTCGTCTTTCCAGTCGAACTCGTTGACCTCGATCTCATAGCCGTCCCCAATCGGGCAGGCGTCGAACGCTTCCAGGTGCCACTTGAGCATCTGCTTCATGCCCGCGACCATGCCCTTGGTGCCGAGGTCTGGCGTCCGTCCGGAAGGCCCAGTGACCCGCAGCGGCACGTGCCACCGTCCTGCCCACGCCGAAAACGGCAGCAGATAGGACAAGTCGTGGTAGTGATCCACATGCAAGTGGGTTATGAAGATGTCGTTAATACTCGGGACCGGGACGCCCATGGCGAGGATGTTCTTGACGCAGCCGGGACCGAAGTCGAAGAAGAAGCGATCACCATTCCCCAGTTCGACCATGATGCATGTGCCGGCCTGATCCCGCCGGGGCGGGAAGGGGCAACTGCCAACGAACGAGATGCGCATCTCGTCCGGTCCGATCGGCTCACTGCCGGGGAAGTAATTCATCCGGCTCCGGACGGATGCCGTTGGCTTGTAGTATGGCGGGAACTGCAGGCCGGTGCCCGGCCCGCCGCCGTAGGGATTCTTGGGCTGGTCCGAGCCTGATTGCGCGAGCGCCGAAGTTGGATCAACGGCAGAAATACCAACCGCGGCCGCACCCGCGATTGCGCCCTTGAGCATCTCGCGCCGGTTTAGATCGTTTTTGGGCCGATCATTCGTGTTGTCGTCCGTTGCCATCGGTGCTCTCCTTTTTTCATGCGTCTTCATTACCGCGCTCAGATTTTTTCGGGCGAATTGCCTTTGAGCTTTTGCACCGAGTTGAGCAGTCGCTGGTATGCCGAAGCGCTTTGCACAACAACTTCGGCCTTCCCATTGACGGTCAGCAGCTCGGGGCGGCCGGTCCGCCTGAGTCTCTTCAGGTGGGCTTTCGTATTTCGGTTAAAATCCGTCAGCGACCCGATGTCTTCTGGTCTAATCCCGGCTGTCGTGTCCATTGATCCGGCCACCGTTGAATTAGCTGCGAATCTCATGCGAATTAACTTGTTGGCAAATGTATGAGACTCGTTTCCGGGTGTCTATTCACTTTCGGCAAAATTGCGACAATTCATTCGCCAATTCAGCGTTCGCTGCATTTTTCTGCCGCCTCTCAATGGCGGTGGTGCAACGTCCCAGAGGGGAGTTCGCCAAAAAGGAATCGATAATCCCGAGCCAAACGCCCGAACTGCCAAACGCCGAATTGGGTGGCAATTTCGGTGACTGTCGCCGTGGAGGGGTCAGCGGCTAAAAGCGCCTTCCGGATTTGGTGCAGAGTTCTGCGGTGCAGGTACTGCACCGGTGGTACGCCAAAGTACCGCAGGAACGCATCCCGAAGAGTTCGCTCAGACACACTCGCCGCAGTAGCGAGCTGTTCCACGGATAGACACTCGCCGTCATGCTGTTCAACGCAATCCATAGCCATGCGAATGATCTGTCGTCGCGGTACCACATGCCGGCCAAGTGTGGGCCCGACTTCGCGCGGTGCGGCAAGCAAGTTGTGTATCTCTCGGAGGAGTTTCTGTCCCGCTGCCTTTTGCCCAGCGGCCGATTCCAAGATCGTAGGCGCTCTCTCAACTACCGCTAAGAGCTGCCCAACGACCGATCGAAACCTCATGATCCGTTGACGTGACACCTGAAAAAAACCCCGCTTGGAACCGACAGCGGTCGTCACATCTCCGTTTGCATCCGCAAGCACCTGATTCGGAATATAGAGACCACACCAACTCCTTGGGATGGCGGCGGTCGCTAAGCAGAAATCGGCGCCCGGCACATCGACCATCAGAGAAAGTTCGTCAAACTGACGCCCATTCCAACACCATGCCGCAGGCATCCGGGTAGGAAGGAAGATCGAGACGCCGGCCGGCCTCGGGGCTCCCTCTACGACCGCCTTGGCCTCTGCCTGTCCCCATTGAATGCTCAGATCGTTGAGAACCAGGCTGGTGAGCGCCCAATTTTCACCAGCGGGCCCGAGAACCATCGGGCGCATACTTGCGAACCGGAATGCATCAAAGAAGGCCTCGAACGAAGTGAAGGTTCGTGTGGGCATCTGGTCTCCGCAGGCCCAAGATGTCGCAAGATCAAAAGTACTTGCGACGGTGCCCCAAGTCTTACGGCGAAGCAACTGTCAAAAGTAACAGGCCGCGCGCCTCGAACAGACGATTTAGCCCAAGTTTTGACTCCGGGAAATGAGTCAGCACCTGATCAAGCCAAATGTTCAATTGGGTCACTACCCACATTCATAGCAGCGTTTCAGGCTTACGTGGGTTACTTCCAGAAGCATGCGACAGAATGGAATTTTGACTATCTGATGTTGGTAGAGCAGGGTTAGCGGGAATCGTTTCTCGATCGATTAATCAAGAAGAATCTACGGGTATATAAGTCTCGGTAGATTGCCTTACGGTAAAAAAGTCAATTGCGGCATTTTGGGAAATTAAGCAGGTTTTGGTGCGCTGAGCGCGAAGGTGAAATCAAAATACGTGGGTCCGATCAGGGTCCAATGAGTCGTGGCAAAGGATTCCTTTGAACAGCAATAACGGGTTGTCAGTACCGTTCAGTTTCATTGAATTCCGAGCAACTGCCACTCTGTCACGATACACTTCTTCGCCCATTCCATGCCCAGCGTGTCGAGATGCGCCGGCTATGAACGTCGAGATCGAGGGATGCGGCTACCGTCCGTGCCGCCGCTTGAATTGGCACAAGAACCGCACCCAAGATCCCTTATTGCTGCCTTTTGCTGCCTCGTTTTATTGCAACTTCCGACAGATCAGAGAGATATGGCGGAAGCGTGTGGGAGTCGAAATTACTTGGAGCTGATTCTACAAGTACTTATGAGGAAGCCCTTGGACGGAATTGGAAGGACTTAGCATCCTTCGGAACTCTTATTGCCGCCTTTTTGCCGCCTCGTTTTCTCATCCCACTTTTCTCTTCGGAAGAACCATTTCAACGACTTTGCTGTTGCCCTCCCGCATAGCATCGGGCACTGCTTGTGTATAGATATTCATCGTTGTGCGAATGTCCGAGTGCCGCAGAAGTTCCTGCTGAACCTTTAAGTCCACTTGCAACGATCGGAGCAATGTCGAATACGAATGCCGAAAACTGTGCCAGCCAATAGGACCTAGTCCGGTACGTATTCCGGCGGGAAGTAAGTGATCGCGCTGAATAGTCCACGGCCATCGTGGACGCCCGGTCCCGTAGGGACTCGGGAACAACCAATCGCAGTTCCCTGCTCCTGGAGCGGTCTCGGCCTTGTACTCAACCAGGAGGTCCGCCAAGTTCGGATGCACTGGCAGTCTCCTGCTTGAGTTTGTCGTCTTCACGTCATCTACGCGGCCGCTGACCACCCCCCGTTGGATATGGACTTCAAAGGTTTTCCAGTCAAAATCGCCCCACTGGAGGCCCACGATTTCACTTGCTCTCAAGCCGAGACACGCTGCGACGATGCACATCGTTCGGATGGGTTCTTGGAGTTGGTCAAGTAGCGCCCGGAATTCCTTGACAGACAGAATCCTGGGTTGTCTGAGACGCTTCGAAGAACCTTCCACACGGACGAGACTCATGGGATTCATCCGGTCAATATCGATGTATTCCCATTTCATCGCCCAGTTGAACAAAATGTGCATGATGCTGCGTACATGCCCCTTGCTCTTTGGTGCAAGATCGAGACTCATGAGCCATTCCTCGACAAGGAGAGGTTTCACTTTGCTTATCGGAATGCCCCCCCACTTCGGCTTCACGTAATGAGTGATCCACGAACGATACTTGCTCGCGGTGAAATGACGCTTCGGGAGCTTTTCGCGCACGTAACGGTCTACTAGGGCCCCAAACAAAGCATTCTCGTTCGGTGCGTGAGAGTTTACCGCCAAGCGGAAAGACTCAACCGCTCGCCAAGCCTGCGCCTCTGTAGGATACTGTTCGACGGTTCCGACAATCACTGTTTCTCTCTTACGCCTTCCATCAGGGCCTGTCGCGTTTCGCTCCCAAACCCAGACATTCGGCTTCCTCTTGCGAGGTTTACGACGCAAATAACCAAACTGATATCGCGCTCGCTGGAACATGATGACTCCTCCTTAGTCTGTTCTAGCGGCACGAGTGACTTGACGAATTTAACTCCGTTCGCATCCAACCGTCCAGCTCCGATGCATAAAAAAACCATCTACCAAACCGAAAATGTCCTGGAAGCCTTCGATTTCGTGCCATACGCTTGATGGTCTTCGGATGAACACGCACAAGGACAGCAGCTTACTCACAGGTCAGCGGACGTTCGACAACTGAGAGTTTGCCGTCGGCAAGCAACGCCGACGTGATCGCTCGCCTGTCTTCTACCCCTGTGGCCCCCTTGTCCGTCTCTGTGAGTGACAATTCGAATGTTTCTTTGATTGGAGATGTCAGTTCTTGCGTCCCCTTATCCTGCTGTTCAGTTCCAAACAGGGGGTCGGACTGTAGAACCGAAGCATTCATTACACGGCGCGGGGCATGCTGTCTTGAGGATGCTGTATTCTCGCGCATACCGAATTGGGTTGAATGGCGATTCATGATTGCTACACGGTCTTTGTAGGAGCGTCTCCTTGGATTTGTTCCTGGTTGTGGTTATTGGTGTGTTGGCCTAGCCAGCGCTTGAACTCCTCATCCTTGCGGAACAGGAGCTTGAGCGCCTCGCTCACGACGTAAGAAGCGTTCGCGTCGATGAATTCGGCTCGACCCAAAGCGCCTCCCGCTGGGACCTCGTTATTCCCAAACTCAAACGGTGGTCTTGCATTCTCACGAGCAAACCCACTGTACGATTACGTTAATCAGGACCTAGCCCGTTAGACCGCGAAACAGTCACGAATTCTGTATTGGATTCGCAGTGCGAGCTACACCGTACAACGACGTGGCATTTGAACGAGATGGCTATAATCCAGAGGCAGTATTTGCGGGAGCGAGCGAGATTGTGCGGAAGACTCTTAGCACTCGCCGTAAATCATTCAATGGGTGCGGGCTCGTCGGGCAACCGGCCCACTATCGAGAAGCCGATCGCAAAAACCAGGACGCTGAGGACAATCACAGCGAATATAACCGGGGCCAGATTCTCCGTCCCCGGAACCCCGTATTGCATTGGAAGAGTCGCCAGTACGCCGGCGGCAAGACCGCGAGGTATGGCGGCACTCAGGAACCAGAACTCCTTCTTCCCCAACCCCATGCTCCTCGTCGAGAGCAGCACAGCTGGAATCCGCATCGCCATAATGAACAGCACACCGACGGCCGCCAGGACAATCTTCTTCAGGTCCGTCGGGAACATCAGGCCAATCAGAAAAAAGAAGAACGACTTGATAAGGAACGTCATCTGGTCCTGCATGACCCTTATTGTCTGTGTTGCTGCGAACTCCAGTCCACGGGTGCCCGGAAACAGGCGCGGCACGATAGACGAAGCGTTACCGACCAAAAGCGACGCCACCAGCACCGCCATGGCGCCATTTCCCCTAAACAAATCGGTGATGCCATATAACGCAAGCATTGAAGCAAGAAACACGGTATAGCCGTGAGGTCTGTCCCGCATTGAAGGTACTCCAGGGACGAGCAATGCGGCGGCAATCACACCTATAGCCACCCCGACGCCGAGTTCTCTCGCGAGGGCAACGAACGGACGAGAAATGTCCGCACCACCGGTCACGACGAGGTCGATGAGTACCATCGTTACAACGACAGTGAGCGCGTCAGTTGCAGATGACTCGACCTCCAGCATGCGCGCTACCCTGGAGGGTACTCGAGCCTTGGCCATCGTGGGCATGATGATAACCGAACTGGTGCCGGCAACTATGGCGCCTACCAACAGCCATGCCAACGGCGGCGAGGGGCGCACATAACCCAGTTTTGTCGACAGCCAAAAGAAAGCGCAGATCGCGATCAAAGAAAAAACGAATCCCGACAAACCCAGAAAAATGCCGCGCGGAGCCGCCGCGGCCACCTCGGTAAGTTGGAGACGAAACGCTCCGTTTGACAGAATGACTGTCAAGGCGATGGCTCCAAAGAAGGGGATGCCTGGCTTAAGGACGTCTGCCGGAATAAGACCGGATACGGGGCCGGCAAGAATGCCGGCGGCCACAAGCCAGACCACGTCCGGAACGCGTGTTCGTGCGAAGATGAACTCGCCAAGCGCCCCCAGCAGGAGGATACCGGCAATCTCAACCACCACCCTGACAACAGGATCCATTTCACCTTTCTTTCGGTTGGTGAGCACCGCCCCGGATGGGTTAACGCCTTTATATCATGATCTCTGACGAAGGTCCTGCTGGTGCACCCTGACAATGCCGCCGCGCGGTCTTACGGCGTTCGCTATAAGAAAACAGGACTTCTGCCAAGACCACCAGAGTCGGGTACCTGCCAGCGGGGGATGACCGAGAACCTGAGCTAGAACACAGTCTTTCCTACTAGTAGAAATGACAGGTTCTAACTGTGGGCTGAGTGTTCTATACAGGTTGCATTGGGAGTACAACGATGGCATCCGACAAGGCTGGAATCAGTCTGCTCGGCGTATTTTGCGTGTTGAGAGCGAATGCGCGGCTCGATAACGTGTAGGTTCTTCTGTGAAGGTAAGCGCCAGAACGAACAAGCACAGGGACATAAGCCCGATGGAAAAATCTCTCGCCAATACCGCGCAAAATCGATTTCTGGCTCGCCCGAGGTCGATGCTCGAGCGTTTCGTTCACAGCGCAACTTCCGGTTCGGTCCTTCTTTTCGGGGCCACCGTTGTCGCCCTCGTTTGGGCGAATTCGCCGTGGAGCGGATCCTACTTCGCACTTTGGAAGCTGCCCTTGAATCTGGGGCGCCGTCAACTTTTCTCGATGGACCTGCATCACTGGATCGATGACGGATTGATGGTGCTGTTTTTTCTGGTGGTTGGGCTTGAGATCAAGCGTGAAATCGTGAAGGGCGAACTGTCTTCGTTTAAGCGAGCGGCCCTTCCCATTATGGCAGCGCTCGGAGGGATGATCCTCCCAGCGCTTATCTATGTCGCCTTAAATCGCTCAGGCGTAGGAGCGCCCGGGTGGGGGATCCCCATGGCGACGGATATCGGTTTCGCATTGGGTGTTCTCGCGCTGCTCGGCAAACGCATCCCTTCGAGTCTGCGCGTGTTTATGCTTGCGCTGGCCATTGTGGACGATGTGGGGGCGATACTCGTAATTGCGTTCTTTTATACCCCGCAAATTTCTCTATCAGCTTTGGCGGTGGCAGGCGTTTTGTTGGTGGTCCTTGTAGCCGTCGCGATGCGCCAGGCTCCTATCTCGGTGTACGTGGTTGTGGGCTTTTTTTTCTGGGCGGCCGTACTGAGCTCCGGGGTACACGCGACGATTGCCGGAGTGATTCTTGGACTTCTTGCGCCCATAAAACCAAAATTCCGGCCCGAGGAGTTGACGGAAATTGCAGAACCTCTTCTGCGAAATTTTCGAAGCCAAATCCTGAGCCGGGATAAATCGTCAGCGGAGGCCACGCTCACCGAATTAGATGGACTTCTGAGCGGCACTGATTCCATTGCCGAACGTCTGGAGAGAAGCGTTCATCCCTGGGTCTGTTTCTTCGTGCTTCCCCTATTTGCTTTGGCGAGTGCAGGAGTTGCTCTGTCCACCGAACAGTTGAAGCTGGCATCTTCGAGCCACATTGCGCTGGGGATTTTATTGGGACTGCTAATCGGGAAGTCAGTGGGGATCGTTGCGTTTTCTTATTTGGCCGTGCGCACAAAACTTGCGGTGATGGCTGAAGGTTTGACGTGGGCAGGGATTGCGGGAGTCGGAATTCTTGCAGGCTTGGGATTTACCGTCGCACTGTTTATCAGCGGGCTATCGTTTGAAGAAGAGGCGACGGTTGCTACTGCAAAGGTCGCGGTACTCGCAGCCTCCTTGGCGGCCGGATCGATTGGTTACATCTTTCTTCGTTTCATGCTCAAAGATAATTCGTTACGATCCTGAGCGTGGAGCATCGAATTGTTTCGAAAATCAAGATTACACTGGTTCTCCAGAAGTCCCGCTTCGGAACCTCACAGCGCCGTTCTAAGCAAGAATTCTGCGTAGGCCGAGTGGACGTTGTTTCTGATCAGGCGCGCCCTGAGGCGAGAGAAGCCGGACAGTAATGAAGACTGCTGGAAGAGTGTACACAAACGTTCCGAACACCCACATCAGAGCCCCAGCTATCACTTGATCTTCCAGAGGCGAAATACCGAAGAGCCGAGGCGCTGTGGCATAGGAGGGGTAAACGACCCGGTCACAAAATGTAAGAAATGCTCCCAGCGCACCGCCCGGCAGGGTTGCAAGGAAAAGATAGACCGGAATCGACCAGCGAGACCAGGTAGCGTCACTCGGAAACGGCAGAACGGCAGGCCACCAGAATAAGATGGAAGTCGAGAGAAAGCAGATGTGCTCGACGTCGTGCCAGGCTTCGGAACGTAACGCCAGCTCAAAGGCGTCAGGAATGTGCCAGGCGAGGAGGGCTACTGTAGCGACGACCCAGCAAACAGCGGGGTGAGTAAGAAAGTGTCCGAGCCATTTTACGGGCTGCGAACGGAGAAATGGGCCGACCGCGCCCGTGACGATCCACTGCGGTAGTCCTCGAAGAAATGGAATCGACGGCGCACCAAGCAGCAGGAGAGGAGGGGCAACGGCCATGAGCAGAAGGTGTTGCACCATGTGGGCCGAGAGCGATACATCATCAAACGCGGAAAGAGGAGAGCCGATGGCGATCCAGAGCGATAGCAATCCAGCGAGGAATGCGGCGAGTCGCCAGACGGGGATAAGCGCAGGGAGAAGCCTGCGAATGCTCAACCAGCCTCTCGTATAGACGACGGCGGTGAGGACAAGCGTAACGTTAATCCACGTTGGGTTCGACCAAGTTTGCAGAACTGATTGAGCTTCGGGCGACATGGCAGAGCTAGGGTTGAACCGAAACGGGCTTGCCAGACTGCGGGTCCAGGCCCACAGAGCGGGAAGAGTCTTTCGCAGCCGGCTGACCTTCGGGACGCAAGGTTTCTAGAAAGGAAACGAGGGCAGTCGTTTCCGCAGGGCTTAGGTTTTTGCCGTAGGCGGGCATGTTTCCCCCGCCCTGGATCACCTGTCGAATGAGTTGATCTTGGGTACGGCGCGCCGCGACGCTGTCGAGAGCAGGGCCGCGTTTTCCACCAATATTATCCAACGCGTGGCAATTGTGGCACTGCTTCTCCTGAAAGACGAGGGCGCCCTGGCGTTCGAGCGCGGAGCGGTTGTGTAAGAACTGAGGGGGAATGGAGTCACTGCTCCAGGCATCCATCACAGGACTCCACGGGGTGAATGTCCCAAGATGGGTAAAATCACCCAAAGCTACCGCAATCAGTAAAATCGAGAGCACGGCGATGGGCCTTCGGCGCCAACTCTTCTCTCCCTCGCCGAATACGAACGGAAGAGCCAAAAGCGCAATGATAACGATTACGGGTCCAATTAGCAGAACCGGAGTTTCCATCGAAGGAGGCAAGAGCGAGAGAACCGCATAAAGCCACAAGAAGAAGAAGTCCGGATGAGGAGCCGTCTGGATAATTGTGGGGTCGGGACGGCCTGACGGGCCAAACGGGCCAAAGTACATCGCGCAGGCAGCGACAGCGAGCAGTATTGCAGCGCTAAAGCAAAGGTCCTTCCAAACCGCGCCGGGGACGAAGGGAAGACCATCTTTCTTGGTGAGTTCGTGGTATTCCTGAACGTAAGTCGCCTTTCGAACCACGCGTCCGGGCATTGGCCAATCGTTGATGCCCAGCTTGACGACCATTAGCAGATGAATCGCAACAAAAGCGATCAGCATGCCGGGGATTACAAATACGTGCATAGCGAAGAACCGAGAGAGCGTCGCTCCGGCAATGATGGGGCCACCTAACATAACGTTGACAATGGCAGGTCCTACCCCAGGTACACGACTGGCGATCGATGCGCCAAGCCCTAAACCCCAGTACGCATCCTGATCGAATCGCAACACTTGGCCAGTGAAGGCCATACCGAGCGTCATCAGCAAGAGAAAGACGCCTATAATCCAAGTTAATTCTCGCGGGAATTTGTAAGCGCCAAACAAGAAAACCTGAACCATGTGGAGCAGAACGATCGCAACCATAAATTCTGAGCCCCAGCCGTGGAGAGCTCGCACAAACCATCCGAGTTGGATCCCGTGGTTGAGAACCTGAAGGCTGTTCCAAGCTTCGCCGGCGGAAGGCACGTAAATCAGCGCAAGGAGAATTCCGGTAAAGATTTGAAGGATAAAGACAACAAAGGCGGCGCTCCCGAAAACATAAAACCAGCTCGCCGTATCGCGTGGAACGGGGTGCTCCGCAGTTTCACGGAGGGTTTGGCCAACCTGGAGGCGCGCGTCCAGCCAATCCGCGATCTGCCCGATCAGACGCATCGGCGTGTCTCCAACGTGACGAGCGATGACTGCGTTTTTTGCCCGGGCGTGGGCATCTCGCCCGCTTTGATGAAAAGTTCTCCCTCTTCAATCTTGTAGTGATACTCGAACAATCCGCGTTCCGGAGGTCCGGATGCCCGGGAGCCATCCTGGTAATAGGCACCTCCGTGGCAGGGGCACATGAACAAATTGGATTGCGGAAACCATCGCACGGGACAACCCAAATGAGCGCAGTTGATGGCAAAGACCTGAAAAGTCTTGCCGTCCACGTTTCGTACCCAGCAGGCAATGTCTCCCGTTTTTCCGTCCCAGGGATTCACGAGCGGATTTCGGTAGGTGGCGAATCGCGTCTGGCCTGCCGGAAACTGGTTGAGTTCGCCGAGTGAGAGCCAAGATTGAAAGCCTTGCTTACGCTCTTGAGCCACAGGAGAAAGGATGTAACGGAAAATCGGCACGGCCAGCACGGCAGCAACGATGCCATTGAACAAAACGCCCATCTTCATGAGGAGCTTGCGCCTGGAAAGATCGTCCGGATTAGTCATTGAAGTTCTCCCGCTGGTTTGTCGGAATGGAGATAGGGCTGGCCCGGGAATGCCGTACGTTGAGATGCAAGCCATGCCACTACATCGGAGATGTCTTGCGAAGACATCGGTTTCCCTGGCACATTGCCTCGCCAATCCGGGGCGCCCAATTCCGGAATTCCAACGATGACGGTTGTTCGAAGAGCTTGATCGCTGACTAAAGCAAGAAAGGATGAATCGACAATCGAGCTTGCCTTGGAGCCGCCGCGTCCTTGGGGACCATGGCACGAAGAACAATAGGCACCAAAGACTTGCAATCCGCGCGATGAATCGCCCGCAGTGGGCGCGGAATAAAGTGGCGCATTCTGACCGCGCAAGAGGTCCGGCTTGGACCATCGCTCGCGAATTCCTCGCACAATGACATCAATTTGTTTGTCCGTAAGCATGCCGCCAGAGCTCTTAGCAAAGGCCGGCATGAGAGTTCCCGCAACACCGATTGTCGTTACACGCCGCATGGCTGAATCATCAGCGATGGCGAGGTAAACCGGATTTGCGAGCGCAATAGAAGCTCCACCTTTCCCATCGGGGCCGTGGCAGCCGGCGCAGTTGTGTGCGTAAAGGAACTCGAAGTTTGAAATATCATCCGGATCGATGGGAATAGCATCGGCCGCTGGCCGGCCCGGCGAACTAGCACACCCTGAGCAAACCAACGCAAGGAGTGCCAGCGCACGCGAGAGGCGAAGGCAGAGGTTCATGGCCGGTCGTCCTCAGGATGATTCTTTGCTCTTACTGCGGGAGTCTCAACCCCAGCGCGCATTGCAAAGGGCATGAACTGGCGGACGCGAACGCGTTCCTGGCGAACAACAACCAGCCCCGCGACTATGCCGAAAGCGAATTGAGAAGCAATAAACCACCGCCAATCAATTCGTTCGTCAAGCAGTGGATTGATGAGTCCGAGAACGCTGTGCAGCAACCCCGTCCACAGCACAGGGCCGATGACACCACCGAGAATAATCGGGCGGCGCGGAAACATTGGAAGCATTGCGCCATAAAGAAGTCCTACCAGCAAAGACGTAACCAGGTGGAGGAGGGCGGCGAACAGAAAGCTGCCGAGATGGAATGCATTCAGGGACGCGGAATCCAACCGCGTGGATTGAGAATAAATTGTGGCCCCTAGAAGGTTGATGGGATACCAAATGCTTCCCTGCTTGAGAATCCCGTAGAGGCAGGCAAGCACCGCCATCGCGACACTGCCGGCAAGCCCACCTTTAATGCCAGCAGAAACGGGATAGGTTTCGAGTGGGAGCAACGCTCGAGGGAGATCCGGGGCTATTGGCAGCCGTGCCATTTGCGGGCGCGCAGTAGTGATGGGAGCGTGTTCCTCAATTATTGGCACCTCGACGTGCTTTTCGTGCGGCAAAATATCGCAGAACCACCCGACGCATCCACCGACGACCAATATCCCACCGAGCAGGCTGACCGAAGCACTCGTGACAAGACCGGCAAGCAACAATGTGACGCCGAAAGCCAGAACAATCGGCCAGGACGTTGGCGCAGGTAACCTCACAGTTCCAGGCTGTGACGCTTCCGCGGGTAAATCAGCTCGGGCCATTTGAGGCTTCCTTCCTTAGCGTCCAATGATGTAAACGACCGTGAACACGACGATCCAGACCACATCGACAAAGTGCCAATACAAGGAAAAGATGTCGGCGCGCTCACTGTGCTCCTGTTTAAGTTTGCCGAGGAGGGCCAAAATCATGGCGACAGCGATACAGATCAGACCCACCGTCACGTGGAAGGCGTGTAGGCCGACGAGCGAGTAATACGTCGTACCGAAGAGATTCGTGCTGATGGTCAACCCCTTTTCGAAAATGAGGTGATGCCACTCGCGGGCGGTCTCTCCCAAGAAAATGAGGCCGAGGACCATCGTGGCGAACCACCATATAGCAAAAGTGCGGACCCTGCCATTACGCAGTGCGCTAACTGCGGCATGGATCGTCAGACTACTCGAGAGAAGGCAGATGCTGGCGAAGATCGGGAGCTCCAGCACATCCTTTGGCAGCGGACCAGTCACACTTTTCCCGATATAAAAAAGATAAGCGACGACAAAAATGGTAAAGATTGCGAGTTCGGCTGCAATAAGGGAGAGCATTCCTACGCGTCCGCGCGAAGGGAGTACCCACGACTGCTCCATAGATGATGGCACTGATGAAGTGGTGCTCAAGAGGCTCTCCTCATCACTCATACTTCCAATCAGGATCTTCCGGGTGCTTGATGTCCCATAGGGGGCGCCGGCTTTTCACGACGGGAATCCTGGCAAAGTTGTACTCCACTGGAGGAGAACTCGTGGACCATTCGAGCGTCCACGCATCCCAGGGATCATTTCCAGCAGCTTTGCCCTTGAAATAAGACCAAAGCAGGTTTCCTATGAATACGAATGTTCCGGCAATCTGAAAAACCACTCCGACGGTGCAAATCAGGTTCCAGATTTCCCATCCGCGCCCGGGTTCATACGTATAAATCCTGCGCGGCATTCCCAGCAAACCTGGGACATGCATGAAATCGAACGTAAGATGGAAGCCGATAAAGAAGAGCCAGAAGTGCCATCTGCCGAGCGTTTCGTTGTACATTCTTCCGCTCATCTTGGGGAACCAATAATAGAAGGCGCCAAAGAGAGTGAAGAGGATTCCTCCGACGATGACGTAGTGGAAATGCGCAACCACGAAGTAAGAGTTGCCCAGTTGCCAGTCGAACGGCGCGGCGGAGAGCATGATTCCCGTGAGGCCCGCAATCAGAAACTGAAACAGGAACGCAATGCAGAAAAGCATGGGGGTTTTGAAAATGATCTTCCCTCCCCACATGGTCCCAATCCAATTAAAGATCTTGATACCGGTCGGAACACCGATGGCCATGGTGGTGATCGTGAAAAAACTGTTTGCGTAGGAGTTCATTCCGACCGTGAACATGTGGTGCGCCCAGACACTGAAGCCTACGAATCCAATGCAGACTGTCGCCGCAACCATCACGGGATATCCGAAGATCGGCTTGCGAGAGAACACGGGGATGATCTCGGAAGCAAACGCGAAGGCCGGAATGACTAAGACATAGACTTCCGGATGGCCGAAAATCCAAAAGAAGTGCATCCACATCACAGCGGAGCCTCCCGCCTGTGTGTCAAAGAAATGTGCGCCTAGAAAACGATCGAGCGAAAGCATTATCTGCGCCGCTGTAAGAGGAGATATGGCCAGTAGCACCATCGCGGCCATAACCAAGTTCAACCAGGCAAACAAGGGCATCTTGCCCAGCGTCATCCCGGGACAGCGCAAGCACACGATGGTCGCCAGGATGTTTACAGCCGTTCCGATGCTGCCAAATCCTGAGACGAGCAGGCCGAGAGTCCAGAAATCGGTACTGTGTCCCATTGAGAATGCGGTGGCAGTGAGTGGCGCATATGCAAACCAGCCGACGTCGGGAGCAGTCCCTGCTCCATAGAGCCCGTTGCCGCCAACGAAGCTAAAGTAGAGCAGCAACCCTCCGAAAGCAGTAAGCCAAAAGCTCCAGGCATTCAGGCGCGGAAAGGCCATATCGCGAGCGCCAATCATCAGCGGAATAAGATAATTTCCGAAGCCAAATAAGATCGGCATGGCCACGAAAAAAATCATCGTCGTGCCGTGCATCGTGAACATGCGATTGAAAACCTGGGGAGAAACGAAATGATTATGCGGAACAATGAGCTGTATCCGCATGATGGTTGCTTCGATGCCCCCAATAACAAGAAATACGAGGGCGTAGAGAATATAGAGAATTCCAAGCTTCTTATGGTCCACGGTGGTAACCCAGTCGTGGAGAATGGTGCCAATCGGTTGCGACACATCGTGAGCAGCGGTGAGCGCGATAGTTTCTGACGCCATGCGGTCTATACCCTTTCCATCATCGAAGCGTCTCGAGATAAGCGGTCACGGCGTCCAAATCCTTCTGGTTCAAATTCATCGCGGGCATCAGCGAGCCTGGTTTGATGGTTTCGGGATCGTGAATCCACAAACGAAGATTCTCGAAAGTGTTTGTTGCGGCGCCTGAGGCGATGGTGTCGCGGCTCATCAAATGAGTCAGATCAGGACCGAAGCGCCCGTCCGCCACTGTTCCAGAAACGGCATGGCAATTGATGCAAGCCGTGGTTTCAAAAATCCGCCGACCTTCTTTCGCACTTTCACTCACTTGTGCCGGTTTCGATTGTTCCTGAACCCATTTTTTAAACTGCTCTGGTGAATCAACGTAAACCCGGAGGAGCATCTTGGCGTGTTGGGTGCCGCAATACTGGGCACATTGACCGATAAAAATGCCTGGTTCATCTGGATCGATCCACATGTGGTTTTCATGGTTCGGAATCAAGTCGGTCTTTCCAGCCAGACGTGGCACCCAAAAGCTGTGGTCTGTATCGGCGGAAAGCAATGTGATGAAGGTGGGCGTTGGGTGGGACGGATCGCTAACCGGCACGTGGAGTTCATTTGCAGTGAGCACGCCAAGAGCGGGATAACGAAATTCCCACCAGAATTGATGACCGATCGCAATGACTTCGATGGCCTCTGCGGGCTTTTTGGCCTGCTGGATGCCATGAATTACTCGAGCGGTGGCAAGGAAAAGTACCAGCACAATAAGCACAGGAATCACCGTCCAGGCGAGTTCTATCTGGTTGCTGCCGTAGATTGGTGGAGGTTCACGGCCGTCATCGTTGGCACGCCTGCGGAACTTAATAACGGAATATGTGAGGAGGGAGAACACTATTACAAAAATCACAGCGCAAATGGCGAGTACGAAGAGCGAAAGATGGAAAATAGAGTGGGCCGGGGTTGACTGGGGTTTGAACATATTGGGAACTTGCGAGGGATCTTCGGAATTACCAAAAACAGGTCGCGCGGCTAGCAAATAACCAGCCAACAAGATGGCAGTCCATCGGATCTTTCTCTTATGATCTTGTCGTGGCGAATCGTGATAAATTTCTTGCAGCATCGTTTGCCCTTCAACTATGTCCGGGCCTATCGCTGTTTTCATGCTAACCCTGCGGTTCGACTCTGTATCTTTTCTCCGTCACTCAAATTTGCAGTGTGCGTTCCGATGAGAGTTTGTTTCCCCAACTCTTGCAAGAGCCAGTAGGTGACCTTTTCCGCCTGAACAAAACCTTGCAAGTGGTGATCGTTCTTTCCCACGACAACGGGGAGCCAGCTCAACCCGTGTTCGAGCATTGTCGAAGCGGCAAGCAGAGATGACTCGTCCGACGAAATCATCACCGGATCAGCAGGGAGCAACTCGCGCACTTGCACTTTCGAGGCATCCCGACGGCTGTCCACTGGAGTCGCGACAATCAATACAAGAGCGTTAGTGATATCAGTGGCGCTCAAGACGCCGATTAAGCGCTGTTGTTCATCGAGGACAAATAAGAAACCGAGGGCGTTTGCGTTTAACATGGCAAGCGCCTGGTCGAGGGTACTGTCTGGGCTGAGCGTCCGAGACGGAAGAGGCTCCAGGAAAGAAGAAAGCGGTTCCTTGCTCAATGCTTCCTTTGAAGCAGGAAAGTACTGCCACAGTGCTTGAGACCGTCGCCTCACAAGTTCCGCGAGGATACCCCTCGACGGCGCCATGGTGCCGGCCATGCGTGAGAATACGTTCCGGCTCATGGCCTGGACGCGCACCACAGAGCGCGCCCGCGTGCTCACCCCGTATGAAGGATCTTGCAGCAAAGCGGCCTCGCCGAAGAAATCTCCCGGGCCCAAGAAAGCAAAGGGTGTATTCGTTTGGTTGCTTTCCGTGCTCCGCAGGACTTCGACTTCGCCCTCTTCAATGGCGTAGAAGAAGTTTGCCGGATCTCCCTGACGGTAGATGAAGTCGCCTGGACGATAATAGGCACCGGCAAGTTGTTGAGCTTGTCCCATTCGGAGAGTTCCTAGATCGCGAGGAAAGATGAGATCCCAGCCCCAGTCGAGGCCCACTTTAATTCGGCGCGACCAGGAGGGTAATTTGAGTAGGTAAACTCCCCTCCATAGAAACCACGCCAAGAATCCGGAAATACGAAGCCCAAACATCTCCGCCACAGCCCGGCGCCCACCGATGGAGCAGAGCTGACCGAGAGGTTTGAAATAGAACGGACGAGTTGGCTCGCCTCGAAGAACTCGTACAATATTCGCGGCCACTTGGCGACCTTCCCTTTCGGCAAATTGGGCCGTGGGTGGACATGCCTCATTGTTAAAGGAGTTCGGGATGCAAGCACAATCGCCCACCGCCCAAACGTTTTGCAGGCCAATGACACGCATGTCCGCGTCCGTGACGATTCTGCCGCGCTCCTTTCGAACATCCAATCGTTCGACGATGCGTTCCGGCGTCGTGCCGATCGTACACACCACTGTAGCGGAGCGAATCAGACTGCCATCGGGAAGTCCGACACCTTCGGGGGTGGCAGCCGCGGCCTTCGTATTCAGCAGAACCTCAACGCCAACCTGTTTCATTTTCTTCAACGCGAAATCACGAAGGGAGGGACTAACTTCGGGTAGAACCTGGTTTCCACTATGGACCAGAGTGATCTTGATATCGTCTTCGGCGAAATTTCGGTAGAAGCGCGTGCTTTCTCTAATCAGGTCATTGATTTCGCCGGCTAATTCGACGCCGCTGAACCCGCCTCCGATGATGACGAACGACAAATAAAACTTCCGACGCTCAGGGCTGCCGGACGCTTCCGCCTTCTCCAGTTGTTGAATAACATGAAGGCGCAGACGCACCGCGTCGCTCATCGTCTTGAATGGGAAGGCGTGGTCACTCATTCCGGGAATCACACCCAGATTGCTGTCGGCGCCACAAGCAATCACCAGATGGTCGTAGCTTGCTCGCTGGCTTTGGCCCTGATCGTTCTGATATTCAATTTGGCCTGCCGAAGTATCCACGAGATGTATACTCTCGGTTCTGCATTCGACTCCGGGTAACATTTGCCGAAGCGTTGCCGCAGCGGAGTCCGGGTGGATAGAGGCTCCCGCAACATCAGCCAGGAGCGGGTGAAACACCATGTGGTTTTCTTTGCTGAACAGAAGAATGTGACAATCGTTTGGCGAGAGTTTAGTTCTCAGGGTTCTTGCACATTTGGCCGCGGCAAAACCGCCACCAATGATTACAATTTTTGTCTGATTCATCGCCATGCCTCCATTCGTTCTGTTGGAGGGAGCAGTAATCCTTATTTGTACGACTCAGGTTCGAACAGCCCAGCGGTTCGATTGAAGGGCACTCCTGAACACGTCCTGCGAGACGGCCTCTCTTCATACTTTGGAGCCGGTAGATAACGCCGTGAGACGCCTACATACATCAGGACAACCCATCTACTTCTGGAAGGCCACCGAAGTCACGAAACGACAATGGGGTCCGCTAGCCTCGCCCGAGACACACTTTCTAACCTGTGGTGTGAAAACAGAGTACTGTCAAAACTGACAGGCCCCCAATCACGCTGAGACACAAGGGAGTCGTTCACCGCAGTACCTACGAGGCTGGAGTTGCCTGATCGAAGCGACGTGCCCAAAGCACGACAACAGACCGTGGCCCAACCCGGTAGCTGTGGCCAGCAATGGATTGCGCTGCCTGCCATTCGACGATGTCGTATGGCGATTCCAGCGAAGTGTCGATCCAGCGGTGCCAAGGATCACTTTCTGCGAGAATAGCCTGCGGAAGTTCGAAATCGAGTGGTTCCCGGTAAGCATTGAAGACCAAATAGCAGACAATTCCTTCTTTCTCCAAATCCGCGCTGAACGCTACACTGTGCGAATGGTCGCCCCAGTCTGGCTGGGCGAGTTTCACCCCATGCCACCCTTTATTGGCTTGCCCGATCAACTGCGACAGGGTGAGACGCTGGCTCTCTGGATCTTTGTTCCGCAACAATCTTCTTGCGATCAACAGCCGCACGAAGCGAAGCACATCCGCATGCTTCCGGATGAGAGTCCAATCGAACCAGCTAGTCTCGTTGTCTTGGCAGTAGGCGTTGTTATTGCCGTGCTGAGTATGGCGAATTTCATCTCCCATCAGAATCATGGGCACACCCAGCGAGAGCATCGTGACAGTAAGAAAGTTCTTTATTTGGCGATTGCGCAATTTCTCGATCGCCGGATCATCGGTCGGTCCTTCGACGCCGCAATTCCAGCTGCGGTTATCGTTGGAACCATCGCGGTTTTCTTCGTTGTTGGCCTCGTTATGCTTCTGATCGTAGGAGACAAGGTCGTTCAGCGTGAAGCCGTCATGACACGTCACGAAGTTCACGCTCTGTTCAGCCTCTCGCTCTTTGTGACGGTAGAGATCGTGGCTGCCGAGATAACGGTCCGCAAATTGACGCAACGAACCAGTATCGCCTCGCCAGAAGTTTCGGACGTCATCGCGGAACCGACCATTCCATTCTTTCCAGCTATCCCCGATGAAACTACCTACCTGGTAGAGGCCCGCGGCATCCCACGCTTCGGCAATCATCTTTGCCCCGGCAAGCGAAGGATCGGATTCGATATCCCAGAGAACTGGGGGATTCGACATAACAGCTCCCGAAGAATCGCGCGCGAGGATGGAAGCGAGATCGAAGCGGAAACCGTCTACGTGCATCTCTTCAACCCAATAGCGGAGACTATCCACGATCATGCGGCGCACGATGGGATGATTTGCATTCAGCGTATTACCAGTACCGCTGTAATTGGCATAACGCGAACGGTCTTGCTCCAGAACGTAGTAAACGCTGTTGTCGATGCCCTTGAAACTTTGCGTTGGTCCGTTGTGATCCCCCTCAGCCGTATGGTTGAAGACAACATCGAGAATGACCTCGATGCCGGCACAGTGTAGCGCCTTGACCATGTCGCGAAACTCATCGATTGGGCCGAGCGTGTCTTGGCGCGAGCTATACGCCTGATGGGGCGCGAAGAACGAAACCGGTGCGTAGCCCCAGTAATTGACCTTCCCTGGCGGACAATCCTGGGGGTCGAACTGAAATACAGGCAGCAATTCGACGGCTGTTACGCCAAGTTGTTGCAGGTATGAGATCTTTTCGATCAGACCTTGGAATGTGCCGCGTGTCTGCTCCCCGACGCCGGAATTCGGGTGACGTGTGAAACCTCGGACATGCATTTCGTAAACGATGGTCCGCGAGGAAGCCCTCTTCAGCGGCCGGTCACCCTCCCAATTGTAGAGGCGCGAATCCACTACAATGCTCTTCATGGCTACCGCGGCGTTGTCGCCCCCTGCGGCGGCCGCATCGCGACTATAGTTCCTTGGGACAGCCACCCCACGGCCATATGGGTCGAGCAGGACTTTGGCAGCATCAAACCGCATCCCCCTAGGGGGATCGGACGGTCCGTGAACCCGATATCCGTAGATTTGCCCCGACTGCACACCGGGAACGTAAACATGCCAGTAGTGGTATGCGCGATTGGTTAAAGGATCGATGGCAATCACACGAGAAGGGTGCGCATCCTCCGGTCGATCGAAAAAGAGCAGCTCCACCTGAGAGGCGTGGCGCGAGAAAACGCTGAAATTGGCGCCGCCGTGACTTACCGCGGCACCGAGTGGAGAGCTTTCGCTTACATTCTCACTGGTTTTCATGCGGCTCAGTTTTTAGGCTTACCATGGCTGTCTGGCATGAAACCTTCGTCCAAGCCCATCAGAATCTGGGCGATCAGCCCAGTCCAGCCGGTCTGGTGACTGGCTCCGCAGCCGCGGCCGGTGTCGCCATGGAAATACTCATAGAATGGAATCAGATCGCGCCAATGCGGATCTGAATCGAACAGTGAGCACGAACCGAACACTGGACGGTTACTCTGCTTGTCTGTCAGGAAAATGTTGGCAAGACGCCGCGAAAGCTCTTCAGCGACCTGGTCTAAGTTCATCATCTTGCCCGAGCCTGTAGGGCACTCCACTTGGAACGAGTCCCCGTAATACAAGTGATACTGCTTCAGGGCCATCAGGATAAGAAAATTCATAGGGATCCAGATGGGGCCGCGCCAGTTGGAATTGCCGCCGAAGAGGTTGGTCCTAGACTCTCCCGGCTCATAGTCCAATCGATACTCCTGACCGGCTAGGTTGAGGATCAGTGGGTGATCCTTGTGATAGCGCGAGACTGCCCGCACGCCATACGGTGAAAGAAACTCGTTTTCGTCCAGCATGTAAGCCAACATACGCCGCAGTTGATCCGGCCGCACTAAGCCCAAGATCAAGGAATTGTTGCCGCCGGGTACTACCATCGGCTCGATGGAGTCCATAAGATCGGGGCGATGCTTTATGAACCACTCGCGGCGGCGCTGGAAATCCGGGTAGCGATCGAACGTGTCGGCGGGCACCGTAGTTGTCCCAAACATAGGAACGAAGCCCACCATTGTGCGGGCTCGCACCGGGAATGGATCATGATGTCGAGAGATTAGGTGGTCGTAGAAAAATCCATCCTTCTCATCCCAAAGCGAGTTCTTTGGGTCCTTCCGATTGTTCATGGAATTGGCGATGTAAACGTAGTGCTCCCAGAACTTGCTCGCGAGGTCCTCGTAAATGGGGTTCCTTTCCGCCAGCAGAAGAGCGGTTGACAGCATGCTTTTCGCGAACGCCGCCATCCAGCTTGTTCCATCCGCCTGCCCCAGAAGATATCCAGGCGGGAGATTGTCACGATCGAACGCACCAATGTTATCCATCCCCAGGAAGCCGCCTTGAAAGATGTTCTTGCCAAAAGCGTCCTTCCGGTTCACCCACCATGTGAAGTTGAGGAGCATTTTCTGAAAGACGCGCTCCAGAAATGCATAGTCGGCTATGCCGACGCGCTGGCGGTCAATTTCAAAGACGGCTCTTGCCGCCAGAGCCAGAACCGGCGGATTCACGCTGTTAAAATCCCACTCATACGCGGGAATCTGTCCATTGGGGTGCATGTACCACTCACGCATCATTAGTAGAATCTGCCCTTTGGCAAAATGCGGGTCCACTTGGGCCAGAGCCACGCAATGGAATCCAAGATCCCAGGAAGCAAACCAAGGAAACTCCCATTTGTCAGGCATGGTGATCACATCACGCGTAAAAAGGTGCTTCCAATCGTGATTGCGCCCGTGCCAACGCTCTTGCGGAGGCACTGAATGGCCTGGATCTCCTTCCAACCAGTCGCTGACAACGTAGTGGTAATACTGCTTCGACCAGAGCATTCCAGCGAAAGCCTGGCGCGATACGAGCATGGCATCCTTTGAGAGTTTCTTCGGCAGAACTGCGTCGTAGAAGTCATCCGCTTCTTTGTGGCGCTCCTTCAGCAGAGAACCGAAGTCCGCAAACGGCGCTTGGAGCGGATTGGCGTGACGCGTCGATGCCAGGCGCAGGTCAATGGTGATGATTTCACCGGAGTCGATTGTGCGAGTGTAGCGTGCGGCCGCCTTCGTGCCAACAGCGGCCGGGTTCACAACCTCGGGCTGGCCCTTCACCAAATACTGATTAAATGCGTCCTTCACATATGGCGTCGGAGATGGAATTCCCCACAGTCGCTCGCTATTGCTCTCGTTCTCGGTGAACAGCACGTCGTCAGCATCGGAACAGTACATGGCGTACTCGCCCAGATACCAGTGCGTCGCAATCAGTGTGCTTACCCTGTCCTGACGTTGCCGGCCATTTGTCCGCAACTCAATCGTTGGACGACGATTATCGTAGCCCCAGCTCCAGGTATTGCGAAACCACAGCGTCGGTAATATGTGAATCTCGGCAGGTTCCGGACCGCGGTTACTGACAAGGATGCGAACCAACAGATCTTCTGCATCGGCCTTGGCGTATTCCACCACCACGTCAAAGTAGCGGCCCTGGTCGAAGATTCCTGTGTCTACAAGCTCATTCGTCATCAGGTTTATTTCGTTTCCGGTTCCCCTCAAGTAGCTGATCATAGGGGTAAGCGGCCTGAGGATATTTGTAGAGATACTTCATGTAGGAGTGGGTCGGGGTGCTATCCAGGTAAGAATAGTATTCCTTGACGTCTTCGCCGTGGTTGCCTTCGGGGCCGGTCAGGCCAAACAACCGTTCCTTCAGGAACGGATCACGACCGTTCCAAAGAGCCAGAGCAAAACACAGATACTGGTGACGGTCACAAATGCCAGCCAGGCCGTCCCCGTTCCAGCGATAGGCACGTGACCGAGCGTGGTCGTGAGGAAAGTAGCTCCAAGCCGCACCGTCAGAGCTGTAGTCCTCTCGCACTGTGCCCCAAGCACGCTCGGAGAGAAAGGGACCCCAACGATTCCAGTGACCTTTTTTCCCTTTGATCATCGCCAAGCGAGCGCCTTCACGGGTGTCGTAGATGCTCATTTGGAGATCCTCGGCGTAGCTTCATGGAGAATCGTTAGCCTAGCTTCTTGCGAGCGCATTGCCGGCAATTTTGAGGACGGCGCCTTCTGAGAACGTTGCGTCTCGGTTGGCTTGGACGAATTCGTGAGGTGGGGATCATTTCGCATCCAGCACTGCCTTTGCCGCAGCCACTACCTGGTCGGGCTCAAAGCCAAACTTCTTTTGCAATTCTTTAAGGGGAGCTGAAGCCCCGAACGTTTTCATACAATTGAGTCGGCCTGGCCTGCTTGCGTAACGCTCCCATCCAAAGCTTGAGGCCTGTTCCACGACCACGCGCGCCTTGATGGCAGGTGGCAGGACGGTGTCTTGGTATTCCTGCGATTGATGCTCGAAAATTTCCCAGGAAGGGATAGAGACCACTCGTGAACGAATGCCCTCAGCAAGCAACTTTTCATGGGCTTCCACGGCGAGACTGACTTCACTGCCAGAGGCAATCAGGATCACTTCAGGATTTCCACCCGGCGAATCCGCGAGAACGTAAGCACCGCGTGCGAGACCGGACGCTGAGGCATATTTTGTCCGATCCAGAGTTGGCAGCGGCTGCCGGGACAGTGCCAGGATGGCTGGTTCGTGGCGGAGTTCCATGATGTAGCGATAAGCTTCGACAACCTCATTGGCGTCCGCCGGTCGAATGGTGATCAGGCCAGGGATCGCACGGAAGGAAGCGAGGTGCTCCACGGGCTGGTGGGTCGGACCGTCCTCGCCATCACTCATTGCTTCATGAGTGAAAACGAAAATAGTGGGCAACTCCATGAGGGCAGAGAGGCGAATGGCGGGCCGCGCGTAATCGCTGAAAATAAAGAAGGTCGCGCCGAAGGCTCTAAGCTTTGAAAGAGAAAGGCCGTTTACGATGGCCGCCATGGCATGCTCACGAATGCCGAAATGCAAGTTCTTGCCGCCCGGGGTATCCGCCTGAAGACTTCCCGCCCCCTCATAGGTCAGCGTGGTTTTGTTTGAAGGGCCAAGATCCGCGGATCCTCCGAGAAACCAGGGGATGCTTTGCGCGAGAACGTTCAGAACTTTGCTGGAGGCATCTCGCCCCGCAATGCCCTTGGGGTCTGCTGGAAAAACGGGAAGGTTGTGGTTCCACCCAGCTGGGAGTTCTCGCCGCTGCATGAGTTCAACCTCATTGGCGAGTTCGGGATAATTGGTGCGATATTGATTGAAAAGTTCGGTCCACTCACGGTGGGCTTGTGCACCTCGAGCGCCGACGCCAGCCGTAAAATGATCATAGACGCCATCGGGGACGAGGAATTTAGCGTCCTCCGGCCAACCGTATCTGCGTTTGGTGAGACGGATCTCCTCTTCGCCAAGCGGTTCACCGTGGGCCGAGGCAGTGTCCTGTTTGTTCGGAGAACCATACCCAATGTGACTATCCAAGACGATGAAAGTGGGGCGACCCTTGGTCTTTCGGAAGACATCAAAGGCGTGCTCGATGCGATCAATGTCGTTGGCGTCCCCCACACTTAAAACGTTCCACCCATACGCCAGGAATCTGGCGGGGACATCCTCTGTGAAGGTGATGTTCGTATTTCCCTCAATGGTGATGCGGTTGTTGTCGTAAATCCAGCAAAGATTGTCTAGACCCAGATGGCCGGCCAGGGACGCTGCCTCAGAGGAAATGCCCTCCATCATGCAGCCATCACCGCAGACAGCATAAATGTTGTAGTCGAAAATTTCGAAGCCGGGCCGATTGTAGTGGCTGGCGAGCCATTTCTGAGCGATGGCCATGCCCACGCTTGTCGCGACGCCTTGCCCTAGAGGACCACTAGTGGTTTCGACTCCTGAGACCCAACGATATTCGGGGTGCCCAGGAGCCTTGCTGTCGAGCTGGCGGAATCGGCGAATGTCGTCGAGAGTCACTGAGGGTTGACCAAGTCTTTCATAGTCGGCATTGACCGCTTGAGTCTGCGTGAGGTGGAGAATGGACCAGAGCAACATCGAAGCGTGGCCATTGGAGAGCACGAAGCGATCGCGATTAGGCCAGATGGGATCCTGTGGATCGAAACGCATAACCCGATTCCACAGGGTGTACACCAGGGGCGCGAGTGCCATAGGAGTGCCGGGGTGTCCTGATTTGGCCTGCTGGACTGCGTCAATTGAAAGAGTCCGAATAGTATTGATGGCTAATTGGGCGGCATTTACATCCATGGTCGCTTTGGTGGCTGTTACGGAACTCATGAATATCTCCTTTGTATTTTGCGATCTGCTTACTGACCAATCGAGGGAATCACGACTTCTGCGTTGACATCGGTCCTCTAGAGTTCAAGTTCTCGAGCCAGAAGCGCGACCAGGCGGGAGTCCGGCCAGCTGAGCCCCTTTATGCTGAAGCACTTGTTCCTTGATGCTTGCTCTGCTCCTGCTCTTGCAGTGAAGCCACTTTTGCCAAGCGCCGTAGGTGCCGCTCGGCTTGACTGTAGTCGGCCGCAAGAAACGTTTGGACTAGATCCCAAGCGACGGACGGCCCCACCGTCCTTCCGCCCATACAGATAATGTTCATGTGGTCGTCTTCGACACCTTGTTTGGCAGAGAAATGGTCATGCACCAGACCGGCGCGAATACCTAGGACTTTGTTGGCACAAACGGAAGCGCCGACGCCGCTTCCGCAGATGGCAACGCCGCGTTCGACAGTGCCCGCCACTATGGCCCTGGCAAGGGGGATAACGAAGTCCGGATAGTCGTCACCGGGGTTCAGGCTGTGCGCACCGAAATCGACGACCTCATGCCCCGCCTCACGAAGCTGTGCGACAAACTCCTCCTTCAAACCGAACCCGCCGTGATCCGTGGCGATCCCAACCCGCATGTTTTCTCCTCTTATCGGACTCAACTGAAGATCTCGTTATACGCACTAGCTCGTCCAACCGTAGACTTGCCGACCTGTGCCTCGATGACGTCATGGCGTCTCCCAATTCATTTCCGGGGGCAATTGCCTGTGATTAAAGAGCACTAAAATTGGGTCCAGCACGTGCGAGAATTCTTAGCTTGCTGGCGTGGCCGCGCTGCTTTTACCTTCGGACGCAACCTCCACTCCTGCCGCCGCGCTGTCGGCCAGCACCAGTGCGTTTTGCGAACAAACTCGCCCCGCCGGAATCGAGGTATCGGCGTTGCCAAGGCGAGTGAGCATTTCAGCCTTTTCACCTCCGGTTACCACCCAAAGGATATGTCGAGCACGATTGATGAGGGGATACGTCAATGTCATCCGACGTCTTCCTTGGTAGATCCCGGTCAAGGAGACATCTGCGTTAGTGATTTCGAGGACGGGATCTCCGGGAACCAGCGAAGCGGTGTGGCCGTCGGGGCCAAGTCCTAAATGAACGAGATCGAGCACCGCGGGCGAGCCAGCGATCTCATTGAGAGTCTGTGCGTACTGCTTGGCAGCGGCCTCCAGATCCGATGATTCCACGAGCATGGCGTGGATCTGCTGAGGCCGGAGAGGGACAGCATCAAGCAAGCTGGCTTGCAAGTGGGTAAGGTTTCTATCCGAATGACCCGCAGGAGCCACCCGCTCGTCAACTTGAACTATATGCACAGCCTCCCAGGGAACTATTTCGTTCGCGAGCGCACGCAACATTATCCACGGGGTGTGGCCGCCACTGACGGCTAGGACGAAGCGGCCCCGAAGAGCGGTCGCCGAACGTGCATCCGCAGCGATGAGAGCTGCAGCCCTACGTGCAACCGATTCAGCATCAGTGAGCACTTCAACTTTCAAGGCAGGTCTCCCATTCCGATCTCTCGCCAAAACTCACTTCCACCGCGCGCTGTGCCAGCATTAAAAACCAGCTGACGGCGACGAGGTCGCTGATCACGCCGCGTGTACCGCAGAAGCAACAGGCGTTTCCGCCGCGATTTCCGGGTTTTGCCAACCACCCTCCGGCGCAACTTTTTGATCTGCCTCAGTTGGTCCCCAGGTGGCCGGCTCGTATTCGTATACGGGCGTGATCTTTTTCAAGATCGGATCGACAACCCTCCACGCCTCTTCCACGTAATCCTGTCGAGCAAATAATGTGGCATCTCCTTCCATCGCGTCTCCCAGCACTCGTTCGTATGCATCCATCTCATCCGGCTGGGGATGACGACTTGCCAGCATCTCCGCTGATTGGCCGATCATCTCCTCCCCGGGGGCCATAATCGTCATTCCCATGGCGATAGTCACGTCAGGGCTGATTCGGAATCGCAGGTGGTTGCGCATCAAAGCGCTGTCACTTATTGCCATGGGAGGCAAACGCAAGCGGGCAACGACCTCAGTGCACGTCACTGGAAGTGATTTCCCTGCTCGAATGTAGAAAGGGACACCTTTCCAACGCCACGAATTGATGAAGACCCGCAAGGCCGCAAACGTCTCAACTTTTGAGTCCTGCGCCACTCCTGGCTCTTTCCGATAGCCGCGGAACTGACCGCGGACAAGGTCTTTCTCTTCCAACGTTTGGATGGCCTTCAGCACTTTGACTTTTTCGTCCCGAATAGATTCGCTGTCTGTCCGCACAGGAGGTTCCATAGCCAGGTTGCAGAGGACCTGAAAAAGGTGATTCTGGACGACATCGCGGATGGTACCAGTCTGATCATAAAAGGCACCGCGGCCCTGAATGCCGAAATTTTCCGCCATGGTGATCTGCACGCTCTCAATGTGATTGCGGTTCCAGAACGATTCCATGAAGGAATTAGCGAAGCGGAAAATCACCATGTTACGTACCGGCCGCTTCCCAAGATAATGATCAATGCGAAAGACATCTTTCTCGGCAAAAGTGCCGAGCAGAATCTTATTGAGGCTGCGTGCTGAAGCGAGATCGCCCCCGAAAGGCTTTTCGACAATGACGCGGGCACCCTTTGCGCTGCCTGACGTTTCAAGATGCTCCACAACCGGCCCGAAAAGCGCAGGTGGGATCGCCAGGTAATGCGCAGGATGCTGAGATTCCTTTAGTTCCTTGCGCAGGGCCTGGAAGGTCACAGGATCCGCGTAGTCGCCGTCCACATAGCGCAGCAGACGGCTCAGTTTTTCGAAAGCTGTGGAGTCGAGTCCCCCGTGTTTCTCAAGACTGTCTTTTGCCCGAGCCCGAAGCTGATCGACGTTCCAACCAGCCTTTGCTATACCGATGACGGGTACATTGAGGTGGCCACGCTTAATCATGGCTTGTAGCGCCGGAAAGATTTTCTTGTACGCCAGATCGCCGGTGGCACCGAAGAAGACAAGAGCGTCCGAATTGACATTTTCCATAGTTCATCTCCTTCAAGCAGCGTGGCCTTTGGTAGTAGCTTTCTCGAGATGACCGCCGAATTCATAGCGCATCGCCGACAGGAGCTTATTTGCAAAGTCGGCTTCGCCGCGAGAACTGAAACGCTCGTAAAGCGCCGCAGTCAGCACATGTGCTGGGACAGCCTCATCAATGGCGGCATTGATTGTCCACCGGCCTTCGCCTGAGTCGGAGACGCGACCAGCGAACTTCGCGAGGGCAGGGTCCTCAATGAGTGCGGAGGCCGTCAAATCGAGCAGCCAGGAAGCGATGACACTGCCGCGGCGCCATACTTCGGCGATGTCCGCCAGATGGAGATCGTACTGATAGTGTTCCGGGTTACGCAGAGGCGTCGTCTCGGCGTCGATTTCGTGAGTCTGCTTTCCGACGTTGGCAGACCGGAGGATGCCCAAACCCTCGGCATAGGAAGCCATGATTCCGTACTCAATGCCGTTGTGAACCATCTTCACAAAATGGCCGGCGCCGTTTGGTCCGCAATGCAGGTAACCCTGCTCGGACGTCCCATCGGCTTTTTCGCGCCCTGGAGTGCGCTGAATGTCGCCGACACCGGGTGCGAGAGTAGCGAAGACCGGATCGAGGTGTTTGACGACCTGCGTTTCGCCGCCAATCATCATGCAGTAACCACGCTCTAAACCCCACACTCCACCACTCGTACCGACATCCACGTAGTGGATCTTCTTTGTCGCGAGCTCTTTGGCACGTCGAATGTCATCCACGTAACAGGAATTCCCGCCATCAATAAGGATATCGTTTGCCTCTAAATGAGGCAGGATGCCCGCAATAGTTTTGTCCACGACAGCCGCTGGCACCATCAACCAAATGGCACGCGGCTTTTCGAGTTTCTTGACGAACTCCAGTAGTGACGAAGCACCCACCGCCTTTTCCGCAACGAGCTCGTCCACTGCCTTCGGCGACATGTCGAAGACCACGCAGTTGTGGCCGACTTTGAGAAGCCGCCGAACCATGTTTGCTCCCATTCTTCCAAGTCCAACCATTCCAAGTTGCATAAATGCCTCCTTCGCTGTTCTCGATTTCTAAATTCGCTGACTTTGCATTTCTTAGGTAGATCTGGCTCGCAACCAGTTAATTGCGGCAGTCGTTCCTTTGCCTTCGCCGACAATTACCGATTCCGCCCCCAAAACGGTGGTTCCTGCTTCGACATCTAATCGAGCGGTTGAACTCGCCTCACGCCGCGCGAGCCCTAGTGGCGTGGGCTTTCTCGAAAATGTTCACAAACTCGCGGTAGCGACGAGCCACTTCAGCGACGGCGTCTTCCCGCGTAATCTTCTTGGCCAGCCACGCCACAAGCGGCTCCCAAAAATCGGTCCTGCCCACGGCAAAGCCCACAAATCCCGGAACTGACGCCGCCGTCGCCAACCATTCGCTCACTTTCTTGTCATCCTCGCCGCGGCCGAGGATGATGCAGCCGACATCGTCTCGCCCATCCCGGCGCGCTACCGACACAACCTTTTCGCAATCTTGGCGTCGATCGAGTCCCTCAATCTTCCAAACGTCAGGCTCAACCTGGGCCTCCTGAAGGTCCTGGATTGCCTGGACCATCAGGGAAGGACGAAGATCGAGGTCGTAAGCCTTCTTGTCGCCTTTGAATTCGTCGAGCTGAGATTTTTCCGCCGGCACCAGTAACTCGAACATAAACAAGCTCTGACTATTTCCGTGGAGGTAATCCGATAGTCGTTTGAGGCGCGCCGACTGGCGGCGATTCAGCGCTTGGTCACCTTCCGGGTTGTAGCGCACCAAAACCTTGCAAAAGGTAGGATGGAATAATTCGATATGTGCGGCAAAATCATCTCCGTATTCGAAATCGAACTCTTCTTGCCCGCTCTTCTCGGCGGGGCATGCCGTAGCAAAGCCACGCGCTGATGCATCGTGGAGGATTGCGGCACCGAATTGTTCGTCTACGAGAATGCCGGCTTTTTCCTTAGCGACCCCGTTGGCAATAGCGGCGACGAAGCCGTCATAGATCACTCGCTTAGCGGCAGCGATTTGCGTTGTCTGATCCGGGGTGAGTACACCTTCCCAACCGAACATTTTGGTCTCAAACGAGCCGCGATGGTCGAAGGGCAGGATATACAGAGGCTTGTTATAACCGCGAGTCATGGGAGGACTCCTTCATTTTGCGGTAGCGCCGGATCACGTTGTTCGTGGAACTGTCATGTGCGAGCTTCGGTTGCGATTCGCTTTCAATCTCTGGGATGATTCGCTGGGCCAAGACCTTGCCGAGCTCGACTCCCCATTGATCGAATGAGTCGATGTCCCAAATGGTTCCCTGGGTAAAGACGGAGTGCTCATACAACGCAACAAGTTTCCCAAGTAGTGCAGGCGTAAGCTTTTCGGCAAGGATTGTGTTTGACGGACGGTTACCCTCGAAGACCCGATGAGGGACGAGCCAATCGGGAGTTCCCTCGGCCTTCACCTGCTCCGGGGTTTTGCCAAATGCTAGCGCTTCGGTCTGCGCACAGACATTCGCCAGGAGCATGTCGTGGTGCCTGCCAAGAGGATTGAGCGATTGTGCGAATGCAATAAAATCACAAGGGATTAGCCTAGTTCCCTGATGGATCAACTGGTAGAAGGAGTGCTGCCCGTTGGTTCCAGGCTCACCCCAATAAATCGGTCCAGTCTGGTGGTCGACCGCAGTCCCGTTCAGCGAGACGTGTTTACCGTTGCTCTCCATGGTCAACTGTTGCAAATAGGCGGGGAATCGCTTGAGGTACTGTTCGTAGGGAAAGACTGCGACGGTCTGTGCGCCAAAGAAATCGTTGTACCAGACTCCAAACAATCCCATGAGGACCGGTAGGTTTTGTTCGAGCGGGGCGGTGCGGAAGTGCTCATCCATCTCGTGAAAACCGTCCAGCATGGAGCGGAAATTGTCCGGGCCAACGGCTAGCATTGTTGAGAGCCCGATCGCCGAGTCCATGGAATATCGCCCGCCGACCCAATCCCAAAATCCGAACATGTTCGCGGTATCGATCCCGAACTTCGCGACTTCCGAAGCGTTTGTTGAGACGGCAACAAAATGTTTAGCGACTGACTTTTCGTCACCTTCAAGGCCAGCGAGTGACCAAGCGCGAGCCGTATGGGCGTTGGTCATTGTCTCGAGCGTGGTAAAGGTCTTCGAAGAAACAATGAAAAGGGTCTCCGATGGATTCAAGCCGTGAACGGCTTCTGCGAAGTCTGTGCCATCGATGTTGGAGACAAAACGAAACGTCAAGGCGCGCTCGCTGTAATGCTTGAGCGCCTCGTAGGCCATCACGGGTCCGAGGTCGGAACCGCCGATGCCGATATTGACGATGTTGCGAATGCGCTTACCCGTGTGGCCCAGCCAGATGCCGGTTCGAACGCGATTCGAGAAGTCCGCCATTTTGTCGAGTACAGCGTGCACTTCAGGTACGACGTTCGTTCCGTCAACGACGATGGATGCTCCTTTGGGGGCGCGGAGAGCCACGTGAAGGACGGCTCGATGCTCTGTGATATTGATTTTGTCCCCGCGGAACATAGCTTCAATCCGGTCTCGAAGGCCGGATTCCTCGGCCAGTTGGATGAGGAGCTTGAGCGTCTCGTCCGTGATTCGGTTCTTCGAGTAATCCAAGAACAGCCCTGCGGCCTCCGCTGTCATGCGCTCGCCGCGCTTCAGGTCCTCTGCAAAGAGGTGACGGAGGTGCAACTCTTTGACTTTGCTGTGATGAGCTTGGAGAGCTTTCCATGCTTTGCGTTGGGTCAGCGGTTCAATACCCACTCGTTTGGTGACTGGTGTTGTGCCTGTTGCCATACTCGCGCTCCTTCTGCTTCCCTTTGGCTATTTAGGTCGGCCATTACCGCGCGTCGAGGGCCGGCCATCCTTTGCGTCTTCCCAGAGTCGAAAACCGCCGAGGAATGCGTTGGAGTTGTCTCCTCTGCGGCAACCAGGAGGGAGGTCTTTCAGTTTCTTTACATTGCCACCCCCAAGCACCACGTCGTCGGGATGGAAAGCTTTGAACAGTCTGGCCACTCCAAAAGCCACAGTGCGCTTCCATTTCTTCTTGCCCAAACGCTTCAATCCGCGGATGCCGAGGTAGTCTTCGTAGGTTCCATTCTTATAGGAAAGGTGGCCAAGTTCCATCGGCACCACAATGCCTTGATCGACAAGAGCGGCGCCCAGACCGGTTCCAAAACCCAGGAAGAGCATCAACCCCTTCTTGTAACTCCCAAGGGCCTGCATGGCGGCATCATTCATGATCTTCACCGGAAGCCCGAATGCAGCTTTGAAATCAAAACCGACCCAAGCGCGTCCCAGGTTATGCGGTTCAGTGGCCGGCTTGCCATTCTGAACCAACCCCGGATAGCCGATCGCCACGACGTCATACTTCCAATCACCGGCGATCTGCTTGACCCCTGCAACCATCTGTTTAGGTGTCATTTTCCGTCCCGATGGAAACTTTCTGGGCTCCGTTTGTCCGGTGGCAAGAACCTTGACGTTGGTCCCTCCGACATCAACGACAAGCACGTTCATGGGATGACCTCTCTATTCAAATGGAACTCCGAAGTTTCGTATTTCAATTCTGCTGCGAGAAGCCTCGCAACATTCAATGGCTTGCGGCCTTCTTGAGCACATCGGTCTTGGACGAGGTCACAGCCATCAACTCATTCCAGGAATTGACGAATGACTTCGCACCTTCGTCCTGAAGGTGAGCAGCCAGGGCATCGACGTCTATGCCCTCCTTGGCGAACTGCGCTAAGACTTCTTCGCAGTCCCCACCGTCGGCCGCCAGGATCGATCCGAGTTCTGTGTGATTCGCCAGTGCTTTCAAAGTGGCCTCTGGCATCGTGTTCACTGTGAAAGGTGCAGCGAGGGCCTTTACATAAAGGATGTCGGACGCCGAAGGATCTTTGGTACCTGTGCTGGCCCACAATAGTCTTTGCGGGTAGGCTCCGGCATTGTAGACACGCTGCCAACGCGAGGAGCCCAACAGTTCACGGCAAGCCTTGTATGTGCGTTCAGCGATAGCGATGCCAAGGCGATTGTTGAGTTCGGCGGGGACTTTACCTTTCACTGCGCCATCCCAACGGCTGACAAACACGGAGGCAACGGAGCCGACATTGGGCTTAAGCCCCGCGTCAATGCGCCGCTCTATTCCGCGAAGGAACGCCTCGGCAGCCGCGAGGTAATGCTCACGTGAGAACAAGAGCGTCACATTAATGGGCACACCTGCAAAGATCGCCTCCTCAATGGCGGGCAGGCCTTCTTTGGTGCCAGGTATTTTGATAAACAGATTTGGCCTCGCAGCCCTGGCATGCAGATCTTTGGCGGCAGCAAGAGTGCTGGCTGTGTCGTAAGCCAGAAGGGGCGAGACTTCGAGCGATACCCAGCCATCCACGCCGTTTGTCCGATCGTAAATTGGCCGAAACAAATCGGCTGCCGCGGTGAGATCTTCCATCGCCAGCTCGAAGAACAATTTCTCGCCTGACAAGCCCGTCTTAAGTTTTTCGCGGATCGAGTTGTCGTAGGCCGTGCTGTTCTTGATGGCGTTGTCAAAAATCGTAGGGTTGGACGTAAGCCCCGTCACCGACAGTTCGGCGACATAGCGATCGAGCGTTCCGCTGCGGAGCAAATCGCGGGTGATATTGTCGAGCCAAATGCTCTGGCCTAAGTTGTGAAGCAGTTGTGTGGCTTTCATCGCATCTCCTCGATCCTACGTTCGAAGCAAGGTAAGGCCTGCTTGGATATGCTAGGCACATGAATTACCTTTGCCCTAAGTGTTGCCGCAATGCGGAGGAGCATCAGATCGGGCGTTATCCCATCGCGGGGAATTCCAGCGGGAACGCCCAGTACGGGGCAATCCGGCAGTCCGTTTTCAAAGATCTTGCCCCTGAGAATCAGATGCCGCAGCGATTCAGCCAGAAAAGTGGAGCAAAGATAGGCCCATCTTCCAGCGAGCGCATCCTAAAGATGTTGTTTTTTCTTGGCTACTGTCAAAAATGACAGCAAGGAAGAGGCGATAAGCTGCTGCAAGAGATACAGATTGATATGGCGGGACTTTCAAGTTGCAAATTGCAAAAACAGTTCAGCGAAGTCTATTTGGCGGTTACGCTTCTGGCCCGGCTCCTGCCCTCATCTTTCTCTCACGCTGTGAAATTCGCTCACTATCCATCTCAACGTCCACGTGATGGGTGTCATTCCAAAATCGGATCACAGGTCGGGAGAGATCCTGTTCGTAGCCCAACGCGCTCAGGCTCGCGGTACTCAACATGAAATATCTGCTATTTGCCGTTGGTTGCAGCCCCAGCCAGCGAGCGGCTAACACCCGGAGGAAATGTCCGCTCGAAAAAAGTAGCACGTCCTGCCGAATCGCGCGCACTCGGTTCACCACCCGATCTGCTCGAGCAGAAATCTGCTCCGGTGATTCCCCGCCGGGACATCCGTCTCGAAAGAGGTTCCAATCCGGACGTTCTGCATGGATTTCGGCGCTGCGACGACCTTCGAACTGGCCGTAGTCCCATTCCACGAGGTCCCGATCGATCTCAGCCACCGATCCAAATCCAGCCAGTTCGCAGGTCCGGCGTGCACGCTGCAAGGGACTGGTGAATACGTTCGCGAACGGCAACCCTTGCAGGCGTTGTGCCAACCGGCGGGCTGTGCGCTGTCCGCTTTCGGTCAGCGGCAGGTCGGTGAGTCCTGTATGCTGGCCCGTAAGACTCCAAGCGGTTTCGCCGTGCCTGGCTAGATAAATGATGGGCAATTCGTCGCTCATGGCATAACTCCTGTTGCAACGGCATGGCCCGCTAACGCGGTCTTGTTCACAGTCTTCCCCACTGTCAACCAACTTATCGCGAAGGGCTCGATTTCAGAATTCATGCGGCAGGGGGTTGGGGGCGATTTCCGCAAAGTCCTCTGTCGCCCCCGTCTGTCGGTGGACTTAAAATTGCGAACCGGTTCTGCGCCCGAACCATGCAAGCAGATGCAATCGAGCTTCCCGTCTGCATCACGAAATTGCTGGGGTCAGGACCACAAATCATGAAGATCTTTACAATAATGTCTTCAGCGAGCTGTTTCAGCGCCATCGCCCGTCGTGTAATCTGGGTCATGCATTCCGCAGTCTCGGACGGCTCGGGAATGATCGGCCCCTGTAACGTGACCAGCGGGCCCCCATAGGTGTGGATCTCTTTAAACACCCTCAGGACGCGATGGGTCACGCTTCTGTCTCGAGCTTTCTACGTCTGACCGGGTCACTCGCACATAGAAAGTGCAGCGCTGGCAGACGCGCCATATCCTTGTTCCAACCGGAATTGTAGAGGCCGTCACAACGAGAGGACCATTGTCAGAAATGACAGGAACGCCCCCAGGGCATCGTCCTATTTTCGACTCCTAGCTTTTACAGAAATCGTGCTGTTCACTGCGATGCGGAAATTACTATTGCTTGCACCGAAGCCTGCGAAAACTTTGAGCGATGTTACATACCCTAATCGAACGAATTGCGGCCAACATCCAGCTGACTGTGATGGCCGGGAACGAACGCGCCCGCAGCGATTACGCTGCTAAAATTCGTCTGGGCAAGACTAAACGTGCCCTCGAACAGCTCATCCATTCGCTTAACCAAGAATTCCGATGGTTGCAGCAGCGGTCATGCGGCGGTCATTGGCCTCACTGTCTGCAATCGTTTCTGCCCTGATCGAAAGACAGGTCCTAGCGCGGGAACACAACGATTGCGCGGCCTGCCTCGGAAGGCGAATAAACAAGGAGGCCAAGCGTCGATCGTCAAGTTTCTCATCCCTGGTACCTGTCAATACTGACAGTATTCGGCACCCCATTTGGAGCCCTAGTCTCGTCCCCTTGTGAGTGTTCTCTTCTAAATGACGCGAGCCTGTGCGTGGTACCAAACGTCCGGCGTTAGAAAAAGTGAAAGCGCGAAAACTTCAGGGCCGGGCACCCCACGCCTCCGCGGAACGAGTGTTATGCAACCGATGAAAATTAAACTTGTTGCAACCCTTCTCACCGTTGGCGCGATGTTGTCAACCGGGTGCGGAAAGATGGGGCTACCTCCGGCGGGCCCTCCCGACGTCGAAGTCGTAGAAGTGGTGCAGAAGGATGTGCCGATCACCAAAGAATGGGTTGCCACATTGGATGGACTTGTCAACGCCCAGATTCGTGCCCAGGTGACGGGACTTCTGCTCAAACAAAACTACACCAACGGTGCCTATGTTCGGACCGGCGTACCACTGTTCCAGATAGATCCAAGGCCCTTTCAGGCCACTCTCGACCAAGCCAAGGGGAATCTAGAACAGGCCAAAGCGAGTCTTGCAGTGGCCCGAGCGAGATTGGGCAAAACACAGATAGACGTGACCCGCTACACGCCACTTGCCAAAGAGAGCGCTATTAGTCAGCAGGAGCTTGATGACGCCCTGCAAGCCGATCTGGCGGCGAAAGCACAGGTCGAGGGAGCGCAAGCTGAGATCGATGGAGCTCAAGCAGCGGTGGAAAAAGCCCAATTGAATCTCAGTTTCACGAACATCACCTCGCCGATCGATGGTGTGGCAGCCATCGCCAGTGCACAGGTCGGAGATCTGGTAGGTCCCCAGAGCGCGCCGTTGACATCCGTTTCTACGCTGAACCCCATCCTCGCGAATTTGACAATCAGCGAACAGGAATACCTCAACGCAATAAGACTGATTGAGACGCAGAACGTGAGCGAGGATGCGGCACTCCGAAAGCTCGAATGGCAGCTACGGCTGACCGATGGCACTGCCTATCGACTCAAGGGGCAGTTTTACGCCCTTGATCGCCAGGTAGATGTGAGGACGGGGGCAATTCTCGTTCAAGTTCAGTTCTCAAATCCCAATAGTGTTCTTCGCCCCGGGGGCTTCGGCAGAATAAGCACGGTGGTACGAATTCAAAAAAATGCGTTGCTCGTGCCGCAACGCTCCGTGAGCGAATTACAAGGGGGCTATCTCGTGGCAGTGGTGGGTAGCGACAATAAGGTCAGCATCCGACCCGTCAAAATGGGCCAGAAGAGCGGCGATATGTGGATCGTCGATGAAGGTCTCAAGCAGGGCGAACGAGTTGTTGCAGAAGGCGTGCAAAAAGTGCAGGAAGGCACCGAAGTGAAACCCAAACCTTACCAATCCAGTTCTACATTGCAGGAGACATCTGTTAGCGCCAAGCTGTAATTGACATTCATATGGCTAAATTCTTTATCAACCATCCCGTAATGTCCATGGTGATCTCTATCGTCATGGTCATCGTTGGCGCGGTTGCCATCTTGAGTTTACCGACGGCGCAGTTTCCGAACATTGCCGATCCGCAAATCCAGATAACAGCTACCTACCCCGGTGCGGACGCGACCACTCTTGATCAGTCCGTTGCCACCCCCATCGAGCAGCAGATGAGCGGCGTGGACAACATGGAATACATGTACTCGCTGAATGCCAACAACGGCCAAATGAAACTGACGGTGGATTTCGACATAAAGACGGATCCGAACACCGATCTGATTCTCGCCCAGATGCGCCAGTCGCAGGCGGCTTCCCAACTTCCACCCGAAGTGAACACCCAAGGTGTCACCGTACAGAAGTCTACTTCCGCCCCACTGATGCTGTTCGACCTCTATTCTCCAACAGGGCAGTATGACTCTCAGTTCCTGGCAAATTACGCTTACATCAATCTTCTCAGCCCGCTTACTCGCTCTTATGGACTCGCGAGCGTCACGATTTTTGGCGCCGGGCAGTACGCCATGCGTTTCTGGGTGAACCCGAACCAGCTGGCCAAACTACAAATCACAGTTCCGGAGATTATCAACGCCGTTAAAGTGCAAAACACCGTGAATCCCGCTGGACAGATCGGTGGAGAACCGGTGCCTCCGGGGCAAGAGAGTACCTTCGCGGTCATTGCGCAGAGCCGCTTGGTTTCGGTGGAGGAGTTCGGTCAGATCGTCGTCCGCGCCAACGCGGACGGCTCTTTCGTACGCCTGCAGGACGTGGCTCGAATTGAACTTGGGACTCAGGTTTACAATTTGCAGGGCCGGTTGGATAGCAAGCCAGCCGCGGTCGTGGCTATTTACCAACTTCCTGGGTCCAACGCCATTCAAGCCGCTCAAGGCGCCAAAGATCTCATGGTGGCTGCCAAGAGACAATTCCCTCCCGGCCTCGACTATGCGATTGCTCTGGACACAACGCTCCCCGTCACTGAGGGCATAACTGAGATCGTCCATACCCTCATCGAGGCCCTCGTCCTCGTCATTATCGTTGTGTACCTCTTCCTTCAGGGTTGGCGCGCCACGCTGATTCCCCTGCTGGCCGTACCCGTGTCTTTGGTCGGCACTTTCCTTATTTTTCCACTGCTTGGCTTCTCCATCAATACTCTCTCGCTGTTCGGCCTTGTCCTGGCAATTGGTTTGGTGGTGGACGACGCGATCGTTGTGGTCGAAGCCATTGAACAACACATCGAACATGGGCTGTCGCCCAAGGATGCGGCCTTCAAAGCCATGGAGGAAGTCTCAGGCCCGGTGATCGGCATCGCTATCGTACTGTCGGCGGTTTTTATTCCGACGGCCTTTATCCCCGGCATTACCGGGCGCCTGTATCAACAGTTCGCGGTAACGATCGCGGTCTCTGTCATCATCTCAGCATTCAATGCCCTCACACTGAGTCCCGCGCTTGGTGCCCTGTTGCTTCGGCCAAAAAAAGAATCCCGCGGCCCCCTGGGGAAGTTCTTCGCATGGTTCAACAGGGTCTTTGGCCGCGCAACCGAAGGCTACGTCAACGTGTGTTCGGTATTGATTCGCAGGTTGGGCTTAACTGTCGTTTTGCTACTCGTGTTTGCCGTTCTGGCTGGCTTCTTCGGCAAAAAGCTCCCTTCCAGCTTCCTGCCCGAAGAAGATCAGGGCTACGTATTCGTCGCTTTACAACTGCCCGATGCCTCTTCGCTGCAGCGTACCAGCGCAGCCGCAACTAAGGTCGAAAATATCTTAATGAAAACGCCTGGAGTCGACCATGTGACAACTGTGGTTGGCTACAATATGTTGAGCGGCGTGCAAAATACGTACAGCGCCTTCTTTTGGGTGACACTCAAGGAGTGGAAGGAACGCAAGGCTCCCGATGAGCAATACTGGGCCATCAAGATTCACTTAAACGTTGCGCTACGTGAAATCTCTCAAGGCACCACCGTCGCCTTTCCGCCGCCAGCAATACCAGGTGTGGGCGCCGCCGGCGGCACCACCTTCGTCCTGGAAGACCGATCCGCAAGGGGCCCCGCTTTTCTCAGGGATAACCAGCTGAAATTTATGGCCGCGGCGCAGAAGCGTCCTGAGTTTTCTTCATTATTTACCACCGCTCTTCCTCTGGTTCCCCAACTCGCCGTTAAGGTGGATCGCGACAAGGTACTGAAACAGGGTGTGCCGCTCAGTGACGTTTATCAGACCTTGCAAGCCTTTATGGGTGGCGCATTTATCAATTTCTTCAACCGCTTTGGACGCGTTTGGCAGGTTTACGTTCAGGCGGAAGGTGACTTTAGGACGCAGGCCGAGAATGTGGGCCGCTTTTATGTCCGGAACAATTCCGGTCAGATGGTCCCGCTCTCCACTGTGACCGATATCTCTCCGCGACTCGGTCCTGAGTTCACCATGCATTACAACATGTACCCATGTGTGCAAATCAACGGCATCATAAAGCCTGGTTTCAGTTCCGAGCAGGGCATGAAGGCGCTCGAAGAGGTCTTCGCTCAAACCATGCCGCAAGGGATGGGCTTTGACTACATGGGCATGTCCTTTCAGGAGCAGAAGGCTCAGCAGGGCGTCCCACCCGCTGTGATTTTTGGATTCTCCATCCTATTCGTATTCCTCATCCTGGCGGCGCTGTACGAAAGCTGGACGCTTCCCTTCAGTGTGCTGCTGAGCACGCCTGTCGCGGTGTTTGGCGCATTTGGGATCCTTTTCGGGCGTCGGATTATTGGTCTTCTTATCTTTCAGGACTACACCGCTCTGGCACTCGAGGACAACGTCTACGCGCAAATTGGTCTGATCATGCTGATTGGTCTGGCCGCCAAAAACGCGATCCTGATTGTGGAATTTGCAAAGTTGGAATACGAAAGCGGAAGACCTCTGGCAGAAGCGGCGCTCGTAGGCGCAAAGCTCCGCCTGCGTCCCATTCTGATGACGTCCTTCGCCTTTATCCTGGGCTGCGTGCCTCTTTGGAGGGCAACCGGGGCTGGCGCGGCGTCAAGACAGGTGATGGGCACGGCTGTTATTGGGGGCATGCTAACTTCCAGTTTTCTAGCGATCTTTATTATTCCGGCATTGTTTTACATGATTGAGCGACTTGGCGGTGCCGGGCAAAAACAAGTGAAAGCGCCGCTCGCGACGTCGGCTCCGGAAGCGGGAAACTAGCAGTTTCAATTTTACAGCCAAGAAATGAAAGTTGTCAGATGCCAATCAGGAACACAACTTTGACCAACACCAATTCCTGCGAAGCCACCGGGGCAACCACACCCCTGATCGGACACAGAGAGAACGGGACGGGGGAGGCCAGATTCGCGTCCCAGTTGCTCGCCCTGATTCTAGCGCTATTCCTCGTCGCGTCCGGGTGCGCGGTTGGGCCTAACTACAAGCGACCTACGGTGAACGCGCCAACCGAATACCGTGGTGCTCAAGTTGCAGCGCAGCAGGCGTCCTTTGCTGATATGCCGTGGTGGGAAGTTTTTAAGGACGAACGGCTCAAGGAACTGATCCAAACGGCATTAGCCAATAATTACGACTTGCGCGTGGCCATCACACGCATTGAACAGTCCCGTCAAATCGCAGCCCAAGCCCGGGCGCAGTATTTTCCGTTCATCAACTACTCAGTCAGCAGCAGCGATGGGAGAAACGAGTTTGCCGGCACGGTTGTTCCGAACGGAGGCCAGACGAAAGGAGCTTTCGTGGCGGCCGCAAGCGTCGCCTGGGAAGCGGACGTTTGGGGCCGGCTCCGTCGCCTGAATGAGTCTGCCCGTGCCCAATATCTAGCAACGGAGGAAGCCCGGCGGGGAGTCATGCTCACTTTGGTGAGCGATGTCGCGCAAGCTTACTTCCTGCTTCTTGGATTGGAGCTTCAACTCGAAATCGGTAAGCAAACGACGATTTCATATGGTCAGACTCTGAATCTTTTCACGCAGCGCCTCGAAGGTGGGGTTTCGTCAAAGCTGGACACGTCCCGTGCAGCGGCATCTCTGGCCACTGCTGCCGCAACCATTCCCGAACTAGAGCGGGAGATTGCGCTGGCGGAAAACCAGCTCAGCGTGCTGCTGGGCAATAACCCTGGCGAGATCATGCACACAGCGAAACTGCTTGATGAGATCGTCCCACCTGAGGTCCCTGCGGGGTTGCCTTCCGCCCTTTTGGAGCGCCGGCCAGATGTGCTTCAGGCGGAGCAGTTGCTGCGGTCTGCCAACGCGCAAGTTGGGGTCGCCGCGGCGAATTTTTTCCCACAAATTGGTCTTACCGCCCTGCTTGGACGGGCCAGTTCCCCACTCTCTGCCCTCTCTTCCGGACAAGCTAACGTCTGGAGCATTGCGGGCAACGTCGCCGGGCCCATCTTCCAGGGCGGTGCTCTCAAAGCCCAAAAGCGCCAAGCCGTAGCCTTTTGGGAACAATCCAAGTTGCAGTACGAGCAGACGGCTCTGAACGCCTTCCAGGATGTATCGGACGCGCTCATTTCACGTCAGAAATATGATGCGATTCGAGAAAAACAGGACGAAGCTGTTCAAGCCTCCCAGGAGGCTGTCAAAATATCACTCCAACGTTTCGTTGCCGGTAAATCCAGTTATTACGAAGTTCTCGAGGCTCAGCAACAACTCTTTCCCGCTCAGATCGCACTAGCCCAGACGGAACTCAATCGCCGCACGGTCATTGTTCAACTTTACAAAGCGCTTGGCGGCGGTTGGAATTTGCAAGACCCAGACTGGGTGGGACCCAAGTCGCAGTCATCTTCGGGCACACCGTGAGGGCATGAATTTAGGTCTGGAAAACATTTATTTTTCTTCATGAACCAATTGGGATTGTTGCTGCAAGTCTAAGGAACCTGACCGAGTGGGACGAACCGTCTCCGCGCGGACAGACCAACTGCTTTATTTCGCTCTGAGCTTGCTTTCTTCTGTCTCATGCTATTTTAATCCAGGCGATCCAACGCCGGCTTTTGACCTTCGTCCGTAAAAGAGAGTACGCAGCTCCTGCTCGCCGATTACTCGCCCCAACTCTCTAAATGCAAAAAAAGGTATCAACATGACAAACGAGAGCGCGCCAATCGAGAGGATCGCCTCCAGACGTCCGCCACCGATCGCAGAAAAACTCTCAGCAAACGTCTTGCCGCCGAACATACCGACAATCATTCTCTCTGCGACGTGAAAGCCGGTCAGGAAAATGGAAAAGACAAGAGATTTGTACAAAACTGGGTAGACCAGCGGCTTTTCCTTGAACCCGGCGCCCAGATGCAGGTGCTCACCGACTAGCAGAACCTTTGCAAGGACGAATGCATTGATAATTGCAAAACTGTGAGCAGTGAAATCCAGATTGTGCTGTGCCCGGATGATGCTCTCATGGATGGAAAACAACGCAAATACAACCCAAAGGTATAGGAATATGCCCAGAAACCTATTAAATTCCAGAAAGGCTTTTGCCTTCAGATTTTGCGCACGTTCACCCGGAGCGGCCTGTCCAGCCATGCGCGGAACTCCTCGTGCAAGCAACTTTATACCTCGTGCTGGAGCGGCACATCTGTCAATACTGACAGAAGGTATGAGAAACCCGTGCCCGCCAGAGTCTTGGTCGTCCCATAACACCAATTCTCATGGATCGAGTGATCCTGTTTCCGCACCAATTAGGAGAGTCGAACGAACCCGGTTGTCACCCATGCCGCTGAAAACCAATCCCATAGAACCGGTTCATTGTCCTAATCTGCCCCTTTTTGCGCCCGCGTCTTTTTGTAAGTGTCCATCCATCAGGAAGATGAATGGTAGGGGCGGTGGGGATCGAACCCTTGCTCTAGGGAACGAAACGCAATGCCGCGGAAAGCAAGTCGTCGGAAGCGAATCTCGGCCGAGGTTGTAGTCTTGAAGACAATTGGATTTGAGTTTTGGATCACGGGCAATTCAAGCATTTTGGGATCCGGTTGTCACTCGTGCCGCCGAGAACTGTTCACAAAAACCGGATGCATATCCCTTAATGCCGCCTTTTGCCGCCTCGTTTTTTTGCAACTACCGTCAAGTCACATAGATATGGCGGAAGCGTGTGGGAGTCGAACCCACCATTCGACCCGCGAAGGACCGAATCGCCGGCTTTGAAGGCCGGGAAGATCACCGGACCCCTTTCGCTTCCGTTGGGAGTATAGGTTTAGGCGCGGACGGTTTCAATTGTCGCTGCCGCCGCCTTCGTGCGGATCAACGCCGCGACCAGGTCGTACAGCTTCGGGCTGGTGCAAACTTCGTAGTAGGGATGCGAGGATGCTGCGCCAATTTTGCCGTCGGGAAGGAGTTCGCGCGCCAGACTTTTGCGCAGAACGAGCAACTCCACGGACTCTCCCATCGGCACTTCGCCATAATGCAGCGTGACGTTTTCTTTGCCCCAGGGCATTTCTAATTTCGTTTCCACGGAATCGAGCGAAATCTCTTCAGACAGTTTTTCAAAGCCTTCTTCATTCAGCTCGATGCCGTTCAAGTTATAACGCACAAGGAATTCGTCCAACTCCTCAGCCGACGCGCCTTCCATCGCAGTCAGGAATTGGTACACGCAAAAGTGAGATTTCTGGCCGGAAAGCATACGCTTCGCGAGCTTTGCGCAGCCGGAGAGGCGGTCCGAAAGATTCAGCGCCTTGGAGATCATGATCTTCGAGTCGCCGTCGGTCCAATACGTCGGCGCCGAGCCTTGAAACGCCACACCCAGGCCGAGTTCGAGCGCGGGAAGATCGCTTGCGGCGGCGCGGTCATTGTAGGAATTGCACACCGAAAGAATCTGGCGCGAAAGAATGCAGGCCTTGGCAACAGACCGGGCATACGTGCGGGTGGATTCCGTTTCAAAGATCGCCAGAATCACCGCGTCGCCTTCGATAAACACTTTCTTGGCGCCGAAGCGATCGAGCAGTTTTTTGACCGGTTCGTGCAGGTTCAAGCTGAAATGCGAAGCCGGGCTCAGTCCTCGCGACAGCAGGTCTTGCGTCATCTTGGTTGAGCCGCGCACGTCAGCCTTGATAATTACGTGCGAGACGACTTGGTCCTCTTGCGTCTTGGCTTCTTCCTGCAGAACGCACTCATAGAGCTTGTTATTCAGCCGAGAGAGTTCTCTGGCCTGCTCGGTGGTCACCAAGTGGACGCGTTCCATGCAAGTCGTCAAGTGTTCCGCGTCACGCAAATCCCGGCGCAGGCGCAAAAAATCCATTGCAAAACGCAGCACGAAACCCTGCATTTCCTCTCGCGAATACTTTCTAATCTTTCGCGAAAGTTCTTCGATCGGTTTCAGTGAAAGCTGCTTGGCAGGAACGTGCTTCAATACCTGCTCGACTTGCTTCATTTCTTCTTTCGAGACGAGCGCTTTGCGGAGCTGCTGCAAGTGCACCGGCGGACAATAGTCCTTGGCGATTGGACGGATTTCGTAGCTGGCCAGCACGTGATAGAGCACGTCGTGCTGCTCCAAGCGGTCTACAAGTTGCGCTAACAGCCTCGCCTTCTCTGTGGTTTCGGTATCGCCGGCGGACGCATCAAAAAGCCGCTTGGCGTTTTCAGGATCATTGAGATAGTCCCCGAGGCGGCCTTTGTAGTCCTTGTTAAAAAAGTCGAGCTTCTGCTTTGCGGCATCGATCTGCGGGCCCATCTCCTCGAGTTTCACTTCCTGGTGCTTCAGCCGCATCTCGATGTCGCTCAGTGAAGCCTTCAAATCGGAGGGATCGGTGGAATTCAGGAATTTGTTGAAGAAGCTTTCGCCGCGATCCAGCTTTTTGCGGATATTCTCGCGTTGTTCTTCCAGGCTGGCAATCTCACCACGCATCCCCGTCGCTTGTTCAAGCAATGCGTTGTGCGCTTGATTCGCCTCGGTAAACGCGGGGTCCTGTCCAATCGTAAGACCCGCCTCGCAAATAAATTCCTGAAAGAGCGCGTCCATGGCTTCGAAGCGGTCCGGGTCACGCGCATAATTTCCCAGCAGAACGTAATGCTCCAGGAAGAAAACGTCGTCCTTTCCGCCATCGAGAAAAATCAGCCGATTCTTCAGCAGTTCGTAAAGCGGCGCAAAATCGTCGCCGAAAAGCGCCCTACGTGTTTTGGCAATGACGCTGTCCTCGATGTCGGAAAGCATCTGCACGACTTGCTGCCCTACACCGCGGATAACTTTTCGCCGTGCTGATTGCAGCTCCGAGAGGCGCGCTTTGATCACGTGTGCTTGCTGGCTGCGCTCGAAATATTCGCCGCGCTGGCGGACCCATTCCTTCCCTTCCAGAATCAGGTTGGCAAATTGATTGGTCAATTCCTGGGTGATGAATTTCAGCAATCCAAGCCGGAAAACGAGGTCGATTTCGATATTTTTGCAATATTTGGCTTGGGTCAGCGCACTCTGCAGCAGGTCGGTCAGCAACTTGCGGAATGTCGCATTGTCCAGGCTCTTGGTGTTGCGCAGCTCGATGCCGGAAAAATACGTGGCGCTGGTGCTCTGACGAATCAGATCGAACAAATAGTCGCGCGCCGCCTGGACGAACTTAGGGCTAAGAAACACATCGTGATGGATATTGTCCACCCCGATCGACAGCGACCCCATGGGGATCGTGACGTTATAGCTCTTGAGTTCGATCCGAGTTGCTTCTGCAACGCCTAGTGTGAGAGTTTCGTCCGCCATGCACACTCCACCCGAAGGGGCTTCTATCAACCTAGCAGCGCGCGCCAACCGCCGCAACAAAACTGCCCGCTTCGGTAACGAGATAGTAAGGACCGCGCCGCAATGGCAAAGAAACACAGGGGTTAGACGGCGTAGTGACCGGACAGCGTTAACGGACTGTGATCATAGAAGAATGGCTTCGGAATGCGGTTACAGAATGGAAATGCGTCGCGAGTCTCCGCCGTGATGTTCGAGTCGGATGCGAACCTGCGGCCAGGGCGACTGCAGCGGAAAACGCTCCGACCATTCCAAAATCACGACGGCTGGCTTTGCAAACACATCTTCAAGGCCGAGCGTCTCGAAATCGTGGAAGCTCTCGATGCGGTACAAATCGGCGTGATAAACCTTGGCAGCCTTCCCGTAGACGTGAACAAGCGTGAAGGTGGGACTCGTGACTTCGTCTTCGGTGGCAGCTCCCAAACCGGCGACGATGCCTTTCGTCAAAGTGGTCTTCCCGCTGCCAAGATCGCCAGTGAGCAAAATGAGAACCGGCGCCGTCAACCGTTTCGCAAATTCCCGCCCCCACGCCGTCGTTTCCTCCGATGATCGCGTAACAATCTCCTCAGCCACCGAATTGAATCTCCTTCAGCATCCACTCACGCGCGTTCGGAAATGTTTCTGCCACCTGATGCGCAAGGATGCCTGAGGGATCCTCCTCGCGCGCGAGTATGTCTCCGGCCGTTCCGTGTAGGAAAACCCCTAGCGCTAAGACTCGTAGCCAGTCCTCCGTACCGAATTGCGCCGTCAGTGCCGCAAGCACTCCCGTCAGCACGTCTCCTGTTCCGCCCTTTGCCAGGCACGGTCCACCGGTCGTATTGACGAAAACACGTCCATCCGGAGCAGCAAGAATCGTGTGGTAGCCCTTCAGAATAACGTGGGCTTTCCATTTCTTGGCCGCTTCCGTCGCCGCTTTCAGGCGATCGCTTTGCACGTCGGAGTTTTTCACGCCAAGAAGCCTAGCCATTTCTCCGGGATGCGGCGTGACTGCCAGAAATTGTGTTTTTCTCTGCCCCAGCTTAAATGCCTCGCCGTCAAAACAATTCAACCCATCCGCATCCAGAATGATCGGGAGCGTCGCCTCGCGCACCAGTTGTTGCACCACCATCCGCGTTTCCACATGCGTCCCGATCCCCGGCCCAATCGCCACCGCCGCCTTGTCCTCAAGCAGCTTCGTCATTCGTCCCGACGAAGCGTTCGCGGCCGCGATCCCACCTGTCTTGGTCGACAGGAGCGGCTCTGTCATGTATTCCGGATATGCCCCCGCCAGCACCGGTTGAATCTCATCCGGCGTGGCAATCGTCGTCAGCCCGGCGCCTGCGCGCAAACTCGCGTACCCCGCGAGCACCGCCGCTCCAGATTTTCCGCGCGAGCCCGCCACAATCACAGCATGCCCGAAAGTTCCTTTGTGTGAATCCGCCGCCCGCACCAGCGGCATTCCTGCAAACTCGTCGGGCCCTGCCCAGCGAACTGTGCCCTTTCCGGTTTCTTCGATCAGTTTCGCCGGCGAACCAATGCTGACCACTTGCAGTGCCCCGCACGCTTCCGCCCCCACACCCGTCAGTTGCCCGACCTTCGGCGCGGTAAACGTCGTCGTCCAATGAGCCGCGAGCACCGGTCCTTCCGGGGCCTCTCCGTCTGAAGGTAATCCCGAAGGCGTATCCACCGCCAGAATCAGTGAGGGCCAGCTTCCCGTTGCCTTGTGCGACATCTCATTTACAACCGTAATGGCCTTCGCAATCTCGCCGCTAGCGGCCCCTTTCAGCCCCGTCCCGAGCATCGCGTCTACGATCACGTGCGACTCGCGCACTCCACGCCAGGCCCGCTCCCAATCCGGCTCCCCCTCAACAACCTCAACTTCTCCGCCGGCTTCCAGCCATCTCGTTAGGTTTTTCTCGGCGTCCCCGCGAACGTGCTCCTTTTTCCCGAGCAGAACTACGCGTGTTGCCAGTTTCAAATTCTTCAAATGGCGCGCAACTACAAATCCATCCCCTCCGTTGTTTCCCTTGCCGCACAGAACAGACACGTGTGTCTTATCGCCTACGCCATGGCCCGCGATTCGCGACCAGACGGCGTCCGCGGCGGCCCGCCCGGCGTTTTCCATTAATTGTGAACCGGAAATCCAGAATAGCTCGGTCGTCAGGCGATCGACTTCGCGCATCTCGGCTGCGGTAAGGGCTTTCATTTGAAAAGGTTTACGCGGCGCTCAGAGCATCCATCCGCCGCTAACGTTTACGACCTGCCCGGTCACATACTCCGCTTCGTCCGACACAAAGAATGCCACGGCGGCGGCTACATCTTCGACGGTCGGCGGACGGCCAATTGGAAATCGTGCATCGCGAATGCGGCGAGCTTCGCTCAGCGTCAGTTCTTTTTCATCGATGCTTGAGGGATTCACAACGTTCACAGTGATTCCGTTTTTTGCTTCTTCCAGCGCAAGCGAACGCGACAGCGCTACGACCGCGGCTTTTGCCGCCGCGTAGGCAGAAATCTTTGCTTGGCCGAACGCCCGTTCCGCGCCCACCGCGCCAAGATTTACGATTCGCCCCCAGCGTCCTTTCCGCATGTGCGGCAATGCGGCCCGGCTGACGTAAAGAACGCTCGACAAATTCGACGTAAAGATACCTTCCCAGTCCTCCAATGAAGATTCCGCGAGAGTGCCCCAGCGAAACCCGCCGACGTTGTTGACGAGAATATCAATCCGTCCATACCGATCCGCGACGGTCTCTACCAACTGCTCGGCCTTAGCCGCATCGGTGACGTCCGTTTCCACAGCTACGCAATCGGCTCCGCTTGCTTGCAGTTGGCGTAGCGCCTGCTGCGCGGCCGTCTTATTGGAAAGATAGGAGATCGCAATGCGTGCGCCCTCTTGCGCCAAGCGCACGGCGATTCCCCGCCCGATTCCCCGGCTTCCTCCAGTAATCAGCGCCACGCGATTAACAAGCGGCATTCTTCTCCTCGTTCACAACTATGGAAAGCTTGTCAGTATAGCCCACTCGCGAAACGCACACTACCGCAGCCCCTGTGCGGGTTTCCTACCCGAATTCCCTATCGGAGCCGCGCCACGACCACCGTCATATCGTCCGCCTGTTCGGGCGTGCCCGCCCACTCTTCCGCTGCCATCATCAGTGATTCGCCCACGACGCGAGGGGCAGAGCTCTGCACTCGAATCGCCGCTTCCTGCAAGCGGCGGATGCCGAATTCCTCTCCATACACATTTTCCGGCTCGACCAATCCGTCGCTGTATTCCACGAGCAGCGCGTTAGGAGGAACGATCACGGAGCCCTCTTCGTAGACGTAATCTTCCACCACGCCTAGAACCATTCCGCCCTTGTCGAGATGCTTCGACGTGCCGTTGGCAATCAGGAATCCGGGCAGATGTCCGGCATTCGTATAGCGCAACGTGCGTGTCGCGCTGTCGTAAACGGCGATGAAAAAAGTCGCAAAGCGATCGTCGGCGGTATTTCGCACCATGTGCATATTCAGACGCGCGACCAGTTCCGCCGTGCTCATTTTCTCGCTGTCTGGAGACAGAAGCTGACTGCGCAGCGCCGCTTGCAGGCTGGCCATTAAAAGCGCCGCGGAAATTCCTTTTCCCGAAATGTCCGCCAGCGCGATCGCCAGGTGTGTCGGACTGAGCTGAATGAAATCGTAATAGTCGCCGCTCACCGTGCGTGCGGCTTTGTTGATGGCTTCGAGCTCGACTCCCTTGACCGACGGCACCTTCTGCGGGAAGAGTTGGTTCTGCACTTCGCTGGCGATGGAAAGTTCGTTCTCGAGCCGTTGCCGCTTTTTGGACTCCTCCAGCAGTCCGCTGATCGAACCCGTCATGTCATTGAACGATTCGCCCAGCACGCCAAGCTGATCTCGGCGGTCAATCCGCACACGATGCGTCCAATCGCCGGTCTTCACGTATTGGGTCGCGTGATACAGGTCGCTTACGGCTTTGGTAATTCGCCGCGTCATCACGATCCCCGTGACCAGCGCGGCGATTTCGATGAGTAGAAAAAAAATACTCAATATGATGAATCCGATTGCGTAGAAATCGCTCAGCTCACCCAGCGAGGAGAAAATCCGCCCATTCAATCGTGACGGCCGCGCATTGAAGCTGACGAGTACTGGCCGCCGCGGGTCATACGTTTTTCCACTACCTACATAGACGGCGTCCAGACGGGAGAGCCCTGTTACCGATGGATCGACCCAATGAGCGGCGGGATGAAGTGTTCTATTCTTCGCGAGAATTGGTACCGTGGTTTCGTATTGAACATTGCCCGAAGTGTAGAGGATTCCCTGCCGCGCGCCGCCGTCGAATTTGCGAGTCAGGTTCAGTTGAATGGCTCCGAGATCCGGCGCTATCAGAGCCAGGAATTCTGGAGTAACCGGCACACGCAGTGTAACTACGCGCGCGCCTTTCGCTTCTGGCATCTCTCTCAGGCTCATCAAATAAAGTTTGTCGGCTTCTTCGACTAAGCCAGCAAAAGAGTTTTTGCCCGTACCAGCCACCTTCTGCAACAAACTGGCGTCGTCGGAGAAATCAATGTCTAAGCCTGGGAGTTCCACGTCGTGAACTTGGTGCGACTGTGCGGCAAGTACGAGTTCCGATTCCTTCTCGGTGACGCCCTTTGGCAGGGTTCGGTGAGCCGCGGCAATGTGATCGGTAATGTCCGCCATCATGGCGATCCGTCGGTGAATGTCGTCGTAGAGCAGATAGGCACCGAGTTGCGAATACAGGATCTGGCCTGCCAGAACTACCAGGGTCAGTATGAGCAGGATGGGAACGACGGCGATAAAAAGATAGGCAACAATCAGGCGGTTGCGCAGGCTCCAGAGCAACCTCGTCCGCCACCACCCTGCAAACCGAAATACCACATAGACGATTGCGATGATCGAAAAGAACTTGAGGAAGGTGGCAAAACCACCACTGAGATCGAGAATGGTGCAAACCGCCCCGGCAAGGATGAGCCCAATGGCAAATAGGTCGATCCGCGATAGGCGGCGCCACACGTTTCGCAGGTTCGCAGGCAGAGCAGTCATCGGTGATTGATAGAAAATACTACTTTACCTGAAGAAGTCCCCCGCGCGCAGGGCAAACGCGCCGCAGGAACCAGGACTGAAGCTCACAGACTGGGTTCGAGGAAGCTTATTTCAATTCATTGCGGACGCGGCTGTGTTTCACGCTGTAAGTAAAATATACGACCATGCCGACGACCAGCCAGACGACTAATCGTATCCAGGTGACAGCCTTTAGGCCGGCCATCAGACCGAGCGAAACGATCATGCCCAGGATTGGCACCAATGGAACCAACGGCGTCTTGAACGGCCGGGCGAGTTCTGGGCGTCGAACGCGCAAGATCCACACGCCTGCACAAACGATTACGAAGGCGAGCAGCGTGCCGATGCTGACGAGTTGGCCGAGATCACCGATGGGCACCAGCGCGCCAACAAACGCAACGCAAATCCCCACAATCGCGGTGGACTTCCAGGGCGTGCGGAAACGCGGATGGATGTCGCCCGCCCACTTCCACAGCAAGCCGTCATTCGCCATCGAGTAGAATACGCGCGACTGACCGAGCATCATGACCAGCATCACCGTGCTCAAGCCTGCCAGCGCACCTGCATTCACCACATAGCTTCCCCATCTCACGCCAGTTTCGCGCATTGCGAGGGAAACAGGGGCGCCGACGTTCAGCCGTGAGTAGTGCACGGTCGCCGTCAATAGGCCGGAAACGAGAAGGTACAAAATCGTGCACACGATCAACGATCCGAGAATGCCAATAGGCATGTCCCTTTGCGGATTCTTTGCTTCCTGAGCCGCGGTCGAGACCGCATCAAAACCGATGTAAGCGAAGAAAACTACCCCCGCACCTCTCAATATGCCCGACCAACCAAACGAACCGAACATGCCGGTATTGGGCGGAATGAAGACTTTCCAGTTGGCATGCGCGATTTCCGGATGTTTCAAAACAAACGCGCCCGCAACGGCTATGAACACGAAAACTGCCACCAACTTCACAAAAACCACGACAGTATTAAAATTCGCAGATTCCTTGATCCCGATGATGAGAAGCGTCGTGACCGCGAGCATTGCGAGGAAGGCGATCAAGTTAAACTTGGCCGTGACCGTTGGCAGCCCCGCAACCTGATCCATGCCCATGGACAGTGTGTTTAACGGCATCCATCGGCCCTGGTACATTACCCATTGAGCTCCCGGAACATCGCAGATTTGCGGTGGGAGACTAATGCCGTAGTCTTGCAGAAACGCCACTAGCGTGCTGCTCCACCCGCTGGCCACAGTTGCCGCCCCGAAGGCGTACTCCAGAATCAGATCCCAGCCAATGATCCAGGCGACGATTTCGCCTAGCGTGGCGTAGCCGTAAGTGTACGCGGAACCGGCAATGGGAATCATCGACGCAAATTCGGCGTAACACAGCCCAGCGAAGACGCAGCCGATCCCCGCGAGGACGTAAGACAACATGATTGATGGTCCGGCGTAGAGCGAAGCCGCGGATCCTGTCATCACAAAGATGCCGGCGCCGATGATGGCGCCGATGCCCAGCGTGACGAGGTTGACAGGGCCCAGCGCGCGCTTGAGGCTGTGCTCTCCTGTGTCTCCTGCCTCCTTCATCAGCGTGGTCATCGACTTCGTCGCGAACAAGGGGTTGCCCATGCAACTCCTCCTTTTCTCTGCCGCTTACATCCAGCCAAATTGGCTTGGCACATTGTAGGGGCGCAGCCGCTGCGTCACTACAGAAAAATTATGCAATTTATTCGTTGGCCTGGACCGATGCTCGTGAGCGTCTTGACCACAACCAGTACACCGGCAAGCCAAGCAGCACGATGATCAATCCTCCACCGGCGGTCTGTGTTTGATACAGGAGCAGGACGATCATAATGGCCGTCGCGGCCACAATATAGAGCAGCGGCACGAATGGGTAACCAAAGGCTCGATAGGGTCGTTCCGCTTTAGGACGCTTTCGGCGCAGTACAAAAATGCCGATGATCGTCAGGACATAGAAAAGCAAGACCGCGAAAACAACGTAGTTCAACAAATCGCTGTATAGGTTGCCGTAGGTGACCGAGCCAGTCGCTTCCACGCGGCGCGTTCGCAGCAAAATCAGGACTACGACCCATATCCCTTGAAAGATTAGCGCGCTTTGCGGCACGCCCTTTTTGCTGAGCTTGCCCGTGGATCGAAAAAATAGGCCGTCGCGCGCCATCGCGTAGGAAACACGGGCCCCCGCAAGAATCAGCCCATTGTTGCACCCAAACGTCGAAATGATGATGGCTACTGCCATGATCGCAGCGCCCGGAGCGCCGAAAATAGCGCTGAGCGCGGCCGTAGCGACGCGGTCGTCGGGAGCGGTCTGGATTTGCACGAGAGGCAAGACAAACAGATACGCGAGGTTCGCCAGGCAATAGAGTGTAATGACGATGCATGTTCCAAACGCCATGGAAAGGGCGACATCGCGCTTGGGATTCTTCACTTCGGCAGCTGTGAAGCCAATGTTGTTCCAGGCGTCCGCGGAAAAGAGGGAGCCGACCTGCGCAACGCCGTACGCGACAATCAAGCCAATCACGCCGCTGGCTGCCGTCACCGTGGGAATCAGACCCCGCAGAAAATTCGCACCCGGCTCGATGGGCACGGCACCGCGAATGGCCCAGAAATGCGAGAAGTTCTCCGTCATTGCGCCCGCGTTTCTGCCAACAAAAATTCCCAGAATGATCAATCCGACCAGTGACAGCGCTTTCGCACTGGTAAAAACGTTTTGGATCAGCTTGCCCAGGCGCACGCCCTGGGTATTCAAAAACGTGAGAAGCACGATCATCAAAACGCCGACCAATTGCTGAACCGACAAGCTTATAGCGAGTTTCGAGCCCAAACCGATCGGCGCGACAACCCATGTGGTCGGAGAAATCGATGGAAACAATACCCCTAGGTACCGCGCGAAACCAACTGCGACCGCTGCGATCGTGCCAGTCTGGATGACCAGAAACAGCGTCCAGCCGTACAAGAAGCCCCAGAGCGGCGAGTACGCCTCGCGCAAGTAGATGTATTGGCCGCCGGCATGAGGGAACATGGCGGCAAGCTCGCCATAGGAAAGCGCGGCGGAGACTGTAAGCAACCCCGTCAAGACCCAAGTCAGCAGCAGGCCGCCTGGCGAGCCGGTCTGCCGCGAAATGTCCGCCGCGACAATGAAGATGCCGGAGCCAATCATCGAACCGACCACGATCATCGTGCCGTCGAATAAACCGATGGCGCGCACGAATCCAGGTTCATTTTTTGTTGGGCTTTGCGGGAGGGGATGCGTGATGTCGGCCATTGGCGCGATGCCTTAGACCGCTGCCGCGTGTTTAGCGGCTTCGAGTGTTTCCAAATATTGGCGGGCACGCTGCGCCGGATTGGGGGCGCTGAGAATCCCGCTGATTACAGCCACGGAGTCAGCGCCGGCTTCGATGGCCGACGCCGCTCGCTCCAACGTAATACCGCCAATCGCTACAATGGGTTTGTCGGTTAGCGAGCGCACTCTTCGGATGAAATCCACGCCAACGACGGGGTCCGGATTGGCCTTCGACGAAGTGCTGAAAACGGGACCGACCGCGATGTAATCCGCAGAGCTCGCCGCGGCGCGCTCGAATTGCTCTAAATTGTGCGTCGAAACACCAACGAGCTTGTCGGGTCCGACCACGCGATGCGCCTGTTCGACGTCCAGATCGTCTTGGCCGACGTGCACGCCGCTTGCGCCTGCCAGTGAGGTGACATCGGGGCGGTCGTTCACAAAAAACGACACGCCATTCGGACAGAGCATTTCCGCTAATGCGCGGGAGGAATCGAAATAGTGGCGCGCAGGCGCACATTTATTCCGGTACTGGAGGAGACGAACTCCAGCTTCGGCGAGGCTCAAGGCACAATCTCTTTCTGGAGAAGTAATCAACGCTGCGTCTAGTATCACATACAGCCTGGGGAGGACAAGGCGCATAGACACTTATTTCCCGCTTGTACCTAGCAATCTTTCAATGAAGTGGGTGTCGAATCGGCCAGCGGCGAAATCCGGATCGGCCAGAATCCGCCGGTGCAGCGGAATAGAAGTCTTGATTCCCTCGATGACGAACATTTCCAGCGCGCGCTTCATACGCCCGACGGCTTCGGCGCGGTCGCGGCCCTTTACGATCAGCTTCGCGATCATCGAGTCATAGTAGGGCGGAATTACAGCATCGGCGTAAGCAGCAGAATCCACGCGAACGCCGGTTCCGCCAGGTGCCTGAAACGTAGTGATGCGTCCCGCGGAAGGCACAAACGTCTCCGGGTCCTCCGCGTTGATGCGGCACTCGATGGCGTGGCCTGAGAAATTCATTTCGCCGACGGCGTCATCCAGTCCCTCGCCTGCGGCAATGCGAATCTGCGCTTTGATCAGGTCAACGCCCGTCACGAGCTCAGTGACTGGGTGCTCGACCTGAATTCGCGCGTTCATCTCGATAAAGTAGATCGAACCGTCCTCGTCCATCAGGAATTCGACCGTGCCAGCGTTCGTATATCCGACTTTTTCGAGTGCCCGGACGACTTTCGCGCCCAGATCTTTCCTGCGCTTGGCGTCCATGGCCGGCGAGGGTGATTCTTCCACCAGCTTCTGATGGCGGCGCTGAATGCTGCACTCGCGTTCGCCGAGATGGATCACTTTGCCGTGCTGGTCTCCCAGCACTTGAAATTCGATGTGACGCGGACGCTCGATGAATTTCTCAGCATAGACGTCGGGCGTGCCGAAAGCCTGCTGCGCTTCGCTGCGCGCCGTCTCGTAGGCGTTCAGGAGCTCTTCCTGTTTGTGAACGACGCGCATGCCGCGCCCGCCGCCGCCCGCGGAGGCTTTGATAATGAGCGGAAAGCCGATTTTCTTGGCTTCTTTGGCGAGTTGCTCTTCGCCCTCGATGACGCCATCGCTGCCGGGAACCGTGGCCACACCAAGGGACTTCATTTCCCGGCGCGCGCGGTCTTTTTCGCCCATCATTTCGATCACTTCGGGGGTCGGGCCAATAAATGTGATTTCCGAGGCTTCGCAGACCTTCGCAAAATTGGCGTTCTCGGAAAGGAACCCGTAGCCGGGATGAATGGCATCCACATTGGTGATTTCGGCAGCGCTAATGACTTGCGGGATGTTGAGGTAACTTTCGCTGCTGCGCGGAGGGCCTATGCATACGGCCTCGTCGGCAAAGCGCACATGCAGCGAATTCCGATCAGCTTCGGAATAAACCGCGACGGTAGAAATACCCAGTTCTTTGCAGGCACAGATGACCCGCAGCGCGATTTCCCCGCGATTGGCTACTAGGATTTTCTGGAACATGGCTTCGGGCGCCGGCTACCTCTTCCGGCTTGGACGGATGCCGAAGAGCGGCTGGCCGTATTCCACGGGCTGCCCGTTTTCGACAAAGATGCGAATCAGTTCGCCGCTTTCGTCCGACTCGATTTCATTCATGAGCTTCATGGCTTCGACGATACAAAGGGTTTGCCCGGATTCGACATGCGCGCCGATCTTAACGAATGCCTCGGCGCCGGGGCTTGGAGCCTCGTAGTAGGTCCCTACAATCGGCGACTTGACCAAATGCAGGTCCTCTGTCGCTCGTGGTTCGGGAGCAGCAGGTTCGCCCGGTGATGCTGCCGCTGGCCTCTCCGGGACTGCTCCCGGAACGATAATCTCGGGCACCCCCATGGACCGCGAGTACATGGGCACGCCCGCGGACGGCTTCTTCAGTCTAATCTTCAGGTCACCCCGTGAATACTCGAACTCCTCCAGGTTGTGCTCGCTCATGAAGCGGAGGAGTTGCTCGATTTGCTGGACTTCTGGACTAGCGATGGAGGAACTTTCCGCTGCTTTCGAGGGCTGTTTTCGTTTCATGCCTGTGTCAGAGCTCGATGAGATCCCGCGGTATGCGGGTCAGTACTTCGGTATTCCCTGCGTGCACGGCGACGTCATCTTCGATGCGAATTCCCCCGACGCCCGCCATATAAACCCCAGGTTCAATTGTGACCACAAACCCCGGTTCCAGCCGTGTCTTTTGTCCGCGCGCCAGCCGCGGATCCTCATGTACTTCCAGGCCGAGTCCGTGCCCCGTACTATGCGTGAAAAGCCGGTCTAGCTTGTAACCGGCCAGAACCTGCCGCGCAGCAGTATCTACATCCCCGCAGGTGACTCCTGCTCTTACTGCCGCTATCGCCGCGTTCTGCGCTTCCAGGACCGCCCTATACCATTGTTTCACACGCGCTGGGGCCCTGCCAACGTACACGGTGCGCGTGATGTCGCTGCAATAGTGCGCGAGTATAGCACCCAGGTCTAGTACCACCAACTCATTTTTCCTCAATCGCTTGGCGCTAGGACGCGCATGAGGCAACGCTGAACGTTCGCCAAAAGCGACGATGGTTTCAAACGCAGGACCGGAAGCACCGCCCTTCCTCATCTGGTATTCGATCTCAGCCGCGACCTCGTTTTCCATCACGCCCGGCTTTAGAAGAGGTATTGCGGCGGTGAGGACGTCCCCTGCGAGAATGGCCGCCTGGCGCATCCGGGCGAGTTCAGAGGGCTCCTTTCGAGCCCTGAGGGTTCCAACCAGCCCGGCTGCAGAAATCCATTTAGTGCGAGACCCAGCCGACTTTCGCAAAAGATTCAACTGCGCCACGGAAGTTTGCGCCGGGTCGAATCCGACCCGCTTAACGGCTTTTTCTCGCAGCAGGCGCCCCGTCGACTCCATTAAGGAGCCTTTTTGCTCTATTAGACGCACAAAGGTGGTTTCTTGGCATACTTGCGTGGTGAATCGTCCGTCTGTAATGAGGGTAGCCGCTCCATGGCTCACGATCAGCGCGCCCGATTCGCCCGTAAATCCGGTCAAGAAATACCAGTTGGCGGGATGAGTGATCACCAGAGCATCCAGCTTCGCGTGTGAAATCAGCTGGTTGAGAGCTTTGCGCCGAGTTTTGAATGGTGAGCTCATCAAGGAAACGGGGGAACCGCAGTCTTGCCAGTTCCCTCTTCAGTTTAACCCGGAATTCGCGGGTTGTGCTGTTGGGCGTCGCTCTTACACGAAGTACAGTGGCTCATTATGCACAAAATGAGCACGCTATGTGGGCTGGTTTTGTCTGTCCCAGCTAAGATGATTTCATGCAAGTCTTGTACAGGAAAAGCCGGGTCGCCCATACCGGAACGGATGTGAATCTCTCCGGAGCCCGCAGTCTTGGCGCGCTATCCGCGGATACGGTTCCCCCTGGTGGTTCGGCCAAAGAAGTCCCGCTCACGGCTTACGTATTACTCCGTCCTTTTGCCACGGCGATTAGCTTCGGACTGGCAACCCTGGCGCTCTTATTGGCGGGGCTCGGAACGCCAAAAGCGATGTTTTTCGATGAGGCTTACTTCGTTCCTGAAGCCAGAGCTTTTATCGAGGGCGTACCCAATCCGGATCCTCAAGCCCCGCCCCTTGCGAAACCTCCCTTGGGAAAGCTGATCATGGCAATCGGCATGAAGGCCGCAGGAGACAATCCCTTTGGCTGGCGAATCGCCGGCGCAGTGTGCGGCGCCCTGACGGTGGTAGCCGTCTATCTTTGGGTCTACCTTCTTTTGCAGAATGCCAGTCTTGCCTTCCTCGCAGCGTGGCTGACCCTGTTTAACAATTTTCTGTTTGTGATGTCGCGCATCGCCACGGTGGACGTATTTTTGATGTTCTTACTAATGTGGAGCCTGACGGCTTTTACCGCGGCCCTCGTTCTTGATACTAGCGCAGGCAAGCGCCGGCTTCTTTTGTGTTCGGCCGGCGTATTGGTGGGCCTGGCCGGTGCGTGTAAATGGAACGCCATTGCCTGGCTGTATTCGTTTTTGTCACTTTCGCGGTGCTATGCGTCTCGCGCTCCAAATTTGCGCCAGGAAATCCTTCGCTTTCAGGATACGCTCGCAATATTGAGCAGATTGGGATTCCGTTTCTTCTCCTTGGCTTGATCGTCGCTCCCATTGCGGCTTATAGTCTGGTGTTTTGGCCGCTGTGCTTGCTTATCCACAGGCCATTCAACTTTCATGAGTTGGCTGAGATGAATGCTTTTATGTGGCACTTCAATAGAACGACGCCCACCAACCGGTTCATCGTCTCGCCGTGGTATTCATGGCCTCTGAACTTAAAACCCCAGCGTGCCCTTTCGTATTTGGTGGGCAATCCGGTCATCACATGGGCCGGTTTGCTAGCACTGGCCCTCTGCCTGCGGCGATTCTGGAAAGCGATTAGCTTACCTGAGGGGCTGGTCTTGCTGCTTTTCGCAGCAAACTTTCTTCAGTGGACTGTAACGCCGCAAAGCGGCCTCTATTATTATTACTATTATTCCTGTGTGATGATCCTCGGTGTGGCCATCGCCGTGGCCCTGCGAAGCTTACCGGCTCGCGTATTTGGCACGCGCATCAGCCTTCTATTTCTAATTTGTGCAGCCGTCTTTTTCATGCGTAGTTATCCACAGATGACGCATCTAGAGTCTCCTTGGGATTGCCTCTTCGGGTGTTGGCCGTAGTGGATCTGCGGGATTAAGCTTGTTTCTTGTTTCTTGAACTCACCCGTGGCGCGACGGGAGTTCTACTGGCGCAAATCAACGCGCGATCATGACGGTTTACAGCCGCAGTTGAAACAACTCTTGCCGCAAGAGAAACGGTCATATTCGTTCAGGCGCGGCGTTCCCAAGTTGGCAGCAAGAGATTTCTCCAGTCGACGCCTCGCTAGAGTGGAAGAATCAGCGCTGGCGAGAACGTCTTGGTCTCCTCTATCGGACCTTTGCACATAACAGTCCCCTGCCATCGAGGGTCACCCGAGCAGGTAGATACTCCTCTGCAAAGCTGCGTGAGAAAAGGCTTGAGAGTCGAACTGTGCGTGGTGCAGCCCACCAATAGAAACGCCGTCCTGCTTTCGGCATGCGCTGCGATTGGGCATCGCAGATGTGCCTAACAGGACGGCCTCTATCCAAGCCGCACCAAAGATTGTTATCTGTATATCCAGCGAGCCATGCGGCCCAGGATCACTCGGTTCAAATTACCCAGGGATAATTCTGGGTGTCAGGAAGAACAGCAACTCCTGCGATTGGATCGAGGTGGTTGTCCGTTTGAAAAGATTTCCGATCAGCGGCAAGCTGCCAACGAGCGGAACCTCGGAGATGTTCGTGTTCTGTGTATTGACGATGATTCCGCCAATCACGACCGTACCGCCGTCCGGAACCAGCACTTTGGTCTGCGCGGACTGCGTGTCCAGCGCGGGGATACCTTGTACGCGAGGTATACCTTGATCGATCTGCGTGTTTTCCACGAGCACGTCCATGAAGATTGTGCCCTCGATGGTGATTTGCGGCGTCACTTCCAACTGCAACACGGCGTCAATGAATTGCACCGAAATCGTGTTGTTGATGGTGGTTTGAATGGGCAACTTGACGCCCTGCTTGATGACCGCCTTTTCGTTGTTTTGTGTCACGATTCGTGGTTTGGAGAGCAGTTTGCCAACGCCCTTGGCTTCCGCGGCCGTGATAAAGAAGTCGATCGCGAAGTTGGGCGAACGGTGACCGAAGTAGAGGCCACTCGTCGGAACGCCAGCTCCCAGGCTCGTAGCCAACGGAATGCCGGGGGTGCTAGACCCACCGGAGCCGCCGATTGGAGTAGCGATGACTGGTGGCTGAGGAAGACCTGTTCCCGTCACAATGGGGCTGGCGCCAACCTGAGGAGCACCAGCATAGAGCGAACGACCACCTGTAGTTGATCCAGCAAACCCAAGTTCCGTGCCGATGTCCTGTGAGAAAGCGCGAGAAGCAGAAATCACCCGCGCTTCGATTTCCACCTGCTGCGACTTGCGGTCAAGCTGGTGGAGAAGGTTGTCGATGGTCGGAATGACCGAAGGAATATCGCGAATGATAATCTGATTCGAGCGGTCATCCGAAAGGATATCGCCACGCGCGCTGAGGAATTTCTTTAGCGTGTCTTTCATTGTGGCCGCTTTCGCATAGCTCAACACGCGTGTTACGGTCACCGGGGCAATGGCTTCCGCCTGCGCCTTTTCGAGGTCGCGCTGAGTCTCTGCCTCCGTCTTCAGCGTGGTGCGGGTCGCGATGCGCAACACGTTTCCGTTGAGCTGCTTGTCGAGACCGTTGTTCTGCAGAACGATATCCAAAGCCTGATCCCAGGGCACTTCATCCAGAACGATTGTCAACGTCCCTTTGACCGCGGGGTCTAGCACGACGTTCAGCCCGCTGATCTCGTGGATCAACCGGAAGAAGTCACGTAGATCAACGTCTTTCAGGTTTACTGAGATCGGCTCTCCGGTGTACTTTCCAACTACAGCGGGAGGGGCGGACGCTTGCGATTGCTGGGCCTGCGCCGAGGATGCCGCCAGTCTATTGGCAGCAGCATTCGACGCTTGAGCAGCTTGCTGCGCCGCATCTTGCGCTGTTGCCGGACGCGCTGGCTCATTCGGCCTGCCAAAAGAGGCGAGGACGACTGAGGGCTGGGTCAGTTCGCCGGGCAAAGCGAAGCGAGGAGCTGGAATGTGCAAGGAACTTGAAGGCCGGGCACTGGTGTGCGGCGCCGCTGCACTGTATTCGAAGGCAGCTCGCGTCTTCGGCTCTTGCTCCCAAGTCACAGTCTGGGGATTCGAAGGCGCTGCGCTGGGGGCTTCGGGCTGCGCGTCAAAAAGGACCACGACCGCCGTTCCGTCATGCGAAATCTGATAAGGCGACACGCCAGTAAGGTCGACGACCACGCGGGCAACGTTCGGCCGGTACTGCCCGAGTCGCACGTCGCGGACAGGTTCCGACACGCCCGGAATGACTGTCTTATCGACCGCCAATCGCGCGCCGGAGAAGTCGAGCACCAAACGCTCTGGATTCTGCATGCGCAAGACATGGGCGTCGAGGCGCCCTTCGCCCTCCACACGCACACTGGCGCGTTGTGGCGCTTGCGTTATCGCCACGCTCGAGATAACCGCGGATGCCGCGGTCGCGCCGGCGGGATCATGCGTCTGAGCCAGCATCGGGCTCACGCCCAGCACTGCGCTCGAGAGGATCAGGCAGCCGCACCGAAAGGCGGGCCAATTCGTCTTCATTGCTGTTCTCCTGCACTGGAGTAAATTCTCTTGTTCACTTGGCGCTCCACGGGCTTGCCAAACGCATCTTTCCCGATTTCATGGAACGAAACGCCATCCATCGCAATCTTTTCTACCCGTCCGTCGTACAATTGATCCCCTTCACGGAGAAAATAGGTGCGCGCCTGCGGGTTGGTTACCACGGCAATCATGCCGTTCGGCGCCTTTACGATACCGTCAAGCCGCAGCGTGCTCACTTGCAGACCAGCTTTGCCCGGAGGCAACACGGAGGTCGCACGGGCCTGCGCCTGTTGCCGCGCTACGAGAGACTCAAACGGATCGCGCCGCGCAGATGATGTTGTTGCTGCTTGTTCGCCTTCCTTCGCCGCGTCTGGATTCACCGCGGTCTCGACAGGCTTGGCTGGCTTGGGGGCCTTCGCCACTTTTTGAGTTGCGGGTTTTGCTGGGGGCTTCTTCGCCGCTGCCGATGCTGCTGGTTTGCCTGGTTGTGGCGCAGCCGGAGTGGCCTGCGCACGCAGTCCAGGTGCGGCTGCCGCGAGCAAAATCCCTAGTACGAGAGTTAGTGCTGAACGCATAGATCGCTCATTCCCGCTCAGGGTTTCCCAACCGGCTTGACTGCGGACTTCGCCCCGGGTGCTCCGGCGCTCGGTCCAACGTCAGCTGGCTTGGTAAAGAAAGTCGTTGCCGTAAAAACTGCAGATACCGTAGTCCCAGGCCGTATCGGATACTTCGTGACCTTAGACTTGTCTGGATCAGAAAATTCCAAATCGCCTACGTTGATGATTCTCGACAACCTTCCCAACCGCCCGAAAAAGTCCATCAGGTTGAAATACGGCCCGTCCGCTTGCACTTCGAACGGCATTTCATAGTGAAAGTCCCGCGGCACGATTGCTTGCGCTGTCAGACGCCGAAGCTGAACGTTGGAAGCGCTCGCTGCCCCTTGCAGCAGGCGGATAAATTCATCCGTCTCTTTTTCTTCCGGAACGATGGTCTTCAGCGTGTCCAGTTGTTTCGAGAGCGCATCCATCTGCTGCTTCAATTCGCCATAGCGCTGTCTGTAAACTTGCAACTGCTGCACTTCGGTATTCAAAGTAGAGCGCTGCTGAACGGCCTTGTCGACGGCATCGCGTTCCTGGGCCACTGGCGATAGTGGAATGTACACTCCAAGGAGAAGCACCACGACCGCGATGGCCACTGCCACCAGACCTTGCATGAATACCGACATGTCGCGAAACGGATTGGCCATGGTCGTCCCTTATCCCTTCTTCGCCGGAGTCGCGGTTGGCGCGGCTTTCGTCGGCACGTTGGCCGGCTTCGCCTGCGCCGGAGGTGCTGCAACTGGCTGCGGCGGAGTGATTTCAGCGGACAACTGGAAATTGAATGTCTGCACGGCGCTGGCCTTGTCGTCCTGCTTCGTTTCCTTGATTTCCACCTTCTGGAAGTAGCCCGACCGCTTCAAAGCCGTGATGAAATTGGCGACCGCGTTGACGGAGGCCGACGAACCCTCAACCGTCAGAGTCGATCCCTTCCGGGTCATGGTCGTCAGCCAAAGATTTTCTGTTCTGGAAACCGTGTTCGCCACCATGTCCAGCAGGTCCTGCCCGCCGGTACGGTCGCGCTGCAACTGTTCAATGGTCGATACTCTCTGCTGCAGAACCTGTTTCTGTTTATCAAAACCCTCGACCTGCTGCTTGATGCTTTCTAGGTCGGTTTTCTGCGCCTGCAACGTCTTGATCTTGGTGTTTTCGGCGTTGAGCTGCTGTTGCCATGAGTAGTAGAGAAAACCAAGAACGAGAACGCCGAGAACCAAGCCGGCGCCGATGAAAAGCACGGGAAGCGCTGCGCCCGTATCGACTGGCCTCCGCGATGCTTTAGGCCGAATTTGTCCGAGAAGGTTTATGCGGATCATGGTTAGTCAAAGCTCCTCAGTGCCAGACCCACGGCAATGGCCAGCCGCGGCGACATCTCGCGGATTTGGTCATCGCTGTGCCGGCTGGGATTGACGAGCACTTTCCGGAAAGGATTCAACTCCTCGACAGGCATCGCAAATTCTTCTCTGAGCAAGTCCACCAAGCCTGGGACGCGGGCCGTTCCTCCTGCAACGACGATGCGCTGAATGTTTTCGCCGCTCGCCGTCGCCCGGAAGAAGTCAAAAGTTTTCTGAATTTCCAGAGTCAGAATGTCCGAAACGCTGCGCAGAATCTGTTGTTTTTGCTCGTCGGTCACGCTGGGGAGCGTATCGCCCTTCTTCAGGCGCTCCGCATCCTCAAAGCTCAGGTCCAATTCTTTTTGCAGCGCATCCGTATATTGGTTGCCGCCCACGCTGACGTCGCGCGTGAACAGTGGGACTCCGCCGCGGACGATATTAATGTTCATCACGCTTGCGCCGATGTTTAGCAGCGCCACGGTTTGTCCGGCATCCGGCTCGTAATTTACTTCGAAGCAGTTCTGCAAGCCGAACGCATCGATATCCACCACCACCGGCGTCTTGCCAGCCTGCGCCAGTACGTTTGTGTGGTTCAAAATCTTGTCCTTCTTTACAGCCACCAGCAGGACGTCCATTTGTGCGTCCATCGACTCCAGTAACTGGTAGCTCAGGTTCACGTCGGCGATATCGAACGGAATATGCTGGCTAGCTTCCGAAGGAATCCGGTCGTACAACTCTTCCTCGGTCATCAAAGGAAGCGGCACTCTCTTCACAATCACGGAGTGGCCGGAAACCGAAGTCGCCACGTTTTTCGTCTTCACGCGCTGCGCATCGAATATCTTGCTGATCGCGTTGGCCACCTGCGGCGCGTCCATGATCGCGCCATCCACGACGGTGTCCTGCGCCAGCGATTCCATACCAAAGCTAACGAGTTCGTAGCCGGCTTTCGTCGCCTTCAGCTCGACTGCCTTAATCGAGCTAGAGCCGATGTCCAGCCCTACCAGCTGCCTTGATTTTTTGCCCATTCCCAACATATTTCGGCCTCTTTCGCCTTCGATATCGGCAAACTATCGGCGCCTCGCATGCGCCTGGCTCATTTTGCGTTCCATCCAGCGGTCCAGAATCGTCTTACGCAGTTTCCAACGATTGCCTAATTTGAACGCGGGAATTTCGCCCTCCGTGATGTAACGGTACAGGGTATCCGGGGAGATCCCCAGATACTGCGACGCCTGTCTCACATTCATCACTTCACGCGATTCATTCACGAGGAACGTCACCCCGGCGCCCGAACTCACGCCAAACCCCACCACGTCAAAGGCACCCCTACTAGCGCTGCGGATATATCGAGGTGCGGCCCGTGCAAGCTTTATGACATTCAAAAGCTCAGAGCGTCAAGGGATTCTGTACCGGAGTTGCCTTAAAACTACCCCTATTCGTAGGCAGTTCTGGGGTATTAGGGGAGGTTGATACTAGAGATTGTGCAGAGCTTTAACGCTAACCACCACTAATTGTATTTTTCTGCCGTTCTAGCCTGTCCCGAGGGACGGTTATCCTTTGAAGTCAATCACGCGCATCTCGTTCACACAATTTTATAATTGCAGCGTTTTCCAAATCGCTGCGACGCGCGCGCGCGTTTCTTCATCCATTTTGATTTCATCCGGCCACGGACGCGTGAATCCTTCGGATTCCCATTTGCGTGTTGCGTCGATTCCCATTTTTGAGCCGTAATCTTGCAGACGCGACGCGTGGTCCAGCGTGTCCATCGGGCCGAACGAAAACTGCACGTCGCGCTCGGGGTCCAGAGCGCACAATGCTTTCCACACCACTTCGCTGTAATTGTGCACGTCCACATCGTGATCCACGACCACGATTATTTTCGTAAACATCGCCTGCCCCAGAGACCAGATCGCGTTCATGATTTTCCGCGCGTGGCCCGGGTACGACTTGCGAATCGCCACAATCATTAAATTGTGAAAGATTCCTTCTGCGGGCATTGCTAGGTCTGCAATCTCCGGATACTGCATCTTCATCACCGGCAGAAAAACGCGTTCGACCGCGTATCCCATATAATAGTCTTCTTGCGGCGGCGGCCCCACCACGGTCGTTAAATAGATCGGTTCCTTCTTATGCGTCACGCACTCCACATGAAACACAGGGTACTCTCCTTCGAGAGAATAAAATCCCGTGTGGTCACCAAACGGCCCTTCCGTTCGCATCTCGTTCAAATTCACATAGCCTTCGAGGACAATCTCCGCGTTCGCGGGAACCTCGAGGTCATTCGTCTCGCACGGAACCATTTCCACTGGTTCGCGGCGCAGAAATCCTGCGAACATCATTTCGTCCAGGTCCGGCGGAATCGGCAGCATCCCGGATAACGCCGTCGCGGGGTCCGCTCCGATTGCGACGCTTACCGGAATGCGCCCTTCCGGACTCTTTGCCCGCGCACGTCGAAAATGCTCCGCTCCGTGCTTTTGCGTCTGCCAATGCATGCCCGTGGTGCGCTCGTCGTAGACCTGCATGCGGTACATGCCGACGTTTCGCTTCCCCGTTTCTGGGTTTTTCGTGAACACTAACGGAAACGTAATAAATCTCCCGCCATCCTGCGGCCAACACTTCAAAATCGGGAAATCGAAAACGTTCACGTCTTTACCGTGATGCATCACTTCCTTGCACGCACCGGTCTTTACGCTCTTCGGGAAAAAGGACCCCAGCTCGGCGAGCTTCGGCAACATCTTGATTTTGTCGAAGAATCCCTGGGGCATCTCCATCTTCAGAAAACCTTGAATGCGCGCCGCCACTTCGTCCAGTTCGCCCACTTCAAAGGCCAGCGACATCCGCCGCACGCTTCCAAACGTGTTCACCAATAGCGGCACGCGCGAGCCCTTTGGCTTCTCAAACAGCAGCGCGGGCCCCACGCTATCCGGCAGGCGATTCTTGTCGCGCGCGATTCGTTGCGTCACTTCGGTGATTTCCAGAATGGGGTCAACCTCCGCGCGAATCCGCTTCAGTTCCCCTTCCTTCTCCAGCTTCTGGACAAAGTCCCGCAAATCCCGATACGCCACTGATTCCTCCGGAGTATTTCCAACGGCAATGCGTTGGAGGAAAACTGTATCACGATCCGCGAGCGAGACTAGGAAAGCTTGCTGTTCCAGGTCAGTTTGAGCGGGCAGTTTCCGCGATTCGCAGCGCCGCCTGGTGCGCATCGCCCTCCAGCACGTGTTCATAAAATACACTCATGTTCTTGTATTGATCCCTCGTATAGAGATAACCGGAAATCCGAAATGCGCGGTTGATTTCAAGAGTGCTCCCATCCTTTTTGGATGAAACCTCGTAATAAACCGCCCCTTGGTCCGCCTTCGTATTTGCCGGCAGAGATTCCACCTCTATTCCGGAAGGAAGATCGAGCCTAACCTCCTCATAGGATTCATGTGGGTACCCAAAGTAGATGGGGTGCGTCCGTCGGGGAGTCGAAAACGGATTTTTCTCTTGCGAATGGAAAACGCCCAGCGGCAAAATCAATCGCTTTCCGGCGGGCACCGCAAAATTGGGGGCATCTACCTCGAATTCAGCGCTCAATGGCACTTGAGAATCCTCCCAGCCCTCAACCTTGAGCAGTTTTACAGTCGCGCCTTGCACGAACATGCTCTTCAACGATTCCTCCAACTCCTTTCGGCGCTGCGCTTCATCTTCGCGAATCGCGTCTAACCGCAGGCTCAGCGCTTCTTGCCCATAAAACCGAAGTATGACCTTTCCGTTTAGCCCTCCGTCGTTGTTCAGTTTCAGATCTGCCTCACGTCTCTCGATGGCATCCTTGCTCTTGGAAGCAGGTGTGGTCGCGACATTCGGCCAGACGGAGTCCTCAAAAACTCCTCCGGCGTCCGCCTCCTCCCAGGGAAGCAAACCGTACGGGCAGAATCGCGTTGCCGGATCCAAATAGACGAAGCCGCTCTTTAGGCGCACCACGACGACCATGGCATTTAACTGTCGTTCGTTGGGGTAGCCCTTCATAAAAAAAGCCTGTTTGCGCGAACTGACCGCGACGGGAGACGCTACGAATCCCGCCGCCCTCGCCAGCGCTACGAACAGCAAATTGATTTCATTCGCGAAGGCATACCCGTGGATTAGCACCTCTTCCGCACTCTTGTTCTCCTTGAGACTCTCTTGCTTCATCTCCTTTTCTGTCTTCACCGCTTCATAATTGACGGCTCGAATCTGCTGAACTCGCTCATAAATATGGCGCAATTTTGCCTCGTCAGATTCGTTCGGCTGCACAAGCCTCAGTGCTTCACTTTGAATGGCCTTCGACTTTCCTATGAACCTGTCTACCTGCTCTCCCTTGCGCTTCGCCACTCCCATCCAATAAGCGTCTTCGGTGTAAAGTCCAACCGCGTAATACATGATGGCTCGAATCTTCAGATTTTCTTCGGGCGGCGAATATTCCTCCTCCTCGAATGCCGGGACGTTGTCTACGTCGATTTGGATCGTACCGTCGGGCAATTTACTTCGGTGCGCATCGCTCGGCAGCGCCACATAAAAGTCTTCGATCGCCGCGCCCTTCACTCCATGCAAAGTAAAGTGCCCATGGCGCACAAACAGACTTCGCTGGATTTCCCACTCCGCAGCCGGATAGGTATAGGCATCCTTAATCAGATACGCTTCCGGATGCCGGAAGACGTCCGGGACTTTTTCTTTGTAGTGCAGGCGATAGGAATACTCAATGATGGTGCCAACTTGGACGTTTGGCAGCGTCAGAACTTTGGCGTTCACGCGGATCTTCTTGGCCTTCACTAACTCCCGGTCGTAGACCTGATCCGTGAACTCCGATATCTTTCCGTCCGGCGCCACGGTTCGGGCCCGAATCTCCTCTACGCGGTTATCTTTATCGTAGTAAGGAATTTCGACGTTGGCGTATTTCCTTCCTTCGTCGTGAAACACCTTTATGCGGATGGACTCTGTTTCCGTCCAATTCCGGTTGTCGGTATCGATCGCGTAATAGAGAATCATTGCAGGCGATCCGGTTGCCGCCGGATTGTCTTTCAATGCTAAATCCTCGGGGGTGATCGCCGGCAGGTTAGGGAGCTCTTGTGCACGGGCGAGAGGGGCCGCGGCCAATGCCCAGAGAAAACCAACTCCAAGGAGGAGAGAGAACTCGATGCGCTTCATGATTGCCCCGTCAGGAGTCGTCTTTGCGGGCAGCTTAAGCCTGGGAGGAAGCACTTGGCAAGCGACAAAGTATGCCCATAATGCGACATCTTGTCGTTAGTTTGTGGCGCGGACTAGGCTACTGGACGCGGGCGTCGAAGACGCCTGTCTGGACTTGCCCCGCGCGTTTGATTTGCACAAAAATCCGATAGTCTCCAGCCTTGGGAAAGCCGTACGGAAAGCTCACTTCAGGCTCCAGCGAAGGAGAGGTCATTTGCATCGACATGGCCATTCCGCTATGCATGTTTGCCCCATTGGTGGTGGCTTCTCCGCCAGGCCCTGCGCTCGCCAATTCCAATGCCGCCATCGAAACCGATCCTGCCGGATGAATATGGGCAAACACGCTCATGTCTGAACTCACGAACTCCGCATGCCCTGCCATTCCCATATACGGCTCCATGTCCTTCGCGGGCTTTCCATCCTTATCCTCGACTCTAAATTTAAAGACCATCGCCGTATTGGCGACAAGCGGCGCAGTTCCCTTTTCCCAAACTATTCGTCCACCGTCAGAAAGTTGCGCGACCTTCGTATCGCTCGGCTGTGCCGCCAACCCCGGTCCGGTCCAAGTAGAGTCGTCCCCCTGTAGCGGTTTCCCGCTAATCTGCGGAAGATCCACTTGCCCCACAAGGGTCCACGGAAATCCTGCCTTATCTACGATGTCCGCAAAAACTTCGTAATGTCCCGCCGGCATGCTCGGCAAATCATCCATAAACGCTCCGCCTTCGCCTCGCTCTGGATGCAGATGCCACATGCGGTCCATTCCCTGTGTGCTGATCAAAAACAGATGCATCAAATGATTGTGGTCGGGAATCACGTCTTCCATCTTCACTTCTTTCGACCACTCCGGGTCCTGCCCTTTCGCTCGAATCACCAAGCGGTTCCCGTTTTCGAGCTCCGCCTCCGCCACCGGCGGCTTGAAAAAACTAACGGTTCGTTTGTAGTTCGTCGCTTCCGCGCCCCACCACGCTTTTCCGAGAAAAAGAATCCCCAACACGACGATCGCGGCAATCGCCATCACGATGCGCGCTCGCCGCTTCCTGGCCGGCGACGGCGTTTCTCCGAGCTCAAGATTTCCCTCGCGTGCCGCAGCTCCCGCGATAAACACCAAGCCCACCGCCAGGAACACCATTAAAAATCCCAAGAGCCCGCTCAGCGACCTTTCCATGGGAAGCGTTCTTTGCGCGAACGCCGGCACGGGCACCGCAATTTCGCCTTTCCCCTTGTTGCCTTCCACCGAAACGCGCACCTTCAGCGCGCCTGATTCCATCAGCCACAAACTCCCTGTAAAAAACTGCCGATCTTGCTTCGACCGCTCTGCCACGTCAGGAGTCGGCGGAAACTTTGACCCCGCCCCGCTCAACCGCATCGGCACAATCTCGATCTTCTCAACATCATTCGCCGCGCTTCGCACTTCAATCTCCGCGATTCCCGGAATCACTTGCGGCACGCGCACCGTTACATAAAGGTGATACGGCCCTGCATCTCCTTCAAAAAACACGTCCGAACTTCCGACGTGCGCGCTCACAGACATCGCCGCCACGAATATAAGTACAAGAATCCCTGTCATCCGTCGATGCATGAAGCTCCTTAATTCAATTCGTGATCAACTCAAGAGTGGTTTGGAGAGAAATAAGAGCCGCCTCACTCGCTGCTCACCTTCGCATCCGCCTCATCCAATCGCCCCACGCAAATCCCAGCCGCGCGGTTAGAACGCTGAACACCAGTGCCAGCAAGATCAGCTTCCAGAAATGTCCGGCCGTTTCGTCACCGTTAAATTTGTACGGATCATAGAGAAAATTCGCCGGATCAAAATACGCAAAGTACGCCATCCCGAAAATTCGATTGCGAGCCGCGGGCGACATCAGAAAATTCGCAAACGGCCACTGCACGGCCAGAAAACTCAGCACAAATACTGGCCCCGTCACCGCTGCCAGATTCCATCTTCCCCACTCGTCCGTTTTGCGCCACAAAAGATCCAGCACAATCGCAGGGACAATCAGTAGCAACGGAAAATGCAGCGGAACCAAATGCGTGATGTGCTGATATACCGGCCCCAGCTTCGGCTCCGCCGGAAACAACGGGAGTATCCATTCAAACGCCAGCAATATTGTCGTATAAATCCCCGCAACAGCGGTGCAGCCCCATCGCCACTGCGACGCCCATGCAGGAGCGATCAACACCGCAGGAATGGCAAAGGCTACCGCCAGATAGCAGGCCGCTTTGTGCATCTCGCTAGGCCACGTGCTGGTCGTCAGAATCGTTCCCATCTGCGCCACGCAAGTCGCCCCAACATAAAGCAAGAGAAATCCAAGCGTCCGGCGCACTCTCTCCATCGCGCGGCTCATCAGACCCGCCATCAGCGCCATCAGGCCGATCTTAATCGTCAGCGAACCCAGCGATAACAATGTATGCGGCGGGCTAACAATTTTCACGTCCAGCCCGTACGCGTTGTGCCACCAATTGTCGAAGGGCGCCGACGTCAGCATCGCGACGCAACCCCACACCGCGATGAACGCCCCCAGTGGTCCCCGGAATCCCCAAATCTTCACCGACGCGCCCTGCGTCACCGCATCGTGCCCAAAGGTCGCGGTTAAAATCATGTAGGCGCACGCGATTCCCACCAACACGCCGGTCATCTGAATCATGATGTGCGCCGGCGTCCAGAAAGTGTCCCGCCCGATCGACATGTGCCACGAAATGTCCCACGGCCCGCCGATTGTCCCGCACACAACGCCCGCAACCATGCACCAAATCGTCCACGGCACAGACTCCACTTTCGCCGTAGTCCCCGCCCCAACGCGCGCCGACATGGGTGGTCTAGCTATATGTTGTCCAAAAGGGATCGATTGCCCCATCGCTTGCCACTCCTTCGCCGCCACCACTAGCGGCTTTTTTGCGGCCTTTCCGCGAGTCTACACCCCGCAGCCCTTTCTGCAAACAACCTGCCAACTCTTCAGAGGCGGCAACTACTCTCAAATTACGCATGCCCTCCCATTTCGTTTCTCTCCCCCTGAGCTATACGGAACATTCGCCCACCCTCTTCGTATGTAATAGTGCGGGTTAGGCCAGACAGCTCAATTGCGTAAATGTCCGGCCGGGGGACCCCAACAATGCGCACTTTCTTAGTCCATCTGAACCAAGTCTTCCGCCGCCTGGCCCACGCTCCGCTCTTCACAGCCATTACGCTCATCACGCTCGCCGCAGGCGTCGGGGGCAATACCGTGGTCTTCAGCGTACTCGAAGGCGTCCTTCTCAAGCCACTTCCCTATCCGAAACCCAACGAATTGATCGGCGTCTGGCACTCCGCCCCCGGCATCAACATCACCGACCTCAACATGGCGCCCTCCAACTACTTCATCTATCGCGAACAAAACCAATCCTTCCAGGACATTGGTATCTACAACCGGGATGCCGTCAGCATTACGGGCCTTGCCGAACCCGAACGCCTGGACGCTCTTGACGTTACCGACGGTACCCTTCCCTTGCTCGGAATTCCGCCCATGCTGGGCCGGTCCTTCACGCACCAGGACGATTCGCCTGGCTCACCGGACACTGCAATGATCACGTACGGATTCTGGAAAAAGAAATTTGGAGGCTCCAGCTCCATCATCGGGCAATCCATTACGTTAGATGGCAAGCCACGCGAAATTATTGGCGTGCTTCCTCAACGCTTTCATTTTCTCGATTGGAATGATCCCGCCGTGATCCTTCCTTTCAAATGGGACCGTAGCAAGACCAATCTTGGAAATTTCAGTTATGAAGGCATCGCCCGCCTCAAACCCGGCGTCACCATGGAACAAGCCAGCGCCGACATAGCTCGCATGCTGCCCATCGTTTCGCGCACCTTTCCCGCCCCTCCCGGATTCAGCGCCAAGATCTTTGACGACGCCCGCATCGGTCCGAATCTCCGCCCGTTAAAAACAGACGTCATCGGCGACGTTGGCAGCACGCTTTGGGTGCTCATGGGCTCCATCGGTCTCGTCCTGCTCATCGCTTGCGCGAACGTCGCCAACCTCCTCCTCGTCCGCGTCGAAGGCCGCCGTCAGGAACTCGCCGTTCGCTCCGCCCTTGGCGCGAGCCCTTACCGCATCGCAGGCGAACTTCTCCTTGAAAGCATCACTCTCGGTTTTCTCGGCAGCGCGATCGGATTGGGACTTGCATACGCAGCCTTGCGCGTCCTCGTCCTCATTGCACCCGATGGCCTTCCGCGCATCAACGAGATCGGCATCGACGGTCCCGTCCTGCTCTTCACCTTTGCCATCTCCATTCTCGCCAGCGTTCTGTTCGGCTGCATCCCCATTTTCAAATATGCAGGTGTCCGCCTCAGCACCGGCATTCGCGAAGGCGGCCGCGCCAACAGCGGAAGCCGCGAACAGCACCGCGCGCGCAGCGTTCTCGTCGTCGTGCAAGTCGCCCTCGCGCTGGTTCTGCTGATCTGTTCGGGTCTTATGATTCGCACTTTCCGCGCGCTCACTCACATCAATCCCGGCTACTCTCAGCCCGCACAGTTGCAAACCTTCCGCATCGGCATACCAGAGAATCAAGTTAAGGACAACGAAAACGTTGTCCGCACGTTCGACGCAATGCGCCAGAAAATCGCCGCGATTCCAGGCGTCTCCGCTGTCACCATATCCACGTCGTTTCCGATGGACGGCAACTCCAGCAATGACCTCGTCTACTCGCAGGATCGCGCTTACTCCGAAGGACAGATCCCTCCGATTCGCCGCTTCGCCTTCGTTATTCCAGGCTTTTTCGAAACCGAAGGCACTCCCTTGGTCGCGGGGCGCGATTTCACGTGGACGGACATCTACAAGACGCTTCCTGTCGCTATCATTTCTGAAAATTTTGCCCGCGAGTATTGGGATTCGCCCGCCAACGCCATCGGCAAACGCATTCGCGTCGCCACCACCGACGACTGGCGCGAAATCATCGGCGTCGCCGCAAATGTTTATGGTGACGGCGTCAGCAAAACTCCTCCGTCCATGGTCTATTGGCCCATCATGCGCGTACGCTTCGAGGGCCAGGCGCAAGACGTCGCGAACTACACAGCCTTTGGCATTCGCAGCCCGCGCGCCGGCTCGGAATCTTTCTTAAAAGAAGTCCGCGAAGCCGTCTGGTCTGTGAATCCCAATCTTCCGCTCTCGCGCATGAATACCCTCGGCTATTACTACAAGCGCTCCATGGCGCGCACTTCGTTCACGCTCATCATGCTCGCCGTCGCCGGTGGTTTGGCCCTGCTCCTCGGCGTCGTCGGTATTTACGGCGTCATCGCTTGCTCCGTCTCGCAGCGCGTCCGCGAAATCGGCATTCGCATGGCTCTCGGCGCGCAACAGCAGTCCGTCACTGGCATGTTCATTCGCCACGGATTGATCCTCACCGGCATCGGCGCAGCGTTCGGCCTGGTCGCTGCCGCCATCGTGATGCGTCTGATGTCCTCTCTCCTCTTCCACGTCAATCCCGTCGACCCCATCACCTACGCCGCCGTAACACTCGGCCTGATCCTCACCGCCTTCATAGCCAGCTATCTACCATCGCGCCGCGCCGCCACAGTCGACCCGGTCGAGGCCCTTCGCGCCGAGTGAAGCGCCCAATCTCACAACCGAAGCCAAAATGACGCCCTTCCCATCGAGGCCGCGCTTGACGGAATCTTCGCACTTTGCGAAGATTTGTTTGTGCGCGTAATTAGCCGGAAGAAAATCCGGGATGCCACCGAGGTACACCCAGAATGGGCCGCGCCACTATCCGCTTGGCACACGTTGGCCAAAGGCGCGAATTGGTCGCACTTTCTGGATGTTAAGCAGAGCTGGAGAAACTCGGACAACGTTGGGACTTGCGTCGTTTTCGATATCAGCCACAACAAGTGCCGGCTAATCGCCTGGATCAACTATAGAAATAAAAAAATATTCATCCGCTACATTCTGAGCCACGCAGAGTACGACAAGGAGAAATGGAAACATGACTGCGATTGCGATTGAAAAATACAATATCAAAGGCTTCCCCGCGCCCCAGCCCATCGCATCGGAGGCTCAGAATGACTATTACACCGAGGTGCTCTACAACCTCGAGCGTCGCGGTAAGCTCTCTGCGGCGGAAGAAAAATACGCTGAACTCCTGACCGTCCTGATTGAAGCTTACGAAGAGGAACACTATTCCCTTCGCGCAGCCTCGCCCATCGAAGTCCTCTCCGAGTTGATGGTGGCGAACAATCTCAAGCAAAGAGACCTCGCGCCACTCTTCGGCTCTGAAAGCATCGTCTCGGAAATCCTCAACCGCAAGCGCGAACTCAACAAACATCAAATCGAAAAACTCAGCCGCCGCTTTAACGTTTCTCCAGCAGTTTTCTTCTGAAATTCTCCTGGCGGCCCGCTCCATCGGAACGCGCCGCGAAGGCTTCAGTCCCCAGCTCGCTTCGCCCAGCTATACATCGACTGCAACGTGTCTGTAATAGCGTCGCAACACCACCCTTCTAATCCTCTCCGGGATTTTAACGTGTGGGGCGGAGCCGGCCGGACTCTATAAACCCAAATTCCTTCGTCATGGAGAACAAATGAAGAAGTCATTCCGTTTTGCAATCGTATTCGCCGCCTTGCTCGCGATTCTCACGAGCTCGGCGATAGCTGGGCCTGATCCGCGAAAATCTCCGCATCCATCCTGGGACGGCGACCATGATCGCCGCATAAAACACGTCTTTGTAATCGTTCTCGAAAACGAAGGCTATGACGTCACCTTTGGCCCCACCTCGAAAGCTCCTTACCTTTCGAAGACTCTCCCCACCCAAGGCGTGTTACTCACGCAGTACTACGGCACCGGCAACGTCAGCCTAGACAATTACATCGCCATGCTCAGCGGCCAGGCGGCCACCCCTCAAACGCGCAACGACTGTACGACTTACACCGACTACATTCTCACCGGCGTCACGCCAGACGGCCAAGCCATCGGCACCGGTTGCGTCTACCCCGCCACCATCAAGACGTTGCCCGATCAACTCAACGCCATCGGCAAAACCTGGCGCGGCTACATGGGAGACATGGGCAACGATCCCACCCGCGAATCAGCGACCTGCGGCCATCCGGCCCTCAACACCGCCGACCTCACGCAATCCGCCGAAGCCCCAAGCCTCGAAGACATTTTCGACACGGACGAATATCTAGGCTACGCAGGCCAACCCGGCCTGGTCGGATTCTTCGGCTGCGTCACTTCCGACATAGCCGCAAAAGACCGCGATCAGTTTCCGCGCTGCGAAAACCACTGACGCGCGACCTAGCTGACTCTCAAAACACTCGGGGCCCTCGACGCTCACTTCGTCGAGGGCCCTTTCTCTTTTCGATTGTCCGGAGGCTTACTAGATCGCAGGATGCTGCAAGGCTCCCGCCGTCTGGCGCCGCGCCCTGGATGCCGCCTTCCATGCCCGCGCCTGCGCGATGCAGATTACGTGCAGCATGAGAAACAACGGCACGAGAAAAGTAGGAATCAGGCTCAATGGCAACACGGTCATCGCCAGCATGGAAGGAGCATGCGGATCAAGCAGCCGCGCCGTCGTGCCCAGGCTCACCGCCGTAACCAAGTCCAATATCCCAAGCGCCTGCCAAAAAATAAAACCGTTGCGATGCGCAGGCTCCGCAAGTTTCCAAGCCGCGAATCCGGCCGTAGCTCCAATGAACATGTCTCCATATCCTGCCGGCGAAGCAAAGATCGCTGGCAACACGTTTCGCGCCTGCAGCAGAAGGAACGTGAATCCCACAATCCTCCACACCTGCACCGAGGTCAGAATTCTCGGGTTTAGCGACAATGCAAAGTTTCGAAATCCCTCTGACCCCGCAAACCACAACGAAAACACAATCACGGGTGCCAGCGCCGCTAGAGCAATACCGAGTCCGAAACCGTTCGACACGTTCTCGAATAGGTGCATAGCCGAACCCGAGAAAACCGCGACAAACCAAACCGCGAGTAACCCTGCTGTGATCTTTCCATACTTAGCCATGGCAAACCTCCTTGTGTCTTGGCGATTTCTGTTACGTGATGCGTGAGCTGCAAAAGACTCTCCCACTCGCGCTTCCCCAACTTGCCCCGGAGCCGCGATTGCACTTTTTTCCAAACCGGCAGCGCGCGCCGGAGCTTCGATTTCCCCGCTCTCGACAGCCGTATCCGCCGCTCGCGCCGGTCTTCACCCCGCTGTTCCGCCACCCAACCCGCGCGCCTCATGATTGCCAGCGTCCGCGTCAGGCTCGTGCTGTCCATCGCCAGCATCTCCCCAAGCTGTCCCTGCGACACCTCCCCCGCTCGCGCCAGGACTTGCAGGATCGTGAGCTGCGTCGCCCGCAACCCTGAAGGACGCAGCGCCTCCTCATACATTTGCGTAAGCGCCCGCGCAGTTCTGCGAAAGCTCCCGCACAAGCACGGCAGCTCGGGAATGAATAATTGGCTCATACCAAGTAGATGTATATACAGCTATCTTGGTTACACGGGTTCTTCTAGTTCGCAAGTAGCTTTCCGTCGTCTAGGACGTCAGCCTAAATGTAGGTTTGGGGGAATTTGTTCTATGGCACTAAAATCCACATGTCCGATTTCAGCGTTTCCAAGCACAAGGACCACTAGCTGAAGCCGAACGCCAGCCGACATTGCCTGCGTCGGCCGCAGCTTTTAACGGTTGCACTCCAGGTGCCCAATGTGCAGTATCGCTGTGTCTATGATGGTGCTGCTTATAAAGAGTGCGCGGCTCGTAAGGAACCTATCGACCTCGCCGTGTGCGACTCGGATTCTATATCAAGTTGCTATGAGCGAGGATAGGTGCGTATAACGCTTGTGACATGCTCGTGTTTGCGGTAGGTTACGCTTCTGTCTAGGTTCCTCGAAAATCGACGAAAGAGTGGAATTTCTTTCCGCAATTGATTGGTGGTCTCCATGTTGAACGGTCTTCTGGAATTATGAGGAAAGAATTCCCGACCAACCTTGGTACCTGGCTAAGATTTTCTTCTTGGCTGACGGCGCTAATCGGAATTGTGGTCATCAAGGCCGTGCTTTCACTTGCCGTGAAGCCTGGTTCTTTTCTAGTCGACTACAGCGGGATCAGCTATTTCCTTCTCCTGTTTTTGGCGACCTGTTTCGCCATCCGCAACGGAATCGAGAACAGGCTCGGGGCTCGCCCATTCTGGTTGTTGCTCGCAATCGCTTACGGCCTCTGGGCTTTCGACCAGTGGCTCTTTCTGTACTATGAACTTGGTCTGCACATTGAGGTGCCCGACAATTCGATCGCTGATCCGTTGTTGTTTCTGCATATCGTACCGCTCATGGCGGCTGTGGCTACCTTTCCACACCGGGATGCATCCGACCGCAAGCTATACCGGGCGATTTTCAACTCTCTTCTTTTACTGTCTTTTTGGAGCTTTCTTTACGGCTACACTGTTTTTCCATATCAGTACTTGTTCTCGAATGGCGCCCACCCGAACTACGCGCTTCGCTTTGACATCCTTTACCTGCTAGAAAATTTGGCGCTGGTATTAGGTGTGGGTAGTTTGGCCCTTCGAGTCCCAGCCCCTTGGAAGTCAATCTATCTTCATATCTCGGGCGCGTCCGCACTTTACGCCTTAAGTTCCACAGTCGCCAACCTTGCCATCGACTCAGGAGGGTACGTTAATGGAAAGCTATATGGTTTGGGCCTTACCGCATCTGTTTGCTGGTTTGTGTGGATACCGCTTCGCGCACGGCAAATACCCGAAGCTAAAGTTCGAATAACCCGAGCAGATAGCGGCCAAGTCACAAAGGCGTCGTCGTGGGCGATGTTCGTGGTGGTGGTGATCGCCATCCCCATCGTGTGGGAGATGTTCCACCGGAATGAAAACTCTGGTATGAGGACGCTCCGCTTGCTGGTCGCAATCGGCGCGATTGTGTGTCTGGCTAGTGCCGCCTATATAAAGGAGCATCTCGCCAAACGCGAGCTGGTGTTACACCTCGGTGTAGCCAATGATCGGCTCCGTTTGGCGATGCAAGCTGGCACCTCGGTGACGTGGGAATCGGATGTCAAGAGCGGGCGAGATCTTTGGTTCGGGGACCTACAGACAATTTTCGGAATCCCGTCCGACACACATGTCGCAAGTGTGGAGGAATTCCTTCGTTACGTACATGAGGACGACCGACAGCAAGTCTCAGAAGCGCTCGCAGACGCAAGGCAGAACCGGAAGCTGTATGCGGCAGAGTTTCGCATCGTGCGGCCCGACGGGACAGTTCGATGGCTCGTAGCGCGGGGCGAATTCTACTATGCCGCGAAGGGCAATCCCGAGCGAATGCTCGGCGTGTCGCTGGATATCACGGAACGCAAGTTGGCAGAGGAGAAGCTGCGAGAATACGAGAGGGCCGTGGAAGGTTCGGAGGAGATGATTGCGGTTGTGAACCGAGAATACCGCTACCTGATCGCAAATCGTATGTTTCTGAACTATCGGAGCATGACGAGGGAACAAGTCGTGGGGCGTTTAGTCCCGGAAGTATTGAACAAGGGGGTCTTTGAGACAGTCGTCAAAGAAAAATTGGATGAGTGTTTCCGAGGTAAGGTCGTCAGATACGAGATGCGATACACGTATCCTTTGCTTGGCGAACGGTACTTATTCATTTCGAACTTTCCCATCGAAGGCCCCGGCGGCGTAGACCGCGTTGCTTGTATTTTGCAGGACATCACTGAGCGCAAGCGTGCGGAAGAAGCTCTTTCCTCCATGAGCCGCACAGTGATTGAGGCAGAAGAACGGGAACGTAGCCGGATTGCCAGAGACCTTCACGAAGACATCGGTCAGCGTCTTGCTCTATTGGCAATTGGCATCGAACAGCTCAAGAGCGACCTGCCCAATCAGAGAGTTGAGCTTCTCAACCGCATGAGCGCGGTATGGAAACAGTCCGTGGAGATACTGACCGATGTCAAGGCTTCGGCGCACGAATTGTATTCTCCCAGATTGGAGTATCTCGGTATCGCTGCAGTAATGCGAAGCTTCTGCCAGGAATTCGGAGAGCGAAAGGGGGTGGAAATTAGCTTCACGGACCACAGTCCCCCCAGTCTCTTGCTGCCGGACGTTTCTGTTTGCCTCTTCCGGGTTCTACAGGAATCGTTGCACAACGGGGTGAAGCATAGCGGAGCCCAGAAGTTTGACGTTCAATTGTGGGGTGCGTCGGATGAGATTCATCTTACTGTTAGCGACTCTGGCGCTGGCTTTAACCTCGATGCGGCAACAAAGGGTCGAGGGCTTGGTCTGATCAGAATGGAGCAGCGGCTAAGACTGGTAAAGGGAGCGTTTTCGATCGATTCACAACCCTCCCGAGGAACAACGATCCACGCCCGCGTGCCAATCAACAAAGCCGCAGGAGCAGTCAGTAAGAGCATAGTAATTCTTTAACCCATCGCCCGTTCGTGCCCCGTGCTCTGAAGTCCAGCTCTCCGGCTTATCGGAAACTGAGCACTATCTGGCCCATTCCCGGGCTTTGACGCTGGCTTTTCGCGTTTTCCACACTTCTCCACATCCGTATCAAACCAGTTAACTCCCGCCAACTCCTTCTGCGCTCGCCACTTCCGCAATCTCATTCGAACTTTCTGTCTTGATTCGAATACCGACTCTATGACTTAAATACGTAGTAGACAACGCATCGTTTTTCCTGCTACCATTCTCCATGTTTCGCCTCTACCCTGTGCTACGAAGGGTTTACCCTGAGCAACCGGAACGCCGCACTGTTCCCTCCGCGCACATCAGCGCCCACCTTTTTATTGCGAATGAAGCCCCAGGGCTAGGGCCGGTCGCTTGTTCCTTCGGCACTTTGCGCCAATGCTGCAAAGCCGAGCCGGTCAGTTCCTGTCCGCCAACCGAATTCTGCGACCAATTGCCTGCCGCGAATCCCTGGCTGATTTACACACTAACTCCTTTAGAATCCGCAGTTCCAAGAAATGGTCAAGCATCTCTTTTAGAATCCGCAGTTCCAAAACAAGGGACTTAAAGTCCTTTAGAATAGAATCCGCATTTGCGAAAAAACCGGGAGGGGGGCCGTCTCCAATCCCTTCGCCGTTGTGCTTCGGAGCTCTCGTAGTATGCTGAGAACAGCCCCATGAACAGCGTCTATCTCGATTACAACGCCACGACGCCCGTCGAGCCCCAAGTCCTCGACGCCATGCTCCCCTATTTTTCCGCGGATTTTGCGAATGCCTCCTCTATCCACACCCCTGGCCAGCGTGCCCGCTCCGCCGTCGAAACCGCCCGCGAACAAGTCGCCGCTCTCATTGGCGCTCGCCCCCAGGAAGTCGTCTTCACCAGCGGCGGCACCGAATCCGACAACAACGCCATCTTCGGCGTCCTCAACTCCCATGTGACACAACCAATCCTAGCTGTGCACTCTTCCTCAGCAAAAGCAACAGCCCCACACATCATCACCACCACCATCGAGCACGAGGCAGTCCTAAACACCTGCCAAGCCCTTGAGAAGCAAGGCGTAAGCGTCACCTATCTACCCGTCGATCGCGAGGGACTCGTCGATCCCGAATCCGTCCGCCAGGCCATCCGCCCCGAAACCATTCTCATCACCATGATGCATGCCAACAACGAACTTGGCACCGTCCAGCCCCTCGAAGAAATCGGCTGCATCGCCAGAAAACACAAAATCTATTTCCACACCGACGCAGTGCAGTCTGCCGGCAAAATTCCCATCGACGTGAACGCGCTAAACGTCGATCTGCTCTCTCTCTCTGGTCACAAGCTCTACGCCCCTAAAGGCGTCGGCGCTCTTTACGTCCGCAGCGGAACTCGCTTACGCCAACTTCTCTACGGCGGCCATCATCAGCGGGGCTTCCGCCCGGGAACGGAAAACGTTGCCGGAATCGTTGGCCTCGGCAAAGCTGCGGAGCTCGCGCGCAACTCCCTTGCGAGCGATGCGCAGCAAGTCTCAACACTTCGCGACAAACTTGAGTGCGGCCTGGCCGAGCGAGTCCAGCAAGTCCATGTAAACGGAGGCAGCGCTCCACGCACTCCCAACACCACCAACGTCATGTTCGCAGGCATCGAAGGCGAAGCCCTGGTCATCGCGTTGGACCTGAAAGGACTAGCCTGCTCTATCGGCGCGGCCTGCTCGTCCGGGGCCGTCGAGCCCTCTCACGTCATGACCGCCATCGGCCTCTCCCAAGAAGAAGCCAAGTCCAGCCTTCGCTTCAGCCTCGGCCGCCACACCACCGAATCCGAAATTGCCTTTGCGCTGGAAGTCATCCCTGCCGCCGTTGCCCAGCTCCGCGCACTCTCGCCGACGTATCGCAAAGAGGCCGCCTCTCATGTCTAACCCAGCGCCTCTTCTCTGTGATCTTTGCGTACTCCGCCCTCTGTGTAATTTCCAATCTTTTTCTTCTAGAGCGGGAATCCGCTAAACTAAGATCGTCACAATGAACGCCGCAACCGAATTCGATACGTTACCAACCCGCGAAGAAACACAGCGCGGCTTGGTCGTTATCGCTATGTCTGGCGGTGTCGATTCCTCCACTGTCGCCGCCGTTCTCCTGGAACAGGGCCGCCCAGTCGTCGGCCTCACCATGCAGCTGTGGAACCAGCGCCGCCTCCCCGAACTGCAACGCGACGGCCCCAAGCAACATCGCTGCTGTTCGCTCGACGATGTTTACGACGCCAAGCGCGTTGCACAGCACCTGAATTTTCCGCATTATGTGGTGAACTTCGAGGAGCAGTTTGAGCAGCGCGTCGTGCGCCCGTTCGTTGATCAATATCTCGCCGGCCGCACGCCGATCGCCTGCACCAACTGCAACACCGACGTGAAATTTGAGCCGCTCCTGCGTATGGCGCGCCAGATCGGCGCGGAGCGTTTGGCCACAGGCCACTACGCGCGCATCCGCAAGAATGAGCAAACAGGACGCTGTGAACTTTTGCGCGCGCGCGATGAAAGCAAAGACCAATCGTATTTTCTCTGGGGACTTTCGCAAGACCAGCTTTCCAGTAGCGAGTTTCCGCTCGGAGAGTTGACCAAGGAAGAAGTTCGCGCACTCGCGCGCCGCACCAATCTTCCTGTTGCCGAAAAGCCGGAGAGTATGGAACTCTGCTTCGTTCCCACTGGCAACTACGTCCAGTTCATCCAGGCCTATTCAAAAGACGGGGGAATCTCTTTGTCGCAAGCCGAGGGCGAAATTGTCACCGAAGATGGAACCGTCGTCGGCCATCACAACGGCGTCCACAATTTTACGATTGGCCAGCGCAAAGGTCTTGGCTTTGCCGCGGGCAAGGCGCTCTACGTGCTCTCCATCGATCCGGAGAACAATCGCGTCGTAGTTGGGGATAACGATTCCCTGCGCACAACGTCGTTTGAAGTAACCGCTGTGAATTGGGTTTCGATCGAACAACCCTCAGGCCCCCTTCGCGCCACCGTCAAAATCCGGCACAAGCACGAGCCCACCGCGGCAACCGTACACCCCGTCGACTCGACCACCGCACGGATTGTATTTGATGCTCCGCAGCGAGCCATTACCCCGGGCCAGGGCGCCGTCTTCTACGACGGCGACCGAGTCCTCGGCGGCGCCTGGATTCGCTAAGAAAGATTCACTGAGAGAAATTTGAATAACTCAGATACCGGACATGAGCTGAAAGGAAAACGTTAAGCGACGGGAAGGATAGAAAGAAATCACAAGTTCAGCAGACTTTTACTTTCAACTTTGGACAGTCGACTGTTAACTTCCTATATAAAGAGCTCTTCCTCTTGTTCGAGCGGTTCATCAGGCCGCCTGCGGTGGCGCCGCGAGCGCAATAAATCGAGCCCCACTTTAATTCCCTGCACTAGCGCGGAAGCCTTCTGCATCGGCCGCCAAACCGTGCTCTTGAATTGAGTTCCGGCATCTTCGACAGCTTCGAGAGCTCCAGTCAAAATACGGTCGGCGTGATTCAATTGCCCGCGCAAACGGTCGGTGGCGTCGGTAAGCACACGGTCCATTTTCTGTGCCTGCCCGCGAGTCAGATAAACGATGTGTGCCGCGTCGGCCACCATGTTGGAAATTTTCGGTTGGGTATCGTCCAGAAGTATTTGCGCGCGCGTCAGAATCGGTCCTACGCGTGTGTGCAAGTCGGTGACGAGTCCATTCACTTTTTTATTGGTCTGGCGAATCTCGAAAAACAACGCAATGAGCATTGCGCCCTGAACAACCAAAGCGATCGCCGCGACGATGCTGAAAATCATCAGCCAGGTTTGCATACTCGCCCCACGCGTCCCCTCAGGAGGACGGAATCATGCCGTGCCGGAATTCCCCGCTCTGACTCTTGGCCGTTTCAACACGACCTAGCTTTGGCAACACGATGCCCCAAGATTTCGAAGCATCGAAACACCACCGCTTCAAGACTTTGAAGCTTCGCGACGATAGGCCTCGCGCGCGCCTTCGACCGCTGCGGAAATCGAATCCTTGCCGCGCGTCGCAGCATCCTTGCTTCGCTCGATCAGGTCGTCCGCGCGTTCGCGGAGTTCTTTCGCTTTGCGCTGCGCGAAGTCGCGGCCCTCATCGGCTTTTTGGGACAGAAATTCACGCGTCTCTTCGCCGGACTTAGGCGCAAACAAAATTCCGACCAGCGCGCCCACGCCGAGACCCACTAGGAAATAGGTGACCTTGGAACCTACATTATCCGCCATGAGAACCTCCACAAAAACCGTAACATAGCACTACGCAGTGTGCAATATGGGCTAACCGGTATGCGCTACTCAATCCGGTTACCGGTGCGACTATCGCTGGATTGCAGTGCACCGAGCTGTTCAAATAGTTTTTCGGCGGTTTTTCGCGGAATCACCTGACTCACTTTTTCCAGGCCGGCGCGGCGCACATTTGTGACACTTCCGAATTCCCGCAAGAGTTTTTGCGTGGTGCGCGGGCCGATGCCGGGAATGCCGGCTAGCGCGGATTTGGTCTGACGCGCGGCGCGGCGCTGGCGGTGGAACGTGACAGCGAAACGGTGAGTCTCGTCGCGAATTTGTTGGATGAGATGAAGGACCGGCGAGTGATGTTCGAGAACGATTGGGTCGTCTTCCTGACCATAGACGTAGAGAATCTCTTCCTTCTTTGCGATGCTGGCGAGAGGCTGATTGATGATCTGCAGAGAATCGAGCGCTTGGGCTGCGGCGTGGAGTTGGCCGATGCCGCCGTCAATGAGAATGAGACTCGGGAGAGGTTTTTTCTCTTCCTGTAGGCGGCGATAGCGGCGGGTCACCGCTTCGCGCAGGCTGGCGAAGTCGTCGTTCTTCCATATTGGCAATGCGGCGCCGGGCAGTACGGAGATGGGCGAGGAGTTGTTCGAATCGGCGCCGCGGCCTTCGTCTCCGCGCCCTTCGTCGCCGCATATGATGAATTTTCGGTAGTCGGATTTTTTCATGCGGCCGTTTTCCCAGACGACCATCGAAGCGACCGTATCCGTTCCCTGGATGTGCGAAATATCGAAGCTTTCGATGCGGTGCGGTTCTTCGGGAAGATCCAAGGCGTTTTGCAGCGCTTCGCCGATGGCTTTTGAACTGGGTTTCAGGACGCGGAAGCGCTGTTCGAACGAGTGCTTGGCGTTGCTTTCGACAAGGTCCAGAAACGAGCGCTTGTTGCCCCGCTGGGGCGTGAAAATTTCCACTCTGTGACCGGCGCGCTCCGCGAGCGTTTCTTCTAGCACTTCGCGATCTTCGAAATCGATGGGGACGTGGACGGCTTTCGGCAAATAGTCCGCTTCCAAATAAAGCTGTTTGAGAAGAGATGGCACGAACTCCTGAGGGTCGAACTCTTCGAGGTCTTCCCAATAAAATTCGCGGCGGTCGACTACGCGGCCGCCACGCAAGTGAAACAGGTTGGCTGCGACGAGAGGCGGTTCTGCGTAGTAGGCCAGTACATCGGTATCATCGCCCTGAGCGGCGGCAATGCGCTGTCGCTCTTCGATATCTTCAAGCGTGCGGAGGAGATCGCGATAAGCGGCGGCTTGCTCGAATTGCTCTCTTTCGGCAGCCGCCATCATGCGCGCTTCGAGGCTTTTGATGAGATCGTGGCGGCGGCCCTCGAGGAATAGGCGGACGTCGCGGGCAGCTTCAGCGTAGCGCTCGTCAGTGGTGAGGCCAGCGACGCAAGGACCGAGGCAGCGCTTGATGTAGTACTGCAAACACGGCCGCGGATGACTGCGCCTGAGATCGACCGTACAGCTCGGAACCAGAAAGCGTTTGTGAACGAAATGGAGGATGCGGCGCGCCAGGCCTGCCGGGAAATAGGGACCAAAATAGAGTGATCCGTCTTTCTTGATGCGGCGCGTGAAATAGACACGGGGGTATTTGTCCGCGGCCGTGAATTTAATGTACGGGTAGGTTTTGTCGTCCCGAAGCATGACGTTGAACTTGGGACGAAATTGTTTGATGAGATTGTGTTCGAGAGCGAGTGCCTCTCGCTCGTTGCCGACGAGGATGGTTTCGAGGTCGGCGATTTCGCGGGCAAGTGAACCGGTTTTTGCGTTCACCCAGCTCGATTCGAGAAAATAGGAGCGCACGCGGCTGCGGAGGGAAGCGGCTTTGCCGACGTAAAGGACGTTGCCGGCAGCGTCCTTGAACAGGTAGACGCCGGGGCTTTCGGGAAGCAGCGCGGCTATTTCTCGGGGTTCCATGGGAGTGCGGCGTAGAATTTATGCTTAAGCGCCAACTTCCATCATACTAGAATTGTGAAGAGAGGCTGGTCAGTGGGGACCGTTGCCATCATCGATGGAAGAGGAGTATTAGCAACATGCCGGGCGAGTGGCTGCATCCTACGAACTACATGAAAAAAGTCTCGCGCAACGTTCTCTACGCAACGGCTCTTGTTTTCCTGATGCTTGGCGCACCTGCACGCAATGGGGCGCAGGACCCGCCTCCAAATCCGCCGGACACCCCCCCAGCTCCGACAGACAAGCCGAATCCCGCGAAGCCGAATACGGATACCGCCGCCCAAAATGCTCCGAATCAGCCTACTTGGGACCCATTGCGCGCTGAAAAAGATATGCAGGTAGGCGAGTACTACATGCACAAAGGTGACCTCGACGCGGCCATAGACCGTTTCGAAGACGCCGCATTGGCCAAGCCCGGGTACGCACTTCCCTACCGGTACCTGGGCGAAGCGCAAGAGAAAAAAGGGATGAAGAAAAAGGCGATCCAGTCCTATAAGCGCTATCTGGATTTGTATCCCAAGGCGGAAGACAAGGACAAGATCCAGAAAAAGATCGACAAGCTGTATAAAGACGTAGAGAAAGAAAAGAAGTCATTGAACTAGACTAGTTTCTGTCGCGAAACCCTGTTTTTCGAGAAAGTTTGAATGGGCGATAGAGATTTCAAATGGTTTAGCGGGGTCGTGGATTAGTTTTGACGGAGTTCCGCGGACTATTGCAGTCGTGGATTGGAATCGGGTG